>DASZEK010000068.1:0-39515 GCA_035941045.1 Pyrinomonadaceae bacterium | reverse complement strand
ACTGCTGTTGCGGCGGCGCGGCCGGCGCGGGCTGGGCAGGGAAGGCGGGCGCCGAAGCCTGCCTCTGCGCGACGGGCGCGACCGGCGAAGGGCCGATGCGCGTCTCCTTCGCGCCGGCCGCGCTCGGGCCTTGCGCCTGCGGGAACTGGCCGGGCGTGCCGATGCGCGTCTCCTTGGCGGACGGGGCGGCCGGCGGATTCATCAGCAGCGTCTCGGCCATCGGGTCAACGCCGGGCGCCGACGCGGGCGGCGGCGTAACGCCGGGATGAGAGGGCACGCCGGGCTGCGAAGTGAAGCCGGGCTGAGAAGGCACGGGGGCGCCGGGCTGCGAAGGGATGCCGGGCTGCGCGGGCGTGGTGGCGAAGCCGGCGGCCGGGTTCGAGACGGGCGGCTGCGAGAGGGCGCGCGTCGCGTAGGGCGAGGCGTCGCCGTGCGTGACGGGGTCGAGCCGGCCCGTGGCGGCGAAGCCCGCGCGCAAGAGGAAGTCGCGGAAGTCGCCGGCCGACTGGAAGCGGTCGGCCGGGTTCTTGGCGATGGCGCGCCAGATGGCCTGCTCGACGACCTCGGGGATGGAGGGGTTGAGCTGGCGCGGCGGCACGGGGTTGTACTCTATCTGCGCCTTCATCAGCTCGAACTCGTTCTGGATGTCGAAGGGCACGCGGCCCGTCAGCATCTCGTAGAGGAGCATGCCCAAGGAGTAGATGTCGGAGCGCGCGTCCGTCTCCATGCCCTTGACCTGCTCGGGCGACATGTACTCGATGGTGCCGATGACGTTGCCCTGCCGGGTCATGCGCGCGGTGCCGAGGATGCGGGCGATGCCGAAGTCTAAGACCTTCAAATTGCCGCGCTCGGTGAGCATCATGTTGGCGGGCTTGATGTCGCGGTGGACGATGCCGTACTCGTGCGCGTGGTCGATGCCTTCGAGCACCTTACAGAAGATGGGGACGGCCTGCTCGACGGGCAGCGCCCCGCGCTGCTGGATGACGTGGTCGAGCGTGACGCCGCGGACGAACTCCATGACCATGTAGAACTGGTCGCCTTGGCGGAAGAAGCTGTAGAGCGTGGCGATGTTCGGGTGGTTGAGCTTGGCGAGCGTGACGGCCTCGGAGCGGAACCGCTCGACGACCTGCGGCTGGCTCGCCAGCTCGGGCCGCAAGGCTTTAATCGCCACCTCGCGCTCCAGCCCCATGTCGATGCCGCGGTAAACGGCGCCCATGCCGCCCTCGCCCAGCTTATGCTCGATCTTGTAGTTCCCGACGATTTGTCCGTTCATTTTACTGCCTCCACCTCGCGCGTCGCGGGCGCGTCCTTGGCCTCGGCGGCGACGGTGCCGGGGGGCACGACGCCGACTATCCCCACCGTGATGTTGTCGTGGCCGCCGCGGCTCTTCGCCAGCTCTATCAACTGCTGGCCGGCCGCGTGCAGGTCCTCGGCGCCCGCGAGCACTTGGCCTATCTCGTCGTCAACCACGAGGTCGTGCAGGCCGTCGGAGCAGAGCAGGAGCCGGTCGCCCTCGCGGACGGCGAACGGCTCGGCCATCGCCACCTCGACCTCGGGCGTGGTGCCCAGCGCCCGGAGGATGACGTTCTTGTCCTCGTGCGTGCGCGCCTCCTCCTTCGTGATGAGGCCGTGGCGGACCATCTCCATGACGGCCGAGTGGTCCTCGGTCAACTGGTAGATGTCGCCGCCGCGCACCATGTAGCAACGGCTGTCGCCGACGTGTGCGACCAGAGCCTCGCCGCCGCGGATGGCTAGGGCCGTGCAGGTCGTGCCCATGCCGTGCTTCGACTCGTCGGCCGCCGCCGCCGAGAAGATGCGGCGGTTGGCCTCCGAGACGGCGTCGCGCAAGGCCGCGTGGGCGTCGCCCTGCGACTGGTAGTAGAGGCGGCTGATGATGTCCACGGCCATCTGGCTGGCGACCTCGCCGGCCGAGTGGCCGCCCATGCCGTCGGCGACGACGAGGAGCAGGCCCCTCTCGCGGAGCAGCCGCGCGTCGTTCGGGCGGACGAGCCGGCCCGAGTCCTCGTTAATCTCGCGCACGCAGCCCTTGTCGGTCTGGACGCTGGCGACGATCTCGTAGGCCGGCTGGTCGGCGGCGGCCGCTGCCTCGCCCGTCCCCTTCTTACTCGTCATGCAAAACCCTTTCTTGTTCGTGTCGGGAATCCGAATCTACTTGCTCAGCGTGAACATGTAGGCGCGCTTCTCGGTGACGGTGAAGTCCACGGCCTCGTCCTTGTAGCCGTCGCGCCGGAGCGTCAGGCGGACGCGCTCGCCGAGCCGCGCCTTGTGCGTGTAGGGCGTCGACCCGAGCTTCGACTCGCCGCGGAAGACATCGGCGCGGCCGTCGGTAACGGCGATTTCGATGCTCCTCTCCTCGGCGTGCGGCGACGGCGAGGGCGAAGAGGACGCCAGCAGCTTGACCGTGCCCGCCTCGGCCTCGGCCGCGGCCTGAGGCTGCGAGAGGAAGACGAAGAGGCCGACGGCGCCGACGACGAGCAGGACGACGACCACGGCCGCGCCGCCGAGGGCGAGGGCGAGGCCGCTCGGCCCGCTTGAGCGGACTTGCTCGGCCTGCTCGCCGGCGGCGTGGCTGACGGCTTCGCTCGGGCCGGGCTGCGAGACGGCGCGCGAGAGGCGGCGGGCGTCGGCCAGAAGGTCCGAGGCCGTGCGGTAGCGTTCGGCCGGGTTGCACTTGAGGCAGCGCGAGATGATTTGCGTGACCTCGCGCGGCAGGCGCGGGTTGACGCGCGCGGGCGGCGTGTAGTCGGCCCGCCCGATGCGGTCGCAGAGGTCGCCGAGCGTGTCGGAGTCGAAGGGCACGCGGCCCGTCGCCATCTCGTAGAGCAGGACGCCGAGCGACCAGATGTCGGCGCGCTCGTCGGCCGCGCCGCCGCGCACAAGCTCCGGCGCCATGTAGTGGAGCGTGCCGACGACGCTGCCGGCCTGCGTCAAGTTCTGGCTCGTCTGCCCCTTGGCGATGCCGAAGTCCAGGAGCTTGACGGTGCCCTCGGCGCCGACCTTGATGTTGTTGGACTTGATGTCGCGGTGGATGACGCCGTGGCGGTGGATGTAGTCGATGGCCTCGACGACCTTCTCGAAGACGTAGACGATTTCGGCCACGGGGAGGGCGTCGCGGTAGGCGGCGATGCGCTCGGCGACCGTCTGGCCGTCCACGTACTCCATGATGATGCAGGGCTGGCCCGAGACCTCGCAGAAGTCGTAGAGGGTGGCGACGTTCGGGTGCTGGAGGCTGGCCTGGATGCGGGCCTCGTTGAAGAAGCGTTCGACGAAGCCGCCGCCCTGCGTGGCCTGCGTCAAGACCTTGACGGCCGCCGGCCGAGCGAGCTTCGAGTGGACGGCGCGATAGACCTCGCCCATCCCGCCCGCGCCGACGTAGTCAACGATGCGGTACTCGCCGATGGTGCAGCCGATGTCGAAGGTCCTGCTCATGAAAAACAGGTGTCGGGTGCCGGGTGCCGGGTGCCGGTTAAAGGCGAATTGCTTTTACCCGGCACCCGGCACCCGACACCCGGCACCTTACTTAAGGCCCATCAGCTCGCGCCCGTAGCGGATGGGGACGGCGAAGGTGACGGCGGCGTTGGCGGCCGCGCGGCCGGCGTAGAAGATGGCGATGACGCGGCCGTGGTCGTCGAAGACGGGGCCGCCGGAGTTGCCGGAGCCGGTCGTGTTGATCTGGAGCTGGTAGGTGTCGCCGAAGAGGCTGTAAGTCTCCTGGTCCTTGCCCGACGGGTTCTCGGTCCCGCGCAGCACGCGGCCGACGTTGCCGACCGTGACGGTCGGGTCGGGGATTTCGCGGACCTCGGTCTCGCGGTTGAACACGTCCTGCGACCGCACGATGCCGAGGACCGGCGGCGAGACTCCGGGGTAGCCGAGCACGATGGCCTGGTCGCCGGCCTGGATGGAGTCGTAGTTGTCGTTCAGTTCGACCTTCGGCATGGTGCCGGGGCTGTCAACCTTGATGAGCGCCACGTCGTGGCGCGGGCTGACGGCCGAGAGCTTGCCCGCGAGCTGGCGGTCCGACTTCGGAATCATCACGTCGAGTCGGTCGTTGCGCCCGTCGTAGGTCATCCGGTCCTGCTTGCTCTTGGCGGGCACCCAGTTGTTCGGCGCCTGCGGCACCTCGCCGATGACGGCCATCTTGCCGTCGGGGCCGGAGCCGATGAGGACGCCGTTGCTGGCCGACTGCGGGAAGTCGTAGGCCGTCTCCCACGCGGCGGCGACGTGGCGGTTCGTCAGGATGAAGCCGTCGGAGGAGACGGAGAAGCCCGTGCCCTCGTGGGCGCCGCCGATGGCGACGTTGTAGTTGTTGCTGTTGTAGGTCAGGTAGGGCTCAATCTTGTCGTTGACCCTGACGTACATGGCGCGCGCCGGCTGCCCGCCCTGGCCCGGCAGGTATTGGTGGTAGACGAGGCCGTTGCCCGAGGGCGCGACCAGTCGCCAGACGACGCGAATCTTGACGACCGCCGCGCCGAAGTTCTTGACCACGTCGTTGGCCTTCATGGGGGCAGCGGCGGCGTCGGCGTCGAGCTTCGACTTGACGGCGGCGACCTCGGCCGAGGCGTCGGACGTGCCCTTGTTCATGCGCCAGTAGAGGAAGCCGCCGACGCCGGCCACGGCGACGACGAGCAGGACGACGGCGACGGCGCCGGCCGCGAGGTAGGTGCGGCTCTGGCTCTTCTTGGCCTCGGCGACGTTCTGCGAGACGATGCGCTCGACGGTGGCCTTGCCGACGCCGTGCGGCTGCTGCGGGCCGGGGCCGCCGGTCGGCGGGAAGGACGGAGCGGTGGGGCCGGGGCCGCCGGGGACGCGCGTGGGCGGCGCGGTGGGGGGCGCGGCGGCGATGCGCGTGGCCTTGGTGGCGCCCGCGGGGCGCGGCTCTACGTCGAAGATGAACTCGGGGCCGCCCGGACCGAGCTGGACCACGTCGCCGGGGTTGACGCGGACCGTGCCCGAGACCCGCTGGCGGTTGACGAAGGTGCCGTTGCGGCTGTTGAGGTCGGTGACGACGAACTGCGTCGGGTCCGCCGGGTCTTGATTGATGCGGGCGTGCTGGCGCCCGACCAGGTCGTCGCGGTCGGGGTCGTACTTGACCGTGGCCGAGGGGTCGCGGCCGAGAACCAACTCCTTGACGTGGTTGAGCGGGAACTCTTCCACCTGGTTGGCCTTCGACCCGGTCAGGTGCTTAAGAACGATACGTTCCATTGGGTGTCTCCTGTTACGAAGGGTGCTTCCGGGGTTCTGGCGGCGTCGCCGCGGGCAAGCTGCTCCCCGGCGGGGGCGGCGCTTAGGGTGCCTCTAGAGAAAGTCTTGACAGAGAACGGGCGGACCTGCTGAGGGCCTGGGTGCGGGCCGCGGCTGGCGTCGTCCGCACGCCGCCCGCGCGCTCTGCCTGGCTCTCGTGGCGGACGACCGAACCGGACTGTTTCAAGGTGTTACCGCAGGCGGGTAAAAGTCCTGAAAAAGCTTTCGTGAATGCCTCGCTTTTGAAAGTCGAGGTCCTGAGACAACAGGTCGGGGGTCGTCCCATCCAGCCTCGCTGTGACCACGGTGGCGAATTATACAATAAACGGCCGACACCGCAAGCTAATCCCCGCCCGCCCCCGAATAAACTCACAATCGCTCGCGCCTCCCCGAAAACAAACGCGTACGGGAGGCGCGCGGCGGATCAGGCGGCCCCGTCACTTGAGCGAGAAGACGTACTCGACCCGGCGGATGACGTTGACGGGGAGCCCGTTGTCCTTCTCGGCCGGTTTGAACCTGATTCGGGTCACGGCCTCCTGCGCCTTCTCCGTCAGCCCGTGAGGGAGGCCGTCGAGGGTGGACCACGGCTGCGCCGTACCATCTTTGCGGAGGAGCACGAAGAGCACCACCCGGCCTTCGACTTTCAGCGCGCGCGCCTCCTCGGTGTACTCGGGCTCGGGCTTTTCCAGAATCACGGCCTCTCGGGCGACCTCGTTGTCATCCGCGACATCGACAAAGTTGTATTCGAGGACGATGTACTGCGACACCGTGCGCCCGTCCTTCTGCGCCGGCTGGAACTTTATCTGCCGCGCCGCCGCGATGGCCTTTTCGGTGAGGCCGTCGGGCAGGGGCTTGATGACGCTAATCCGTGTCACCTGCCCGGACACGTCGAGCACGGCGCGCAGGCGGACGGCGCCGGTGACGTTGTTCTTCCTCGCCTCCTCGGTGTAGCCCGGCGCCGGCTTGGAGAGGATAACGGCCTTCCTCGTGACCTCGGCCTGCCTGAAAGGGCCGTCCGGGCCGGGGGTCGGCCCCGGCGTCGGATCGCCTCTGCCGACGCCGGGGGCCGGCTGTGGCGGCTGGGCGGGCTCGGGTTTTTTGTCTTGCGCCGCGGCGCCGGAGGTGAGCAGCAGGGAGGTGATGAAGAGAGCCGACAGGATGGCCGGCCGTCGCGTGAGTTTGGGAAACATCGTGAGACTTAGCTCCTTTAAGTCTGGAAAGTCTTAAGGCTCGGCGGCGGGGCGGGCCTTCTGGCGGGTGGGCTGGATGACGATGTTGTCGATGAGGCGGGTGCCGGCGACGTGGGCGGCGACGGCGATGAGGACGGGGCGGTCTTCGGGGAGGCGGTCGAACTTCTCCATCGTCTCGGCGTCCACCACGCCGACGTATTCGAGGCGGGCGCGCGGCTCGGTGTCGAGCTGGGCGCGGACGGCCTCGGCCAGACGCTTCGGGTTGCGCTCGCCTTCGAGGTAGACCTCGCGGGCCTGCGAGAGCGCGCGGTAGATGACCGAGGCGGCCTTGCGGCCGTCCTCGCCGAGGTAGGCGTTGCGGGACGAGAGCGCGAGGCCCGTCTGCTCGCGCACGGTCGGGAGGACGACGACTTCGATGTCGAAGGCGAGGTCGCGCACCAGGCGGCGGACGACCAAGGTCTGCTGGGCGTCCTTCTGGCCGAAGAAGGCGAAGTCGGGGCGGACGGTGTTGAAGAGGACGGTCAGCACGGTCGCGACGCCGCGGAAGTGGCCGGGGCGGGCCGCGCCCTCCATCGGCTCCGAGAGGCCCTCGACGGTGACGTAGGTGGAGAAGTTCTTCGGGTATATCTCCTCGGGCGGGGGCGCGAAGATGTAGTCCACGTTGTAGTCGGAGAGCTTCGTGGTGTCGCCCGTCAGGTCGCGCGGGTAACGCTTGAAGTCCTCGCCGGGGCCGAACTGCGCCGGGTTGACGAAGACGGAGACGACGACCACGTCGCACATCCTTCGGGCCTCGCGCACGAGCGAGAGGTGGCCCTCGTGCAGCGCGCCCATCGTCGGGACGAGCCCGATGGACTTGTCCTCCTCGCGCCGCAGCTTGCGCGTCACGGATGCCATGCGTTGACGCCGGTTGATGATTTCCATGATTTAGTCGGTGAGGCGGCCGGTTACGGCTTCTCCGTCTCTTTGCCCTCGCCCTCGCGCGCGAGCTTGAGTTCGGCGGCGGCGTCGGCCGGCAGCGGGTAGGAGTGGGCGTCGTCGGGGAAGGCGCCCGTGCGCACGTCCTCGGCGTAGGCGCGCACGGCGTCGCCCATCGCTTCGCGGAGGTCGGCGTACTGGCGCACGAAGCGTGGGCTGGAGCGGCTGAAGGAGAGGCCGAGCAGGTCGTGGGTGACGAGAATCTGGGCGTCGCACTCGGGGCCGGCGCCGATGCCGATGGTCGGGACGTGCAGAGAGTCCGTCACCACGCGCGCTATCTCGCGCGGCACGACTTCCAAGACGACGGCGAAGGCGCCGGCCTCTTCCAGAGCCAGAGCGTCTTCGATGAGGGCGCGCGCCGCGTCGGCCGTCTTCGCTTGCAGGCGGTAGCTGCCGAGCTTGTTCAAGGACTGCGGCGTTAGCCCCAAGTGGCCCATGACGGGAATCTCGGCCTCGACGAGACGGCGGACGGTTTCCACCCGCGCGCGCCCGCCTTCGAGCTTGACCGCCTCGGCGCCCGCCTCCTTGACGAGCCGGAGCGCGGCGCGCACGGCTTCGTCAGCGCCCGTGTGGTAGGAGCCGTAGGGCATGTCGGCGACTAAGAGCGCGCGCTCGACGCCGCGGCGCACGGCCCGCGTGTGGTGGAGCATGTCTTCGAGCGTGACGGGCACGGTCGAGTCGTAGCCGAGGACGACGTTCCCCAGAGAGTCGCCGACGAGGATGATGTCGGTGCCGGCCTCGTCCACGATGCGCGCGGTCGGGTAGTCGTAGGCGGTGAGGCAGACGAGGCGCTCGCCGCGCTCCTTGCTCTGCCGCACCGAGGGGACGGTCACTTTCTCGGGCCGCTGCTGTTTGAGGTAAACCATCTGGCGGTCACACCCTTTCGGCTACAGACTCTAGACTCTTTCTTGTGAGATGGAATGGCGGCCCTCCGGCAGTCGAAGCCGTGAGCCCTCGGGCGAGTCCGGGTTGTGGACTGTGCATGCTCGTGATTCTAAGCCCGTCCGAACGTGCGGTAAAGCGGTGAGCCGGGATTATAGGTCGTAAATCGTGAATCGTAAATCGTAAATCGTGACGATTTGGTCGGCGTCCGCCCCGGCGAGCAGTTCGGAGAAAGTTTTGCCGAGGGCGGGGTGGCGCGCGTCGGGGATTAGCTCGGCGAGCGGGGCGAGGACGAAGCGCCGGAGGTGGAGGCGCGGGTGAGGGAGGACGAGCGAGGCGGAAGAGGTTTGCAGGTCGCCGTGGAGAAGGAGGTCGAGGTCGAGCGTGCGGGGGGCGACGGGGCGGTCGCGGCGGCGCCCCCCGGCGCGCTCGATTTCGAGGAGGAGGGCGAGGAGTTCGTCGGGCGGCGGCAGGGGCGCGGAAAGCTCCGCGACCATGTTGAGGTAGGCGGGCTGTTCGTCGGGGACGCCGACGGGCTCGGTTTCGTAAACGGAGGACAGGCGCGCGACGCGGAGGCCCGCCGCCAGCATCCCGCGGACGCCGTTGAGGAGGTGGCCGGCGCGGTCGCCGAGGTTCGAGCCCATGCCGACGTAGGCGCGCGCCTCGTCTTCAGCCACGCGGCTTCTCGCCTTTCATCTTCTCGTTGAAAGTCTCGGACTGGCCGCGCGCGATGCTCAAGGTCTGCCAGTCGGACGACTTGAGGTGCTTGGCGAGGAAGACTATCTGGCCGGTGTGCTGCCCGTAGTGCGAGAGCTGGCGGTTGATAGCCATGACGACCGTGTGGGGCTCGCCTCTTATCGTGACGGTGCGCAGGAGGTCTTCGGCCTTCAACGGTTCGATGGCGCCGAAGACGCAGCGCCAGCCCGCCTCCCAACGTTCTTCGACGGCGCGGCGGTCTTCGCCTTCGAGGAGGAATTCCGAATCGCGGTGGCGGTCGGGCTTCTCGCCGTCGCTCGTCAGGAAGTCGGTCCAGCGCGAGCGCATGTTGCCGGCCATGTGCTTCATGATGAGGGCGACGCTGTTTGACTCTTCGTCAATCGTGCGGAAGAACTCGTCGTCGTCGAGCTGCGCCGCGGCCCTCTCGCCCATCCTCTTCAGGTTGCGGAAGACCTGCAAGGCGTCACTCAGGTAATGCTCTCCAAGCGAGTCGGTCATGGTCGTTCGTGCTCCGTGGTTTGGTTGTCGTCGAGGAGGTGTCTGTACTTTCGGAGTCTCGGCGAGGGGCCGCGCCAGCGGTAGCGGCTGAGCGCGGCCACGCCGTTCCACGTCGGGTGATAACGAAGGTAGATGTCGCGCTCGTCGCGCGCGCCCCAACTGCCGTCGGCGTTCTGGTTCGCGAGCAGGTATTCGACGCCGGCCCGCATCGACGGGTCGCGCTCGTCCAGCCCGAGCGCGCGCAGAGAGTCCATGAACTCGCCGAGCATGTCGGCGTCGCGCTGGCGGACGGCTTCGCGGAGGTTCGAGCGGAGGAACTCGTATTCGTCGCCGAGGGCGCGCGGCGAGAGCGTGTAGAGGCCGTAGTCGTTCAGCGTGTAGACGACGTGGGTCAGCGCGTAGACCGTGTCGTAGAAGCCGGGGCCGCCGTCGGGCATGGCAGGGTCGGCCGCCCGGTAAGGGCGCAGGGAGGGGAGCCAGCGGAGGACTTCCGCGTAGGAGGCGCCGAGCCGGACGCCGTAACGCTCGCCGACGTAAGCCGTGATGAGCGCGTCGTACCAAACGTCCTGCGGCGTGCGCGGCTTGAGCGGGCGGCGGCAGGCGCGGCAGGCTTTGGCGCCGCGCGCGTTGCGGACTCCGTCGAAGCCGCAGTCGTCGGGCACGTCTGCCGGCGGCGCTTCGGTCGCGGGGTCGAAGAGGAGGAAGTCGCGCGGGCCGAAGCGCGCGGCGGCGCGGCGAACTTGCCCCTTCAAGTGTTCGTTGCGGAAGCCGAGGCCGGCGGAGGCGTCGGCGCCGAAGGCGAAGTCGGCGACGGTCTGCGCGTCCGAGTCGCGCGGGAGCGTGCGGTGAAGCCTCTGCCAGAGGCGCGCGCGCTCGACGCCCATCCTGCGCGCCGCGCGCCTGACGGCCGGGTCGCTCACGCTCTCGCCGACGGTGTAGAAGCACCAGAGGTAGTCGCTGCCGTAGAGCCGGAAGTTGTCCTCGTCGAGCGCGGTGCGGTAGATGAACTCAAGGCCGCGGCGGACGGCCCGCGCGCGGTCGGCCTCCGTGAATTGCGAGCCTTGCCAGAGCGGGCGCGACGGCTGCGCCGCCGCGTGCGGAGGGCAGGCGAGCAGGGCGAGCAGGAGAAAAAGATGAAGGGGCCGCCTTCTGAACATTTCTTTCTTGCACCACATTATACCTACAATGAGGCCGACGTATGGCACAGTTCGTCGCGCTCGTGTGGTTGAAGTGGAGGCTGTTCAGGAACTCGCTGCGGTCGCGGAGGGCGGTGGCGGGGAAGGTCGCGTCCGCGGCGGGGACGCTGGCGGGGCTCGTGCTGTCGCTGGCGCTCGCGGTCGGGATGCTGGCGGCCGGCTACTTCCTCGTGGCGCCGCCCGAGGGCTCGGGGTTGAGGCCGCGCGAGGGCTACGTGCTCCTCTGCTTCCTCCTCACGACGGTCTTCATGATGTGGGCGCTGACGCCGGTCGCGCTCGGCGGCGGCGGGCGCTTCGAGCCGAGCCGGATGCTGATGTATCCCATCTCGCTCCGCAAGCTGTTCGCCTTCGACTTGCTGAGCGACCTGACGAGCCTGACCGCGGTCTTCGCCGTCCCGGCCGTCTTCGCCGTGGGCTTGGGCGCGGGGCTGGGGACGGGGCGCGTCGCGGCGGCGTTGCTCGTGTCGGCGTGCGGCGTGGCGTTCGGGATGGCTTTCTCGAAGCTGTTGGCGGTGGGCGTGGGCGCTTTGATGCGGGCGCGGCGGACGCGGGGCGAGACGCTGCTGGCGCTTTTGGGCGCGGCGCTCGGGATGACGGGCGCGCTGTTCGGGCAACTGCTGCCGCTGGCCGAGCGTTACGGCGACTACTTCGAGCGCGCCCGCTGGACGCCGCCCGGCGCCGTCGCCCACGCCTTCTCTTACGGGCTGCGGACGGAGGGCGGCGACTACTTCGTCTCGCTCCTCGTCCTCGCGGCTTACGCGCTCGCCGCGCTCGTGCTCGCCTACCGCGTCGCGCGGCGGACGGCGCTGGGGGTGGGCGGCGGCCGGGCCAGACGGTCGGCGGCGGTGAAGGAGGACGAGGGCTCGCTCGTCAGGCGTCACGCGGGTTGGCGTTTGCCGCTCGTGTCGGCGGAGTTGTCGGCCGTCGTCGAGAAGGAGTTGAGGTACGCTGCGCGCAACGCGCAGTTGCGCGTGATAGGCATCATGGCGATAGGGCTGACCATCGTCATCAGGATGGCGCCGTTCGGCGGCGGGCGCCAGGGGCTGGCGGCGCTGACGCCGTACGCCGAGGGCGTGGGCGCCGTCTTCAGCGTGCTCTACATCTTCACGCTCGTCTCGCCGCTCTCGACGAACCTCTTCGGCTACGACGGCGCGGGCTTCCGCGCGCTCGTGCTCTCGCCCGTCCCGCGGCGGAAGATTTTGACGGGGAAGAATCTGGCCGTCACGCTCGTCACGACGGCGCTGGTGGCGCTGGGCGTCGTGGCGGGCGGCGTCTTCTTCGGCGACCTGACGCCGCGCGCGGTTCTCTTCGTCGTGCTCTCGTTCTGCGGCTACGCGCCGCTGTTCGCGCTCTTCGGCAACTGGCTCTCTTTGCAGTTCCCGAAGCGCGTCGAGTTCGGCAAGCGGATGAGCCGTTCGGGCGTCGCCGGCTTCATGTTCGTGCCCTTCTTCCTCGTGATGACGGTGCCGCCAGCGGCGGCCGTCTTCGCCGGGCACACGGCGCGGAGCCACGCCGTCAAGTATGCTATACTCGCCGCGTTCGCGGCCGCCGCGTGCGGGCTCTACCCGCTGTTGATTAATTCGCAGGGCCGCTCTCTTGAGCGACGCGAGCTAGAGATTCTCGACGCCGTCACCGGCCGCGGCGACGACGACGGGAGTCGGATCACAGGTTGAAATCCAGTGACGCCCCCGACTTTCTGGTGAGAGCTCGGCGGGCGTCCGGGCGGGTTGCAAGAGCCCCGCCCCTACACAAATGGCTCGCAGAAAATTCCGCAACCAGCGTCACGAGCCCGCCTCGTCTCGCTCTTTCCAGGAGTACCTCACCACGCCCGCGCCGCAGACCTCGCGCTCCGAGCTGCTGGCGCTCGTCCGCGGGGGCGAGGACACCTTCCTCGAACTCAAAGTCAAACTCTCGAACCCCGAGCGCATCGCGCAGGGGCTCGTCGCGCTCGCCAACACGGGCGGCGGCGTGATGGTCTTCGGCGTCAACGACAACATGAGGGTCGAGGGCGTGGACGACCCCGAGTCGGTGCGCGACGAGTTGGTCCGCATCTGCCGCGAGGACGTAATCCCGCAGGTCTTCCCCTACATCGACATCATCGCCTTCGACAACGGCACGCGCGTCGTCGCACTCGACGTTGAAGCCAAGCGCCGTCCCTACCGGACTCGCGACGGCCGGTTCTTCATCCGCGTCGGGGCGGAGCGGCGCGAGGCCGCGCGCGACGAGCTGTCGGCTTTGATGGACGAGGCCCGGCCCGTCAGGCAGGAGAACATCCCGGCCGTCGGCGCGGAGGTGGAAGACATAGACGAGGCCCACCTGTGGAGCTTCGTCAGAGAGTTCGACGGCGACGCCTTCGACTCGGCGCGCGGCGGCGCCGGCTACCCGACGGGCGAAGTCCTTGAGCGCGACCTGATGCTCGCCGTCCCCGCGGCCTCGGGCGCGCGCTCCGAAAGGGTCGCGCCGACGCTGGCCGGGATGCTCCTGTTCGGTCGCGACGAGCGCGTGGCCGAGCTTCTGCCGCGCGCGTCGGTGACGGCCACGCGCTTCGCGGGCGACACGACGCAGGCGCCGAAGGTCGAGACGGTCGAGCTGAAAGGAAACCTTCACACGCTCTACGAGTCGGCCCTGCGGTTCGTCGAGCGTTACTGCGACCTGCTTGAGAAGCGGCCTCGGGCGGCGCACGCCGAAGGCCCCGTCGAGCCGCGCCCGAGCCACCACCGCGCCGCCGTCGCCGAGGCGATAGCCAACGCGCTCGTCCACCGCGACTTCGCCCTGCCGGGCGTGACGACGCGCCTCTTCATCTTCGACCGCTCCGTCGAGGTCACGAACCCGCGCCGCACGGCCGGCTTCGCGCCCGCCGCCCAACGCGCCATCCGCTACGGCGTCCCCCAGCAGCTCAACCCGCAGCTCGCGGCGCTCTTCAAGAGCCCGGCCTACGGACTCCGGCTCCCGACGGGCGGCCTGCCGGCCCTGCTCCGCCACGCGCGCCTCTTCGCCGGCCGCAAGGCCGAGGTCCACGCCCTGAACGACGAGTTCCGCGTCCGTTTGTACTCGGTGTGAAAAAGAAGTAGACGGCAGCCGGTAGCCAGTAGAAGAAATCGGGGGCGACGCATCAACGTCGGCCCCCGACTTGTTTTTCTACTATCTACTGTCTACCGGCTATCGTCTACTTCTTCTCGCTAACCTTCTCGTCCTTGGGCGGGTTGTAGAACTGGCGGGCGCGGACGATGAAGTCCTTGTCTTCGTACTTGCCGTCGCCGTCGATGTCCACCTTGACTTCGAGCTTGCGGCGCTTGCCGTCGCGGCGCTGCTCGTCGGGGCGGAAGGCGAGGCTGTACTGGCTGCGCATCATGGCGTTGATGGTCGCCAGCGTCGAGGGAAGCTCGGTCGGGAAGGTGACGGGGAAGTAGGCGCCGCCCGTCTCGTTGGCGAAGGTCTGGAGCGTGTTCTTGGCCTGGAGCATCGTCATGCGGCCGGGGCTGGTGGCGCCTTCGAGGCCGTCCTGCGCGCCCATCTGGTCGCCGTACCGCTTCATGAACAGCTCGCCGGTGCCGACGATGTAGATGGGCACGCCCGCGTTCTGCGCTATCTTGCGCGCCTGGTCGTAGTTGATCTTGCTGAAGGTGTCCACGCCCGAGCTGATGAGGAAGAGCGCCTTGCGGCGGCCCTGGAGCGAGGCCATGCCGGCGTAGTCGGCCTCGCGGCTCTCGGAGTTCTCCATCACGACGGCGTCGCCGCGCCCGCCGACGAGCGTGAACTTGAGCGCGTCGAAGAGGTTCGTCTCGCGGAAGGCCGGCTGGTTGCGGAGCAGCAGGTTGACGACCGCGCTCAGGCGGGCCGGGTCGTTCGTGAAGTCGGTGAGGGGGGTCGGCCGCATGTCGTAGGCGATGACGGAGGCATAGTCCTGCGGGGGCCGGATGAACTGCTGGAGGAACATCGCCATCGGGCGCAGGACCTCCAACTGACCGGCGTCCATGCCGCCGCTGCCGTAGTAGCCGAAGATTTGCCCGAGCTTGCTGTACTCCATCACGACCGCCACGGTGATGGGCGCCTCGGGCGTCGAGAAGTTCGTCACCTCGCGCGGCTGGCCGTCCTCGAAGACGCCGAAGTTCTCCTTCTTCAGCCCCATCACGATCTGCTTCGTCTTCTTGTTGATGACGACGGCCTCGATGTTGACGATGCGGGTGTCAACCTTGACGACCTCCTGCTCCTTGTCGTTGACGATGTCGTTCGGCAGGGGCTCCTGCTGCTGCTCGTCCTTCGTCGGCTGGTCGCCGGGCCGGGGGTTCTTCTTCTGCGGCGGCTGCGGCGGCAGGCGGCGCGACTGCGCGAGGGCGCCGAGGGGCGCGCACGAGGCGAGGAGCGACAGCGCGAGGGCGGTGCGGGCTAAGACAGTTCTCATTGCGGTAAAACCTCTAAAGGGTGGACGGGCGAGTCTTTCGGCTGCTCAAGGTACAAGAGGACTATACGGCCCGGCCGGATACCCGGTCAACAAAAGAAGGCGTCGGACGTTAGATGCCGGGGGCGGCCGGATAGTTTGACCGGCCGCGAGCCCGCGGCACCCCGCCCGACGCCTTTTTTACAAGCCGTTTCGGCCCGCCCTAGCGCCCGCCGGTCGCCACCGGCTCGACCTCGACGAGCGCGTCGTAGGTGCCCGTGTTGTCGGCGAGGTTGCCTTCGTTGACGCCGAGGAAGAGGCGGCCGTCGCGCGGCGCGTAGAAGTCGCGGCTGGAGCCGATGAAGATGAACTCGTCGTTGTCGTCGCCGATGACGGCGATGAGCGCGCCCGTCGGCTCGTTCCTCATCAGCTTCTCGGTGTCCACGACGCGGGGCAGGCCCGTCGGCGTCGAGAAGCGCCCCTGCCCGAGCGAGACGCGGCCCGAGGCCGAGATGCGGAGGCGCTGGCCCTTGCGCACCATCAGGCCCGAGTCGGTCCAGCCGTTGGCCGAGTTGTCGGCGCGGACGCGGATGCGGACGGGGAAGAACTGCCCTTCGCCGCCCGAGGCCGGGGCCGTGCCGGTGTTGGCGCGGGGCTGGCCGCCGCCGTTGGGGTTGGCGGTGCCGCCGGGCGTGGGCCGCGGCGGGTCGGTGCGCGCGGGGGTCGGCTGCGGGCGGGCGGGCTCGGGGCGCGCGGCCTGATAGTCTTCGGCGGGTTGCGACATGTTGCCCGCGTCGGCGGTGCCGCCGGCCCCGTCGAACTCGATGGACTCGATGTCGTCGGTGTAGACGGTCATCTGGCTGCGGCGGCCGCCGCGGTTGCCGGAGCCGATGAGGACCGTGAACTGCTGGTCGCGGAAGGAAATGATCTGGCCGCGGATGACCGTTCCGTCCTTCAAGCGGATGGTGTCGCCCAGCGCGACGGCGCAGAGGGCGAGGGCGAGGCCGAAGGCGGCCAGAGGGCGTGTGAGACTGCGTGCGTTCATGATCTCCTCCCGGAAGGGCGACGGACCCGTGTTTGACCAAACGATGTATCAGAGAGACGCGTGCTTTGGCAAGCGGGAGAGCAAGCAGGCTCCAGGGCGATGGATGTGGGGCGCGGGTCGCGGGGTTGCCCGATTGCGGATTGGGGATTGCGGATTAGGCGCGCGTTGAGCCCCGAAGGGGCGCGATGTAAAAGCCTGGGGCACCGCCCCAGGTAGGACGCCAGAGAAACACGGAGCCCTGAAGGGGCGGGATAGTTTATTCCGCCCTTTCAGGGCTCCACATTTTTATCTGCCTGTTTCCAGGGGCGGCGCTCACTGTCGTTCGCTTTGCCCCTGGCTTTTACATCGCGCCCCTTCGGGGCTCAACGCGCGTGAATCTTGTGATTGTTAGTTTTCTTCGTCGGGTGGGAGGAGGACCGGCTTGGCGAGGTAGAGCGAGTCGTCGGGCCGGAAGTCGGCGCGGCTGATGCGGTACTGGACGCAGTCGTAGCCGTGGAGGCGGCAGTCGCGCTCGTGGCGCATGCCGAGCTTTTCGAGCAGTTGGCGCGAGCGCGCGTTGCCGGGCATGGTGAGGGCCGCGAGGGATTCCAGCCCCAGCACCTCGAAGGCGTAGCGGACGCAGGCGCGCGCCGCCTCCGACGCCAGGCCCATCCCCCAGTAGGGGCGCGCGAGCAGGTAGGCCAGCTCGACGCCGATCTCCTCGGCGCTCAGCGTCGAGAAGCCGCAGTAGCCGAGCAGGCGCCCGCCCGCCTTGTGCACCATCGCCCAGCGGCCGAAGCCGCGGCGGCGGAAACCGCGGATGATGGCGGAGAGGTTGTGGCCCGTCTCCTCGCGCGTCAACGGGTGGCCCTCGCCGATGTAGCGCATCACGTCGGGGTCGCGCGTGATGCGCGACAGCTCGCCGAGGTCGTCGTCGGTGAACATGCGCAGGCGCAGGCGCGCCGTCTCAAGCTCGTGGATGCGGGGCGCGCTCCGGCGCGTCCGGGCCGTCGTTTGGAAAAGGGGCATCATCATCTTAAAGCCCTCACGCCGCGAGGACGCCCTCCTGCGCCGCGCGTTCTGTCACCAACTGGTTGAAGTTGACGGCCGCGAGCGCCGTCGCCTGCCGACCGCCGACCGGCCGGGAGAAGAAGTAGCCCTGCCCGAAGTCGCAGTCGAGGGCGCGGAGCTGTTCGAGTTGTTCCATCCGCTCCACGCCTTCCGCGACGACGCTCATCTCAAGGCTGCGGGCGAGCGTGACGATGGTGCGGACGATCTCGGCGTTCTCGTTGTTCTCCGTCATGCGGGTGACGAAGGAGCGGTCTATCTTGAGCGTGTTGATGGGGAAGCGGTGGAGGTAGGAGAGCGACGAGTAGCCGGTGCCGAAGTCGTCGATGGAGATTTCGACGCCGAGCGAGCGGAGCTGCCCGAGCGTGTCGATGGCCGTGTCGATGTTCTCCATCACCATGCTCTCGGTGATCTCCAGCTTCAGGTTCGACGGCGAGAGGCCGGTCTGGCGGAGCACCGCCGAGACCATGCCCAACAGGTCGGCCTGCGAGAACTGCTTGCCGGAGAGGTTGACGCTCACCGTCACCGAAGGGTCGACGGCGTGCTCGGTCTGCCAGCGGCGCAACTGGCGGCAGGCTTCGTGCAAGACCCACTGGCCGAGCGGGACGATGAGCCCCGTCTCCTCGGCGACGGGGATGAAGTCGCCCGGCGGGATGAGGCCGCGCTCGGGGTGCTGCCAGCGCACCAGCGCCTCGAAGCTGCTGACCGTGCCCGTCGAGAGCGAGACGATGGGCTGGTACTGGAGGAAGAACTCCTGCCGCTCGACGGCGCGGCGCAGGTCGGTTTCGAGCTGCATCAGCTCGACGGCGCGGTCGTGCATCACCTTGTCGAAGACGACGTGGCGGTTCTTGCCGAGCATCTTGGCGCGGTACATGGCCGTGTCGGCGTCGCGCAGAAGGTCTTCGGCGCGCTCGTAGCCGGTGGCCGAGGGCGCGATGCCGATGGAGGCGGTGGTGAAGACCTCGTGGCCGCCGATGTTGAAGGGCTGCGTGACGGTGTCCTGCACGCGGCGCGCGATCTCGTTGGCGTCCTCGGCGTCTTCCAGCTCTTCGAGGAGGATGACGAACTCGTCGCCGCCGAGGCGGGCGACCGTGTCGCCGGGGCGCAGACAGGCTTCCAACCTTCGGGCGATGCCGACGAGGAGCTGGTCGCCGACCATGTGGCCGAGAGAGTCGTTGATGACCTTGAAGCGGTCGAGGTCGAGGAAGAGGGCGGCGAAGAGGCGGTCGCCGTTGCGGCGCGAGCGTTGAATCGCCATCTTCACGTGGTCCATGAAGAGGGCGCGGTTCGGCAGCCCCGTCAGCGCGTCGTGGAAGGCGTCGTGCAGGAGTTGTTCTTCGGCGCGCTTGCGGTCGGTGATGTCTTGAATCTGGTAGATGAGGTGCAAGGGGCTCGCCTGGCTGTCGCGCACGACCGAGACGCCCAAGAGCGTCCAGACCTCGTGGCCCTGCCGGTGGAGGAAGCGGACCTCGGTCTGGTGCGAGGAGATCTGCCCCTGCACGAGCCGCTGCAAGTGCTCGTCGAGGCTCACCAAATCCTCGGGGTGGGCGAGCGCGCGGAACTCCTTCGAGATTAACTCCTCCTCCCTGTGCCCGACGATGTCGCACAGGGAGTGGTTGACCTGAAGCCACGAGCCTTCGAGCGAGAGGACGCCCATGCCGATGGTCGCGTAGTCGAAGGCGCTGCGGAAACGCTCCTCCGACTCGCGCAGCTTCTCCATGTGCCGCTGGACTTCGAGCGCGTGCTCGTGCGCCAGCTCCGCCTGCCGGGCCGACGTCTCGACGTTCTTCAGGTAGGTGCAGTAGGTGAAGTAGACGATGGCGATGATGGGCGCGGCGGCGAGCAGCGCGTAGATGCCGAAGACGCCGCTCAGCTTGGCGATGATGCCGGCGGCCGAGGCCCCGGTGAAGTAGGTCAGAGAGGTCCAGAGGAAGTTCTGCCGCCACATCTGCCAGACGGGCTGGTTCGAGCGCAGGGCGGCGCCCGTGGCGACCAGTCCCGAGTTGACGACGTACTGGACGAGGGCCATCAGGCAGACGGCGCTGATGTACGGCGTCTGGTTGGCGGCCGAGAGGAGGCCGGGGATGGGGCCGAAGAGGAGCCTGACGCCCCAGACCGTGAGGAAGGTCGAGGAGAGGTAGACGCCCGCGTTGAAGGCGATGACCTCCTTCTTCTTCGTGATGCGGAGCGAGGAGCAGAGGCCGTCGGCGGCGGCGAGGAAGATGGCGGCCTCGCCGTCGAAGAGCAGGAGGGCGAGCAGGATGAAGGTGTCGGAGACGGAAATCTTGCCCTTGACGCGCGGAATCTGGACGTAGACGCGCGAGCCGAAGCAGAGCGTCAGGACGCAGACGAGCAGGTAGCGCAGGTTGAGGAGCGAGGACGCGTCGGCGACGGCGACCGAGTAGGCGCAGGCCGCCGCGCCGAGGAAGACGACGGACCACAAGTACCACTTCGCCAGTTGTTTTCGCGCGACGTTCGGCATCGCTCAGTTTGAGAAAGGAAGCCCGTTCAGGATGGACCGCGAAGGGGGCCGCGCTTCGGGGCGCGGGCCGGCGGCTGGGAGGTTTGCTGGGCAAGACGTGTGCCGCCCCGGCCTGAGAGGCGCCGGGGCGGCTTTCTTCAGGAAATTAGGGCCTGGGAGATAGGCCCGCGGGTCAGAGGGGGCAGGAGAGACCCGGTCAGCGCGTCAATCTGACAGCCCGCGCCGGTCAAATTGACGCCGAACGCCGAAGGAATTGAAGTAAGGGCTACTTCTTCTTCCCGGATGTAGTCGTGGTCGTCGTGGTCGTCGTCGTGTCCGCGACGATCTGCATGGAGGCGGTCGGGTCGCCGAGGAGAGCCCTGTTGGCCTGAACCGTCAGGTCGCTCAACAGCACGGCGTCGCCGCCGACCGACCCGTCGCTCAGAATCACGCCGTCGGCGAGCAGCACGCCGTCGTTCAGGAGCACGCCGTCGTTGAGGAGCACCCCGCAACTGAGGAAGAGGGCGCCGTCGGCGAGCAGCACGCCGTTACTGGTCACGATGCTGTCGCTGATGGTGATGCCGTCGCTCAACAGCACGGCGTCGGAGAGCAGCACGCCGTTGGCTTCGACCGTGCCGTCGGCGAGCAGGACGCCGAGGCCGTAGACCGCCTGATACTTCGTAATCAGGTTGACGCCCGTGGCGAAGGACTGGTCGAGGATGACGCCGCCGCCCCAGTTGAAGGTCCAGCCGGCGACGGACGACTGCGGCGCGGGGGCCGCGGCCGTGAGCAGCGGCGTGCCGACCGGCGTCGGGGTGGGCAGGTCCTGCCGGACGAGCCGCGCCAGCCGCATCGCGCCTTCGAGGTTGAGCTGGCCCGCGCCCTGCTCGAACTGGTTGAAGCCGGGAAGGGGCTGCGCCGTGTACATGAGAATCATCTTCACCATGTTCGGCGTCAGTTTCGGGTTGGCTTGCAGGAGGAGCGCCGCGGCGCCGGCCACGGCGGGCGTCGCCATCGAGGAGCCGGACAGGAACATCTGCTCGCGCGCCGTCGAGCCGCTGACGTTGGCGTCGAGCGAGGGGTTCTGCGCCACGAGGGCGTTGCCGGGCGACTGCGGGTCAACGATCTTGTTGCCGGGGGCGACGAGGTCGGGCTTGACGAGGTTGTCGTAGTGGTGGGTGCCGTCGGCGTCGGTCGTGTAGCCGCGGGTCGGGCCGCGCGAGGAGTAGGTGGCGACGGTGTCGTCGTTACGCGCGTCGGTGCCGAAGGTGTTCGAGGCGCCGACGGTGACGGCCGAGGGCTCGATGCCGGGCGAGTGGATGAGGCCGTAGACCTTCTGGCCTTGCGAGTCCTTGCCCTGATTGCCGGCGGCGGCAACGACGACCACGCCCGCGTCCACCAGACGGCGCGCGGCGCGGCAGAGCGGGTCGTTCCTGTAAGAGTCCACGGCCTCGGTGCCGAGGCTCATGTTGACGACCTTGATGTTGTAGTCGGCGCGGTTGGTGAGCACCCAGTCCATCGCCGAGAGCAGGGCCGAGAGCGTGCCCACGCCCTGCCCGTTGAGGACGCGCAGGTTGACGAGGTCGGCGCGCGGGGCGACGCCGCGGTAGGCGCCGTTGGAGACGGCGTCGCCGCCGGCCGCGATGCCGGCGACGTGCGAGCCGTGGCCGTAGGCGTCGGCCGTCGCGCCCTCGCCCGTGAAGTCGACGTTCGCCTTGACGCGCGTGCCGCCGCTGACGGGGTCGGAGAAGGCGACGTGGGCGCCGTAGATGCCCGAGTCGAGGACGGCGATGCCGACGCCGCGGCCGTCGTAGGCGGTCGTGGAGCCGCCCATCGCGCGGGCCGCGTCGGCGCCGGTCGTCGCCGAGACGTGGCCGGTCTTCTTGGCCTGCCGGTCGAGCGAGATGTAGCGGACCTCGGGGCGCGAGGCTATGTCGTCGAGCTTATCGACGGCGACGTGGGCGATGACCATCGTCATGTTCGTCAGCTTCTTCGGCGTGTACCCGTCGTTGCCGGTGAGCTGCGACATCAGGTCGCGGGTCGGCGCCACGGTCGTCTCAATCACGACCTTCGCCGTCGCGTTCGAGTTCGGGTTGGCGTTGTAGACGCGGTCGAGTTCGGGCGACAGCTTCGGGTTGTCGCCGGGCGAGTAGGCGAGGGCCGTGTCGCCGCCGAAGCCGGCCGCCGTCGCCAGCAGCAGAGAGAGGGAGGCGAGGCAAGAGAGAAGGGTTTTGGGGAATCTTTTCATCGTCTTTATGGCTCGTCCCGGCCGGTGCCTACTTCATGAAAGGGGTGTTGCCTTCGCCGTTGATGAGCACGCTCAGCGAGCCCGCCGTCGAGTCGCTCAGCAGGATGCCGTCCGAGAGCAGGATGCCGTCCGACAGGAGAATCCCGTCCGACAGGAGAATCCCGTCCGACAAAAGGATGCCGTCCGACAAAAGGATGCCGTCCGACAGGAGGATGCCCGACGCGAGGAAGCTCGTCTGGGCGCTCCACGGCAAGCCGTCCGAGAGCAGGATGCCGTCCGAGAGCAGGATGCCGTTCGACATCAACGGGGTGTTGACGGCCTGCGTGTCGAAGCCTTCGGTGACGGCGTCGGCGAGCAGGAAGCCCTTGGCGTAGACGCCCTGATAGCTCGTCATCAGGGCCGAGCCGGTCACGAAGCCGTGCCTGACGGTCATGCCCTGCGCCCACTGGAAGGTGGTCCCTGAGACGACGGACTGCGCCTGCGGGACGGCGCCGGAGGTCAGCAGCGGGTCGCCGACCTTCGTGCGGGACGTGATGTCGGTGCGCACGCGCTGGGCGAGGCGGACGGCGCCGTCGACGTTGAGCTGGCCGGCGCCCTGCTCCAGCATGTTGAAGCCGGGGAGGGGCTGCGCCGTGTACATGAGAATCATCTTCACCATGTTCGGCGTCAGCGAGGGGTTGACTTGCAGCATGAGCGCCGCGGCGCCCGCCACGACCGGCGCGGCCACCGACGTGCCGCTCATGTACATCATGCTGCGGGAGTCGCTGCTGCCGGTGCCGCCGTCGTAGGGCTTCACGTGCAGGTCGGGGTAGTAAGAGACTAGGTGATTCCTGGGGGACTCGACGTAGATGATCTTGTTGCCGGGGGCGACGAGATCGGGCTTGACGAGGTTGTCGTAGTGGTGGGTGCCGTCGGCGTCGGTCGTGTAGCCGCGGGTCGGGCCGCGCGAGGAGTAGGTGGCGACGGTGTCGTCGTTACGCGCGTCGGTGCCGAAGGTGTTGGTGGCGCCGACGGTGACGGCCGAGGGCTCGATGCCGGGCGAGTGGATGAGGCCGTAGGACTTCGTGTTGTTGGAGCCGTACTTGTTGCTCTGGGTCCGGCCGTCGTTGCCGGCGGCGGCGACGACGACGATGCCCGCGTCCACGAGCCTGCGGACGGCCTTGCACAGCGGGTCAACCTTGTAGGAGTCGGCGGCCGGCGTGCCGAGGCTCATGTTGACGACGCGGACCTTGTAGCGGCTGCCGCTCGTCATCACCCAGTCGAGCGCGGCCAGCACCCACGAGACGCGGCCGCGGCCGAGGCCGTCGAGGACGCGGAGGTTGACGACCGTGGCGTTGGGGGCGATGCCGGTGTAGGCGCCGCTCGGGCCGGAGAGGTTGTCGTTGCCGGCGGCCGTCGAGGCGACATGCGAGCCGTGGCCGTAGGCGTCGGTGGTCGCGCCCTCGCCCGTAAAGTCTTTCGCGTAGACGGTGCGGCGTCCGCCGCTCGCGTCCCTCAGCGCGACGTGGTCGGCGTAGATGCCCGAGTCGAGGACGGCGATGCCAATGCCGGTGCCGTCCACGCGGACCGTGCCGGTGCCCTTGGGGGCCGGCATGCTGCGGATTGTCTCGGTGCCGGTCGTCGCCGTGACGTGGCCGGTCGAAGTCGTCTCGCGGTCGCGCGTGACCCACTCGACCTCCTCGAAGTCGGCCAGCTCGTCCACCAAGGCGGCCGGCAGGTCCACCGCCATCGCGTCGAGCGAGGTGAAGTGACCGCGGGCGCGGACGCCCTGGCGCTGGAGCAGCGCGTTGAGCCGGCCCGTGGGCGCGGCGTTGAGTTGGAGTATGACGCTGACCGTCTCGGCGCCGGCCGCGCGCATGTGGCCGCGCAACTCGTCCGAGACCTTGTCGGCGCGCTTTTCGGGGGCGACGCGCGGGGCTGCCGCGGCCGGGCCGGCCGGGAGGGCCGGGAGCAACGCGGCGCCCAGTAGTGCAGCGACCAGTATGCCCCTCACGAGGGTTGAATGGTTTCGGGGATTCATGATTTTCCTTCGAGCGTTAGTGCTGAGGAGGGTCGGTGCGCATCCTTCAGCGTCCTTCGGGAACTCCCACTGCCGTGTCCGCGCCCAAAGGGGGAGCGTCGGACCGTAGGCTGGTAAGTGCTTGCCACCTCCCGCTTTCGCAAAGGAGTAGGCTCTTGTCGGTGACGTTTACTTAAAAGACCGCGCGGCCGTTAGACGGGCCTGCGCCGCAAACAATGGCAGCTTGTGTGCCAGCAGGTTTTGGCCGGAAAAACGAGGAAGGGTGAGAATTCAGGCTTTGACCTCGTCAGATTGGTCGGTCAGGCTGACCGCACGGCCTTAAACTGACCGAACGTGACCGCCCTGACGGAAATGCAAACATGTTGAAAGTCGGTTGGAAGGTATCGGTACGGCGCGGGGGCCGGGGGGCGGGGCCGTATAAAGCAGGTAAATTGAGTAATAAATGAGGTTAAGGTTTCGGGGCGGGTGCCGGAGAGGCGCGGCACGGCCGTTGCGATTCTGGTGAGCGTGCCCGGATTGAGGTGGGATAAAACAGTAGAGGGTAAAACAAAAGGAGGGTGAGGATGCTCTGGACGATTCTAGTGATTCTGTTGGTTCTGTGGCTGCTCGGTCTGATTGGCGGCGTCGGCGGTGGTCTGATTCACCTGCTGCTCGTCATCGCGGCGGTGGTCCTCGTTATCAACCTGTTGACCGGACGCCGGCCGGTGGTCTAACACGGCCTTGACCTTAGTGGGCGTGAGCGAGAAGTGTCGGCCGCACACCAGCGTCCGGCTTTAGAGGGCCACGGGGCCCGACCAGAGCACGCCCACAGGCGCGAGCGCCACTTCCTTCACGGAAGTGGCGCTCACGCTTTTTTAGTCGTCAGCTCTGCGTCAGGTGAATCTCGGCGCTCTTGCGGAGCGGGTTGCGGAGCATGAGCCAGGCCGAGGGCAGCGCGACGAGGGCGATGCCGACGGCCGTCAGTGCGTCGAAGGGGCGGCGCCAGACGGCGAGGTCGAAGGCGAGCGCGAAGACGATTTGCATCAGCCCGACGACTGCGACCTTCGCCGGATTCCCCAGCGCGAAAGCCTTCGTCATCCCCAACTGCCCGAGCGTGCCCGTCGCCCCGACGCCCGCCAGCAGCAGCAGCGTCCCCGGCCCGCGCAGCGTCCCGTAATCCACCGCGCCGCCCGTGAAGAATAAGAAGAGGAGCGTCGCCGCCGTCGAGACGACCGAGAAGTGCGTCACGACGGCGCGCGCGTCCACGCCGCCGAGCCTGTTCAGGACCAGCATCGCGACGGCCGTGCAAAGCGCGTTTCCCAAAGCGGCCAGCCCCGCCAGCCTGTCGCCCGATACGTCGGGCCTCTGTATCAGGACTACGCCCACGAGCCCCGCCCCGACCGCCACCCAGACCGCCCTCGCCGGCCTCTGCCCGAGCACAGGCCACGCCAGAAGCGTCACCCAGAAGGGGACCGTATTGGAAAGCGTGAGGGCGGTCGAGACCGGCTGGTGCGTCAGCGAGTAGAAGGCGCAGAGGACGCCGAGGCTGCCGACGAGGCTCCGCATCCAGAGCACGGCCGGGCGTAGGAAGACGAGACGGACGCCGAGAGACAGGGCGAGCGAGGCCGACAGGACGGCGGCGACGAGCGTGCGCGCCACGGCCACCAACTGCCAGTCCGTTCGCGCGCCCGCCGCGTGGCTGAGCGCGCCCATCGTGGCGAAGGCCAGCGAGCCGGAGAGCATGTAAAGGTAAGCGTTCGCGGCGCCCTCCTCGCCCGCGCGCCCCGACGTTTCGGTCGTGTCGCTCATCGGTTCACGAAGCCTAGCACGGCCGGGCGGGGCCGGTCAGCCCGCCGACCTCCGTATGCCTGCGCAACCGGAATGTAATCACATTGCAACTTCGCGCCGCGCGCCCGCTTGTGTATAGTTGAAGGCGCCCCGAGTGCCCCGCTTCCTCATCCGCCAGAGAACCCTTCGGCAGTGCCACGCCGTCGCACGTAAGAGGAGAATTTAAAGATGAAGTCGTTCGAAGACACGGACGTGTTGTGCGTGGCCGTCCTCTCCGTCGCCCTCTGCGTCGCCCTGAACATCCCGGCGACGTGGACGGCGCTCGAATGGGTTTACACGAGCGGCCTCTCCGTCTTCCACGAGACGGCCGCCTACCTGCGCACACTGGTCTGATCTCGGGCTCGCCAGCCGGGTCGCTTTGAGGTATCCTACGCGCCGCTCTGGAATGACCTCGCGGCACACTCCGGAAAGGTGAACCCTTATGACCCCCAAGCTCCGCTTCGCGGCCGCGACGCTGGCCGTGCTATGCCTCTCGACCGTGGCCTTCGCAGACGTTCGACTCCCCGACAATCGCAACAACGCCGGCAATCGCCGCGACCCGAAGCCGCCCGTCGGCCGCCCCTACTCGATGAGCATCGAGGCGGATTACGACAATCGTGAGGCCGAGCTTCTCATCCCGGCCTCGGCGCTCAGGCAGTTGCGCGCCGAGCTTGAAGACGAGACGCCTTCCTTCGCGGCTTCGCTCGGCGTGGGCGGCCTGCCCCCGGCGCACACGGCGGCGGCGGGCGTGCTGCTGTCGCTCGGGCTCGTCTTCGGCGGCCTCTGGTTCGCGCGCTCGGGCCGCAGCGCGAGGGTGAGAAGGACGGCCGTCGTCATCGCCGTCTGCGCGCTCTGCGCGGGCGCGGCGACGACGCTTACGCTCGCCAACCTTGCGCCGCCCTCGATGCCGCTCAACGCCGGGACACTCCCGCAGGCCGTTGACGGCGACCCGCGGACGGGCCGCGTCAGGGTCTTCGTCGTCCGTGACGACGTGAGCAGCGAGATTAAGCTGATAGTCCCGAAGCCGAGATGAGCATGCGGCCGGAGTTCGCGGAGGTCGGTCGCGTTCCCGTCGCGGCGGGGCGCGCGGGCGCTTTGACGGTCGCGTGGCCGTTCGCGCTCGCGGCCCTGTCGCTGATGTGCGCGTCGGCGCTGCTCGTCGGGTGGATGCCTTTGCAACTCTCCGTCGCGACTGTCTTCCTCTTCGCGGGGCCGCACAACTGGGTCGAGTTCCGCTACTTCGTCTCGCGCATGCCCGTGCGCTGGGGCCGCTCGCGCAACTTCTTCCGCGTCGGCATCGGCGGCGCGGTTCTTCTCACAATCCTGTATGCCGCGTGGCCGCAGGCGGCGCGGGCGGGCGCGTGGGGCGAGTCGGGGTGGCTGGCGGCGGGGGCCTTGTGGAACACGCTCTTCGTCGGGTGGGTGGTGTCGCTCGTGCTGCTGCGCGCGAAGGAGAAGCCGGGGCGCGACTGGTCTTGGGCGCTGCCTTTAGGCTTCGGCGTCGCGGCGCTGGCTTGGCTCTACCCGTCGGGGTGGGGCCTCGCGCTCGTCTACCTGCACCCGCTGCTCGCGCTCTGGTTCCTCGACCGGCAACTGCGCAAGAGCCGGCCGCGCTGGTCGCAGACTTACCGCGCCTGCCTCTGCCTGCTCCCGCTGCTCGTCGCCGCGATGTGGTGGCTGACGGCGGGCGGGCCTTCGATTGCGAACGGGGGCGCGCTGGCCGCGCGGGTCGCGCAGCACGCGGGCGCGGAGATTCTTCCGTCCGTGCCCGACCGCCTGCTCGTCTCGACGCACGTCTACCTTGAGACGATTCATTACGGCGTGTGGCTTCTGGCTATCCCGCTCGCCGGTTTGGGGACGGCGCCGTGGCGGCTGGAAAGGATTCCCCTCGTCAGTCACCCGCGGGGCTGGCCGCGCGCGACGGCGCTGGTGCTCGCGTGCGGGGCGCTTCTGGTGCTCGCGCTGTGGGCCTGCTTCTCGGTTGACTACCTGACGACGCGCGACGTTTACTTCACGGCCGCGATGCTTCACGTCCTCGCCGAAGTGCCCTTCCTGCTGCGCCTGCTCTGACGACGGGATGGACACCGCGCGCCTCTGGCACTTCCTCCCGCTCGGCTACCTCCTGACGGTCGCGATAGAGACGCCCGTGCTCCTCTTCGGCCTCGCGCCGCGTCATCCTATCCAACGTCGCCTCCTCGCCGGCCTCTGGCTGACGGCCTGCACCTACCCGGTCGTCGTCCTCGTCCTCCCCGTCATCTTCGACGGAGCCTCGCGAGCCGCCTACGTCCTGACGGCCGAAGTCTTCGCGCCCGCCGCCGAGTGCGCACTATTCCTGACAGCCTTCCCTTCAAGAAGAGACGACGCGCCGCCCTCCCGCCTGAGAGACTGCGCCGTCATCACGGCCGCCAACCTCGCCTCCTTCCTGGCCGGCGAGCTGCTGGCCGCGCGCGGCTGGCTCGTCTGAACGAGTCGCGCGTTGCAAAAGTCGAGGCGCGCGAACCATAATCGCCCCACGCGCTCTCCCCCGAGTTTGCATCAATCAAGGAGAAGGGAAATGAGGAGAGTCCTGTCCGCTTTAATCGTCCTCGCGCTGCTGACCATCGCCCTGCCGCTCTCGGCGCAGGCCCAGTGCGGCAGCTACCGGCACCGCCACGGCAACCGCTGGCACACGCACCGAAGCTGCGTCGGCGACGGCCACAAGCACGGCCGCTCGTTCTGGCAGAAGCACCGTGACAAGCTGACGACGGCCGGCGGCGCCGGGGCCGGCGCCATCATCGGCGGCATCGCCGGCGGCAAGAAGGGCGCCGCCATCGGTGCCCTCGCCGGAGGAGGCGGCGCGGCCGTCTACACCTACGGCATCCGCAAACGCCGCCGCCCCGCCCGCCGCTACTAACACACCAACCCCGTCCCCAAAAAGAAGAAGAGCCGCATCGATGCGGCTCTTCTTCTTTTTAATCTTTTGGTGGAGCAGAGGGGGATCGAACCCCTGACCTCCGCATTGCGAACGCGGCGCTCTGCCAAACTGAGCTACTGCCCCACGCGGGAAGTGAGATGTTAGGGAGTCGGGCCGGGTTGTGTCAAGCGGCGGGCGCCTTAGGGTGAGAGGCTGCGGGCGGCGGCGGCGAGGGCTTCGGGGAGTCGGCCGGCGCGGGGGCCGCCGCCTTGGGCGAGGTCGGGGCGACCGCCGCCGCGGCCTTCGAGGGCGAGGCAGGCTTGGCGCATGAGTGCGTTCATGTCGCCGGGCGCGTCCGCCGAGCGGGCGAAGACGAGGCGGGCGCCGCCTTCGTCGCGCGAGCCGAGCAGGGCGACGACGCCCGCGTGCGCGCAGAGGGCGAAGGCGAGACGGCGGAGGGAGTCGGCGTCGCGCCCGTCGAAGACACGCGCGACGACCTTTAAGTTGCCGGCGGCCGTCTCGGCTCCTTCGAGGAGGTCGCGCGCTTCGGCCTTGGCGGCGAGTTCTTCGAGCGAGCGCGAGCGGCGGAGGAGTTGTTTGTGCTCTTCGTGCAGGCGGGCGGCGGCGTCGGCGGCTTCGTCGCGGGCGACGCTGAAGAGGGCGGCCGCGGAGCGGGCGGTGCGGTTGGCGCGGCGGTAGTCGGCGAGCGCGCGGGCCCCGGCGACGAAGGTGACGCGGACGAGCCCCTTGGCGCGCTCCCAGTGGCGGGCGGCGAGCAGGCCGACTTCGCCGGTCCTGCGGGCGTGCGTGCCGCCGCAGGGGCTGAAGTCGAAGCCCTCAATCTCGATGACGCGCAGCTCGCCTTCGCGCGCCGAGTCCTTGCGCAGCGGCAGGCGCGCGGCCTCTTCGGCGGTCAGCTGATGAACGCGGACCGGCCGGTCTTCCCAGATGATTTCGTTGGCGCGGTCCACGGCGCGCTCGACGCGCTCGTCCGAGGCGTCGTTTAAATCAACGTCAACTTCCGAGGCGTCGGCCATCATGCGGAAGCTGCGAGTCTGCGCGCCGAACAGCTCGACGAAGGCTTGGGAGAGGATGTGCTGGCCCGTGTGCTGCTGCATGTGGTCGAGGCGGCGCGGCCAGTCCACGCGGCCTTTGACTTGTGAGCCTTCGGCGGGCGGCTCGCCTTCGACGACGTGCAGCACGCCGCCTTCGCCTTCGTCAACGCAATCGACGACGCGCGTCTCGCCTAAAGCGCCCGTGTCGAAAGGCTGGCCGCCGCCCGTCGGGTAGAAGGCCGTGCGGTCAAGCATGACGGCCGCGCGCCCGTCCGCGTCGCGCGTCACGGCGACGACGCGCGCGTCGAACTCGGTCAGGTGAGAGTCGTTGTAGTAGAGCCGTTCGGTCATACGACGAATGATGAGTGCGTCGTCATTTCTTCGTCAAGGCGTGCTTTTGACAGGCGGCGCGCGGTGTGCGGATAATCGCGCACCTTGGAAGGGTCGGAGACTTGATGATGAATATTCTCGCCGCGTCGGCGCGCGCGTGTGTGCTCGCCGTTCTGGTGCTTCTCACGGCTCAGTCGAGCGCCGCGCAGGAGGGCGGCGCTTACAGCATCGCTTACGTGATTTCGATGCCGCGGCCGGAGTCGCACCTGTTCGAAGTCCGCGTGGAAGTGCGCGGGCTGAACAACGCCGCGCACGTCGACTTCCAGATGCCGCGCTGGTCGCCGGGCCGCTACGCCGTCTACGACTTCGCGAGGAACGTGCAGGAGGCGCGCGCCTTCAACGCCTGCCCGCGCGACGTGAAGTGCAAGCCGGCGGCACTCCGCCTCGCGAGGGTGGACACGCAGACGTGGCGCGTCGAGACGCGCGGGCTGGAAGGCGTCTCGCTCCACTACAAGGTCTACGCCGACGACCTCTCCGGCACCTTCTCGCAGCTCGACGCGCGCCACGCCAACTTCAACGGCGGCTCCGTCTTCGCCTACGTCGCCGGCCACAAGCAGGACCCCGTCTCCCTGAAGGTCGAGGCGCCGCCGGGCTGGCGGGTCTTCAACGGCTACACGGCGCGCGACGGGCAGACGGAGTTCGCCTTCCCGAACTACGACGTGATGATTGACGCGCCGACCGAGGTCGCGCCGTCGTTCACGGTCGAGACGTTCGAGGTCGGCGGCAAGCCGCACCGCGTCCTCGTCCACTCGTTCGGCGACGAGGGCGGCCGGAGGGCCGAGCTGGTGCGGCAGGTCGAGAAGGTGGTGCGCGCCGAAATCGCCATGATGGGCGAGCCGGAGTACGGGCAGTACACCTTCCTCTTCCACTTCGACCCGTCGGCGCGGCGCGGCGACGGCATGGAGCACCTGAACTCGACGCAGATAGTCGAGACGGGCGCGCTCTCAAGCGGCGACGTGTTCGAGGGCGCCGTCTCGACCGCTGCCCACGAGTTCTTCCACGTCTGGAACGTCAAGCGCCTGCGGCCCCTCGGGCTCGGGCCGTGGGACTTTACGAAGCCCGTCGAGACGCGCGGCCTCTGGATAGCCGAGGGCTTCACCAACTACTACGGCAAGCTCTCGCAGCGGCGGGCCGGCGTCTGGGACGACGCGCAGCTCTTCAGGAGCTACACGAACGCCGTCGCGGGCATCGAGAACGCGCCCGGCAGTCGCCTGATGAGCGCCGTCGAGGCTTCGCTCCTCGCGCCCTTCATCGACCGCGCGAGCAGCGAGCAGCGCACGAACTTCCCGAACGTCTCCGTCAGCTATTACCCGAAGGGCGAGACGCTGGCGCTCGCGCTCGACCTCCTCATCCGCGGGCGCACGAAGGGGCGGGCCTCGCTCGACGACGTGATGCGCCGCGCCTACGAAGAGTTCTACGTCAAGAGCCCGAACGACTCTTATTACCTGAAGGGCCGCGCCTACACGGTCGAGGAGTTCATGCGCCTCGCCTCCGAGGTGGCGGGCTTCGACCTCTCGGACTTCTACGCGCGCCACGTCGAGGGCGTCGAGCCGCCGCCCTACGACGAAGCCCTGGCGGCGGTCGGCCTCCGCCTCGCGCGCACGCCCGGCGGCGACTCGCAGCGCACCACCTTCCGCATCGAGGTTGACCAACGCGCCACGCCCGAAGCCCGCGCCCTTCGCCAAGCGTGGCTGACGGGGAAGAAGTAAGCAGTAGAGCGCGCGGAACCTTCACCCGGATTCGGAGTCTAAGCTGGCACGGCTGGCACCGGAGAGAGAAGGGAAGGGATGCGCGGAACGATTAAGAGGCTCGTCGGGGTGTGCTGCGTTTTGGTCCTGCTTTCGCTCGCCAGTTGGTACGCCGCGTCGCGTGAGGACGGGGCGGCGCCGGCCATCAAAGACAACGTGCTCGCCCGGCAGTTCGGCGGCGACCCCGGCGACGGTTGGAGGCTCGCGGGCGGCTTCCTCCTCCTCGTCGCGGGGGCCGTGGCGTGCGCGGGCGGGATGCTCTGGTGGCAGGAGCGGCGCGACGGCTAGCAGCCCTACTCCGTCGGCAGGTTGGCCCACGCAACCTTCATCCGCCCGCCCTCGTTCACGAGGTAGAGGTCGTAGAGCAGCGGCGAGAAGACTTTGAAGACGCGCGTCCCCGGCGGGTAGAGGACGGGCGACGCGGCGCCCTCGGGCACCAGCTCGACCGGCGACCGCTCGGACGCCATCTTCAACAGTTCGAGGTTCTGCGCGAACTGCGTCCCGCCGGAGGCCAGCACCCCTTCGAGCCGCGGCCGGGTCAGCCGCGCGGCCTCCTCCAGCGTCTCGGTCATGCGGCGCAGGTCGTCCGGCGTCGCGGCGGCCACGTCGGCGCCCCTCCGCTTGGGGAAGTTGGCGGTCGTCGGGTTCTTCTCAAGGAGCTTGATGGACTCCGGCGCGTAGACCGAGAGGATGTCGCCCTCGCTCATCATCCCGCGGTTGGCCCACTCCTTCACGCTCCCTTTCGTCAGGAGCGAGAGGTAGGGGTAGAGCATCAGGTCCGAGGCGGCGGCGTAGAGGCGCGGCCAGTGCTCGTCGTCAGGCCGGGCTAGCAGCTCGGTGCTGAAGGTGAGGGCCGGCACCACGTAGAGCATGAAGGTGTCAACCTTTATCCCCTTCGTCAGCGGGCTGGCGTTCAAAGCCTGCCGCTGCTGCGACACCCGCGCGAAGTAATGCTTCATGAAGTCGTCGGCGTAAAGCTCCTTGACGACGGGGCCGAAGTCGCGCGTCGCCACCAGCCTTTCGGAGAAGGCCACCGCCGTCTCGCGCGCGAGCCTCTCCTCCTCCTTCGTCGGCTTCTGCGCGCCGCCCGCGGGCGCCGACATGAGCAACAGCACGCACGTCATCTTCAAACACAATCCGAGCCTTTTCATAAAACTTCACAACCTCTTTTTTAAGATTAAAGATTAAGGGACTATGACCTCGACGCCTTCGGTGACGATGTCGAAGGTCATGGGCAGGCCGCCTATCAGCTCGCCGTCGGCCTGCACCTCCGCCTCGCCGCGGACGCGGACGCGCCCCGCCGTGCGGTAGCAGACGCCGCGCGTCCCCTCGGGCGCTCCGCCGCGGACCGCGCGCGCCAGCAGGTAGAGGTAGCGCAGGCGGCTCCGCGAGTTGATGACGCAGACCTCGAACTCTTTGGCGTCGAGCCGCGCCCTCGGCGTGATGGCGAGCCCGCCGCCGTACCACGGCGCCTTGCCGACGGCCGCGTAGGTGGCGGGCAACTCCTCGCCGTCAACCTCGACGGTGAAGACGCGCGGCGTCCAATGCGCGAGGTGCCCGAGGCCCGCGTACCAGAAGGCCGCCTCGCCAACTTTTCTTTTAAGTCGCGGCCGGACGTGGCGCACGACCGAGGCGTCGAGCCCGACGCCCGCCAGCATGAAGAAGTAGCGCCGCTCGCCCGTCTCCTCCGAGGTCGCGCGCCCGAGCGTGATGCGCCGCGTCTTTCCTCCGACGAAGACGCGCGCCAGAGCTTCGGCGCCCCGCGGCATCCCGAGCTGCCGCGCCAGCACGTTCGCCGTCCCCGCCGGCCAGACCGTCAGCCGCGCCTCCGCGCCCACCAAGCCCTGTATCGCCTCGTGGACCGTGCCGTCGCCGCCGCGCACGACCACGTCGGTCGCGCCCTCGCGCACGGCCTCCGCCGCGAGCCGCGCCGCGTCGTCCGGCCCCTTGGTCGGCGCGACGCGAACCCTAACGCCGCCCGCCTCCAAAGCTTCGCGAAACCGCTCGGCCTCGCGCGCGCCGCCAGCGCCGCCGCGCCCGGCGTTCGGGTTCATAATCAGAACTGCGCTCCGCTCAGCCATCCTCAGAAACACTTAGCAAGCGAGGTGCCGGATTACTCGCCTCGCGATTTCGGGCCGTTACGACGGCGGGCGCGCAGCCGAGGAGGACGCGCCGCATGTTTTACCGGACACCTGACAGATTACCCCCGAATAAAGAAAGACGGGAGGACCGCCCGCCTCCCGTCTTCACTAAACCCGCAACCCGAACTCCCAAATTATTCGAGCCTATAATTCGGCGCCTCCTTCGTGATGATCACGTCGTGGACGTGCGACTCCTTGAGGCCGGCGGGGCTGATGCGGACGAAGCTGGTCTTCTCCTGAAACTCGCGGATGTTGCGGCAGCCGGTGTAGCCCATCCCGGCGCGGAGGCCGCCGACGAGCTGCGTCACCATGTCCGAGAGCGTGCCCTTGTAGGGGACGCGCCCCTCGATGCCCTCGGGCACGAGCTTCGACTCCACGTCCGTCTCCTCCTGCGCGTAGCGGTCCTTCGAGCCCTCGCGCATCGCACCTATCGAACCCATGCCGCGGTACGCCTTGAACGACCGGCCCTGGAAGAGTATCAACTCGCCCGGCGACTCTTCGGTGCCCGCGAACAAGGAGCCGATCATCACCACGTCGGCGCCCGCCGCGATGGCCTTCGCCACGTCGCCCGAGAACTTCACCCCGCCGTCGGCGATGACGGGCACGCCCGACCCCTTCGCCGCCTGCACGCAGTTGTAGATGGCCGTCATCTGCGGCACGCCCGCGCCCGTCACGACGCGCGTCGTGCAAATCGAGCCGGGGCCGATGCCGCACTTGACGGCGTCCACGCCGGCTTCGATGAGTTCGCGGGTGGCCTCGCCGGTGGCGACGTTGCCGGCGATGAGCTGGGTGTCGGGGTGGCGGCGCTTGATGTCGCGGACGGCTTCGATGACGCGGGAGGAGTGACCGTGGGCGGTGTCGATGACGAGGCAGTCCACGCGGGCGCGGACGAGTTCGTCGGCGCGCTCGCGGAAGTCGCCCGTGGCGCCGATGGCGGCGGCGACGAGGAGGCGGCCGAGCTGGTCCTTGGCGGCGTGCGGGTAGCGAATGGCCTTCTGGATGTCCTTGACCGTGATGAGCCCCTTGAGGTGCTTGTCGCCGTCAACGACGAGGAGCTTTTCGATGCGGTGCTTCTGGAGGACGACCTTGGCCTCGTCCAAGGTGGTGCCGACGGGGACGGTGACGAGCGGCTGCGGCGTCATGACTTCGGAGACGGGGATGTCGAAGCGCGTCTCGAAGCGGAGGTCGCGGTTGGTGATGATGCCGACGAGGTGGCCGTCCTCGTCTACGACCGGCACGCCGGAAATCTTGTACCGCTGCATGACGGCCAGCGCGTCGCGCACGGGCCGGTCGTAGCGAATCGTGACCGGGTCCACGATCATGCCCGACTCGCTGCGCTTGACCTTGTCCACCTCCTCGGCCTGCCGCTCGACGGGGAAGTTCTTGTGGACGACGCCGATGCCGCCCTGCTGCGCGATGGCGATGGCGAGGCGGCTCTCGGTGACGGTGTCCATCGCGGCCGAGCAGAGGGGGATGCGTAAGCTAATGCCGCGCGTCAGGCGCGTCGAGGTGTCAACCTCGGCCGGCATCACGTCGGAGCGCGACGGCACCAGGAGCACGTCGTCGAAGGTGAGACCCACTTGCAAATCAGGCTTGAGCATAACGGTATGACTCCAATACTCGTCAGTCGTCAGTTGTCAGCTTTTGCCCCGGCTGACGACTGACGACTGGCGGCTGATGACTTCTTTTCACGATTCACTGGTACTGCTTGTAGTTGTCCTTACTAATCGTCCAGGTGAACTCGCTGGCCTCGAACGCGGGGACTTTAAGTGGCTGGCCGTTGACGACGACTTCGAGCGCGTCGGCCGAAGCCTTGTCGAACTTGAGGCTCAGGCTGCCCTCGGGCGTGAACTCCTCGGGCTTCTCGGGGAGGATGATGCGGCCTCGCTTCTTCCCTTCGTCCTGCCACGAGGTGAGCCAGAATTTGCGCTTCGCGCCGACCCGCACGCTGAAGCCTTCGGCGGCGGGCGGCGGCGTGGGCGTCTGCGCGACGGCGGCCTGCTGCTGAGAGTCTGCGGCGGGCGTCGGCGTCGCGGCGGCGTCGGCCGTCCCCTCGGCGGAGCGGCGGTAGTAGTGGAGGCCGGCGTAGACGACGAGGACGAGGACGCCGATCATGATGGCCGACAGCCCGGCCGTCACGAGCGGCGAGCGCTGCGTCTCGCCCATGTAGACGCGCGACCGCTGCGGCGAGGTCGGCGGCGGCTCGTCGGGCGAGTCGCCGTGCTCGCGGGCCGTGCGCGCGTAGAGGTCGAGCGCGCGCTGCTCGTCGAAGTGGATGTGGCGGGCGTAAGCCTTGACGAAGGAGCGGTTGAAGATGCCGCCGGGCAGGTGCTTGTAGTCGTCGGCCTCGATGGCTTCGAGGTGGCGCATGGTGATGCGCGTCTGCTCGGAGATTTCGCGCAGGGAGACGCCGCGGGCCTCGCGCGCGCGGCGCAGTTCCTCCCCGAGCGAGCCGTCCGCCCCGCCGCCGTCGGGAGTCTGGTCAGAGGTCTTAGAGTTCACTTCCCCGTCTTCGGTGGAATCTGCCGCGCGGCCCGTGCCGACCGCCGTCCGCTGTGTAGCGCGTGCTTTGAGGCTCAATATAATGTGCCCTTCAGAGGCGTGTCAAACTTTGTCGCAACACGGGGATGCGCGCGTCTTGAACTTTGCCGCGGGCGGTGATACGGTTGCCGCACATAGCGCGTTTCGGACTACAGTTTAATTTCTACAACCACAGAAGCGAGGACCCAAGAAGATGCCTCTCGAAGCACTCGGAATGGTCGAGACCAAGGGGTTCGTCGGGGCCGTCGAGGCCGCCGACGCGATGGTCAAGGCCGCCAACGTTGATCTCATCGGCAAGGAGTACATCGGCGCCGGCTACGTCACCATCTTCGTCCGCGGCGACGTGGGCGCCGTCAAGGCGGCGACCGACGCGGGCGCCGCCGCCGCCCGCCGCGTCGGCGAGCTGATCAGCGTCCACGTCATCCCCCGCCCGCACGGCGAGGTCGAGCGCGTGCTCCCCAGCAACGGCCGCACCGGCTACAGCCCCGACGAGCGGGCCCTCGGCGGCGGCGGCTCGGCCGGCTCGCTCGGCGAAGGCGACCAGGGACGCTCGCTGCCGGCCGGCCAGCGCGAGAACAACAAGGAACGAAGCAAGTAAGGCGACGGGTGTCAGGCGTCGGGTGCCGGTTAAAGCCCGCCTTGCCCGGCACCCGACGCCTGACACCCGTCACCCGTTTTGGAGGTTGTGATGGCGTCGGACAAAGACCTCTTGTCGGTGCAGCAGGCGCGTGATTTGGTCGAGGCCGCGCACCGCGCGCAGGGGCAGCTCGCGCGCTTCGACCAAGGGAAGATTGACCGCGTCTGCGAGGCGATGGCGCGCGCGGCTCTGGCCGACGCCGCCCGGCTCGGCGCGATGGCGAGCGAGGAGACTGGCTTCGGCGTCGCCGACGACAAGCGCGAGAAGAACCGCTTCGCCGCCGAGGACGTGTGGAACTATTTCAAGGGTCTGCGCACCGTCGGCGTCATCAACGAGTCGCAAGACGTGATGGAGATTGCGAGCCCCCGCGGCGTCGTCGCCGGCATCATCCCCTCGACGAACCCGACCTCGACGGCCATCTTCAAAATCCTCATCGCCATCAAGTCGCGCAACACCATCGTGCTGAGCCCGCACCCCTCGGCCGCCAAGTGCATCGGCGAGACGGCGCGCGTCATGCGCGAGGCGGGGCTCAAGGAAGGCTTGCCGGCCGACGCCGTCGCCTGCATGACGACGGCCACCATCGAAGGCACGGAAGCCTTGATGAAGCACAAGCTGACGGCCGTCATCCTCGCGACCGGCGGCATCGGGCTCGTCCGCGCGGCCTACTCTTCGGGCAAGCCCGCCTTCGGCGTCGGCCCCGGCAACGTGCCCGTCTTCGTCGAACGCACGGCCGACGTGCCCCTCGCCGTTCAAAACATCCTGACCGGCAAGACCTTCGACAACGGCACCATCTGCGCCTCGGAGCAGGCCGTCGTCGCCGACGCGCCCGTCGCCGCGCAAGTGCGGCAGGAGTTTGAAGCGCAGGGCGGCCACTTCCTCTCGCCGGCCGAGGCCGACATGTTGGCGAAGGTCGTCACGACGGGCCAGAGGGCCTTGAACCCGGCCATCGTCGGCAAGTCGGTCGAGGTGATTGCGAAGATGGCGGGCCTGACGGTGCCGCCGGGCACGCGCTGCCTCGTCGCCGAGGTCGGCGGCGTCGGGCGCGACTTCCCGCTCTCGATGGAGAAGCTGTCGCCCATCCTCGCCTTCTACGTCGCAGACGGCTTGGAGCAGGGCGCCGCGCGCTGCTTCGAAGTCCTCTCGTACGGCGGCATGGGCCACACCGCCGGCATCCACACTCGCTCGCGCGAGGCGGCCCGCGCCTTCGGCACGGAGATGCCCGCCTCGCGCGTCATCGTCAACTCGCCGACGACGCACGGCGCCATCGGATTCTCGACGGCGCTGCCTCCGTCAATGACCCTCGGCTGCGGCTCGTGGGGCGGCAACGTCACGTCCGACAACATCTCGCCGTGGCACCTGATGGACATCAAGCGCGTCGCCTTCGAGACGCGCGCCGTGCCCTCGAAGCGCCCCGCCCGCGCGGCGACTCAACCGCAGGCGCCGTCGCGCTCGCCGCTCCAGCCGGCGCCCGCCGCCGCCAAGGCATCGACCGGCGTCAACCGCGACGACATCGCCAAACTCGTTGACCGCTTCCTCGGCGGGCGAGAAACGACGGCGCCGCAGACCGCCGCCCCGCTCCCGACGGCGCAGCCGCACGGCTACGTGCAGGTCGGCGTTGACCTTGAGCCCGGCCGCGTCTCGCCCTCCGGCGGCGTCGCCCCGCAGCCCGAGGCCGCGCCCACCGCGCAGGTCCACGCGGGCAACGGCGGCGCGGCCCCGCAAGCCACGGCCCCGGCACCCGCGCCCCCGGCGCAGGCGGGCGACGGCGGTCAGGCCCCGAAGGCCCAGCCGCCCGCCTCCAACGGCAAGCGCGCCGTCGAGTTCGTCTGCGAGGACGACGTGCGCCGCGCCATCCAGAAGGGCGAGAAGATTTACACCAACGCGCGCACCATCATCACGCCCGCCGCCCGCGACATGGGCGAGGCGGCGGAAGTGTTCGCGAAAGCATGAAGGCAGGTGTCGGGCGCCGGGTGTCGGTTAAGACATCCCGGCGCCCGACACCCGACACCCTTTCTATGTTTCTCGGAAAAGTCGTCGGCACGGTCTGGTCAACGAAGAAGACGCCCGATTTGGAGGGCGTCCGTTTTTTGATCGTGCACCCGATTGATTTGGACAAGGAGCCGACGAAGAACATCGTCGTCGTGGCCGACCGTCTGGGGGCGGGCGTCGGCGAGGTGGTGATGTGCGCGTACGGCAAGGCGGCGCGCACGGCCGTCGGCGACCAGGAGATGTCCATCGAGGCCGCGGTCGTCGGCATCGTAGACCACATGGATGTGCAGGAAGAGGAGGCGCGCTCGGACGAGTTGATAGAGTCGGCGCGCGAGCTGCGGCGCGGGCGCGACAACGGGAGGTAGAGAAGTGCGGAATGCGGAGTGCGGAGTGATG
>DASZEK010000067.1:0-53968 GCA_035941045.1 Pyrinomonadaceae bacterium | reverse complement strand
ACTTGTCTTAACCGTCACCCGACGCCTGACGCCCGTCGCCTTTTTTGCTTTTTAGAAGTCGCCCGCGCAGCCGGTGTGGCCGCAGTCGCAGTCGATCTGGGTGGTGTTGCCGGTGCTCTGGCAGTGGACGCTACAGAACTTCTCGCCCTTCTCGACGGGGCAGGAGCACGGCGCGTTGGCGCAGGTCTTCCCCTCGTCCCTAGTCTCGTCAGCCATCGGTGGAGTCCTCCGTGTGGTTTGAAAGATGCAAGATGCTTCTATGCCAAATCAGGCGGCGAGTCAAGAAGCCTCACAGGTTCTTCCTGATGAAGTTGACTATCTTCCAGCCGTCGAGGTAGACCCACGGGCGCTCGCCGCTGGTGTAGTGGCCGCAGGGGAGCCAGGACACGTCCACCGAGAGGCCGTGCGCGCGGGCGTGGCGAATCACGTCGCGCGAGAGGTCGGCGGGGAAGGTGAGGTCGTGGCGCGCGGCGATGAAGCGCATGGGGCGCGGGCGCTTCGTCGCGAGCAGCTCGGCGAAGGGCATCGGGCTAATCGGCAGCCACACGTCGCGCAACTCTTCGAGCGAGAGCTTGCCTTCGATGCCGGCGCGGACGTGTCGCGTCGAGATGCCGTGCCAGACCACGTCGGCGAAGTAGCCGGAGACGTGGTTGAAGACCCCGGCGCGGATGCGCTCGTCGTGGACGAAGGCGAGGAAGGCGGTGCAGGAGCCGACGCTGGTGCCGACGATGCCGACGCGGTCGAACCCTCGGGACGTGAGCCACGAGACGGCCGCGCGCGAGTCGAGGACGGCCTGTCGGAAGGACTGAATCGTGCGGCCGACGTTGGAGCTGACGAGGTGTTCGGCGCGCTCAAGCTCGGCGGGCCGTCGCCCCTCGTGGTAGGGGAGCGTCAGCCGCAGCGCGGCGATGCCGAGACGCGCGAGGATGTTGCAGAGCGCGACGTGGCTCTCGGCGTCGGCGTTCCACTGGGGGAGGACGAGGACGGCGCGGCGGCCGTCGCCCCGGCGTCTTTCGTCGGCGGGGAAGAAGCGCGCGCGGGCGAGGTTGTTCTCCTCCGAGGGCGTGCGGACGGAGCTCGTCCACGTCAGGCGGTCGCCTTCGAGCCGGTAGTCGTTGACGGGAGGGTTGCTGTAAAAACTCTCGCTGTCGCGCATCACGTCGCGCGTGTGGCGGGCGAAGATTTCGCGCGGGTCGTCGCCGTTCAGGTGTTCGGTGACGAACTCGGCGCCCCACTCGAAGGGGCGGACGACGCGGTTCGTGTCGCGCGTCGCGCGCCGCCGCTCCTGAGCCCTGATGATGCGTCCCAGCAAATCTCTCGTGCCAGCCTTTCGCTTAAAAGTTCTCCTGAATCGTAAGAGCCGGCCGCGTCGAAAGTCAAAAAGGGTGCCGGGTGTCAGGTGCCGGGTGCCGGTAAAGTGAGCGCCGGGTGCCGGGAAGCTTTTCGTCCCCCGGCACCCGGCACCTGACACCCGACACCTACGTTTTACGGGTGGGCGATCCAGAGGTTATAGCTGCCGGAGCCGCTGTAGGAGTAAGCCTGCCATTGGTAATAGCCGGCGGTACCGGAGTAGGAGATGGTCTCGTTGGAGGTCGAGGTTTCGCCGCGGGCGACGATGACCCAGGCCGAGCCGTTCCACTTCAGGAGGTAGAGGTCGAAGTCGGCGCCGGAGGCGGGGCCGACGAGGCAGCCGCGGTGGGAGCCGGAGACGGAGCTGTAGTAGTAGCTGCCGTTCGGGTGGTAGTCGTAGTCGCCCGCGAAGGAGAGCGAGCCGGTGTAGAGCGTGCCGCCCGAGCAGGCCGAGGGCACCCCGCCGCCGCCCGAGTCGGTCGTGAGCAGCGAGTAGAGCAGGCGGTTGGGCGAGCCGGTGCCGATGCCGGTCAGCCGGTTCGTCGTCGCCGTCGTGACGATGGCGTTGGCGACCGTCGAGGGCGAGGCCGAGGGGTTGCCTTGCAGGTAGAGGGCGGCGACTCCCGCGACGTGCGGCGTCGCCATCGAGGTGCCCGAGATGGTGTTCGTCGCCGTGTCGGACGTGTACCACGAAGACTGGATGGAGGAGCCCGGCGCGAAGAGGTCGAGGCAGGTGCCGATGTTCGAGAAGTCGGACTTGGCGTCGGTGCTCGTCGTCGAGCCGACGGTGAGGGCGGCGGCGACGCGCGCGGGCGAAGAGTTGCAGGCGTTGAGGCCGTAGTCGTTGCCGGCGGCGACGGCGTAGGTGACGCCGGAGTTGATGGAGTTCTGGACGGCGGTGTCGAGCGCGGAGGAGGCGCCGCCGCCGAGGCTCATGTTGGCGACGGCCGGGAGCACCCTGTTGGCCGTCACCCAGTCAACGCCCTGGATGACGGTCGAGTCGGTGCCGTCGCCGTTGCAGTCGAGGACGCGGACGGGGTGCAGCGTGACGCCCTTGGCGACGCCGTAGGTGGAGCCGCCGACGGTGCCGGCGACGTGCGTGCCGTGGCCGTTGCAATCGTTTGAGCCGTTGCCGTCGGCGATGGAGGAGAAGCCGTTGCCGTTGGCGCGTCCGCCGAACTGCGTGTGCGTCCGTCGGATGCCGGTGTCGATGACGTAGACGTGGACGCCGGAGCCGGTCGGCGTGTAGTTGTAGGTCGCGTTGAGCGGGCGGTCGCGCTGGTCGATGCGGTCGAGGCCCCAGGGCGGGTTGCTCTGCGTGGCCGAGGCGGTGACGACGCCGTCCTCCTCGACGAACTCGACGCGGGGGTCGTGGGCCAGCGCCTCGGCGGCCTGCTCGGGGAGGCGGATGGAGAAGCCGAGCAGGGCGTGCCTGTAGACGGCGAGGACCTCGCCGCCGTGCTGCGCGGCCACGTCCTCGGCGATGCGGCCGGCGAAGGAGTTCTCGCCGTAGGGCTGGGCGGCCCACTCCTTGAGGACGACGATGTACTGGCCGGGCACGGCGCGCTGCTTCTTGTGGACGGCGCTCTTGCCCTGACCGTTGGAGACGAGCGAGGCGTTGTGCGAGAAGGTGAGGGCGGCGGCGAGCAGTAGTGCCGCGATAGCGAGCGAAGCGATAAATCTTTTCATTCAAGACCTCCGAGATAGGCGGGTGGGTTGTGTGCCTTGGCGGGCGCGCGGGTCGGGAGGCCGAGCGCCGCCGGAGAAGGAACCGGCGCCGGAAGCCCGGCCGCGAGTGAGAGCGGCGGCTTCGCTAACGCTCACCCAAATTCTGTCGGATGAAGCGAGGGCAAGACACCTAAGGGCGGAAACTGACCTCGGGGGAAGCGGAATATAGCAAGCCGAGTGAGAAAAGGCAAAAGGCGGTGACGGGTGTCAGGCGTCGGGTGACGGTTAAGAGCAACTTGTCTTAACCGTCACCTTTCTTCTTCATCTCCCGGAAGCGGCCGAGCATCCGGGGCGAGAGGAGGAGGGCCTGGAGGATTGAGCCGGAGGCGAAGCGGCGCGCGAGCGAGCGGAAGAGGGCGGCGGCGCCGGGCGTGTAGTTGAACCACCACGGGTCGGGCACGCGCGCGAGGCGGTTGACGTGGACGTGGTAGGGGGCGACCATCTCAAGCAAGCCCAGGCGGCCGTGCGTGCGCCCCATCCCGCTCTGCTTGACGCCGCCCCACGGCGCCTGCGCGATGCCGTGCGTGTAGAGCACTTCGTTGACCATGACGGTGCCGGCCTCGACGCGCGAGGCGACGCGCCGCCCGCGCCGCAGGTCGCGCGTCCAGACGCTCGCCGTCAGCCCGAACTCGCTGTCGTTGGCGAGCCGGACGGCTTCGTCTTCCGTCCTGAAAGTCATTAAAGGCAGGACCGGCCCGAACGTCTCCTCGCGCATGACGGCCATCGTGTGGTCCACGTCCGCGAGCACGGTCGGCTCGTGGAAGAAGCCGTCGCCGTCGCGCGCACACGCGGGGCGCCCGCCGCCCGCGAGCACCTTGGCGCCGCGCGCGACGGCGTCGCTGACGTGCTCTTCGACGGTGCGCAACTGCCGCTCGCTCGTCATCGCGCCCACGTCCCCGCCCTCGCACGGCGCCGACTGCCTGAGCGCGCGCGCCTTCGAGACGACGCGCGACGTGAAATCTTCCGCCACGCTCTCGTGGACGTAGCAACGCTCGACCGACGCGCACGCCTGCCCCGAGTTGGCGAAGGCGCCCCACAGCGCCGCGCTCGAAGCGGCTTCCAGGTCCGCGTCCTCGAAGACGATCATCGGGTCTTTGCCGCCGAGTTCTAAGACGACGGGGATGAGCCTGCGCGCGGCGGCCTCGGCCACGCGACGGCCCGTGGCGACGCTGCCCGTGAACATGATCTTGTCGGGCGCCGCCTCCACCAGCGCCGCGCCCGTCGAGCCGTCGCCCGTGACGACTTCCAGCACGCCTTCGGGCACGCCGGCACGCCCGAGCACGTCGGCAATCTTCAAGGCGACGAACGGCGTCAGCTCGCTCGGCTTCAACACGACCGTGTTGCCCGCCATCAGCGCCGTCACGACCTCGTCCAGAGGCGTCGCCCACGGGAAGTTCCACGGCGAGATGATGCCGACGACGCCGAGCGGCCGGTACTCGACGACCGACGAGCGGCCGAGGAAGCCGTAGAGCCCGATGTCAATCTTCTCGGGCCGGAGCATGCGCTCGGCCCGGCGCGCGAAGAACTGCATCAGGTCGAGCGTCGGCCCTATCTCCATCACCATCGCCTCAGCCTCCGGCTTCCCCGTCTCGCGCGAAATCAAACGCGCTATCCCCTCCATCTCGTTCAGCACGAGCTGCCGCGCGTTCATGATGACCCGCGCGCGCTCCCCGAACGAGAGCGCCGCCCAACCCTTCTGCGCCGCGCGCGCGCGGCCCACCGCACGCGCCACGTCATCGGCCGTGCCGAGCGGGACGCGGCCCACCTCCTCGCCCGTCGAAGGGTCGTAAGAAACCACCTCGCGCGCCTTGATTTCCGAGACCAGAGTCGCCATTCGCCGTGTTACCTCGTGCGCGGATTATAACCGCTCCGGCCTGTCAGTCCTTGTTAATTTCCGCGGCTCGGATAGAATCTTTTTGAAGAACGCCAAACAGATTTCCGGGAGAGTAAGTTAATGCCAAGACCGCAGCTCGCGGAGTTCATGCGACGCATGGAGCCGAACTCCGTCGCCATCCTGCCCTCGGGTCGCGAGGTGACGCGCTCGAACGACACCGAGTTCCGCTTCCGACAGGACTCTGACTTCTACTACCTGACGGGCTTCAACGAGCCCGACTCCGTCGCCGTCATCGCGCCCGGCCGCGACGAGCGGTTCACACTCTTCGTCCGCCCGCGCGACCCCGAGAAGGAAATCTGGACGGGCCGCCGCGCCGGGGTCGAGGGCGCCAAAGAGACCTTCGGCGCCGACGCCGCCTTCCCAACGGAAGAGTTCCACTCGAAGCTCGGCGACATCCTCAACGGCGCCCGAAATCTTTACTACCGGCTCGGCGGCCACCCCGACATGGACCAGGCCGTCATCTCGCAGCTCGCCCGCATGCGCTCGATGGGCCGCCGCGGCGTCCACCCGCCCCACGCCGTCATCGACCCCGGCACCATCCTCCACGAGATGCGCCTCTTCAAGACCGAAGACGAGATGCGCCACATGCAGCGCGCCGCCGACATCGCCGCCGAGGCCCACCGCGAGGCCATGAAGCACGCCAAGCCGGGGATGCGCGAGTACGAGGTCGAAGCCCTCATCGAATACATCTTCCGCCGCAGCGGCGCGGGCGCCCCCGCCTACTCTTCCATCGTCGGCGCCGGGGCCAACGCCACCATCCTCCACTACGTCAACAACGACGCCGAGATAAAGCCCGGCGACCTGCTCCTCGTGGACGCCGGAGCGGAATATGAAGGCTATGCCTCCGACATCACGCGCACCTTCCCCGTCGGCGGGCGCTTCACCGAAGCCCAGCGCGAAATCTACGAGCTGGTGCTCGACTGCCAGCAGCAATGCATCGAGATGGTCGCGCCCGGCGTCACGCTCGAAGACATGCACAAGCGTTCGGTCGAAATCCTGACCGAAGGCATGGTCCGCCTCGGCCTCCTGCAAGGCGACGTGCCGAAGCTCATCGAGGAGGAGGCGTACAAGAAGTTCTACATGCACCGCCTCGGCCACTACCTCGGCATGGACGTGCACGACGTGGGCTCCTACCAACAGGACGGCGAGCCGCGCGCCGTCGAGCCCGGCATCGTCATGACGGTCGAGCCCGGCATCTACATCTCCGAGACGGCCGAAGGCATCCCCGACAAGTACCGCGGCATCGGCGTCCGCATCGAAGACGACGTGCTCGTCACCCCCGACGGCCACAAAGTCCTCACCGACGCCGCCCCCAAACAAATCGAAGAGATCGAGGCGCTGACCGCGCGCTAAAAGACTCGGACGTTTATGAGAGCGACAAGACCTCTGCCGCCCGCCCTGCTCAGGCGCGTCGCGGCCGTGTGCGCGCTGTGCCTGTGCTTGCAGGCGCCGCTGGCGGCCTTCGGGCAGTCCATCACGGTGGAGGTGAACCGACCCGGCGCGGCGATACCGGAGACGCTGTTCGGGCTGTTCTTCGAGGACATCAACTTCGGGGCCGACGGGGGGCTGTATCCGGAGAGGGTGAAGAACAGGTCGTTCGAGTTCGCGGACCCCTTGATGGGGTGGAAGAGGTTGGGCGGCGAGGTCTTCGTGCTCGACAGGTCTTCGGCCGGTGCGGTGGCGAACGCGCATTACGTCCGCTTGAAGGTCCCGCCGGGCGTGGAGGGCGCGGGGCTGCGCAACGAGGGCTTCCGCGGGATGGGCGTGCGCGAGGGCGAGGCGTACACCTTCTCTTTGAAGGCGCGGCTGGTCGGGGGCGGCCCCGTAACGCTGCGCGCGGAGCTTGAGGACGAGGGCGGGAAGAGTCTCGGCCGCGCGCAGGTCGCGGGCTTAACGAAAGCCTGGAAGAAGCATTCGGCCACGTTGCGCGCGTCGGGGACGAGCTTGAAGGCTCACCTGAATTTAATAGTCGAGGGCGAGGGCGCGGTTGACGTGGACGTGGTTTCGCTCTACCCGAAGGACACGTGGATGGGGCGCGAGAACGGGTTGCGGCCCGACCTCGTGAAACTGTTGAAGGAGATGCGCCCCGGTTTCCTTCGATTCCCCGGCGGGTGCATCGTCGAGGGCAGCCACCTTGAGCGCCGCTACCAGTGGAAGACGACCATCGGCGACCCGGACGAGCGGCGGCTGCTCGTCAACCGCTGGAACTACGAGTTTCGCCACAAGCCCGCGCCCGACTACTACCAGTCCTTCGGCCTCGGCTTCTACGAATACTTTCTCCTCAGCGAAGACATCGGCGCAGAGCCGCTGCCCATCCTCAACTGCGGCATGGCCTGCCAGTACAACACGGGCGAGCTGGCGCCGCTGGAAGACCTCGGCCACTACATACAGGACGCGCTCGACCTCATCGCCTTTGCGAACGCGCCCGTCTCAAATCCGTGGGGCCGCAGGCGTGCGGCGATGGGCCACCCGCGGCCGTTCAACCTGAAGATGCTCGGCGTCGGCAACGAACAGTGGGGGCCGCAGTACGTCGAGCGTTACAAGCTGTTCGCGGCGGCCATCAGGAAGAAGCACCCGGAGATAAAACTCGTCACGAGCGCGGGGCCGAGTCCCGAGGGCGAGCGGTTCGATTATCTTTGGAGGGAGATGCGCGCTTTAAAGGCCGACATCGTGGACGAGCATTACTACATGGCGCCCGCGTGGTTCCTCTCGAACGCGGGCCGCTACGACGACTACCCGCGCGACGGCCCGAAGGTCTTCGCCGGGGAGTACGCCGCGCAGTCGAGCGGCATCGCCAAGCCGGACAACCGCAACAACTGGGAGACGGCGCTCGCCGAGGCGGCCTTCATGACGGGCCTTGAGCGCAACTCGGACGTGGTCGTCATGTCGTCCTACGCGCCGCTGCTCGCGCACGCGGACGCGTGGCAATGGACGCCGGACATGATCTGGTTCGACAACCTCCGCTCCTACGGCACGCCCAACTACTACGTCCAGAAACTCTTCGCCACGAACCTCGGCACGACCACCTTGCCCGTCCTCCTCAACGGCTCGCCGAAGAACAACCGCGCGGGCCTCTACGCCAGCGCCGCGCTCGACGCGAAGACGAATGAGGTCGTCCTCAAAGTCGTCAACGCCAACGGCGACGCGAGGCGGAGCACGGTCAAGCTCGAAGGGGCGCAGGTCGCGCCGCGCGCAGGCCGCGCCATCTTCATCGCGGGCCGCGACCTGAAGGACGAGAACAGCTTCGACGACCCGACGAAGGTCGCGCCCGCCGAACGCCCGCTCGAAGACATCTCCGGCGAGTTCATCGTCAACTTCGCGCCGCACTCCGTCACCGTGCTCCGCGTCCCCGTCACACGCAGATGAGAAACTTTAAGTTGACAGCCGCGCTGCTTCTTCTTTGTCTCTGCGCCGCGCCGGCCGCGGCCAAAGACCACCTCCTCTTCGCCTACTTCAAGGGCAACGGCGAGGATGGATTGCACCTGGCACACAGCGAGGATGGGTTGCGCTGGGAAGCCTTGAAGGGCGACTCGTCCTTCCTGAAGCCGACGGCCGGGCGCGACAAGTTGATGCGCGACCCGTCCGTCCTGCTCGGCCCCGACAAGACCTACCACATGGTCTGGACCGTGAGCTGGCAGGAGCGCGGCATCGGCTACGCCTCGTCGAAAGACCTCGTCAACTGGACGGAGCAAAAATACCTCCCCGTCATGGAGCACGAGGAGAAGGCCCTGAACTGCTGGGCGCCGGAGTTGTTCTACGACGAGAGGACGCGCGAGTTTTTAATCCTGTGGGCGACGACCATTCCGGGCCGCTTCCCCGAGACCGACGGGCAGGACGCGCGGCCGGGCACTCCGGGCTGGAACCACCGCATCTACTACACGAAGACGCGCGACTTCAAGACGTTCGCGCGCGCGGCCGTCTTCTACGACCGCGGCTTCAACGTCATCGACGCGACGCTCGTTAAAGAAGGCAAACGCTACGTGATGTTTTTGAAGGACGAGACGAACAAGCCCTTCACGCCGCAGAAGAACATCCGCCTCGCCTTCGCCGAGCGGGCCGAGGGGCCTTACACGGAGCCGACCGCGCCCGTCACGGGCCGCGAGTGGGCCGAGGGGCCGACGGCCGTTAGATTCGGCGGGCGCTGGTTGCTCTACTTCGACAAGTATCGCGACAAGAAGTACGGCCTGCTCGCCTCCGAAGATTTAAAGAGCTGGGCGGACCTGTCCGACCAACTCGTCCTGCCTAAAGGCGTCCGCCACGGCACGGTCTTCAAGGCGCGGGAGGAGACGGTGAGGAATCTCCGTAAGTTGAAGTGACGCTCAGCAGCCGGCGCCGCCGTCGCAGAGGACGGGGTAGAGGACGGTGACGCCGACGACGACGGCGGCCGTCGCTGCCGCGCCGAGGATGACCCAGCCGCGCGTCGAGAGCCCGCCGCCGGGCTTGCCGACCTTGTCAACGTCGCCGTAAGCAATCGTGCGCGAGGCGCCCGTCTTCGCGTCCGTCACGGTGAAGGAGTCTTCCGAGTCGGCCGCGCTGACGTAGCCCTTGACCTTCGTCTTGTCGCGAAGCCTGACCTCGACGCGGGCCTTGCTCCCGACGCCTATCTGCCGGACCTTGGCGCGCGCCTGCTCCGGCGTCTGCGCTTCCTTGGCGGACGTGAGCGGCGCGGAGGCCGTGAAGAGGATTGCTGCTGAGAGAATCATTGCGAGGGTTCGTGCGAACATTTCTAAGTCTCCATCAGGTCTGAGAATACCGACCCTTTCGGCATGGCAAGCGGCGTTCCGCAAGGGGCGGCGCGAAACGGCGCCGAACGCGCCCCTTTGCCCTGAAGGTCGGGCAGTCATATTCTGTCGGCCGAAGGGTTTTTACTGCATCAGGCGCGAGGGATGCTTATGAGCGAAGTCGAGAGAATCCGGGACCAGATGCGGCGGGCCTTCGAGGGCGGCGCGTGGTGTGGGTCGGCCTTGAAGGAGGTGCTGGCCGACGTGACGCCGGAGGAGGCCGCGGCGCGTCCCGTCGCGAACGGCCTCGGCATCTGGCAGATGGTCCTGCACCTCGCGGCGTGGAAGGGCGCGGTGCGGCGCAGGCTCGAAGGCGTGCCCGTCAAGCTGCCCGAGGAGGGAGACTTTCCGCCGGTCGAGGACACGAGCGCGGACGCTTGGGCCGCCGCCCTCGCGCTGCTCGAACGCAGGCACGCGGAGCTTTCGGAGGCGGTCGCGGGCCTCGCCGACGAGAGGCTCGACGAGCCCGTCGCGGAGGGCATGTCGTCCGTCTACGTGACGCTGCACGGCAGCCTCCAGCACGACCTCTACCACGGCTCGCAGATGGCGCTGCTGAAGAAGATGCAGCGGTAGATGACGCGCCTCAAGCTGCCGAACCCTTCGGACCGGGACGCCTACGGGCGCCTCTTCCGCAGCCCCGTCTGGGGGCGCGCGGCCGTCGAGATTTGCGCGCGGCACGGCGTGGAGAGTCGGCCGCTCGTCCGCTCGCCGCAGGGCGAGAACGTCATCTTCTTCGCGGGCTCGCGCGCGGTCGTCAAAATCTACTCGCCGTCGCGCGACAACTTCGCGCGCGAGTCGGCGGCGCTCGAATTCGCGCGCGGCAAGTTGCCGATAGAGACGCCCGAGGTCTTGCACCGCGGCGAGATGGAGGGCTGGCCCTACCTCGTCATGACGAGACTGCCGGGCGAGGCTTCGCGAGAGACTTGGGCGCGCGTCGGGCGGCGCGACCGCGCGGAGATAGTCTCGCTGCTCGGCGCCGCACTCCGCGAGCTGCACGCGCACGCGCCGCCGCTCGACGACGCGGCCTTGAACCGCGACTGGGCGGGCTTCATTGAGAGGCAGGCGCGCGGGGCCTTGGAGCGGCAGAGGAGGTGCGGCGCGAGCGCGGAGTGGCTCGAACGTTTGCCGGGTTACGTCGAGGAGCGCGCGGGGCTTCTAAAGGAGGATGAGAGACAGGTCTTCCTTCACGGCGACGTGCACGCGGGGAACCTGCTGCTGGCGGAGGAGGGCGGGCGCTGGCGCGTCCGAGGGCTGTTGGATTTCGGCGACTCGCTGTGCGGCGCGCGCGAGTACGAGTTCGTCGCGCCGGGCGTGCTGATGGTGCAGGGCGACGGCGAGTTGCAGCGGGCGATGCTCTCGTCGTACGGCTTCCGCGAGTCGGAGTTGGACGCCGCCTTGCGCGCGCGCCTGATGCTGCTCACCGTGCTCTACGAGTGCAGCGACCTGCGGAAGTACGCGCTGCGTCTTAAGCCCGAGGCCGTCGGGTACACGCTCGACGAGCTGGAGCGGGCCGTCTGGGCTTTCGCGCGGGACTAGAAAGTAAGAGGGGGTTTCTTGAAGAACTTCATCCGCATCGTGTTCGGCGCGGGCTACACCGCCGTCATCGTCCTGTTCTTCTGCTGCGCGGCGGCGCTGGTCGTCCTGGCGGCCCTCGAACTGTAGAAGGGCGTCAACCCGGCGGCCGGGATGGAGCTGCGCGAGCGCTTCAACTCAGTGCTGGAGAGCATCGGGCTGCTGACCATCGCGGTCGTCGCGCTCGAACTGGGGCAGACGGTTCTTGAGGAGGAGGTGCAGCGCGGGACGCACGTGAGCGCGCCGACGCGCGTGCGCCGCTTCATGTCGCGGTTCCTGGTCGTCGTCGTGGTGGCGCTGGCGATAGAGTCGCTGGTGAGCGTCTTCGAGCTGGCGCACGATGACCCGACGAAGCTGCCGTACGCCGCCGCCATCGCCGCCGCCGCCGCCGCCCTGCTCGTCGCGTGGGCCGTCTTCGTCAAGCTCAACCGCAGCGCCGAGGAGCTTGAGCCGGAGGCGATGGAGAAGACCAAGGAGGAGGACCGCAAGCTCGAATAGCGGGGGGAGGGCGTCGGGCGCCGGGTGTCGGGTTCCGGGTAAAAGCAACTTGCCTTTAACTGGAACCCGGCGCCCGGCACCCTCTCTTATTCTTCAAACCCTTCGGACAGTTCGGCGACGACCTCGCGGGCGATGTGGCGGGCGCGCTCGACCTCGTCCGGCTTGAGGGAGACGGCGCCGACGACGGCGTGGCCGCCGCCGCCGTAGCGTTCGCAGATGGTGGCGATGTTGTGGCGGCGGGGGCGGGGGCTGAAGGGGTTCGAGCCGACCGAGATTTTGGTGCGGTGCGGGCCGCGCGTGACGGCCACCGAGTAGGTCGTCTCGGGGTGGATGTAGTAGGGGATGAACTTGTTGAAGGCTTCCAGGCGGTCGTCAACTAAATCGAAGGTGACGACGCCGCGCGCGTAGGAGATTTTGCGCCGCACGGCCTCGACCGTCTCAAGGTGGCGCGCGAGCAGCGGGCGGAAGCGGCCCTGCACCTCCTCGCCCGTCGCCACCTCTTCGAGCGTGCTCACGGTTAAGGCGCGGATGACGCTTTCGATGAAGTCTTCTTCGGGGACGTTCTCGATGACCTGCATGAGCTGGAGGGCGGGCTCTTTAAGCTCGACGGGCTGGGCGGCCGACTCGTAGAAGGCTCCGTCGATGACGTGAGCCCAGTGGACGAGCGTGTCGAGCGAGGGGTCTGAGAAGCCGAACTGCTCCGAGGCGACGCGGGCGATGAACTCGGTGCAGGACTTGCTGTCGGGGTCCCAGAACTTTCTGCCCTGCCGGTCGGCGCGGAAGTGGGCCTCGTCCTCGGGCGTGAGGAAGGCCGACTGGTGGTGGTCGAACCACCACGTCAGGCGCGGGCTCGGGCTGTACTTGAAATCGACGATGGCGTTCTCGTCGCCGTCGAACATCCGGTCGTCGAAGAGGGCGCCGGGCTGGTGCAGGAGGGGCGTGTAGGCGACCTCCGAGGCGGGGGCGAAGCGCGCGCGGTAGAAGCGCGTGAAGACGGCCGCGGAGGCGACTCCGTCGAAACAGTGGCCGTGGTAGAGCAGGCGTAAGTTCATCAGTCTCCCGTCGGCGAACGAATTGGCGTGCGAGAAAGCCGGACATCATAACAAAGAGGGTGACGGGTGTCAGGTGACGAGTGACGGGGAAGACTGTTTGCTCCCCCGTCACCCGTCACCTGACACCCGCCGCCCCCTTTCGCCGTCTACGGTTGGCCGAACCGCTGACGGTACTCGGTGGACGTGATGAACGCTTTTACTAATTCCGCCCGGACGAAGTTGCCGTTGAACCTTTCGAGGTTCCCGAGCCAGAAGTCGTAGCCGGTGTAGTCGGTGTCCGGCAAGTCGTTCGGGTTCCTGCGGAGGTAGCCGAAGTATTGCATGAGGACGAAGGCGCGGTTCTTCTCCGCGTCCACCAGCGTCGCGTCTTCGGCAACTTTCCGCAGGGCGGAGGCACGGCCCGAGGTCGTGTTGTTGGCGGTCAACTCGTTGACGAGCGCCTGACGCTCGGCCGCGTCTAGGGGGTTGCCGGCGCGTGTGTTGAGCTGGTCAACGAACTGCGCCGGGGGCAACGAGACGGGGAAGTCGTTTAAGAACCTCTGCCGCTGGACGAACTCCTGCGCGAAGGCGACCTTGTTGGCCTCAAGCTGCGCCTCCCAGCCGGGCGCGAGGACGACGACATCACGGCCGATGCGCTGCGTGTCGGGCAGGAACTCTTCGAGTCTGACGACGGGCACGGGGAGTTGGTGCGTGCCGCCGAAGGTCGAGGTGCCGGTGGCGTCGCCGTAGGCCGCCTTGTACATCCTCTCCACCAGATAGCCCGTCTCCGTGAACTCTATCGAGAGGAAGAAGGCGCCCGAGACGTTGACGCGGCAGACGAGCAGGTCCGTCTCGCCGCAGTTGTTGGCGACGCCCGTCCAGTGGGCGAGACCGCCCGCGTCGGGCTCTCTGGAGAAGAAGTCGTAGTAGTGCTGGCGGACGAAGAAGGACGCGCCGTCAACGGGGTTCTGCGCGCCGTTGACCACGTCGTTGTCAACGATTTCGATGAAGGCCGCCGAGGGGGTGCCGAGCGCGACGCCCCCGGTCGGGTTGAGCAGGGCGAGGTCGATGAACTCGTCGCCGAATTTCGGGTCGCGCTCGGCGTAGGCGTCGTCGGTGACGAGCACCTTGAAGGTCTTGAAGCCTTCGCCGGCCGCGAAGCGGAGCGTCCCGGCCGCCGTCGTGTAGTCCGAGCGGTCGGAGGCCGAGCGCGTGTTGTTGCTCCGGTGGGTCTTGTAGTCAACGGACGCGGGCGCCGACAGGTCGCCGGCCCGCGTCACGGTGACGGTCGCCGCGCCGCCCGACTCCTGCACCGAGTACTGCGAGGCGCTGAACTGGAACGAGGGCGGCGCGCCCGAGCTGTCGTTGTCAACGATGATGCAGACGCCCTCGCCGTCGGTCACGGTCGCGCCCTGCACGTTCGAGAGCCTGACGAAGAAAGTCTCGTTCGCCTCCGGGATGGTGTCGCCTTTGACCTCGACGGTGATGGCCCTCCTCTTGACGCCGGCCGGGATGCCGTCGGCGCCGAAGACGTGGGAGTAGTCCTGGTCCATCGTGGCCGTGCCCGGCGCCGCCTGGTACTGGTAGGTGACGTTGTGGTCGGTCTCCACCGGGAGCGAGACGATGAAGGAGATTTGCTTCGTCCCCGTGTCGCCCTCCGTGACCGTCACGTCGTCGATGAAGAGCGTCGGGGTCGGCTCGTCGTTGACGATGGTGATGGTGCCGACGCCGTCGCCGATGAGCGCGTTGCGCGGGGTGCGCAGCGCCACCTCGTACGTCTCGTCCGGCTCGGCGAGCGTGTCGCCGAAGACGAGGACCTTGAAGGTCTTCGCCGTCTCGCCGGGCGCGAAGGTGACGGAGCTGCCCGTCACCTGATAGTCCTCGCCCACGCCGGACGCCATGTAGTCAACCTTCACGGTCTTCGAGGTCGGGGCCGAGAGGCTGACGGTGAAGAAGGCTTCGGTCGTGCCGGAGTTGCCCTCGGGCACCGACACGTCGTTGATGGAGAGCGAGACGGTCGGCGGGGCGTCGTCGTTGAGGATGACGCCGCGCCCCTGGGCCGACGTGGTCGCGGCGTTGATAATGTCGGTGACGTTGACGAAGAAGTCTTCGTCGGGCTCGATGTCGAGGTCGCCGCGGACGAGCATCTTGACGGACTTCTCGGTCTCGCCGGGGGCGAACTGGAGGAGGTACGGCCCGCCGTAGAGGTAGATGTCGCCGCTGCCGTTGTCGGCGGTCCCGTTGGCGTTGTTGACGTTGGCCGTGACGGTCTTGGCCGACGGGGCGGAGAGCCTGACGTGGAAGACGAAATCCGTGGTGTCGAAGTCGCCCTCGGGCGCGCTCACGTCCGTGACGGTGATGGCGGGCGGCTGGTCGTCGTCGGCGATGACGAGCGAGGCGCGGGCCAGCACGGCGCCGGAGCCGTCGGCGAGCGTCAGGCGCGCGGCCTCGTCGAACTCGTCGAGCGCGTCGCCGAGGACGGCGACGTTGAAGGTCTTCGTCGTCTCGCCGGGCGCGAAGGCGAGCGAGCCGGAGGCGGCCGTGTAGTCCTCGCCGGCACGCGCCGAGCCGTCGGAGGTGGCGTAGTTGACGGTCAGTAAGCCCGAGCCGTCGGCGCGCGTGACCGTGACGGCGGCCGTGCCCGCCGACTCGCCGGCCGTGAAGAGGTCCGAGGAGAAGGCGACGGCCGCGGCGTCGGTCTGCGTCTTGTAGACGCCGTCGTCGGCGCCCGCGTAGAGGGTCCGACCCGAGAGGTCGAGGGCCAGCGCGTTGATGCCCGCGAGCGCCGGGCGGAAGAGGGTCCAGCTCGCGCCCCCGTCGGCGCTGCGGTAGACGCCGGCCCCGGCCTCGGCCGCGCCCGCGCAGGCCGCGTAGAGGACCGAAGAGTTGACGGGGTCGATGGCGAGCGCGCTGACGTTGAAGAGGCCCGTCGGGCCGGTCGCGGGCAGCCCGGCCGAGGCCGGGTTCCAGGTCGCGCCGCCGTCGGTACTCTTGCGGACGGGGGCGGCCGGGCCGTTGCTGTAGGCGTAGACGGTGGCCGGGTTCGAGCGGTCCACGGCGAGGCCGTTGACGCGGCCGGCGGTCGTCATGTCGTAGGCGGTGAGCAGCGTCCACGTCGCCCCGCCGTTGGTGGTCTTGAAGAGGTTGAAGCCCGCGGCGTAGATGACCGACGGGTTGGTCGGGTCAACGGTCATGCCCGTCACGTCGGTCGGGCTGTTTATCCGGGTCCAGGGGGCGCCGACGGCGCTCCTGTAGAGTCTGAACGGGGTCGAGACGTAGACGTTGTGCGGGGCCGAGGGCGAGACGGCGAGCGTGTTGACGTTGATGTTGCCGGCGTCGAAGACCAGCGACCAGTTGAGGCCGCCGTCGGTCGTCTTATAGACGCCGACGTAGTCGGGCGCGGCGTAAAGCGTGGCCGGCTCCGAGGGGTCTTGGACGAGCCCCATGATGGGCCGCTCCCAGCGCGGCATTATCGTGGCGACCGTCCACGTCTCGCCGCGGTCCGTGCTGCGGTACACGTCCTCGCCGCTGCCGGCGTAGACGACGGCGGGGTTATTGGCGTCGGCGACGACGTTCCTGACGGCGGCGTAGGGCAGGCCCTCGTTCGCTTCGGCGAAGGGGCCGCCGGCCGCGCTCTTGAACATCCCGGCCCCGAAACTGCCCGCGTAGACGTTCGCCCCGGCCGGGTCGGCGAGGACCAAGTTGAAGCGGGCCGGGCCGGCGCCGTCGAGCGCCCAGGTCGCCCCGGCGTCGGCCGAGCGCCAGACGCCGGCCACGTCGAAGCTCGCGACGTAGAGGTTCGAGGGGCTCGACGGGTTGACGGTCAGCGTGTGGAAGCGCGCGCCTTTGGGGAGCCCCGTGCTGCTCGCCGCCCAGTTGGCCGCGCCGTCCGTGCTCTTGAAGACTCCGGCGGAGGTCGCGATGTAGAGCGTCGAGGGGTCGGACGGGGCGAAGTCGAGGCGCGAGACGGAGGCGTAGGGCAGGCCCGTGTTCCTGCGGCTCCAACTGGCGCCGCCGTCGGTGCTCTTGTAGACGCCGCCGAACTGGCCGGGGCCGGACTCGCCGCCGACGGCCCAGACGACGCCGGGGCTCGCCGGGTCGAACTTCACGAAGGAGATGATGGACTGGATGCCGGTGCCCGAATAGGTCCACGTCTCGCCGGAGTTCGTGCTCTTGTAGAGACCCTGCCCGGCGAAGTAGGCGAGCAGCGTCGAGGTCGTCGAGGGGTTGACGGCGAGCGCGATCACGTCCCGGTCCTGCGGCCCGAAGGGGCCGGCCCAGTTGTTGCCGCCGTCGTCGCTCCTGAGGACGCCGTGGCGCGTCGTGCCCGCGTAGACGACGCTCGGGTTCGAGGGGTCAACGGCTATCGAGAGGACGCGGCGCGCGTAGTTGGAGAGGGTCGGGTAGTTCGTCCGCGACCAGTGCGCGCCCGCGTCCGTGCTCTTGAAGAGGCCGGTCGCCGACTCGTTGTAATACTTGCCGGGCGAGTTGACGTGCGCGTAGACGGTCGAGGGTGAACTCGGCGCGGCGGCCAGCGCCGTGACGGTCCCCGAGTGGGGGCCGCTGCGGGTCCACTCGGGGAGGGCGGCGGCGCGGGCCGGGGCGCGGCGGGGCGCCGCCGCCTGCGATGTCGGCTGATGCCAGCCCGAGACGAGCAGCGAGAGGGCCAGCGCGCACGCCGCGGCGAGGGCCGCGGCGAGGCGCGTCGTGCGTTTCCGTGTGGTGTGCTTGCGAGGCATAAATTTAATCACTGTTATGGGGCTGTCGAGTGTGTCGAGGCCGGGGCGGCTCACGGGCCGAACCGCTTGCGGTACTCGGTGGACGTGATGAAGGCTTTGACGAGTTCGGCCTGCTCGAAGTTGCCGCCCGCCTTTTCGAGATTCGTGAGCCAGAAGTGGAAGCCGGTGTAGTCGGTGTCCTGGCCCTCGTTCGGGTTCCTGCGGAGGTAGCCGAAGTATTGCATCAGCACGAAGGCCCGGTTCTTCTCGGCCGCGTCGAGCGCGGGGTTCTCGGCCACCTTGCGGAGCACGGAGGCGCGGGCCGGGGCGGTGTTGCCCGCGGCCGTCAGCTCTTGAGTGAGTGCGCTCACTTCGGCGGCCGTCAGCACGCCGCCCGCGTTCTCGTTGAGCTTCGCGACGAAGTCCGCGGGCGTCGTCGAGGCGGGGAAGGCGTCGAGGAACCGCTGGCGGGCGACGAACTCAAGGGCGTAGGCGGCCTTGTTCGCCTCAAGCTGCTCCTGCCAGCCCGGCGCGAGGACGACGACGTTCTGGCCGATGCGCGCCGCGTCCGAGACCAACTCCTCGCGCCTGACGCGCGGGACGCGTATCTGCTGCAAGCCGCCGAAGGTTGACTGCCCCACGGGGTCGCCGTAGGCCGCCTTGTAGAAGCGGTAGGTGAGATAGCCCGTCTCCTGAAACTCGATGGACAGGAAGAAGGCCGCGGAGACGTTGATGCGGCGCACCTCGCGGCATTGAATGTTGGTCGAGAAGCAGGATTCGATGACGCCGGTCCAGTGGGCGAGGCCGGGCGCGTCGGGCTCGCGCGAGAAGAAGTCGCGGTAGTGCTGGGCGACGAAGAAGGAGGTGCTGTCAATCGGGTTGGGCGGGATGCTGATCTGGTAGATGCCGCCCGTCGTGGCGCTCGGGATGGAGCCGGCCTTGAAGGCGCGGGCCGCGACGCTCGTGCTCGAAGTCAGGTGGATGACGCCGCCGTTGGCGATGACGGGGTCCGACTCGGTCGGCGTCTGGCCGTTCAGGGTGTAGTGGATGACGGCGCCGGGCGTCGAGCAGGAGACGGTGATGTCGAGGGCGCTGTCCCAGAAGCGGAAGGGGTCGAAGGGCGGGGTGAAGGTCGGCGCGCTGACGCCTTCGAGGCCGGTCGGCTGCGCGGGCGCGAGGCGCGACGTGGTCGTGCCGTCGCCGAGCTGGCCGCTGCCGTTGTCGCCCCACGTCCAGAGCGTGCCGTCGGATTTAACGGCGGCGCTGTGGGCGTTGCCGCCGTCAATCGAGACGGCGCCCGTGAAGTTCGGTATCTGCTTCGGCGTCGGGTTCTCGCCGACCTGCACGCCCCAGCCGAGTTGGAAGCTGCTGTTGCTGCCCCACGTCCAGACCGTGCCGTCGGGGGCGAGCGCCATGCAATGCGAGTCGCCGCTGGCGATTGATTTGATGGAAGCAGGCAGGCCCGTTATCTGCACGGGCGTCGTGTGCGGCTGCAAGTCGCGGTGGCCGATGGCCGGGCCGAGCTGCGCCGAGCCGTTCTCGCCCCACGCCCAGACGGTGCCGTCGGACTTCAAGGCGAGGCTGTGGTCCTGACCGGGCGCGACCGCGATTACGTCCGTCAAGCCGGTGACGGGCGCGGGCGTCGGGCGCGAGGCGGTCGTGCCGTCGCCGAGTTGGCCTATCCAGTTGGCGCCCGCGCCCCACAGCGTCTTGTCGGACTTGATGAAGAGGAGGTGGCCGCCGCCCGCGCCGAACGCCGTGACGTTCGAGATGCCGGGGAACTGGGCGGGCGTGGTCTGAATCGTGTTCGTCGTGGAGGCGAGGCCGCCCGACGGCCCCCACGTCCAGACGGTGCCGTCGCCTTTCAGCGCCGCGCCGTAGAAGGCGCCCGCGCCGACCTGCACGACGTTCGTCAGGCCCGAAACTTGGACGGGCCGCGCGCGGTCGGTCGTCGTGCCGTCGCCGAGCTGACCCTGATTGTTCGAGCCCCAGCCCCAGACCGTGCCGTCGGACTTCAGGGCGAGGACGAAGCCGCGGCCCTCGGCGATTTGAGTGACGCCGCCGAGGCCGGCGACCTGAACGGGCGTCGAGCTTCGGAAGCCGAAGCCGCTGCCGCCGTCGCCGAGCTGCCCGCTCTCGCCCGCGCCCCAGTTCCAGACCGAGCCGTCGTTGCGCACGCTCGTCGTGTGGTTCCAGCCGGCCGAGACTACACGGACGCCGTTCAGGAAAGACTCGGCGACGACGTTGGTCGAGGCCGAAGCCGAGTTGTTCGAGGCGACGGGGTCGGGGCGGAAGCTCGCGGCCGACGCCGTGTTCTGCAAGACGGAGCCGGGCGCGGCCGTCACCTTGGCGACGATGGAGAAGACGACGCCGGAGTCGTTGGGCGTCGGTTCGAGCGAGGGGAGTCGGCCCGTGACGGTGTTGCCCGAAGCCGTGCAGGTGCCGAAGACGAAGTGCGAGGTCGTGCAGGAGACGAAGGAGACTCCGGCGGGCAGCACGTCCGTCATCACGAGGTCTTCGGCCGTGTTCGGGCCGAGGTTGCGGACGCGCACGTTGTAGGTCACGTTCTGACCCGAGACGACGGGCTCGGGCGCGGCCGTCATCGTCACTTCGAGGTCGGAGCGCAGAGGCGGCGGCGGGTTGCGGAGCGCGAACGTCACCGTCTGCGCGTTCGTCAGGCTGAGCGGCGCGGCCACCGACGTGTGCGAGGGCACGACGTAGGGCGAGAGCGCGCCGCCCGAGATGCCGACGACGACGGGCTGCAAGTTCTCGTTGCCCGAGCCGTAGCGCGTCTGGACGGTGCCGTCGCGGCGCAGTTCGATTTCAAAGTTGACGGGCGTTTGGTCGCCGAACTTGACGGCCTGCCAGCGGAAGATGACGCGGTCGCGGTCGGGCGTGACCATGTACACGTCGTCGCCCGCGCGGCGGTCGGTGCGGAGGTCCGCCCACATGCCGGCGATCATGGCGAGGCGGTTCATGTTCTCGGGGAGCGGCGCGGCGCCGTCGTCGCTCGCGTCGTTGGCGCGCGGGACGGCGAAGTCGGGCGGGATGGGGATGTAGAGCGCGCCGTTGGTCGAGACGGCGACGGTCGTCGTCGCCGAGCCGTAGAAGAGGAACGGGAAGGGGATGGTGACGGACTCGAAAATCTTGTCGTCGCCACGGACTCCGAGCGCCGTGCCCGAGTTCTGCGCCGTCAAGGGAGCGTTGGGGCTGAGCGAGACGACGTAAGGGTCCGCGAGGTCGGCGTCAACGTTGACGGGGACCGACTGAGCGGGCGAGGCGTTACCGACGTTGTCGAAGGCGCGCAACGTCAACTGCCCGGCAGTGTGCCCGTGCGGGATGCTCAGGAAGATGCCGCGGTCGGTGCCCGACGTGGCCGTGCGCGCGAAGGCGAGCCGCGTCTGCTCGCCCGTGGCCGAGTCCGTGAAGGTTATCTCGTCAACGGAGGCGCGCCCCGACGTGCCGTCGTCGCCGGACTCGGCCCAGCGCAGCTCGACGCGGCGGCCGGTCTGCGAGTTGAGGCGGAAGTTGGAGGGCGCGGCGGGCGGCGTCGCGTCGTTCTCAAGCGCGGCCTGAACGGTCTTGACGGCGTTCAGGCGCAGCGCCGTGACGGTCGTGTTGAAGAGGCCGCCCGCGTCGTCGCCGTTGTAGACGACCGCCGAGCGGAGTTGCTGGAGCGTGACCGAGGGCGCGGCGGCGCAGGCCAGCGCGGCGGCGCCCGCGACGTGAGGGACGGCCTGCGAGGTGCCGCTGAAGAAAGAGTAGGTCGAGCCGTCGGCCTCGGTGTATTCGGCCTTGAGGCCGGGGCCTGAGTAGCCGCGCGGCGTGGTGCTCAAAATCTGCTGGCCGGGCGCGGCGGCGTGGACGGTCTGCGGGCCGCGGTTGGTGAAGAGCGAGGCGGGGCCGCCGGAGAGGTCGGTGGCGGCGACCGCGACGACGTTCGGCAGGTCGTAGCCGGCCGGGTAGTGCGGCACCACGTCGTTGTTCATCCGGGCGTTGCCGGCCGAGGCCACGAAGAGGATGCCGGCGTCGCCGAGCACGCGGACGGCGTCGCGCAGGGTTTGCGAGAAGCCCTGCCCGCCGTAGCTGTTGTTCAGGACGCGGAGGTTCGTGCCGCGCTGCTTCATGGCGAGCGCGTACTGCAAGCCTTCGATGATGTCGGAGTCGGCGCCACCGTCGTCGCCGATGACCTTGATGGGAAGAAGGCGGACCTGCCAGTTGACCCCGGCGACGCCCGCCGCGTTGTTGCCGCGCGCGCCGATGATGCCGGCGACGTGCGTGCCGTGCGCGTCGGCGAAAGCGTTGTCGAAGACGGAGGGGTTGTTGGCGCCGACGAAGTCGTAGCCGCTCACGTCGTCCACGAAGCCGTTGCCGTCGTCGTCCACGTTGTTGCCGGGGACTTCGCCCGCGTTGACGAAGACGTTGTCCTTGAGGTCGCGGTGGCCGGTGTCGACGCCCGTGTCAACGACGCCGACGACGACCGACGCGCCGCCCGTCGTCGTGTCCCACGCGGCCTCGGCGTTGATGTCGGGGCCGAGCGTGTTCTTGAGCGCCCACTGGTCCGGGTAGCGCGTGTCGTCGGGCGCAGACGTAGGGCGGCGCAGGAAGTTGGGCTCGGCGTAGAGCACGTCGGGGCGGACGCCGAAGGCTTCGACGGCGCGCATCGTCTCGCCCGCGGGGACGCGCGCGAGGCGGAGGCCCGCGAGCAGGTCCGAGCCGCCGAAGCGTTCGAGCCGGACGCCGATGGCGGCGCCGCCGTCGGCCGCGCGCAGGGCCGTCATGCGGTCCTGCCCCTTGGCGACCGACTCCGAGCGGAAGCGGACGAGCACTTCGCCGGGCGCGAACTCGGCCGGCTTACGTGACGCGTCAGGCGCGTCCTCCTGACCGAAGCCGACGGCCGAGGCCGCCAGCGGCAGCAGCAGCGCGCAGGCCGCGAGCGCCAACGTTAAAATCAAAGTGAGGCGGCGCAGGCTTCGGCCGCGGGCGGGGTTACGCGAGGTCTTCTGTGCGGGCATGAAAGAACGACTCCCGGAATCCGGAGGACTGAAACGTCTGAGAGCGTCGGGCGCACACTACGCTGCTAGAGGGCGAGCTTCGGCCCGACCACTTTAGTCTCGCCCGGAGTGTCGAGTGTTGGTACTACCGGCGTGACACTTTCCCTACTGACACAGCACGCCGCCCGCTGGCACTCGCTTGGGGCCAGCGGGCGGCTTGAGGCGTGCGGACCGAATAATACTACACTGGTGCCATCCGGCGCACGCGCACCGGGGGCACTTTTACTGCTTCTTTTCGCAGGGCTCGACCGAGCTTTTCTCGTTGAGCCCGAGCTTCTCGCGGATGAAAATCTCCACGTCCTTCTCGACCAGCTCGCCGCCGACGACCCACGCCTTCTCCGCCAGCACGTCGCCCGCCTTGTTGACCTTCGCGGGTTCGAGGAAGACGTTGAAGGGCGAGCCCCAGCGGCGCCCGTCGCTCGACGCCTGCCGGTAGCCGTAGTGCGTCGTCTGGTCGCGCGCCTCCCTCGTCTCCGACTCGACGACGACCGGGTAAGGCGCCCCGCCCTGCTCCTCGAAATACTTGCGCGTGTCGTCGGCCGGCGCGTACTCGCTGACGGCGACCACCTCGAAGCCGTCCTTCCTGTACTTGTCGTAGAGCCTTGAGACGACCGGCGCCTCCATCTTCCAGTTCCCGCACCACGGCGCGAAGTAGACGACCATCACCAGCTTCTTGCCCGCCAGCGACTGCCGCAGGTTCACCGGCGCCCCGTCCTTCAGACTCTTAAACGTCCAGTCCTTGTAATCAATCTTCTGCTCGATGAGCGGCGCGTACTCGTGCCCGTCCTGCGCCCGCGCGCCCGCGGACAACATCACGCCCGACAACAAGACGAAGGCGGCGGCCCGAGTGAGATTCCTGAACATATACGTTCTCCCTGATTAGGCTGGGACTTTACTGAAGCCGGCTCGCGGTCGCGGCCGGGGCCTCTTCGAGCAGGGGCTTGACGAGGGCCTCGAAGCCGGCGCGGTCTTTGGGGCCGGTGATCTTTTCGCGGACGCGGCCCTCGCGGTCGAGGATGTAGGTGACGGGCAGGCCCGGCCCGTTGTTGAAGACGGAGGGCGTGTCGTCGGGGCCGACCAGGACCGTGTAGTCCTGCGGCAAGTCCTTCTGGAAGTCTCTGACCTGCTCGGGCGTGTCGTGCGAAGTGACGCCGACGACCGACAGGCCGCGCCCGCCCAGCTCGCGCTGCATGACGTTGAACTCGGGAATCTCGCCGCGGCACGGCCCGCACCACGTCGCCCAGAAGTTCAGAATCACGACGCGCCCGCGCAGGGAGGCGAGGCGGAAGGGCTGGCCTTCGAGCGTCTGGAACTCGACCTCGGGCGGCGTCGGGTAGTTGGCCGCCGCGGGTCCGGCCGGACCCTTCGGCGCGCTGGCCGCGGCCGTCGCCTGCTGGCGCTGCCAGAGGCGGTCGATCACCGCCTCAAGGCTCGGCACCCACGTCACCTGCCGCGCCAGCCACGCCGTCCCGCCGAGCATGATGACGATGCCGATGGCGATGAGCATCGCGCCCGACGCCAGCTCGACCTTGTGGAGGTGGCGCCGGAACTTCGCGTAGAAGCCGAGGAAGCGGTTGATGGCGAGCCCCGTCAGGAGGAACGGCACGGCGAGCCCCGCGGCGTAGAAGGCCGAGAGGAAGAGCCCGCCCCGCCAGCCGCCGCTCGTCGCCGCCAGTCCGATGATGCCGCCGAGGATGGGGCCGATGCACGGCGTCCACCCGGCGGCGAACGCGATGCCGAGCAGCAGCGAGCCCAGCGCGCCGCGCGGCTTCTCGTCCGAGAACTTGCGCGTGTCGCTGTAGAGCGCGCGAATCTTCAGCACGCCCATCAACTGGAGGCCGAAGAGGATAATGACGGCCCCGGCGACGTAGCCCACCCACTTGTTCGTGAACAGCGCCGAGCCGATGAGCCCGGCCGCGGCGCCGAGCGAGAGGAAGATGAGCGAGAGCCCGGCGTTGAAGGCCAGCGAGTTGACGATGACGGCGCGGCGCGCGCCCGCCTGCGAGCCGTCCTCACCCTTCAGGTGGTCAACGCTCACGCCCGAGATGAGCGAGATGTAGCCGGGCACGAGCGGCAGCACGCACGGCGACAGGAAAGAGGCCAGCCCGCCCAAGAAAGCAATGAGAGCAGTCGAAACGTTTACGCCTTCCATAACGCCTCAGAGCTTACAACAAACCGCCGCAAATTGCCTGCCGCGGGTTGTAAGGAAAAGGTAAAAACCGCCCGCCCTTATTCAACGCCCCCTGCGCCACATCGCGACGTTGAGGTAGATGCCGGAGGCGGCCGAAAGGCACGCCAGCGCCGAGAGCAGGATGAGCAGCGGCACCTGCCAGCGGCCGGCGAAGAAGTAGAAGTGGGCCTGGGCGAAGTACCTTGATTTAAGGCCCGGAGGCGGCGTCCTGACGACCGCGCCCGTCTCCGCGTCCACGAGCAGCGAGTCGGCGCCCATCCCGCCGACCGCCTGGTAGACGGGCCGCCCGTCGCGCACGAGCAGCGTCAACGCCGTCAGCGGCAGACGCCGCCCCGCGAACTCCTCGGCGCGGGCGGCGGCCTCCGGCGCCGACACCCGCACGCGCGAAACGTCTATCGCCTCGGCCCGCCCGCCCTCGACCGCCCCCGGCCACGCGTAGAGCAACCCGCTCGAAGCCCACGCCAGCAGGGGAAGGGCGACGACGAGGCCGAGCCACGCGTGAGCGCGGTAGACGAAAGAGAGCATTACGGCTTTTCTTCAATCAGCTTCTCGACCATCGAGGCCAGCGCGCGCGATTCGTCGTCGTCGGCGCTGACGGTGATGAAGCGGAGGCGCCCCCGCCGGTCGAGGAGGACGGCCGTCGGAATGGAGATGACGTTGTAGTTGGCGTTGTTGGAGTGGTCGTCGGCGATGGCGAAGCCGTAGGCGACGTTGTTCTCGCGCTTGTAGCGGCGCAGGAAGGCCAGTTGCTCGGCGCGCGTCTCGCCGCCGCCCTCGACCCCTCCGGCGAAGTCGGTCACGCCGAGCACGACGAGGCCGCGGTCCTTGTACTTGCGGTGCAGGGCGTTGAGCTTCGGGATGGTGTAGCGGCAGGGGCCGCACCACGTCGCCCAGAAGTCTATGAGCACGACGCTGCCGCGCAGCGTTTCGAGCGTGGCGGGCGGGTGGTCGATCCACTCGGCTATCTTCAGCTCGGGCGGTCCTTCGGCTTCGGCGGCGGGCACGTCGGGCGGGGCGTCCAGGGCGGCGCCCTCTTCGAGCAGCATCCCGGTCGCGCGCCCGTAGAGGCGTGCCGAGTGGAGCGTCAGCGCGCGGCCCCGCATCTCCTGAATGACCTTCAGGGCTTCGGGCTGGCGGCCGGCGCCTTTGAGCGCGGAGGCCAGCGTCAAACCGGCGGAGAAGATGGCCGTGTCGCGGTCGCCGGCGGAAATCTTTTTGTCGCCGACGATGCGGAGCGAGGCGTCGTAGGCGGCGCGCGCGTGCGTGGCGGCGCGGGCGTAGTCCTTCCTGCGCGTGTACTGCGTGGCGAGCAGGGTGTTGATGCGGTGGAGGTCGGAGGGCAGGCGCGGCTCGGCGGCCGAGTAGTCGGCCAGCGCCCGCTCGGCTTCGTCGGCGAGGCCGAGCTGTAGGGCGTGCTGCGCGACGACGACGCGGGCGTGCTGGCGCAGTTCGGGCGAGCCCGAGCCGTCGGCGAGGAAGCGGCGCATCGAGTCGAGCGCGGCCTCGGGCTTGCCGGCCAGCGTGTAGAGCTTGCCGGCGTAGTAGAGGTCTTCGCCCTTGAGCGCGCCGCGCGCGGCGAGCCGCGAGACGTTGCGCAGCGCCAGGTCGCGCTGCTCCTGCACGACCTTCGCTTCGAGCGCGCGGTTGTAAGGCACCTGAGTCCGCGCGAACTCCGCGAACTTGAGGCGCGCGTACCCTTCGGCCTCCTCGAAGAGCGCGCGGGTCGTGGGCTCGGCGGCGTCGGCGGCCTTGGCGTCGCCGTTCGTGTTCTGCTGCGCGGGCGCGGGCGCGGCCGAGAGGGCGGCGGCGAGCAAGGCGGCGAAGAAGAATTTAAGCATCGGCGGTTTGACTTGATTTCGTGTTAGCTGACGAGCGAGCGGCGGAAGCGTTCGGGCGAGAAGGCTTCGGCGCCGCGGGGCAGGAGGTCGGGCCTTCTGCCTTCGAGCAGGTCGGCGACGATGTCGCCGGTCGCGGGCGCGAGTAGGATGCCGTTGCGGTAGTGGCCGGTTGCGTAGAAAAGGCTTCGCGCCTCGGCCGACTCGCCGAGCACGGGCCACTCGTCGGCCGCCCTCGGCCGCAAGCCCGCCCACGAGTCCGTCAGGCGGAGCGAGGCGACGCCGGGCGCAATCTCAAGCGCGTTGGTCGTCACCTCCCGCAGCCCGCCCGCCGTCACGCACACGTCGAAGCCGGCGTGCTCCATCGTCGAGCCGGCGAGGAGCCGCCCGTCGAGCCGCGGCACCAGATAGCCGCGCGGGCTGAAGACGACGTGCCGCAGCGCGGGCGTGTGCGAGGGCGACTGCTCGAAGCAGAGCATCTGCCCGCGCACGGGCTCGATGGGGGGCGAAGTGAAGCGCGCCGCCGCGCCGCCCGCCTCCGAAGTCCCCAGCAGCGGCACGCGCGCCGCCCAAGCCCCCGCCGCCAGCACCACCGCGCCCGCGCTCAAAAAACCCCGCGAGGTCTCGACGCCCTCCACGCGACCCCCGCGGACGCGCACCCCCAGCACCTCCGTCTCCGCGTAAACCCTCACGCCCGCGCGCAAGACGGACGAGGCCAGCGCGCGCACGAGCTGCCGGTTCTCCACCTGCCAGTCGCGCGGGAACCTGAGCGCGGCGCGCACGCGCGGCGAGACGGCCGGCTCCAGCGCGCGCACGTCCTCGACGCTCAGAGGCTCGACCGCCAGCCCGGCCCGCCTCTGCCACGCGAGCCGCGCATCCATCTCGCGCTCGTCCTCCTCCTCGAAGCCGAGGTAGAGCGTGCCGGTCCGGTCCAACTCCACGTCAACGCCCGTCTCCTCGCGCAGCGCCCCGGCGAAGTGCGGGTACATGTCGCGGCTCGCGCACAGCAATTCAAAGAACTCGTCCGCGCCCGCGGACTCCGACTGCGGCGCGAGCATCCCGCCGGCCGCGCCCGACGCGCCCGCGCCCGGCCGCCGCCCCTCGACGACCGCGACCGACAATCCGCGCCGCGCCGCCTCGCGCGCCACCGCCAACCCCACGACGCCGCCGCCCACGACGGCCACGTCGGCCGGCGCCCTCAAATCTTCGCCCTTTCGCATCGGGAAAACTGCTGGTATGATTCGACAAAATTCAAGTAGCCAGTAGTCGGTAGACAGCAGCCAGTAGGTTCGAGCCCGGCGGAAGTTCGCGCCACCACCTCGGCCGCGCGGCGCACTAAGTTCCTCTACTGTCTACCGACTACTGACTACTGGCTACTGACACCATGACCCATACTATCACACTCATTCCGGGCGACGGCATCGGCCCCGAGGTCTCGGCGGCGGTCGTGCGCATCATCGAGGAGGCGGGCGTCAAAGTGCAGTGGGAGACGCACTACGCGGGGGCGCAGGCGCTCGAAAAGTTCGGCACCACCCTGCCCGACGACCTGCTCGAATCCATCAAGCGCAACAAGGTCGCGCTCAAAGGCCCCATCACCACGCCCGTCGGCAAGGGCTTCACCTCCGTCAACGTCGGGCTCCGCAAGGCGCTCGACCTCTACGCCAACCTGCGGCCTGTCCGCGCCCTGCCGAACGTCCCGGCGCGCTACCCGGAGCTCGACCTCGTCGTCGTGCGCGAGAACACCGAAGACCTCTACGCCGGCATCGAGCACGTCGTCGTCCCCGGCGTCGTCGAGAGCATCAAAATCATCACCGAGAAGGCTTCGACGCGCATCGCCCGCTTCGCCCTGGAGTACGCGCGCACCGAGGGGCGCAAGAAGGTGACGGCCGTCCACAAGGCCAACATCATGAAGCTCGCCGACGGCCTCTTCCTCGACTGCTTCTACAACGTCGCGAAGGGCTACCCCGAGATTACGGCCGACGACAAGATCGTCGACAACGCCTGCATGCAGCTCGTCATGCGCCCCGAGCAGTTCGACATCATGCTGCTGGAGAACCTCTACGGCGACATCGTCTCGGACCTCTGCGCCGGACTCATCGGCGGATTGGGGCTCGTCCCCGGCGCCAACATCGGCGAGCTGGGCGCCGTTTTCGAGGCCGTCCACGGCTCGGCCCCCGACATCGCCGGCCAGAACATCGCCAACCCGACGGCGCTGCTGCAATCCGGCATCCTCATGCTCCGCCACCTCGGCGAGCGCGAGGCGGCCGACCGCGTCGAGCGCGCCATGCTCAAGGTCTTCACCGAGGGCAAGGTCCGCACCCGCGACATCGGCGGCACGGCCCGCACCAACGACTTCGCCCGCGCCGTCGTCGAGGCGATGGAGTGAGGGGGGGGGGGCCGCCCCACCCCGGCCCCCGCGAAATATCTTGACAGGCAGGCCCCTTCGCCATAGAGTTTTGCCGCACATTTTAGAAGTCCGTCGGTTCCACCTTCTCGACTCTAAAAGTTTCTGGAACGGTCCGAAGCCTCCGGGGCGCGCCCGCACACGTCCCGTCCGGCTTAGTTAAATCTCCCCGAGCGGCCGGGCCCCAGGTACCGGCGACCTTCAGAACCGCCCGCGCCCTGCGGCGGCCCACTCGTCGCATAAGGAGTTAAGCGTCATGCGTCTCTCTCAAAGGAAATCCCGTGCAAGGCTGACAAGCATCCTGCTGTCTTACCTGCTGACACTCGTCGCGCTGCCCTCGCTGTCGGCCCAGACGCCCGCGGCGCTGGAGCAAATCCCCACCATCCCGGCCGGCCAAGCCTACAGGCAGACGAACTTCATCTCGGACGCCCCCGGCCTGGCCTTCGTCCAAGACCCGTTCCTCGTCAACCCGTGGGGCATCTCGATGACCTCGACCAGCCCCTTCTGGGTCGCCAACACGGGGACGAGCACCTCTTCGCTCTACCGCGGCGACGTGGGCGGCGCCCCCGTCATCCCGAACCCCGGACTGGCGCGCATCAGAATTCCGGGCACCACGCCCCCCGAGCCGGGGCTCCCGACCGGCACGGTCGCCGGCCCCGGCGTCGGCTTCAACGTCGTCTCGGGGACCAACAGCGGCCCGGCGCGCTTCATCTTCGCCTCGCTCTCGGGCAACATCTCGGCGTGGAACCCGGCCGTCTCCGCCGACGCCGTCGTCATGAACCACATGGACGGCCACGTCTACACGGGCCTCGCCATCGCGACCATCAGCACCGGCACCTACCTCTACGCGGCCGACGTGGCGCGGGGCCATATCGACGTGTTCAACGCCGGCTTCGCCCCGGCCGCCGTCTCCGGCACCTTCCAGGACCCGACGCTGCCCGCCGGCTACGTGCCCTACAACGTCCAGGCGTTCGGCACCGACATCTACGTCACCTACACGAAGATTGACCCGATGACGTTCCGCGAATTGAACGCGCCCGGCAACGGCATCGTCAACGTCTTCAACGCCGACGGCGGCTTCCTGCGCCGCCTCATCACCGAGGACACCCACCTCAACGCGCCGTGGGGCATAACGAAGGCGCCCGCCAGCTTCGGCATCTTCTCTAACGCCCTGCTCGTCGGCAACTTCCGCGACGGCCGCATCAACGCCTTCAACCAGACGACCGGCGCCTACCTCGGCACGCTCCAGAACGAGGCCGGCCAGCCGATTGTCAACGACGGCCTCTGGGCGCTCACCTTCGGCAACGGCGGCAACGGCGGCGACCCCAACACGCTCTACTTCACCGCCGGCATCGCCGACGAGCGGCACGGCCTCTTCGGCTCGCTCAAGCCGACGACCGCCACCGCCACCTCGCTCATCCAGTTCGCCACCGACACCTTCGCCATCAACGAGGGCAGCGGCCACATCGACATCACCGTCACGCGCGCGGGCGACGCCTCGGGCTCCGCCACCGTCAACTACGCGACCTTCGACCCGCGGCAGGACCCGCCCGCCCCGCCCCCCGCCCCGCAGCCCACGCCCGCGCCGGGCGAGGCCACGCAGAAGTCCGACTACGAGCTGTCGGTCGGCAAGCTGACCTTCAACCCCGGCGAGACCTCGAAGACCTTCCGCGTCCTCGTCGTGGACGACCGCTTCGTCGAGGGCAACGAGGCGATAGAGCTCTACCTCTCGAACCCGACCGGCGCCTCGCTCGGCAACCCCGAGTCGGTCTTGACGCTCATCGACAACGACGTGTCGCCGACGACGGCCAACCCGATTGACGAGTCGGCCTTCTTCGTCCGCCAGCACTACCTCGACTTCCTGAACCGCGAGCCCGACGCGGCCGGCCTCGCCTTCTGGACCAACGTCATCGAGTCGTGCCCGGCGACCGACGCCCAGTGCCGCGAGGTGCGGCGCATCAACGTCTCGGCCGCCTTCTTCCTCTCCATCGAGTTCCAGCGCACGGGCGTCCTCGCCTACCTGACGCACCGCGCCGCCTTCGGGCCGACCGCCCCGAACTCGCCCGTCCCCGTCCTCTACGGGCAGTTCATGCGCGACACGCAGACGCTCCAGCGGAACCTCATCTTCGGCGAGCCGAACTTCGAGGCCCAGCTCGAAGCCAACAAGCAGGCTTACTTCAACGACTTCGTCAACCGGCCCGAGTTCGTCGCCCGCTACAGCGGCAGGACGAACACGCAGTACGTTGACGACCTGCTGACGGCCGCGGGCATCGACCCGGCCAACCAGCGCCTCTTCGTCGTCCAGATGACGAACGCGCAGGAGACGCCGTCGGGCGTCACCCCGACGCTCACGAACGGCTCGCCCCGCCCGGCCTCCTTCGGCACGGCCCGCTTCCAGTTCAACCAGGGGTTCACGGCCCTGACCATGAACGCGACGGTCAACAACATCGACTTCACCGGCTCGCAGACGGCCGACACGAACGACAACCTGACCAACGCGCACATCCACGCCAGCGCCAACTTCAGCACGACCACCACCTCGCCCGTCGTCTGGGGCTTCATCGGCCAGCCCTTCAACGACAACAACCCGAACGACGCCGTCGTCACTCCCTTCAGCTCCGGCGTCGGCGGCAGCGTCAGCGCCAAGTGGGACGCGCCCGAGGGCAACAACACGACGCTCGCCACGCAGCTCTCGAACCTGCGTGAAGGCCGCGCCTACGTCAACTTCCACACCGTTCAGTTCGGCGGGGGCGAAATCCGCGGCAACTTCCCCGCGAACACCGCCTTCCGCGACTCGCTCATCGCGGGCCTGAACAACTCGACGCTGACGCGCGCCGACGTGCTCCGACGCGTCGCGGAGTCCGAAGAGTTCACCAACAACGAGTTCACCCGCATCTTCGTCGCGATGGAGTACTTCGGCTACCTCCGGCGCGACCCCGATCCGGGCGGCTACAACCACTGGCTCGGCCAGCTCAACGCCTTCGGCGGCAACTTCGTCCAGGCCGAGCTGGTCAAGGCGTTCATCTCCTCGTCCGAGTACCGGCAGAGGTTCGGCTCCTAACCCGCGCCCCGCCGCGGACAAAAACTTTCGCCCCGGCTCTCGGAAGCTTCCGAGAGCCGGGGCGAAACCTTTAACGGCCTCTTCGGGGCGCGCGCCGCTTCAGGCGAGCGGCGCCGCCTCGGCCTGCGCCGGGTGAACGTCTCCGGCGATGACGATGGTCAGGTGGTCGGGGCGGAAGTATTTCCGGACGGCCGCGTTGACCTCTTCGATGGTGACGCCGCGAATCAGCTCCGGGTAGCGGTCCACGTAGTCGGGGCCGAGGTTGTAAAACTCCGAGTTCCAGAGCGCGCCCGCCAGCCCCGCGTTCGTCGAGAGCGAGACCTTGAAGGCGCCGACGGCCGAAGACTTCTCGTCCTCCAACTCCTCGGGCCGCACGCCGTCGCGCACGTACTCGCGCACGACGCCGAGCGCCGACTCGATGGCGCGCTCGACGTTCGACGGGTTCACCGAGACGGCGATGTACCACGGCCCGGCGGCCAGAGAAGGCGAGCGGAAGCGCGAGGCGATGCCGTAGGTCAGCCCCTCGGCGTCGCGCACCCGGAGGCCGAGGCGCGAGGAGAGCGTTGACTCTCCTAACGCGCGGTTGGCGAGCACGGCCGCGTAGTAGTCCGGCGCGTCGCGCCTGAGCGGCGCGGCCGAGCCTATCAGCACGTCCACGCTCGCCTTATCGCGCACCAACACCAGCTCGCGCCGCGTGCCCGCCTGCTGCTCGGGGTCGTTAACATTTATGTCGGCGCCTTCCGGCCCGGCGAAGTCCCCGAACCGCTCGCGGAAGAGGCGCGCGCCCTCGCCCGCGTCCACGTCGCCCACGACCGAGAGGATGAGCGAGCGCCCGCCGTAGAACTTCTCGTAGAAGCCGCGCACGTCCTCGGCCGTTATCGACCTGACGCTCTCGACGAGGCGGTCGGCCGCGTGCGTGTAGAAAGGGTTCTCCTCGTCGAAGAGGGTCTGCGAGAGTCGCTCGTAGGCGCGCTCGCGCGTGTCCGACTGCTGCTCGCGGATGGCGGCCACGGTCTGCTGCTTCAGCTTCTCAAGCTCGTCCTCGGGGAAGGCGGGCTCGCGCAGCATCTCGGCGAGCGTGTCGAGGAGCAGCGGGAAGTCTTCCGAGAGCGAGCGCCCGGCGAGCTGCACGGCGAAGGGGTCGGCCGAGAATTCTATCTCGGCGCCCGCGCCTTCGAGGTCGCCCGCAAGCTCAAGCTTGCTCCGCCGCCGCGTGCCGCGCTCAAGCATGTCGGCCGTCAGGCGCGCGAGGCCCGGTTTGTCGCGCGGCTCGAAGTAGGAGCCGGCCCGCAGGCTTCCCCTTATCGAGACGGTCGGCGTCGCGCGGTTCTCAAGCGCGAGCAGCACGGCGCCCGTCGCAAGCTCTTCGCGCACGACGCGCGCCGCGATTCCGGCGCCGCCTCCCGGCTCGTGATGAAACCTCGGGCCGTGGGGCTCGAAGGCCGCGCTCGGCGAGCTTGGGGGGGAGGCTTGCGAGCCGTTGCCGCCGGAGTCCTTCGGAATGAAGTGGCCGACGGTGCGGTTGTCCTCCTTGAAGTAGTCGCGGGCGACGCGCCGCACGTCGTCGGTCGTGACGCGGGCGACGCGCGAGGCGTAGTCGTTGTAGAAGCGCCAGTCGGCGACGGCCTCGGCCTCGGACATGTGCACGGCGACGTTGAAGGTGCCGTCGCGCTCGTAGGCGACGCGCGCCGCGATTTGCCGCTTCGCCTTCTCGACTTCCGCCGCGCCGGCCTCGCGCCCGGCGCGCTCTATCTCTTGAAGAATCGCCTCTTCGACCCGCGCCGGCTCGACGCCCGGCCTGAGGGTCGCGTAAACGTTGAAGAGGCCGGGGTCGCGGAAGTGGTCCAGGCGCGCGTCGGCGCTCACGGCCAGCTCCGTCTCGACGAGTGACTGATAGAGCCTGCTCGTCACGCCCTGCGAGAGCAGCGAGGCAAGCACGGCGAGCGGGAAGATGTCGTTCCCGTCGGGCGGATTGAGCGCGCGCGCGGCCAGCTCTTTGTTAGACAAGACATTCATCTGCCCGAGCGCGGCCGGCGTGCGGAAGGCCAACTGCACGAGCGGCAGCTCGCCAGCGCGCCGCACGACGACGCGCCGCTCGCCCTCCTGGCGGGGTTCGTCCGTGTAGACCTCGGGGATGGGCGCGGGCGAGGCGGGGAAGGCGCCGAAGTGCTCGGCCACGAGCGAGAGCGCGCGCCCGCGCTCGAAGTCGCCGACGACGACGGCCGTCGCGTTGTTCGGGTGGTAGAAGGTGTCGTAGAACTCCTTCAGCCGCGCGGTCGGGACGTTCTCCACGTCCGAGCGCCAGCCGATGGTCGGGTGGTGATACGGGTGCTCGCGGAAGGCCGTGGCGTAGACCGCTTCGTCCAGCACCAGCAGCGGCTCGTTCTGACCGCGCTCCAACTCGTTGCGGACGACCGTCATCTCCGACTGCCGGTCCTCGTCGGCGATGAGCGAATTGCGCATCCGGTCGGCTTCGAGGTGGACCGCAAGCTCCAGCATGTCTGAAGGGACCGTCTCGAAGTAGTTGGTGCGGTCGTACCAGGTGGTCGCGTTGTAGTCGGCGCCGATGCGCTGGAGCGTGGCGGCGATTTGCGTCCCCCGCGCCTTGTTATAGGTCGGCGTGCCCTTGAAGAGCATGTGCTCAAGCAAATGGGTCGCGCCCGTGTGGCCCACGGCCTCGTTGCGCGAGCCGACGCGGTAAAGAACCAGAAACGTCACGACCGGCGCGACGCGGTTCTCCACCAGCAACACCTTCAACCCGTTCGCGAGCCTGTACTCCCGCGTCCCCCCCTCCTCGGCGACGAACTCGACGCCCTCCGGCAACTGCTCTGTCCCCACTCAATCTTCTCCTTATCCCCCGACGCTCCGGCCATGCTAACAGAAATCGCGGTGGGTCGGACGTGGCTTTGCATTGTAAAGCACTTGACAGGCGGCGGGCCGGGGGTGTATGGTGCCCGCCAGCATGGCCGTCATCCACCAGTTTAAGAGGCAGGCGGAGGAGGAGGAGGCGCCGCCCGCGCTGCACGACCGGGCGATGGACAACCTGCGCTTCATCCGCGAGACGATGGAGCGCGCCTCGTCGTTCACGGCCGTCCCCGGCAAGGGGCAGGTCGGCATCGGCGTGTCGGCGCTGTTCGCGGCGCTCGTCGCCTCGCAGCAGGAGACGTTCGCCGCGTGGCTGGCGGTCTGGATGGTCGAGGCCGCCGTCTCCGCGACAATCGCAGGCTGGACGATGTACCGCAAGGCCCGCGCCTCCTCGACCGCACTCTTCTCACACCCCGGACGCAAACTCATCCTGAACCTCTCGCCGCCGATGTTCGTCGGCGCGCTGCTCACGGTCGTCTTCTACGGGGCGGGGCTGACGGGGCTCCTGCCCGGCCTCTGGCTCCTGCTCTACGGCACGGGCGTCGTCACGGGCGGCGCCTTCTCCGTGCGCCCGGTGCCCGTCATGGGGCTCTGCTTCATGTTCGTCGGGGCGGGCGCGCTGTTTTTGCCCCACGCGTGGGGCGACGCGCTCATGGCGGCGGGCTTCGGCCTGCTGCACATCATTTTCGGCCTACACATAGCGAGGAATTACGGTGGCTAGACAAAACGCAGTCGCGAAGGACAGGCAGCGGAAGGCTGCCGCGCAGCAATCCCCTGAAGGCTTGAGGGAGGCGCGGCTCCGCTCCGCGAGTAGCGGCCCGGCGGCGGCGGCCGAACTCGACCGACTCATACACGAGCGCGTCCGCCTCGCCATCGTCAGCGCCCTCGCCGTCAACGAATCGCTCACCTTCAACGACCTCAAACAACTCCTCAACACCACGGACGGCAACCTGAGCGTGCACGCGCGCAAGCTCGAAGAGGCCGAGTACGTCAAGTGCACGAAGTCCTTCGAGGGGCGCACGCCCAAGACCGAGTACCGGCTGACGGCCGCGGGCAGGCTCGCGCTCGAACGCTATCTCAACCACATGGAGGCGGTCATCCGCGCGACGCGCGGGGGGTGAGTCGGGCGGGGCGGCCCGATATTTTTTTGCCCGGTCGCTTTGCATTGCAAAGAGCTTTAGACGCGGAGGGAACGAGGGTGAAAGTCGCGGGGAGTCGGAGAAATCAAAGGCGGCGCGGGTCGCTCGGGAGGGCGGCGCTGCTGGCGGCGCCGGCCGTGTTCTGGTCTTACGTCTTCGCGGCGCTGGCGGGCGGCGGCGGCGTGGCCTCGGCGCTCGCGCCGGGCGCGGAGCGGGTGGCGTGCGCGCTCGTGGGCGCGCTGGCGGCCGTCGTGGTGGGCTTGGGCGCAGCGCGCGGGGCGAAACTTTAGGGGCGCGGGCAGGCCCCGTCCGGCGGTGTGGGAATCACGCTCGACACGCCGCCGCGTCCGGGCGAGTCTTACGACAAGGGGTCAGCGCGCGCGTGCGAATGAGTGGCGGAGGTTTCGTTCATGAAGAGTGGGACGAGGACGGGGCTGTTGGTGCTTGAGGCGTCGCTGCTTTTGGGCTTGCTGGGCGACGCGCTGTTGCGGGCGACGCCGTGGGGCTTGAACGTGCTGCTGTGGGTGGGGGCGGTGGCGGCGGCTTACGGGGCGCTGGTGAGGCGCAGGCGCGTGCGGCTCGGGGGCGAGGGGCGGTGGCTGGTGCCTGCGGCGCTGGCCGTCGCGTTCGCCTTCGTGTGGCGCGACTCGCTGACGCTGAGGACGATAGACTTCTTCGCCATCCTCGCGCTGCTCGCGCTCGGGCAGTTGCGGGCGCGTTCGGGGCGCGTGCGGCTGGCGGGCGTGACGGAGTACGCGTTCGCGGCGCTGTTCGCGGCGGCGAGCGCGGTGGTCGGGCCGCTGCTGCTCGTGGCGCAGGACATCGGTTGGAAGGAGATTCCGCGCGGCGGCTGGTCGCGCCACGCCTTCGCGGTGCTGCGGGGGCTGGTGATTGCGGCGCCGCTCGTGCTCGTCTTCGGCGCGCTCTTCGTCGCGGCCGACGCCGTCTACGAGGGGCTGGTCGCGCGCACCTTCAACGTAGACGGCGAGGTCATCGTCTCGCACGCCGTCCTCTTCGGCTTCCTCTCGTGGCTGAGCGCGGGCTACCTGCGCGGCGGCTTCGTGGGGCCGGAGCGCGCGGCTGGGGCGTCGCTCCCGGCGCACGTCGCCCTCAGCTTTGACGGGTGGAAGAGCGCGGGGGACGACGCGACCGCGGAGGGCGAGACGAAGGACGAGGCGGCCGTCGTTAAAGAAGAGGCGGGCGGCGAGGGGGCGGGGGAGGCGATGCCCTCGCAGGAGGGGCGCAGGGCCGTCTCGCTCGGCGTCGTCGAGGTGGGCGTCGTCCTCGGGCTTTTGAACGCGCTCTTCTTCAGCTTCGTCGCCGTGCAGTTGCGTTACTTCTTCGGCGGGGCGGGCCTCGTGCAGAGCACGACGGGGCTGACTTACGCGGACTACGCGCGGCGCGGCTTCTTCGAGCTGGTGTGGGTGGCGGCGCTGGTGCTGCCGCTGCTGCTGGCGGCGCACTGGCTGCTGCGCAAGGAGAACCCGGCGCACGAGCGGGCGTTCCGCCTGCTCGCCGGGGGGCTGCTCGCGATGCTCTTCGTCATCATGGTTTCGGCGGTCGGGAGGATGCGACTCTACCAGAGCGAGTACGGGCAGACGGAGCTGCGTCTGTACACGACGGCCTTCATGGGGTGGCTCGGGCTGGTCTTCGTCTGGTTCGCGCTGACGGTCCTGCGCGGGCGGCGCGAGCGGTTCGCGTGCGGCGCGCTCGTCTCGGCGCTGATGGTGCTGGCGGCGCTCCACTTCGTCAACCCCGACAACCTCATCGCCCGCACGAACGCGGGGCTGTCGAAGCCCGGCCGCGCCTTCGACGCCTGCTACGCCTCGGCCCTGAGCGCCGACGCGGCGCCCGCGCTCGTCGAGATTCTGCCGTCGCTGCCGCCGCACGACAGGAGCATGTTGGCGCGCGAACTACTCGACCGCTGGCCCGCCGGGGGAGGCGACTGGCGCACCTGGAACTTGTCCCGCGGCCGTGCGCGCGCGGCCGTCGCCGCCCGCGTCGAGATGCTTCGCGAGATGGCCGCCGAGCCGCCGTCGCAGAACTGTTCGCGCGGACGCTTCGAGGATTAAGGGTAGGGCCGGAAGACCTTGACGCGGTTGGCGAACTTCTCGGCAATCTTGTTGGGAATCTTCTTGCCGAAGAGGACGGAGCGCGTCTTGCCGCTCGCGACGACGTGCATCGTCGAGGGGTCGAGGACGGCGAAGGAGAAGCGGCGCGTCAGCGCCTTGCGCCTGATTTCGATGATGAGGTCGGCCTCCGTCTCGTTCCTCGTGACGGCCATGCCCCACGCGCGAATCTCCTTGCGCTTGAGCAGCGACGCTTCGACCTCCTGCGCGTCAACGAAGACCGAGTCGGAGCGGACGTAGATGAGCCGCGCCCGGCGCAGGAGCGTCGCCGGGTCGGCGACCCTTGGGCGGGAGGCTTCGTCGCGGTCGTCCTCACTCTCGCTCTCGTCGTCGGCGACGGGCGGGGCCGTCTGCCGCGGGGGCGCGACCTGCGCCGGGGCCGCCTGCGCCGACGCGATGACGAGTGCCAGCAGGCAGAGCGTCCACCCGAGCTGCGTCCGAACTCTCTTCACAACTGTGCTCCTTCAAAAACTTCCTGACGGCCGGGGGGCCGAGGCGTCGTCAATCTAACCCGCCGCTCCCTCCGGGTGCCCCGCCTTCTATTTCACTTTTCCGACTGTCACAGGCCCGCACGGAAACCGAAAGCGCACGTATTGTTTCGATATTCGCGGGGCGCGGCGGGCGTGTTTGATTACGGCCCGGCGGCCGGGGCGCGCTCGCGGCCTGGAATTTGCAGCCGTGCGGGTCGGCGGGAGTGTCCGCCGCCGACGCGCGAGGGGGTTTTAAGGGCGGATGTGCGGGAGGAAGTTAAAGGGGTTCTTGCTGGCCTGTGTGTTGGCCGCGCAGGTCGCCTGCGGGGGCCTGCTGCCGGGCGTGATGCGCGCCTCGCCGCACCTCAGCCCCGGCTTCAACCTCTTCACGCCCGAGCAGGACATAGAGCTGGGCCGCAACTCGGCCGTCGAGATTGAGCGGCAACTCCCGCTCGTCGAGGACGAGAGGACAACCCGCTACATCAACGCCCTCGGCGCGCGGCTTGTGGCGCACGCGCCCGGCTACGGCTTCCCTTACAAGTTCGCCGTCGTGGACGCGCGCGAGGTCAACGCCTTCGCGCTGCCGGGCGGCTACGTCTTCGTAAACGCGGGGGCGATTGCGGCGGCGCGCAACGAGGGCGAGCTGGCCGGCGTGCTCGCGCACGAGATAAGCCACGTCGCCCTGCGCCACGGGACGACGCAGGCGACGAAGGCTTACCTGACGAGGATGGGGCTCGGCCTGCTCGGCGCCGTGACGGGCGGGGAAGAGACGGAACTGGGCCGGCTCGTCGGCTCCTTCGGCGTGACGAGCGCCAGCGCCATCTCCGTCGACTTCGGCCGGGCCGCCGAGACCGAGGCCGACATCGAGGGCGCGCGCCTCATGGCCGAGGCCGGCTACGACCCGCGCGACATGGCCGCCTTTTTCCAGAACCTCGCGGCGCGGACCGGGCCGCGCCCGACCGAGATGCTCGGCGACCACCCTGACCCGGCCGACCGAGCCGCCCGCATCGCCGCCGCCGTCGGCTCGCTCCCGCGCGCGGTCCGGCCCCTTCAGGACTCCGAAGAGTTCCGCCGCGTCAAGTCGCGCCTCTCGGCCGTCGTCTTCAGGAAGTAATAAGGCATGGAGCGGCACGGTTAAGGAGTTGAGATTTGAAATCTCAACTCCTTAACCGTGCCGCCGTGTGTGCCGGCCGGTCTTTGTCAGGAGGCGGCGCGGTTGGCGGCGCCGCGCTGGGCGCGCGGGCGCGCGGCTTTGCGGCGGCGGTGGACGATGGGGTTGCGCGCGTGGAGCAGTTCCTTGTGGCGGTTGTTGAGGAGCGCGACGAAGGTCTGGTGGTGGCGGAAGCCGAGCAGCTTCGCCGCGTGCGAGACGATGCCGTCGGCGTCCCTGAGCGCCTGCTGGATAAGCTCGGCCTCGTAGCGCAGCACCTCGCGCTTGAGCGAAAAGCCCTCCCAGCGCGTGTCGCCGTCGTCGGCTTCGACTTCGTGCTCCGCGGTCCTCGGGGCGGAAGTCGCGGCGCGCATCACCCGGCGAGCGCACCCGAGCAGGCGCTCGCGGATGGCCGCGTCGCGCGTGCCGCGCAGCAACTCGTCGGCCTGTTTGAAGAGGTCGCACAGCTCCGAAGGAGTCATCAGGTCGTGCAGCTCTTCGATGACGGTGAGCGTCGCGCGGCCCGCGCCTTCGAGGTCGCCCGCCCGCTCGGCCACCTCCGAGGCGCGTGCGAGGGCGGCCAGCGCCTCGTCGCCGCGCCCGAGTCGGGCCAGAGCCTTGGCGCGCGTCGTCAGGGCCTCCGCGACGAGGCCGTGCGCGTCGCCGCGCGCGAGCGATTCGGCGGCGGCGCCCGCCTCGGCCGCGGCCTCTTCGAGCCTGCCTTCGGAGACGAGCACGCGGGCGCGCGTCTCGTGAACTTGGGCGAGGTGGAAGTCGTCGCCTAAGCCTTCGAAGAGCGAGGCGGCGCGGTCGAGGTGTTCGTGCGCCTCGGCGTGCTGGCCGATGGCGCCGCGGAGGAAGCCGAGGTTGTTCTCGACGCAAGCCTGATAGCGCACGTTGCCGGCGAGGCGGAAGTGCCTGCGCGCGGCGGCGCACTCCTCGATGGACCGCTCGAAGTGGCCGGCCGTGGGCTCGGCGACGCCGAGGCTGCGGCCGATGTCGGAGAGCGCGACGTGGAAGCGGCCCTTGAGCGAGTGGTTGGCGACCCGCTCGAAGAAGGGGGCCGCGGCCGTCAGCGACCGCATCGCCTCGTCGCCGCGCCCGGCCGACAGCTCGACCATCGCGCTCCTGATGATGGCGACGCCCTTGGCCTCGCACTCTCGCCCGCCGAAGTGTTCGAGGGCCGAGCGCAGCATGACGCGGGCCTCGTCGAGCGCGCCCTCGCGCCAGTAGCAGTAGGCGAGGTCGGTCTGCGCCTCGGCCACCTTCTCCACGTCGCCGAGGCGCTCGAAGATGGACAGGGCTTCGCTGATGAGATTCTTGGCGGCCTCCTGCGCGCCGCCTATCTGCTTCCCGGCGCCGACGAAGCTCGTCAGCGAGCCGACCTGCAAGAGTGCGGCGGCGGCGGCTTCCGCGCCGAGGTTTTCGAGCCCTCCGGGCCGTCGGCCGACCCCGCGCCAAAGCTCGCCGAGGCAGGCGCAGGCGGCGTCGTAGTCGCCCGCCTCCTCCAGCCTCTTGGCTAGTCGGACACGCGTGAGCGCGTCCGCATCCGTCAACGCGTCTTCCGACGCCCGAAGCGTGTACTTCGCTGCTTCCATGTGAGGGCCACCTTTCTATTGCGCGAGCGGGGCACGAGAGTATCGGGGCAAAAGCGCCCACCCGGCGCGAATGGCCGGCCGCAACGGGGCCTGTTGCTTGCGGCGGCGCGTCTGAAAAGCCCTCCGGCCCGCCGCCCCCTTCGAGAAAAAGGGGCGGCGGGTGAATGGGCCTGTGCCGCGCGCGGGGCCTTCGGAAGAAGGGCCTCGGGTGCGCGGCCGACAGTTCCTCGCGCCGGTCGGCGGGGCGGCCGGCGGGCGCAAGGGTCCGAGCTTTCTCTAACCGCGGGGGAGTGACCTGGCGGCGGCGTCGGCGCGGGTGTTGACGATGGCTGAGACCCGCGAAGGGCAAGACGGCCGGCGCGCGCTGTCACTCTGACGAGGGACGAGTTTTGGTTTACGCCTTCAACGTTTGGGGGCTGCGGGTCGTGGGGGGCTGGGCCTACCCTGTGTCACGGAACCCGCTGGCGCGACGCCTCCTCCGGCGGGTGGCTCGGCGGGGCGGCGCGCGTCGGGCGGCAGCTTAAACCGAGCAGACCGCGGAAGGCAACAATTTTTGTGCAAGAAGAAACAAGTCGTCAGTCGTCAGTGAAGCCGGAAGACTGACGGCTGATAACTGATGACTGATAACTTGTTTCACGTGATGAGGTCGAAGTCGCCGCCGAGGACGCGCTCAAGGCGGCCGGTGCGCCAGCCGCGGGCGGAGTCGCGCACGAGCGGCGAGGGCTCTTCGCGGTAACGGCGGACGGTCGTTTGCGGCGCGGATTCGCCCGCGGCGGCGAGCGCGCCTTCGGCTTGGCGGAGGAGGGCGTCGGGACCGCGCCCGGCGGGCTCGTCCGGCTGCGGCGCGACGCGCACGAGGGCGCGCGCGCGGTTGAAGGACTTGTCGTCCTGCGGGGTTTCGAGGACGTGCAGGCCGGCCTCGCCCGAGAGGATGTGGTGGGCGCCGTAGCCGGAGACGGCCGCGAGCAGCCGGTAGTCGGCGTCGCCGTCTCGCTCGTCCAGCACGTCGAGGCGCATGCGGCGCTTCTCGGCCCAGCGGCGGTACATCTCGGCGACGCGGCGGGCGAAGCGGGCGCTCGTCTCGGCGTCGGCGCCCGCGTCGGTCCCGGCGCGCACTTCGAGGAAGGCGTCGCGCGGTCGGCCTTCGGCGAGGACGCGGCAGGCGGCGTCGAGCAGGTAGAGCTGTTGGGCGAGGCGGCCGACGAGGTCGTGCGGCAGCCGCTTGCGCTGGCCGCGCAGGCGCGCGAGCAGCGACCCGGCCGTGTCGAGCCCGGCCTCGACGCGGTCCATGTACTCGGCCAGTCCGAGCACGGTGAAGCGCGACGGCGAAGACCAGAAGTCGGCCGACTGCATCTGCTCCATCGCGCCCTCCTTCCTGCGCCGCCAGTCCTCGCCTTCCGCATGAGAGGCAAGCTCCTCGAACTTCTCTTGCAGGAAGCGGACTTCCGTAGGCTCGCCGCGCGGGTCGAGCGCGATGCGTTCGACGCGCAGCTCGTCGGAAGGCTCAACCGTCTCGTCAGCCTCTTCCTCAAGCTCGCGCGCGGGCGGCGGGGCCTCCTGCTCGCCGGGCGCGTCCGGGTCAACGAACTGCACGTCGAGCGCCTCGGCGTCGGCCGCGGAACGAACGAAGAGGAACTGGTCGCCCTCGGGGAACTGGTGGTTGACGATTGTTAAGGCGAGCGGCGCGAGCAGGTAACGCTCGACGGCGCGCTTCAAAGGCCGCGCGCCGAGGTCCGCCGTGAAGCCCTTCTCCAACAGAAACTCCACCGCTGACTCGTCCCACTCCACCGCCCACTGTCGCGTCCGCAAGCCGCGGCGGCCGAGCACGTCGTTCAACTCCTTGCGCAGCAGGTCGCGCATGACCGAGCGGCCGAGCGGGCGGAAGACGACGACGCGGTCGATGCGGTTGACGAACTCTCGCCGGAAGGCCCGGCCCACCGCGCGCTCGACCGAGCCGGCGGCGAACTGCGTCTGCTCCTGCGAGAAGCCGACCGAGGCGCCGTGCGGGAGCGTGGCGCCGAGGTTCGAGGTCATGATGACGACACAGTGGCGGAAGTCCGCCGTGTTGCCTCGCCGGTCCGTCAGGCGCCCGTCGTCGAAGACTTGCAGGAAGAGGTCCCAGACCTGCGGGTGCGCCTTCTCGAACTCGTCGAGGAGGACGACCGAGAAGGGCTGCTTGCGAATCTGGTTGACGAGCGCCGACGACTCGCTCGTCTCTTCGGCCGAGCCGAGTATGCGCTCGACGGATTCGTAAGTCTGAAGCTCGCTCATGTCGAGCCGAATCATGCGCTCGGGCGAGCCGAAGAGGAACTCGGCGAGCGTCTTCGCAATCTCGGTCTTGCCCGTGCCCGTCGGGCCGACGAAGAGGAAGACGCCCTGCGGCCGAGTGGGGTCAGTCAGCCCCGCCTTTATCATCGCGACGCGCTCGGTCAGGCACTCGACGGCCTCGGGCTGACCCAGCACGCGCCGCTCGAAGAAGGCGCGCAGCTCCGCGAGGTCTAAGCCGCGCCGCTCGTCGAGCATCTGCACGGGCAAACCCGTCAACTGCGAGAGAGTGACCAGCAAGTCGTCCAACGTCAGCTCGCGTTCTACTTCTTCTTCGGCGAGCAGGCGTCGGTGCGTCGCGTCCAGAAAAATAAGAAGGTTGCCGGGCGCGGCCTTGTCGCCGAGGTACTGCTTCGCGAGCTGTAGCGCCTCGCGCAAGGTCTGCTCGGAAGCACGCACGACATCGCCGGAGCGCGCCCAGCGGCGCCCGAGTTCCAAAGTCTCCTCGTCTCCCGTCGGGTGGACGCGGCAAACCTGCGTCGCCGTGCGCAGGCGAGGGCGGAGGCGGATGAGTTGTTCGTAAGCGTCGGCCGGCACCTCGCCGACGAGGCGGACGGCGCCGCCCTCAATCGAAGGCAGCAGCAGGTCGAGCACGCCGACGGGGCTGTACTTGTGGCGGCCGGCCCAGAGCGTTTCGTGAAAGTTCGGGACGACCCAGAGGACGCGCTTGTCCCTGATGTGCTGGACGACGGTGCGGACGCGCTCTTCGAGCTGCCCGACGTACTGCTGGCCGGCGAGCACGTCCGCGGCCGAAGCCTCGAAGACAATCCAGTGCTCGCGCCGCAGCCTGCCGGCGAGCGCCTTGAGCGTCGCCGTCTTCCCCACGCCCGACTCGCCGACGAGCAGCACCGAGCGCGCCGGCTCCCGCCTCACCGCCGCCTCGATCTCCGCGACGCGCTCGGCCAAAGCGTCGAGCACGAAGACCTCGCCGGCCGCGTCCGACTCCCACACGCGCCCGAGCGTCTTCAGAAACTCCACGCCCGCGCGCTCCGACATCCAACGCTCGAAGTCGCGCACGAGCCCGCCCGGCAGCGCCTCGCCCAGCTCCCTCAAAACCGTCAGGACCGTGTCCGCATCCGCCTCGTCGAGCTTGAGGCTTTCGACCTCCGAGATTAACTCGCCGAGCGTCGGCGCCTCGCCCGCGGCGACGCGGCCCGCGATTGTTTCGCGCAGCGAGCTGGCGGGGACGTAATCCGTCCACGTCGAGTTCAGCCGCGCGACGAGCTGCGCGACCAGCGGCCCGCGCGTGTGCGCGGCCAAAGCGCGCAGGGCGAAGAGGCGCGGCCAGTAGTAATAGAAGTTGATGGTGTCGAGGAGGGCCGCCGAGACTCCCTCGTCGCGCGGGCGCCGCGCCAGTGCTTCGAGCGCCATGCAGCCGACGACGACGTTCTCGTTGTCACGCCCCCGCGTCAACAGTTCCCGCGCCGACAACTCGCCGCCCCTCAGAAGCTCGACGCCCTTCAAAAACTTCTCGTCCGTCAACAACTCCCGCGGGTGCGTCGTCGTGTTGAAGAAGCCCTCGGCCGCCGCCGCGACCTGAAACACATCCGCCTCGTCAACGGCCGGCACATTCTCGACAGCCTTCCCCTCATCCTCGACGGCCGGCGCCTCAGTCTCTTCCGAGACCGGAGCCGCAGGCCGCGCCTCCAGACTCTCGGCCCTTCGCCTCTCCGCGTCGAGCAGCGCGGCCAACTCCTCCTTCTCTCTCCCGAGTTCCGCGCGCCGCCTCTCCGACGCGCGCAGCACCCGCAGCGCGGCGACGGCCGCGACGGCACACAGCAGCGACAGGATGAGGAGTCCGGCAATCAACATCTGACGTGTCTGGCGGTCTGAATTTTACGACTTCTTCCAGTCCTCGGCGAGCAGCGCCCAGCGTTCGTGGTCGCGCCAGCGGCCCGATATTTTGAGGTAATGGCGGGAGAAGCCTTCCTGCGTGAACCCGGCGCGGCGGGCGAGACGGATGGAGGCGACGTTCGTGGGCTGGATGTTGGCCTCGATGCGGTGCAGCTTCAAATTCTCGAAGGCGTGGCGGAGGACGAGCCGCAGGCCCTCGGTCATGTAGCCGCGCCCGGCGTAGGGCTCGCCCGCGTAGTAGCCGAGGTATGCGCTCTGGAAGTTGCCGCGCACGATCTCGCTCAGGTTGAAGACGCCGAGCAAGCGGCCGTCCTCCGCGCGGCAGAGCAGGAGGCCCACGAAGTTCGGGCGGGTGCAGCGTTCGAGGTAAGAGTCGAAGGCCGCGTCGTCTTCGGGCGGCGAGACGAGGCCGCGGTGCAGGCGTCGGCTGTCGTGAGTGAGCGCGATGAACTCTTCGCGGTCCGCGGGGCTCGGCGCGCGGATGTAGACCTTCGCGCCTTCGAGCAAGGCGTCGGGGCGCTTCTGGCGGACGGGCATGGGCGGAGAAGTTTAAGGAGGAGGTGAAAACGAAGTTGCGCTGCCACCCACGAGGAGCGGCAGCGCAATCTCTAATTCCGGAGAACCGCCGGAGCGATTCAGGGAATCGGCAACCGGGCATGTACACGCCGCGATTGCGTGTTTGTATCCCGAGGTCTTAGAGCCAGCGGCGGCTCCCCCCGGTCGGCACGTGCGAGACTTTTCAGTCCGCCTCTCGCGCCCCGGAGGGCGCGGTGCCGTTTGGTTTTTGTTCTGGTGGCTTTACCTCCACCTCCAGTCTACGTTCTGGACAACGAGGCTCAACCGAAGTTGAGCGGCGTCGCTACCCCGAGGCTGATCACTTCCTCCGAGGCGCCGTCGCGTTTTTATCCGCGCGGCCCGAGAATGTTCTGCCGAATCATTCTCTGCGCCAAGCCTTTCGGCTTCGGCGTGGGCGTCATTGGCAGTCGGCTTACCGCTCGCTTTCTGCCCTCGAAGCGTCGTGTTGCCACGCCACTTCGCCGATCCCTTACGCCGGTCACGACTCCCTTGAGAATCGCAACGGGAGGCGGACTATACGCACGGCCCCGCACACTGTCAAGCACTTTTTTGGAAAAAATTTCCGGCGCGTTTTTCAAGGCTTTTCCTCGCTTTCGGCCGCATCTGAAAACTTCATCCACAGTTGATTTCCACAAGTGGAAATTTCATGGCGATTCTGTGGAAGAAACGACTTCGGCCTTCGGGAAGAGCAGCGAGGCGGCGACCGACGCGGCGATGACGGCCGCGATGATGCCGAGCGAGAGGGCGATGGGGAACTTGCCGCCGAACAGGTCGTTGAGCCAGACCATCTTCAGGCCGACGAAGACGAGCACGGTCGCCAGCCCGTACTTCAGCATGTGGAACTTATCAACCGCCCCGGCCAGCATGAAGTAGAGGGCGCGCAGGCCGAGGATGGCGAAGATGTTCGACGTGAAGACGACGAGCGGCTCGCTGGTTAAGGCGAAGATGGCGGGGACCGAGTCCACGGCGAAGACGATGTCGGTCGCCTCAAGGAAGAGCAGCGCGACGAAGAGCGGCGTGGCGTAGACGGCCGCGCCCTCGCGGACGAAGAACCGCTGGCCGTGAAGCTCGGGCGTCACGCGCACGAAGCGCCGGAAGACGCGGATGAGCAGGTTCTTCTCAGGCTCGACGCCCTTCTCGGGCGCGAACATCATCTTGACGCCGGTAAAGATGAGGAAGGCGCCGAAGAGGATGACGACCCAGTGGTACTGCATCAGCGCGCTCCCGGCGGCGATGAAGGCGGCGCGGAACAGCAGAGCGCCGATGATGCCGTAGAAGAGGACGCGGTGCTGGTACTTCGCCGGTATCCGGAAGTAGCCGAAGACGAGGACGAAGACGAAGATGTTGTCTACCGAGAGCGACTTTTCGACGAGGTAGCCGGTCAAAAATTCCAGCGAGACGCGCCACGCCGCCGCGTCCGGGTCGAAGCCGGGCAGGGCGGCGAGGCGCGCGTCGAGCGGGAACTTCCAGAGCGCGAACTGGTAGAGGAGGAAGTTGAAGAGCAGCGCCAGCGCCACCCAGGCGACGCTCCACGAGGCGGCCTCGCGGAACGAGACTTCGTGCGCTTCGCGGTGGAAGACCCCGAGGTCGAGGGCCAGCAGCAGCAGCACGAAGCCCGTGAAGGCCAGGTAAAACCACCAGTATTCAGAGAGCGGGAAAAGCTCGACCATACACCATCCTTTCTTGCCGAACGCCTACACAGGGGCGCGCAAAAAAGGAAAAGACCCTTCGCGCGCCCGCGGGCCGCAAAAGGTCTTGGTCATCGAGCCTGAACTCTCCCCGCCGGACCGGGCGCCCCACGTCTGGGCGCCGTACTGACGGCCTCAACGGACCCGCTCCCGGAAGGCGGGCGACCTACTCCCCTTTCGATGTCAACATCCTACGGAGGCGCCGCGCGGCTGTCAAACTCCGCACGGTCGTTTATAATCGTCCTCTTCGGGAATTCACCGGACGAACGGCAAGCCGTATACAGGGGAGTGCAGATGACCGCTGAGAATAAAGGGAAGCGACCCGAGCGTTTGAGGTTCGACGGGCGGGTGCTGTATTTGACGGAGGACGTGTCGCTGATTAGGCGCCAGCTCGAAGGCCGGGAAGCGTTGGAGTACGACCCGGCGCGGGCGTTGATGAATAACATTTCGACGGACGAGATTACGCCCGGCTGGGTGTGCTTCTACTACGACGAGACGTTGGGCGAGTACGTGTACGTGGGGATGAGGGAGGGGGCGGTTAAGAAGGACGAAGTCAAACAGGGCGGGTTCTCGGTGGTGGTGTCGGGGCTGTCGAAGGGGTGCGGGTCGTCGCGGGAGACGGCGCCGTTCGCCGAGAAGGCCGCGGGGCTGGAGTTGGTGATAGCGAAGACGATTGAGAAGATTTACGGGCAGAACTGTCAGAACATCGGGCTGCTGACTTCGACGGACTTCGGTTTGATAGAGCGCATCGGGCGGGGCGAGGAGATTCCGCTCGAAGAGTTCACGCGGGGCCTCGACCCCATCTCGCGGCAGATTGTCGAGTACGGCGGACTTTTCAATTACAATAAGGCGCGGCTCGCGGGTGAGGTCGTGCCGCCGGCCGTCGAGACCGCGCGGCGGCCGATGAACATCGTGGAGAAAATTATCGCGCGCCACGCCTTCGTGCGAGCGGGCGAGGTCGGCGTCGAGGCCGTGAAGCCGGGCGACGCGCTGTTCGCCGTCGCCGACGTGCGCTTCTCGCACGAGTACGTGACGCCGATGGCGGAGAGCCTTTTCAAGCAGGCGCTCGGCAAGGACGCGCGCGTCAGCCAGCCCGAATCGGTCTACGCCTTCCGCGACCACCTGACCTTCCTCGGGCGGGTGATGCCGGAAGACAAGAAGAAGATGGGCCTGCTCGACCGCGCCAACGGCCTCGCCACCACGCAGGAGAGCTTCACCGTGGAGCAGGGCATCCGCCTCTACGGCGGCACGGAGGAGCGCGGCTCGGAGGCCATCTGCCACAACGCCGTCGTCGAGGACATCGCGCTCCCCGGCCAACTCGTCATCGGGACCGACTCGCACACGTGCATGGCGGGCGTGCTCGGCTGCTTCGCCTTCGGCGTCGGCTCGACCGACATGGCGAACGCCTGGTACACGAAGGACATCCGCCTGAAGGTGCCCGAGGTCGTCCGCTTCGTCTTGAAAGGGAGCAAGCGCGCCGACGTGTCGGCCAAAGACGTGATGCTCGTCATCCTCGCCACCGACTACATGAAGGAGGGCAAAGGCATCGGGCAGGTGCTTGAGTTCGCGGGCGACGGCCTCGCCGACTGGTCGATTGACGAGCGCGCGACCTTGACCAACATGGCCGTCGAGGCCGGCGGCTTCACCGGCATCATCGAGCCCGACGAAGTGACGCTTCGCTACCTCACCCGCACGCGCGGCCTCGCGGAAGAGGAGATTCGCAAAGGCTTCCTCCGCAGCGACCGCGAAGCGACTTACGCGGCGAGCTTCGAGATTGACCTCGCCGGGATTCGCCCGATGGTGGCGCTGCCCGGTGACCCGCGCAACGGCATCCCCGTCGAGGATTTGAAGGAGCCCGTCAAAATCGACATCGCCTACGGCGGCTCCTGCACCGGCGGCAAGATGGCCGACATGGACATGTACGCGGCGGTGCTCAGGCGCGCCGTCGAGCAGGGCCGAAGGGTCGCGCCCGGCGTGCATCTCTACCTTCAGTTCGGCTCGCAGAAGATTAAGGACTACGCGCGCTCGCGCGGCTACATAGAGCTTTTCGAGCGCGCGGGCGCCGAGCTGATTGACCCCTCGTGCGGCGCCTGCATCAACGCGGGCCCCGGCGCGTCGAAGAACCCCGAGCAGGTCACGGTCAGCGCGCAGAACCGCAACTTCCCCGGCCGCAGCGGGCCCGGCAAGGTCTACCTGGCGAGCCCTTACGTCGTCGCCGCCTCGGCCGTCGCGGGCCGCATTGTCGAGCCGGAAGAGTTCCTGAAAGAGCCGGAGGCCGAACTCGTCGGGGCCTGACGCGGCCCCGCTTCACCCCCCGCGGAAGAGAATAAGATGGGCGTCGTCTCCCCCGCTGACATGAAGATGGCCGCGCTCGGCGCGAGCAAGTACGCGCGCGTCGAGCGCGAGCGCCGCTTCCTGCTGCGCGGCCTGCCGCCGGGCCTTGAGCTGAAGGCCGAGCACGCGCAGATAACCGACAACTACATCACGGGCACGCGGCTGCGCCTGCGCAAGTACCGCTGGGTGCCGACCAACGAGTGGACGCTCAAGCTCACGAAGAAGGAGACGCCCGCCCCGCCCGACTTCACCCGCACGGTGATGACGACCATCTACCTCGGCCAGTACGAGTACGAAGTCTTCTCCGTCTTCGAGGCCAACGAGCTGCGCAAGAACCGCTACCCCTACGAGCACGAGGGCCGCACGTATTCCGTCGACGTCTTCCTCGGCGCCTTGCGCGGCCTCATCACGGCCGAGACGGACTTCGACACGGACGAAGAGATGGACGCCTTCCCCCTCCCCCCCTTCGCGCACGCTGACGTGTCGCGCGACGAGCTGTTCACGGGCGCGAGCCTCGTCGGGCTGACGGCCGAAGACATCCGCAGGGAACTCGCGAGGCGGGGCGGGGAAGGATGACGACCCCCGCGCCCGTCACCATCTACACCATCGGCCACGGCCGCCACGCGTGGGCCGACTTCCTGGCGCTGCTCAGGCAATACGAGATAGAGGTCGTCTGCGACGTGCGCAGCGCCGCCCGCTCGCGCTGGCCGCAGTTCAACGGGCAGGTCCTGGCGGCGAACTTGAAAGAGGCCGGCGTCGGCTACGAGTGGCTGCCCGAGTGCGGCGGCAAGGTGGTCGCTCCGACGGAAGATTTGAACCGCGGCCTTGAGCGCATCATGGAGTTGGCGTCCGACGCCCGCGTGGCCCTCATGTGCTCCGAGTCCCGGCCGCTCACCCCGCACCGCCAGCCCCGCGCCAACTGCCACCGCGTCGGCCTCCTCTCCCCGCCCTTGCGCGCCCGCGGCGCCCGCCTCATCCACATCCTCCCCGACGGCGACGCCCTCGAAGTCGAAGAGGCGACCCTCCCGTCCATCTGGTAGTCGAATCGAATCGGAGGCGACGCATGTCCGGCAGGGAGAAGGCCGAGGCCGAGAGGTTGAAGCAGGACGAGGAGGTGCGGCGCGCGCTCAGGCAGACGGGCGGGCAGGCGCTGAAAGAGCCGGAGCCGGCGGCCGACGAGGAGAAGGCGCGGCCGCGCGGTCGCCACCGCTTCGTGCTCGGCACCTACGCCGTCGTGCTGCTCGCGCTCGGCGCCGTGCTCTACGCGCTCAGGCTGGAGTTCTTCGACTTCGCGGCCGTCTACCGCCCGCCGCTCCAGCGCCTCGTCCTCGGCGCGATGGGCGTGGTCGTCGCGCTCGGCGCGGGCCGGGCCGTGGACGCCTACCTCATCGACCCGCTCGAAGACGCCGCCTCGCGCTACAACCTCCACCGCATACTCCGCCTCGCCTCGACGGTCGTCGTCCTCCTCATCGCGCTCTCGGTCGTCTTCGCCAACTGGTACACCACCGTCCTCTCGCTCGGGCTCATCTCGCTCGTCCTCGGCTTCGCGCTCCAGACGCCGATTGCGAGCTTCATCGGCTGGATATACATCCTCGTGCGGGCGCCGTACCGCGTCGGCGACCGCATCAAGATCGGGGAGTCCACCGGCGACGTGATCGACGTGAGCTACCTCGATACCACGCTCTGGGAGTTCGGCGGCGAGCTGCTTTCGACCGACCACCCCTCGGGGCGCGTCATCAAGTTCCCGAACTCGGACGTGCTCGGCCGCCACGTCTACAACTACTCGTGGCCGCTCTTCCCTTACATCTGGAGCGAGGTCACGTTCCACGTCGGCTACGAGAGCGACCTTGAGTTCGTCGGCCGCACGATGCGCGAGGCGGTCGAGGAGGAGCTGGGGCCGGAGATGAAAGAGCGCGTCGGCGTCTACCGCGAGCTGCTGCGGCAGACGCCCGTCAACCAGCTCGAAGTCAGGGAGCACCCGACGGTCATCTTCCGCGCCAACCAGAACACGTGGATCGACGCCACCGTCCGCTACCTCGTCGAGCCGCACGAGGCCGGCCGCGTCAAGACGCGCCTCATCCAGAAGATGCTCGCCCGCCTCAACGCCGAGCCCGACCGCGTCCTCTTCCCGAAGGGCAACATGCGGTAAGAGGTGACGGGTGTCAGGTGTCGGGTGCCGGGTTAAAGCAACTTGTCTTTACCCGGCACCCGTCACCTGACACCCGTCACCCTCTTCAATAGCCGGCGGCGGGCTCGGCCTCTTTGTACTCGGCGGCGTGGGCGCGCGAGAAGTAGAGGGCGAGGAGGAAGGCGAGGAGCATGACGGCGGCGGCGGCCCAGAAGGTGAGGCGGACCGATTCGTCGCTCATGTGGTGGGGCTTCTGGTCGTGGCCCACGGTCGCCGTCGCGCTGTAGATGAGCGCGGCCGAGACGGAGGGGCCGACGACGCGCGCGAGGCTCGCCACCGACTGCGTGATGCCGAGCACGCCGCCCTGCTCGACCGCCCCCGCGCTCTTCGACGCGAGGCTCGTCAACGAAGGCGTTGCCAGCCCGTTGCCGACGGCGAACGCCGCGCCCATCGCCAGCAGCACCCCGACGCCCGTCTGCGGCCCCGTCAGGGGTATCGCCAGCAGACTCCCCGCGAAGAGCAGCGCCCCGACGACGACGAGCGGCATCTCGCCGAACTTCCTGACGAGCTTGCCTATCAGCCCGCCCTGCACGAGCACGCCCACCACGCCGACGAAGGCGAATATCCATCCCGTGTCGTGTGCGTCGTAGCCGAAGCGGTAGAGCGTGAACAGGCCGAACGACGCCGTCATGATCGAGAACGCCGTCACGAACAGGAAGTAGATGCCGAGCACGGTGCGCAGCCTGCGCCGCTTCAGGGCGCCCCAGAGCTGCGACCAGCGGCCGGTCGCCGCAGACTGCCGCGCCGGGTGGCCGGGCGTCACCGTCTCCGGCAGCAGGAAGTAAAGCAGCGTCGCGTTGGCGAGCGCGAGCAGGCCGGCGAAGACGAAGGGCACGCTGATGCCGGGCAGGTGCAGCGGCCCGACGTTCACGTCCCACTTGCTCAGGATGCCGCCGATGGCGGGGCCGAAGATGAAGCCGAGGCCGAAGGCGGCGCCTATCATCCCCATCCCCTTCGCGCGGTCGCGCTCGGTCGTCACGTCGGCGATGTAGGCTTGCGCGGTCGAGATGTTGCCGCCCGTGATGCCGTCGATGATGCGGCCGGCGAAGAGCATCCAGAGCGTGTCGGCGAAGCCGAGGACGAAGAAGCCGAGGCTCGTCCCCAGCAGCGAGAGGAAGAGGACGGGGCGGCGTCCGTGGCGGTCCGAGAGGCGGCCGAGGACGGGCGAGAAGATGAGCTGCATCACCGAGTACGAGGCGAACAGCAGCCCGACCACGCGCGGGCTCGCGTCGAAGCGCGTGCCCTCGACGTAGAACGGCAGGACCGGGATCACGATGCCGAAGCCGACGAGGTCGATGAAGACCGTGACGAAGATGACGAGCAGAGGAGAACGCTTCATGTCGTAACAGTGTGAGGGGTTGTTTTAGCACAAAAGCCGTGCGCCCGCGAACCGTTGCATCCGGCCGCCCGGTAAACTGGAAACACGCCCCCACTCGCCCTTTAATACCGGGGCGACCAGACGGCCGCCGCGTAGGCGCTTTCCCCCCAGGAGAAGGGCGGCGGAGGATGAACGACCCATCCTCCGCCGCCCTTCT
>DASZEK010000066.1:0-21143 GCA_035941045.1 Pyrinomonadaceae bacterium | reverse complement strand
TTCGAGGCCGACGTGCTCGACGCGGCGGGCTTGAAGAAGGCGGCTGAAGAGGTCGCCAACGAGTTCGGACAGGTTGACGCCCTGCTCAACGGCGCGGGCGGCAACCACCCTTCGGCGACGACGAAGCCCGAGCTTTCCTTCTTCGACCTGCCGGAGGACGCGCTGCGATTCGTCTTCGACCTGAACATGATGGGGACGATTATCCCGACGCAGGTCTTCGGCCGCCCCGCGCAGGCCCTCGGCGTCGAGCACGTCGGCCGTGAAGACGACGGCGCGCCCCGGCCCTTCGAGTGAGGCGACCTGCGGCTCGGCCTTCTCGCGGTTGCGCGCCACGAGCGCGACGTCGGCGCCGCACCCCACAATCGCGCGCACCATCGCCTGCCCCAGCACGCCCGTCCCGCCCGTCACGACCACCGTCCGGCCGGCGAAGTCGTACATCTTCGTCAACTCTGACAGATTCATCTTCCCTCGCCTTCTTAGTCGCCCGCCGTCGTCGTCGCCGCCGTCTCGGCCCCGATGAAGAGGGGCTTGATGTGGCGGTCGTAGAGGTTCTCGGTCACGTTGCGGCCGACTATCTCCTCGTTCTCTTTAAGCAGATTGAGGTAGCGGTCGCCCATCTTCGCGGCCACCTTGAAGCCGACGTGGAGGAGTTGGCGCAGGTTCGGGTTGTACTGCGGGTTCGACTGGTCGTGGCGGAGCGCCGAGACGTACTGCTCGGAAGTCCAGCCCTCGACCTCTTCTTTGGAGGGGAGCTTGGCGCGGTCAATGTCAATGACGGTCGCGTAAGGGGCCGACAGGGCGTCTATGTTGTCGAGCGCCTGCCCGTAAATCTCCTTGGCGAGCTTCAAGCCTTCGCCGCCGGCCTCGGCCAGCCCGATGATCTCTTCGAGCCAGGTGGTGCCCGCCGTCTTCAGGTGGATGCCGGCGCCGGTGCGCGCGACCGCGCGGCGGATGGGCTCGTAGATGGAGAACTTGTCGCTGCCGGAGTGGATGCTGAGCTTTAAAGTGTCCGGCAGGTCGTACTTCGAGACGGCGTAGGCGATGACGGCGATGTCGTCGTTGAACTCCTTCTCGAACTGCTGAACGTCGCCGACGTAGTCAACGCCCTTGTTGAAGCGCCCCGTGAACTTGGGCGCGACCGTCTGCGCGGGGATTTTCTCGTCGGCGATGGCGGCGAGGATGACGAGCAGTTCGGGCGGCGTCTGCGGGCTGTCGGTCTCGTCCATCGAGACCTCGGCGATGAAGTTGCCCTCGCCCTTCCTTTCGGCGACGTGGCGGTAGATGCGGCCGGCCTCTTGGATGGCGGCGAGGAACTTGTTGGCGATGCGCTCTATCTCCTCGCGCGTCGTCTCGAAGGGCTCTTCGATGCCGGGGATTTCGATGCGGCCGACGAGTTCCGGGTGGCGCCCGACGAAGGCGCTCACGTCTTCGGGCGAGGCGGGCTGGCCGATGGACTCGGCCACGTCGAGCGTGTAGAAGTCGCTGCTTGAGATGAACTGGTCCACGATGTCGAGCCGGATGTGGTCGGCGTCAACGTGGAAGGGCTTCGACCAGCCGAGTTCTTCGACCGCCCTTCGCGCTGCCTCTAAAACGCTGGGCGGCTGCGAGCCGACGATGCCGTGCTCGCGGTACGACTTGTTCCAGACGGGCGTCACGTCCACGCCGCGCTCGGCGGCCTTGATGCAGGCGCGCAACTGCGCCTTCGCCTGATGGGCGAAGCGGTCGCCGACGCCGACGGAGTACTTCTCTAATCTCAAAACGTTCGTCATGGTGTTCTCCTCAGTTGGCCTTCACAGTTTAACCAGTTCATCAATCTTGACGGGACGCCCCTTCTCGATGCTCGTGCGCGCGGCCACGCCGGTCAGGACCGACATGGCCCCGGCCCGCGAGTCGGGCAGGCGCATGTATTCGGGGACGCGCGCGTTGCGGAAGATAAGGTCGCGGAGGCGGTCGTCGCCGCCCGAGTGGCCGCCCTTGATCTGCGGCACCTCTATCTTCTCGCGCTTGCCCGTGAAGCTCTTGATGAGGTGCATCTCGGTCTGCTCTTGAACAGGCCACGGCTGGCGCTCGTAGTCGCGCACTTCGAGACGGCCGCGCTCGCCGTTGAAGGCGAGGCGGTAGCCCTCAATCGGCATCGCGGCGTTCAGCGAGTAGCTCATCTGGACGCCGTTCGAGTACTTCACCGCCGCGTTCATCGTGTCGTAGATGTCCACGTCCTCGCGGAAGACGCAGCCGTCGCGGTGGTAGCCGTCCACGTCCTCGGCCTGCGCGTAGAGCTTCATCAGGCGCGCGTCCTTCGTGATGTCCCAGTAGAAGGGGCACTTGGCCTTGTGCGGGCAGGGGCGGCAGTGGGTGAAGCGGAAGGGGTTCGCCTTGCCGTAGACGTTGAGCTGGCCGTAGGCCGAGACTTCGACGGGGTCGGCGCCGAGCCACCAGTTGATGAGGTCGAAGTGGTGCGAAGCCTTGTGCACCCACAGGCTCCCCGAGCGGCCCTTCAGGCGGTGCCAGCGGCGGAAGTAGTCGGCGCCGTGCGAGGTGTCCAGATACCAACTGAAATCGACGGAGGTGACGGGGCCGATCTCGCCGGACTGGATGATCTCTTTAATCTTCTGGTGCTTCGGCGCGTAGCGGTAGTTGTGCGCGACGATGACCCTGGCCTTGCTGCGGCGCGCGGCGTCGAGGACGGTCTTGACCTGCTTCTCGTCCGTCACCATCGGCTTCTCGGTGATGACATCGATGCCGCGGTCGAGCGCGCGGGTGATGTACTCGACGTGGGTGGCGTCAACGGTCGTGACCATCAAAAGGTCCGGCCGCGTGCGGTCGCACATCTCGTCGAAGCTGGTGAACATCGGGGCCGAGACGCCCATCAACTCGCGGGCGGCGGCCATGCGCTTCGGGTTGGTGTCGGAGAGGCCGACGAACTCAAGCACGTCCCCATACTTCTTGACGAGGTCGGCGCCCCACATCGAGGAGCCGCGGTGGCCGGTGCCGACCATCGCGTAGCGGCGCTTGGCGGCCTGCGCCGCCCCGAGGGCCGAGCCGCCGACGAGGACGGAAGCGGCGGCCGCAGCCCCCGCAGTTCGGACGAAGTCCCTGCGATTGAGGTTAATCGAATCTGTCACTGCCTGATTGTCCTTTGTCACAAGATTATATCAGCGTTTCGCGGCGTCCGCCTTCTTCAAGAATTTGGCGAGGCCGAGTTTCTGTTCGCGTATGCCTTCGACGGCGAGCGAGGCCATGATGTCGGCGCCCGCGGGCGAGAAGTGCGTGTTGTCATCGACGCCCTGCGGGTAGTTGGGGTTCTCGCCGGCCTTCAGTTGGAGGAAGAGCTTCTTCGACTCCTCCGGCCCGTACTTCACTAAGACCTTCTCGCTCGCGCGGTGCATGTCGATGAGCGCCACCTTCTGCTCCGCGGCGACGCGGCGCGTGATGTCGGGGTATTCGCCGTGCACGTCGTAGAACTTCCCCTCCTTGTCGAAGCGGCGGCGCATGACCGGCGTCAGCAGGACGGGCGTCGCCTTCTTCGCGCGCACTTCGCGGACGAAGCGGACGAGGTTGGCGTGGAAGTCGGCGGGCGGCGTGTAGCGGTCAACCTTCTCCTTCGATTGGTCGTTGTGGCCGAACTGGATGAGGACGTAGTCGCCGGGTTTGACCTTGTCGAGCAGGGCCTGCCAGCGGTTCTCGCTGATGAAGGTGCGGGTGCTGCGGCCGTTCATGGCGAGGTTGTCCACGCGGACCTTCGTCTCGTCGAAGTGCTTCTGCAACTGCTCGCCCCAGCCCGTCTCGGGGCGCTTGGTTTCGAGCTTCGGCGCGGCGGTCGAGTCGCCCGCGATGAAGACGGTGACGGGCTCTTTGGCGAAGGCGGCCGGCGCGAGCAGGGAGAGGGCGAGCAGGGCGATTGTCAGTCTCAGGGTCTTCATGCGAGTTTGTCCATGACCTTGCCGTTGACGCGGACGTTTTCGAGCGCGGGGGCTTTGAGGTTGGCGACGACGCTCCCCCGCTCGACGTTCTCGAAGGTGCAGTTCTTGAGGCGCAGGCCGTAGATGGGCGCGCTCTCGAAGCCCTGCACGTCGAGGGCGTGCTTGCTCTTGCCGCTCTTCAGGTTTTCGACGACGAAGTTGCGGACGACGGGCGTGAACTTGCCCTTCGCGCCTTCCTCGTAGTTGAAGTCGATGGTGATGACGGCGTGGGCGACCTGCCCGACTTCGATGTTGCGGAAGTAGAGATTTTCAAGTAGGCCGCCGCGCATCGCGTTGTTCTTGACGCGCAGCGCGTGGTCGAGGTTGGGGCTGTCGAGGCGGCAGTTCTCGGCGAAGAGGTTGCGCACTCCGCCGGAGATTTCGCTCCCCACCGTGATGCCGCCGTGGCCGTCCTTCATGACGCAGTTGCGGATGACGATGTTCTCGGTCGGCACCGCGAGGCGCCGGCCGTCGGCGTTGCGGCCCGACTTGACGGCGATGCAGTCGTCGCCGGTGTCGAAGGTGCAGCCCTCGATCAAAACGTCCTTGCAGGACTCGGGGTCGCAGCCGTCGTTGTTGGGGCCGTGGCTGCTGATGCGGACGTTCCTGACGATGACGTTGGTGCAGAGGACGGGATTGATTTCCCACATCGGGGAGTTGACGACGCGGACGCCTTCGATGAGGACGTTTGTGCAGCGGTAGGGCTGGATGAACTGCGGGCGGAGGTAGTGGCCCTCGCCGAAGACGCGCTCGCGGACGGGCGCGCCGCGCTCGGTCATCTCTTCGAGCGCCTTGCGGGCCTTGGCCTGATTGGGGTCGCCCTTCTTCCAGCCGTGGCGGGCCTGGCCCTTCCAGGGCCACCAGTGGTCGTCGTCGCCCTGCCCGTCGAGCGTGCCCTCGCCGGTGACGGCGATGTTCTTTTGCTCGAAGGCGTAGATGAGCGACGAGTAGTTCATCAGCTCCATGCCCTCCCAGCGCGTGAAGACGAGCGGCAGGTAGTCCTTCGGGTTCTGGCTGAACTTGAGGGTCGCGCCCTCGGAGACGTGGAGGTTGACGTTGCTCTTGAGGTGAATCGGCCCCGTCAAAAACTCGCCCGCGGGGACGACGACGCGCCCGCCGCCCGCGCGGTTGCAGGCGTCAATCGCCTTGCGGAAGGCTTCCGTCGAGTCGGTGCGGCCGTCAGCTACGGCGCCGTGGCGCGTCACGTCGAAGTCGCGCTTCGGGAACGTGGGCGGCTTGATGCGCTTCAGAATCGCCGGCACCTGCGCCCACGCGTCATCGGCGGCGAAGGCGGGCAGCGCGGGCGCGAAGAGCGCGGCCGAGGCGCCGGCCATTAAAGTTTTGACGAACTCTCGACGGTCGGTCATGTCTCCCCCTCGAACTATAGAAATTGATTCGGGCTTCGAGATTTCAAATCTGAAATTTTTAATCTCTAATTCCGCGCGGCGCCCCACTTCTTCTGCCACGCCGGGTAGTCCTTCTCCAGAAGCTCGGCGGGCTCGTCCGTGTACCAGCGGTAGCCGTTGCGGCGCTCGGCCTCGATTTCGGAAACGTCGTAGTGGATGACGGCGTCGCGGCCGATGAAGATGGGGCGGTTGGTGCCTATCTCGTAGAAGCGCGCCCAGATGGGCGGCGCCTTGGGGTCTTTAACCGCCGCGCGCTCGAAGCCGCCGGGCTGCGCAGGGTCGCGCTTCTCGACCCAGCGGACGCCGGAGACTTTGGCGGCGCGGAACCACTCGACGGCCGACTCAATCGCCCCGCGCACGCGCGCGTCCGGCTGCGGGACGTTCATGAGGAACTGCACGATGTCAACGCTCTCAAGGCCGGTGAGCGAGACGGGCTCGAACTTGCGGGCGGGCGCCGGCTCCAAAGTCTTCTCGTCGTACTGGGCGGCCCAGGCGGTGCGCTTGCCGTCGATGACGACCTGCGTTTTCAGGATGCACTCCAGCCCTCGCTCGACGGCGCGCGCGGCCGACGCGCGGCGCTCGGCGTCCACGAAGTCGTAAGGGGCCTTCTGGCGGGAAACGTCCCGGAGCAGGCGCATGACGTTAATCATGGCGCCGTCGTTGAAAGTGATGTGCGTGTAGTAGCCCTTGCGCGGCGGGTAGTACTGCGGCCAGCCGCCGTTCTCGTACTGAGCTTTTAAAAGGAAGTCCACGCCGCGCAGGAACGCGTCGCGGTGGCGTTCGAGCTTTCGGGCCGAGTAGACGCGGCCGAGGTAGGCGAGCTGCGCGTAGGTGGCACCGTTGTCGATGGTCGAGTCGGCCTCGCCCTTCTCTTTGGCGAGCGCGGCGGCCTGCGCCTCGTTCAGAGGCTTCGCCATGTCGAGGTTCTTGGGCCAGCCGCCCGAGTCGCGCTGGTAGAGCAGCACGTTGTCGGCGACGCGCACGGCCTCGTCGGTCGAATACCAGTCCGGCTTCTGCTTGAGCGCGTCGCTCCACTTGACGGCGGCGGGGGCGGGCGCCGTCTGCTGGGCCGCGGCGGTCGCGGCGAAGAGGCAGAGGGCGGCGGCGAGGGCGATGACGGGTTTCAGCATTTCCCTTAACAAGTGTTCGTTCGTGTCCGTTGGTTAGAAGCGGCGTGAGCCGCCCCCGCACTTTACGGGGCGGGGGCGGCTCACGCGTCTGTCAATGGCCGGAACTTTTAGGCACTCCGGTCCGGGCGGCTTAGAAGGTGAACTTGGCCCCGAGCTGGATGTCGCGGGGGTTGTTCCTCTGCGTGTTGTAGGTGCCGAAGCTGGCGTTCGTCGGGTCCGCACTGAGGTCGATGAAGTACGGGTGGTTGAACGCGTTCAGGGCCTCGGCGCGAATCTGAAGGCGCTTGCCCTCGCCGAGCTGGAAGTTCTTCGTGAGCGACAGGTTGACGCTCGTGAAGGGCATGTGGCGGAGGTTGTCGAGCGTCGTCGGGATGGTCCGCAGGCTCGCGGAGCTGAGCCGGAGGATGCCGTTGGTGAACGGCGTCCCGTCGGGCGTGACGAAGACGGGCAGGTTCGGCAGGCCCGTGTCGTTGATGCCGTACTTGCGGCCCGAGCCGTTACCCTCAGCCGGGCGGCTCTCGACCTTCGTGATGTCGCCCGCGTAGTAGAACGCCTGCGAGAACAGGATGGGCTGGCCCTGCTGCCACTCGTAGGTGCCGTTGAGCTGCCAGCCGCCGATGAAGGCGTCGAGCACCTTGTTCATGTCCTTGCCGAACTGGCGCTCGCGGCCGATGGGCACCCCGTAGACGACGGCCAGCGTGAAGCGGTGCGGGCGGTCGTCGGTGCCGACGCGGTCCTCAAGCTCCGTGTCGGACGGGTTCAGGTACGAGAGCCGCTCGCGCAGCTTCGCGTAGGTGTAGGTGACGTTGAAGCTCGTGTCGCGCGAGAAGCGCTTCATGCCCTGGAGCTGGAGCGCGTTGTAGCGGTTCGAGCCGTTGTACTCCTGCACCCAGACGTTGGTGAACTGCGGGAAGCGCACCGCCAACTGACCGCGCGTGAGCGTGGTGGAGGTGGCGAACGTGCTGCCGATGGCCGCCAACTGGCTGTTGTTGAGGAACGGGTTGGTGACGGTGGTCGAGACGCGGGTGTTGGCCGCCGCGTCGAGGGCCGTGGCCGTCGCGAGGTCGGTGACGCCACTCAGGTCGGCGAGGAACTCGCGCGGGACGAAGTTCAGGTTGCGGTTGACCGCCATGTCGTAGCCCCACGACGAGACGTAGTTGGCCTCGACGACGAACTGGCCGGGCAGCTCGCGCTGGAAGCCGACGATGAGGCGGTTGAACTTCGCGTTCTTGCGGTCAACGGGGACGAGGCCGGCGTCCGAGGCGCCGAGCTCCTGGCCGACGCTGGTGAGCAGGCCGCGCGACGTGCCGAAGGCCGGCTGGAGGCCGTTCGGGAACGGGTTGTTGAGCGTGGCGATGAAGGTGCGGCCCTGGTTGTTGGTCGGGACGAACGGCGTCTGGGCGTTGAAGCCGGTCTGCCGGAGGTCGTCCTGAACGATGCGGTACGGCGCCATGAAGATGCCGAAGCCGGCGCGGAGCACCGTCTTGTCGTCGAGCTGGTAGGCGGCGCCGAGGCGCGGCTGCCAGGTCTTCTTGTCGGCGTCCCACAGAGCGCGGTTGTCGCCGCCGGCGTACTGGACGCCGCCCGTGACGCGGAAGTCGGCGGGCGCGATCAGGAAGTTCGCCGGGTTGGCGTTGTAGGCCGTCGTGTAGGCGGCGCGGGCCGCGTCGTTGACGGGGCTCGGCGTGTTCGCGTCGAAGCCGCGGATGAAGCGGTTGTAACGCTCGGTCAGGCCCAGCTCCAGCTCGTAGCGGAGGCCGAGGTTGAGCGTCAGCTTCGGCGAGACGCGCCAGTCGTCGTGGAAGAAGAACCCGTGGTACTGCGACTGGGCCGAGTAGTTGATGCCCGTCGTGTCGATCAGGCTCTGCGAGGTCGAGGCGCTGGGGATTCCGAGGAGGAACGCCGCCAGGTCGCGGCCGTAGACGTTACGGTTGCGGTTGGCGTTCGTCTGGTTGTTGCTGTTCGTCGTCGTCGTCAGGTCAACCGAGGTGTAGGTGCCGTCGAAGAAGAAGCGGCCGCCCTGGTAGCCGTTCGTCGAGAAGTTCTCGCGCAGCACGCGGTAGTCGTAGCCGTAGCGGAACGAGTGGTTGCCGTAAATCTGCGTCATCGACGGCTGGACCGAGAAGACGTAGAAGGGGCGGAGCAGGCCGCCGTTCCAGTCGGAGCGGCTGGCGCCGAGCGTGGAGCGGATGGGGCGCTGCGCGTCGAAGGTGCGGATGTCGAAGCGCGGCAGGTAGTCGTAGCCGTTCATCACCGCCAGCGCGGCCTGCGAGAAGCCGAGCGAGGCGGGGTCGAAGGACTGCGCCGGGCGGCGCTCCTGCACGAACCGGCTGAGGTTGGTGCGGATGTCGAGCACCATCGTGTTCGAGAGCGTCGAGGTCCAGTCGAGGCTCGCGCCGTCGTTGGTGCGGTACTCGAACCCCTGCGTGAGCGGCGTGCCCGTCCAGTTGTTGCGGTCCTCGGGGTTGAAGCTGTGGTAGTACTTGCCGTAGATCGTGTTGCTGTCGTTAATCTTGTGGTCGAGGCGCGTGATCCACGAGCGGTAGTTCGTGTGACGAATCTGGTTCGAGAAGAAGTTGTTGGTGCCGTCGGCGTTGCCGGCCGTGTTCGGCAGCGGGTAGAGGTTCAGGTACGCGACCGCGACCGGGTTGAGCCTCGCCGTCGGGATGATGTTGTTGGTGAAGGCCGTGCGCGTGACGGTGCCGGTGGCCTGAGCGGTCAGCGGGTCGTAGATGCGCGTCGGGCAGACGGTGGCCGAGTTGGTGCAGGTCGTGTTCAGCAGCGCCGAGAAGTCGCCGTTGCGGAACGCCTGAGTCGGCACGGTGAAGAGCTGCGGCTCGGCCTGGTTGTCCTTCAGGCGCTCGTAGGCGAAGAAGAAGAAGGAGCGGTCGCGGCCGTTGTAGAGCTTGGGCAGGTAGATGGGGCCGCCGAGCGTGCCGCCGAAGCGGTGGTAGGTGCGCTCGGGGCGGTCCTGGCCCGCCTTGTTCGAGAAGAAGTTGTTGGCCGTGCGGTTGCGGTCGCGGTTGAAGTAGTAGGCCGCGCCGTGCAGGTCGTTGGTGCCGGTCTTGATGGCGGTGTTGACGGTCGCGCTGGCCGAGTAGCCCTGCTGGGCGTCGAAGGCGTTGGTCACGACCTTGAACTCCTGCGTGGCCTCGGACGGGGGCGAGAAGCCGACGCCGCCGTCGATGGCGAAGTTGGGCGAGCCGTCGAGCGTGACCTGGTTGGGGCCGGTGGCGCCGTTGGCGCGGAAGGCCGCGAGGTTGCCGTTCGAGGTCGGGCTGTAGCCGACGCTCGGGTTGCCGGTGTAGCTGATGCCGGGCGCGAGCGTGGCGAGCTGGTACGGGCTGCCGTCGATGAGGGGCAGCTCGCGGATCTGCTTCTGGTCGATGACGGTGCCGGTGCTGACCGAGCCCGTCTCAAGGACGGGGGCCGAGGCGATGGTCGTCACCGTCTCGCCGACGCCCGTCACCTGCATCGGCACGTCCAGCGTCAGCTTCTCCGAGACGCGAATCTCGATGCCCTCGCGGGTCGAGGTGGAGAAGCCGGCGGCCGTCACCGACAGCGTGTAGCGGCCGGGATTGATGAGAGGGAAGCTGTAAGAGCCCTCGTCGTTGGTCGTCGCCGTCGCCGTGATGTTGGTCTCGACGTTCCTCAGCTCGACGGTCGCGCCGGGCAGCGCCGCCCCGTTCGGGTCGGTGACGCTGCCCGAGAGCGCGCCGCGGGTCTCCTGCGCACTCACGCCGACGAACATGGCGAGGATTAGCGCGAGGACCGCCGCGCCGCGGCGGAATGCGTACTTACACATTTCTCGAATTCCTTTCTCTTTCTTGCGGATGAAGGGCGTCGCTTGCGAGACCTTCGGGGGGCCGGACGGCTCCCGGCGAAGTCGCGACGAATCACTCACTGGTGTAACCAATTAACTTTGCTGTGCGGACCGGAGTACAGACTCCCCTCGGACTTTGCAACGTACCGGCCCTGTAAAGGAGCGCGGTCATTGTCTATCAGGGCGGAGGATTTGTCAAGTTTATATCTAACCAATTCTCGTCCGAGACACTAAAGGGTAAGACCAATTAAACAGATTGCTCTTTACTAGAACCCGCTCCTTGAGCCTCGGAGAAAGCTCCGGCGGGCTGAGGCGTTTCCGAAAGGGTCGGCGGTGCAGTTTTTCGGGACTTCTTTGATGCGCGAGGAGGGGGCCCGGTTTGTCACCGGGCCCCCTCAAACGCTCGCTTTTTGTCGCCCTTACCGGATTTGGAAGGGCGCGGAGTAGACGTGCGGGTCGGCGCCGACCGTGAAGTAGAGCCGGTAGGTGCCGGGGCCGAAGCCCGTCGTTTTGAGGTTGTAGATGTAGCCGCCGCCTTCGCCGAGCGTCGGGTCGAAGCGGAAGCCGTCGTCGGGGTTGGCGTTGCCTGCGTCGGCGGGCTGGCCGTAAGTCTCGACCGAGGCGAGCCCGACGCCGACGGCGCGCACGGTCAAGCCCTCAGAGGAGAGGTTAACGCCCGCGAAGTCAACGAGTTGGAGCTTGACGGGGACGGCGCTGCCGGCCTTGTGCGTCTTGTCCGCCTCGTAGAGCGGCGCGAGCTGGTAGCCGACGGTGTAGCCCACCGTCTTCGTCGCGGGGTTGCCGGCCTCGTCCGTCGTGTTGACGGTGAAGGTCTTCTGGCCGGGCGTGGCGGTGTCGAGGGCGGCGCCGCCGGGCACGGTGCCGTCGCAGGTGGCGTTACCCGAAAGGTTGTCGGCGCAGGCGAAGTCGGCCGTGACCTGCTCTCCGACGGCGTAGAAGGCGCCTTCGGCGGGGCGGACGACGCCCACGGTCGGGGCCGTCTTGTCGATGTTCACGTCCGAGACGGCGGCGCTCGCGGTGTTGCCGGCGAGGTCTTCGACCGTGAAGGTGTGGGACTGGCCCGCGCCCTCGGCGGTGAAGGTGTGGCCGCCCTGCGCCGGGGAGGCGAGGCCGGAGGTGGCGTCGCTGGCGGTGTAAGTGGCGAGTACGTCCGTGCGGTTCCAGCCGGCGGCGTTGGCCGGGGTGATGCGCGCGGCTTCGACGACGGGCGCGGTCTTGTCTATGTTGACGCCGGTGACGGCCTGCGTCGCCTTGTTGCCGGCGAGGTCCGTGACCTCGAACTCGTAGGTCTGGCCCGCGCCCTCGCCCGTGAAGGTGAAGGAACCCGAGTCGGTCTGGCCGGAGCCGAAGCCGGAGCCGGCGTCGGTCGCCGTGTACTGCGCGACCACGTCGGAGTTGTTCCACCCCTGGGCGTTGGCGGGCGTGCGCGTCACGTCGGCGATGACGGGCGCGGTCTTGTCGAGCTTGACGGTGACGGTCTGCGGGGCCTCGGCGTTGCCGGCCTCGTCCTTCGCGTAGAAGGTGATGACGGTCGTGCCTTCGGCGTTGACGTTGACGACGGCGGGCGTCCCGTGAACGTGGTGGGTCGCGCCGTTGACGCTGTAGATGATTTCGTGCAGGCCCGAGCCGCCGACGCTGTCGGCCGCGGCGAGCGTGACGGTCACGTCGGCGTTGTGCCAGCCCTCGGCGTTCGGCTCCTGCGAGAGCGTCGCGGCCGTGACGGGCGCGACCGCGTCGGCGGAGGGGTCGAAGCCGGGCGCGGGCACGAGGTCGTTGAGGTAAAGCTCAAGGTTCGTGTAGCCGCCCGCGGCGACCGCGCGGCCGTCCGCGGCGACGGTCGGGTTGAGGCCGTGGTTCGTCTCCCACTCGTCGGGGATGCCGTCGCCGTCTGTGTCGGTCGGCGCGGCGCCGGGGTTGAGCACGGGGTAGCCGCCCACCTCGTTCTGCGAGTTGATGTGGTGGCCCGTCTCGGCCTTCACCTCGTCGGTCACGCGCGCGTCAACGGAGTCGCGCCTGAGCGAGTGGCCGGCGGTCTTGAGGACGAGGTCGTAGGCGGTCGCGGCGTCGTGCGTCGTGACCTGCGGGAAGTCGAAGCGGGCGGGCTCGCGCTTCGTGTACTGGCCGATGAACATGGCCCAGCCGTTGTCGGCGCCGTCGCGCGAGCCGTCCTTGTCGCCGTCGAGGAAGTTGTTCGACTGGTAAATCTGCGTGTTAAGGCTTCCGCCGTTAAAGGCGCGGAGCTTGGAGGAGGTCGTCTGCGGGCCGGCGACGAGGTAGTTGCCGACGTAGTTGAGGCGGGTGGTACCCTCCTCGGCCGGGCCGCTGTAGCCGGCCTCGCCGCCCCAGTTGTAGATGACGTTGTTGACGAAGTCGAGCCCGACGTTGTCGCCGACGCGCGGGTTGCGGCTGTCGTGGTGCGCGTAGAGGTTGTGGTGATAGGTGACGTTGCCGGAGCTGAAGCGGATGAGCGAGCCGTAGCCGTGCGCGCCCTTCTCGTGGCACGAGTTCTTCATGCTCTCGGTGATGAAGGACCACTGGACGGTGACGTTGCCCGACTCGGTGACGGACAGCGTCTCGTCCACGCTCCAAGAGGCGGAGACGTGGTCGAGGATGACTTCGGAGGTGTTCGACACCCAGAGCGCGTCGTCCTGAATGGCCGGGCAGTTAACGTCGCCGACGCGGAAGCGCAGGTAGCGGATGACGACGTTGTTGCCGCTGACGACCGTCGAGTGGCCGGCGACCGTGACGCCGTCGCCGGGGGCGGTCTGGCCGGCGATGGTCAGGAAGGACTTGTTGACGTTCAGGCGCGTCAGGAGGTTGATGGTGCCCGCCACGTCGAAGACGATGGTGCGCGGCCCCGTCGCCGTGCGGATGCCTTCGCGCAGGGAGCCGGCGCCGGAGTCGTTAAGATTGGTGACGTGGTACACGTCGCCGCCGCGCCCGCCCTTGGCGTTCGCGCCCGCGCCCTCGGCGCCGGGGAAGGCCGCGAGGGGACGGGTGCCGGGGGCGTAGATGGTCATCGTGGCGGAGGTGCCGCCGCGGTAGTTGGGGTCGTTGACGGCGGCGACGACCGAGTAGGTGCCGGCGGCCGAGGGCGGCGTGGTCGAGCCGTTGTAGGTGACGGTGACGGCCGGGCCCGCCGGGCTCGTCTTGACGGTCGCGGCCTTCGGCGTGTTGTCGAAGGTGTGCGCGAGGTTCGAGAGCGTGACGGCGACGGGCGTCCGGTCGATGACGAGCGTGCCCGTGGCCGTGCCCTGATAGTCGGGGTGGTCGATGGTGGCGACGACGGCGTAGCTGCCGATGGCCGTGGGCGGCACGGGGCCGCCGTTGTAGGTGACGTTGACGGGGAGGCCGGCGGGCTCGGTCGCGACCGCGACGGCGGCGGGAGAGCCGGTGGCGTTCTGCGCGAGGTTCGAGAGCGTGACGGCGGCCGTCAGCTTCGTCTGCGGCGCCCAGTTGCCGAGGACGAAGGCGGGGTCGCTCCACTGTGCGGCCTCGGCGGCGGTGAGCTGGCGCGAGATGGGGTGGCGCTGGCTCACGTCAACGAGGTTGCCGTTGAGGTCGCGCGAGTTGTACTCCCACATGCGGATGTTGGGGTAGTTGGCGGCCGTGACGGCGAGCGAGGGGTTGTTGAACTGCCACGGGTCGGCGCGGACGCCGTCGAGCTGCGAGTTGATGAGGACGATTTGCGAGAAGGGGAAGTCGTCCGGGTCGATGCGGTTCAGGTAAGAGCCCGAGATGCCGGCGGCGCGCGTGAACTTGCAGTTGACGAAGACGTAGCCGTTGCGGCCCGAGCCGTTGCGCGCCTGGTTGTAGAAGGCGTCGGTGCGCACCATCTTGAACTCGGTGTTCTGGAAGAAGACCGCGCCGGAGCCCCAGATGAAGTCTACGTCGCCTTCGATGAAGCTGTCGGCGACGAAGCCGCCCTGATTCGACTGGCCCTGAAGGAGAAGCGTGTCCTGGAAGCTGTAGAGGCTGACTTTGTTGAGGGCGATGCGGTTGTTGTTGCCGCGGAACGCCTCGGCCTGCGAGCCGCCCTGCGGGGTGGTGTTGCGCAGGGTGATGTTCTCCAGCGTGAAGTCGGCGGCGTCAACGCCGAACATGGCGCGGTGCGTCGTCGAGGTCGGGTTGAAGTTGTTGTTGTTGGCGTACTGGATGACCGACTCTTTGCGGTCCTCGCCGCGGACGGTGATGAAGGGCTTGTTCGACTGGACGTAGACAATCTCGGTGTAGGTGCCCTTCTTGACGAGGATGACGACGCGCTTCGCGTTGTTCGCGGGGACGAAATCGACCGCGCCCTGCACGGTGGCGAAGTCGCCGGAGCCGTCCGAGGCGACCGTCAAGGCGCTGGCGCCCGCGGCCGGGCCGCTCGTCTTGGTCGAGAAGTTCCAGACGGTCGAGTCCGCGACGCCGCCGAAGGGGGCGCCGAGTGAGTCGGTGATGACGCCGGGCTCCATCGTCACGTAGTAGCTCTGGTTGTAGGCGAGCTTCTGGTGGAGGTAGACGGCCGCCGTGTTGCCCGTGACGATGATGGGGCGGTAGTTGAAGGTGACGGAGCCGTTCGCGCGCTGCTGCGTCGCGAGGCTCATGTCAATAGTGTCAACGGGCGTGCCGTCTTCCTTGAAGACTCGCAGGCGGCCGGTGGTGCCGGCCTTCGGCGCCTGATTGAAGTTGATGTAGAGCGGGGCGTCAACGTCCACGTTCGTGGCGAAGTTCGAGGGCGCGAACGAGTCGGCCTGCATGCCCGAGACGACGAGGAGCTTGGCGGGGGAGCTGGCGACGCTGCCGCTGGAGTTGCTGACGACGACGTGGTAGCTGGCCGAATCCGACACCTGCGCGGAGGCGAAGCCGAGCGTCTGCTGCGTCGCCCCTGGGATGAGCGCGCCGTTCTTGAACCACTGGTAGAAGAGGTTGTTGCCCGTCGCCGAGACGGAGAGCGAGGCGGGCGTGCCGACGACGGGGGTCGTGTCGGCGGGCGGCGCCGTAATCGCGGGCGGCGGCGGCACGGGGTCAACGCTGACGTTGAGCGTGACGGGGTTGCTGGTGACGCTGCCGCCGGGGTTCGAGATGACGGCCGTGTAGCTGCCGGCGTCGGTGAGCTGGACGTTCGTCAGGTTGAGCGTCTGCGTCGAGGCCGAGGGGTTGCCCGCGACGGGCGAGCCGTTCTTCCTCCACTGGTAGGAGAGCGAGTTGCCGGTGGCGGCGACCGAGGTCGTGACGTTGCTGCCGACCTGCACGGTCAGGTTCGAGGGCTGCGGCTGCGAGGTGATGACGGGCAGCGACGGCGAGTAGTCAACCGTCCAGTCGGTGAACGTGACCTTCTGCGCGAAGTTGGCGCCGCCAACGCGGAAGGCGAAGTAGTCGAAGGCCGTGTTGGGCGTCGTGCTCGACTCGGTCGCCGTGAAGTTGAGGTTGTTGAGGGCGCCGCCCGTGACGGAGACGGAGACTTTCGTGTCGTTGGCCGTCAGGCGCTCGATGGTGTAGGTGAGCGTGTAGGGCGTGCCGTTGGCGAGGGTCTGCCGGGCGGTGGCGCCGGTGCCGGGCGTGATGGCCGCGAAGTCGGCGAAGGTGTTGAAGACGTTGTTGACGTTGAGGTTCGTGCGGCGGTAGAGGATGAAGGGCGAGCCGGAGCCGCTCGGGAAGAAGCCGAGGGCGTAGCCGGGGTCGCCCGCAAACGTCGCGTCGTTCTGGCCGCCGGTCAGGTCGTTGGCGTTGCGCGTGCCGAGGCTGTTGAGGACGCCGAAGCGGATGTCCTGACCGCCGCCGACGAAGCCCGTCATCTGGAAGGTGCCCGAGACGGAGAGCTTGTCGCCGACGGCGAGTTGGACGGGCGAGCCCGAGTTGGTGAAGTAACCCCAGAAGGCTTCGGAGTTGCCGCCCGTGGCGGTCATGTCGAAGGTGACGGAGCCGACGGCGTCGGTGCGCGTCGTCGTCGAGCGGCCCTTGAATATCCTAATCGAGTTGTTCGCGAGATTCTGGACCGTGCTGTTGCCGTCCGAGAAGGTGTCTTTGACGACGACGGCGGCGCCGGCGACGAGCGGCAGCAGCGCCGCGACGGCGGCGAGCAGGGCGAGGGCGAGCAGAGGTTTTCTAAGGTTCTTCATTACTCTCTCTAAGAATTTAATGGGTGTTTAGAGGGCTCGGGCGCCGGCTTCGGAGGACCTTTAAGACGGTTCAGGCGGGCTCATTGGTCATCCAGTCCGACAATCTCTTGCGCAAATTGGTCTCACCAACAAGGGTTCTTATACTGTAAGATGTTTGGCAAGTCAAGCCGGCTGCCCGGCCGGGGAATAAAACTTTTTCTTTTTAATATACATACTTACAGAATCAGCCGGAATGCGCGCCGACGACTGCGGGCCGGACGTTCGGCTACCACATTGACGGGAATCGTTAAATTGGTCGTACCTCTTGAGGAATTACGGCCTGAGGCTCAGGCGGCGGGCGGGAGACGGTAGCCGAGTTCGTTGAGGGCGAGTTGGGTGCCGGCGAGGAGTTGGTCCACGTGGTCTGTGCTCTCGACGCCGAGGACGAAAGAGTCAACGACGCCGGACTCAATCTGGAAGCGGAAGCACTCCTCGGGCGAGAGGCCGCGGGGCGTGCCGACGATGTCGCCCTGCCCGACGACCTTCATGCCTATCATGCCCTGCCCGCGCGCGCGCATCCGGGCGAAGAGCGGGCGGACTCGCTCGACGCCCGCGTCCATGTGCGCGGCGCGCGGGTTCCAGCGCACCTGATTAATCTGGACCCAGTCGCTCGCGGCGGCGGCCTCTAAGGCCGCGAAGCTGTGGCAGGTGACGCCGACGGCGCGCACGCGGCCCCGTTCGCGCGCCTCCGAGAGCGCGTCGAGCACGCCGCGGAAGCGCGTCGGCCAGTCCGGCTCGGTGACACAGTGAATGATGAGCGAGTCTATGTAATCCGTCTCAAGCTCTTTGAGGAACCGCTCCACGTCGGCGCGCGCTGTGGCGGCGTCGCGGCTGCCGGTCTTGGTCTGGACGACGTAGCGTTCACGGGGGACGCCCTTCATGGCGCGGGCGAAGAAGGGGTGCGAGCCGTAGGAGTCGGCGAGGTCGAAGAAGTTGACGCCGCGGTCGAAGGCGTGGCGCATGAGGCGCGTGAAAGCCTCCTGGCCGAGCTTGGTCTGGTTCGACTGGTGGGCGTAGCCGACGCTGCCGGTGCCGACGCCGACGAGCGAGACTTGAAGGCCGCTCCGGCCGAGCCGGACGCGGTCGGTCGGGCTCTTGATTAAAGGGTCAACCGGGCCGACGGCCGCGGGCGGCGGCTCCGCGCGGCCGTTCCTGACGGCGCCGCCCGCGACGACGGCGCCGCCCGCCGCCGCGGCCGTGCCGAGGAATTTTCGCCGGCCCAGTTTCCCCACGACCCCGCCCCCTAGAGAGACTTCATGTCGATGACGAAGCGGTAGCGCACGTCGCCGCGGATGGTGCGCTCGTAAGCCTCTTCTATCTGCCGGATGGGGATGACTTCGACATCGGAGGCTATCCCGTGCTCGGCGCAGTAGTCGAGCATCTCCTGCGTCTCGCGGATGCCGCCGATCATCGAGCCGGCGAGGACGCGGCCGTTCGTGATGAGCGAGAAGGCTTCGACCTCCAGAGGCTTCTCGGGCAGGCCGACGAGCGCCAGCGCGCCCTCGCGCCGCAGGAGTTTGAGGTAGAGGTTGATGTCGTGCTGGGCCGAGACGCAGTCGAGGATGAAGTCGTACTGTCCGGCCAGCGCCTCAAGCTTCTCCGGGTCGCGCGTGACGACGAAGTCGTGCGCGCCCAACTCGCGCGCGTCCTTCTCTTTGGACGGCGACGTGCTGAAGACCGTCACGCGCGCGCCCATCGAGGCCGCGAGCTTGACGCCCATGTGGCCTAAGCCCCCGAGTCCGACGACGCCGACCTTCTGCCCTTCGCCGACTTTGAAGCGGCGCAGGGGCGAGTAGGTCGTAATCCCGGCGCAGAGCAGCGGCGCGGTGCGCTCGGGCGCGAGCCCCGCCGGGATTTTCAGCGCGTAAGCCTCGTCCACGACGATTTGCGAGGAGTAGCCGCCGAAGGTCGGCGTCTTCTCGTCGCGCTCGGTGCCGTTGTAGGTGGCGACGAGGTGGTTCTCGCAGTACTGCTCCTCGCCGTCTCCGCAGTTGCGGCAGCGGCGGCAGGAGTCAACGAAGCAGCCGACGCCCGCGAGGTCGCCTTCCTTAAACTTCGTGACCGACGAGCCGACGCGCGCCACGCGCCCGACTATCTCGTGGCCCGGCACCATCGGGTAGATTGAGTTGTCCCACTCGTTGCGGGCCTGGTGGATGTCTGAGTGGCAGACGCCGCAGTACTGGATTTCGATGAGAACGTCGGCCGGGCCCGGCTCGCGCCGCTCGAACTGGAACGGCTCCAGCTTCGAGGTCGGCCCCTGCGTCGCGTATCCGCGTGTCGGTAGCATGAATTGTCCCCCCTGGAAGAAGTTATCAGCGGTTGTTTGTTTGTCTGAAGGATGTTACCACACGGGGCCCCGCTTGCCCTCGCGCGGGTCATTAACGTTTCTTTGTCGCCGGTGAAATTTCTGTTGACTTCGCCCCCCACGGGCAACAATACTCTCGCGCCCCTCAACCTTCACCTTTTTTCCGAACACCATGGAGGTGAGTTATGCCGACACGCGACCTCAGAAACTTTTTGGCCGCCCTCTGCCTGCTCCTCGCCGCCTCCGCGTCCGCCAGCGCGGCGGGCTGGAGGACGAGCGGCACGAGCATCGTCAACCCCTCGGGCGGACAGTTCACCATCTCCGGCGTCAACTGGTACGGCTTCGAGACGCGCGACAACGTCGCCCACGGCATGTGGACGAAGGACTACAAGACCATCGTTAACCAGATCAAGCAGTACGGCTACAACACCATCCGCATCCCCTTCTCCAGCGCGATGTGGGAGGCGAACCCCTTCCCCAGCTCGAACCAGCTAAGCGCCTGCGGCGAGTGCCAGGGCAAGCGCGCCCGCGACATCCTCGCCCTCATCGTCAACTACGCCGGCTCGCAAGGGCTCCACGTCATCCTCGACAACCACCGCTCGACTCCGGGCAACTCCGCGCAGGAGAACGGCCTCTGGTACGCCTCCGGCTACAACGAGCAGGCATGGATTCGCGACTGGGTGAGCGTGCAGGAGTGGGCGCACGGAGTCCCGCAGACCTTAGGCGGGGCGGACACGCTGACGGCCTTTTACTACGCCTCGGACGGCTTCCCCACCGTCATCGGCTACGACCTGCGCAACGAGCCGCACCTGCCTTCGCGCAAGGCTTACCTCGACGGCGCGACGTGGGGCACGGGCGACGGCATCTCGCCGGCTTCCAACCCCAACCCGAACCCGTTCGCCCCGGCCTGCGTCGCCTCGTCCACCTGCCACGACTGGCGGCTCGCGGCCGAGCGCGCCGGTGACACCATTCTCGGCGAGGCGCTGCGGCGCGGCTGGGACTACCCGCTCATCTTCGTCGAAGGCGTCAGCACCTACCCGACCGCGACGGGGACGCCCGCCGCCGGCCCCTATGATTGGTACTGGAACGGCGGCAACCTCCTCGGCGTCAACGGCAACGCGGGCAACCCCGGCGCCCCCGTCCTCTTAAACGCCGGAGGCAACGCCTCAAGCCTCGGCCCGGCCGTCGCCAATCAGGTCGTCTACTCCGCGCACGACTACGGCCCGGCCCTTTATAAGCAGGGCTGGTTCAACGCCTCGACCTGCTACCGCAGCGGCTGCTCGTCTTCGAGCCTCGCCGACGTTTGGAAGAAGTTCTGGGCGCACCTGAACCTGGCGGGCGGCGTCAACCCGGTCGGCGCGGGCGGGGCGCCTTACCCGTGGGGCAACACGGGCCACACGGCCTACACGCAGGCGCCCGTCTGGGTCGGTGAGTTCGGCACGGGGAAGACGGACGCCGACGTTCTTTCTTCGGGCGCGGGCTCGCAGGGGCAATGGTTCACGGCGATGGTCAACTTCATCCAGAGCAGCTACGCGCGCACGGCCGCCAACGACTCCGGCCTCGCGCTTTCAAACCTGCACTGGTCCTACTGGGCGCTCAACACCGAAGACTCCTACGGGCTGCTCGGCAACAACTACACCGGCCTCGCCAACGCCCGGAAGCAGTACTCCTTCCTCTGCCAGATACAGACCGGCCCCCTCGCCCTGCCCAAAGGCACGGCCGCCGGCCAGTGCGGCTCGACCGGCGCGCTGCCGGCCCCTTGATGTTGTCTGTTCGAGGTGAGGAAAAAAGAAAGGGCGCCGAGCCCCCCCAAGGCCCGGCGCCCACGGCCACTCGCGTGGCCTGCCCCAAAGTTTCACTCGTTCTCAGAAGGAACGCCCGTTGGTGAAAGCATAGTAGCCCGCCCCCCGCGGGCGTTGGTTGCGAACAGATTGCGAAAGCGAGACGACTTGCCGGCGGGCGCGTTTAATTGTCGGTGACGGCGCCGAGGCTGCTCGAAGAGACGAGGCGGGCGTACTTGGCGAGCACCCCGCGCGTGTAGCGCGGCGCGGGCGGGCGCCAGAGGGCGCGGCGCCGCGCCAACTCTTCGTCGGAGACTTCCAGACGCAGCAGACGGGCCTCGGCGTCAATCGTTACCGAATCGCCTTCTTCGACGAGCGCGATGGCGCCGCCCGCCGCCGCCTCGGGCGCGACGTGGCCGACCACCATCCCGTAAGTGCCGCCCGAGAAGCGCCCGTCCGTGATGAGGCCGACGGCGTCGCCTAATCCGGCGCCGATGATGGCCGAAGTCGGCGCCAGCATCTCGCGCATGCCGGGGCCGCCCCTCGGCCCCTCGTAGCGGATGACGAGCACGTCG
>DASZEK010000065.1:0-23354 GCA_035941045.1 Pyrinomonadaceae bacterium | reverse complement strand
CGTAAGCGAGCTTCGATACGCGCGCGCCGCCCGCGTAGCGCATCGAGGCGCTGGTGTCGAGCAGGACGTGAAATTGAGCGTTCGTGTCGGCGCGATATTTTTTGATGAAGTAACGGTCGGTGCGGCCGAGCAGTCGCCAGTCCAGATAACGCAAATCGTCGCCGGGGTTGTATTGCCTGTATTCCGCGAACTCGGTCGAGAAGCCGGTGAACGGCGAGCGGTGCAGCCCCGAGACGAAGCCCTCGACGACGGCGCGCGCCAGCAGCTCCAGCGAGCCGATGCGGGCCAGCACCTCGGGGTCTAGAAAGCGCGCCGGCCCCTGCGACGCGGGAGGCGGCTCCGCGGCGACTGCCTTGACCTTCTTGTCTCGCTTCCACCACATACGAAACCTTCAGACCTCCGCGAGCGTGAGCGGGCGGGGCCGCTTTCCGTCAACGTCTGTGAACCCGTACTCCTCGGCCACGGCCGCCGCGACGAGCACTAGCCCCGACTTCGCCATGACATTCGGGTCGGCGGCCAGCGCGGCGACGGCGCGGCCGACGAACTGGGGCGATTCCGAATTGCTCAGGTCGAGGAAGGCGGCCGCCTCCATGACCTTCTCTGTCCTCACAAGGCCGGGGTAGAGCGAGACGACGGCGACGTTGTGCGCGCGCAGCTCGTGTGCCGTGTCGGCCGTCAGCTTGTCGGTCGCGGCCTTCGACACGCCGTAGGCGACGTTGCCGACGTGCTTCCGCGCCGCCCAGAAGGAGACGTTGACGATGAGGCCGCCGCGCCGCGCGACCATCATCCGCGCGGCGTGAACGCTCGCGACGTAATGCGCGCGGACGCCGGCCGTGAACATCGCGTCCCAGCGCCAGAGGGGCTGCTCCCAGAACGGGCGGGGCCATGTGAACTCGCCTGCCTCCAGCATGTTCTCGTAACCGCCCCAGACGTTGTTGACGAGCACGTCGAGCCGTCCGCGCTCGTCCGCCACGCGCCGGAAGACGGCTTCAACCTCGCGGTCGTCGGTGTGGTCGCAGCGGACGGCAACTCCCCTTTCGTCGTCGAACGCTTCGGCCTCGATGGTCCGCCCGGTGGCGTAGACGACCGCGCCGGCTTCGAGCAGACCGAGCGCCACGCCGCGCCCGACCCCGCGGCTCGCGCCCGTGACCAAAGCAACTTTTCCGCTCAGGTCAGCCAACCTCCAAGTCCTTCCTCATCGGCACGAACTCAATCGTCACGCCGCCGACCTCAAGCGTGACGCGCTCGCCCGTTTCGTAACCGCGGGCCGCGTAGAGCTTCACGCCGGGGAGCGTCGCCATCAGCTCAAGTGAGCGGAAGCCGTGAGCCTTCGCGTCCATCTCGCACGCCGCGAGGACGGCCGCGCCGACTCCTTTTCTGGCCCAGTCGGGGCGGACGAAGAAGGCGCGAATCTTCGCAGGCTCCGTCCGCGGGTCCAATTCACCCGAATCCCTGACGGCGTATCGGTCGCCGCCGAAGAGCGTCCGCCTCCTGCTCCAGCCGCCGCACCCGATAAGCTCTCCGCCGGCTTCGGCGACGTAGTACGTCCCGTCGCGGATGAGGTCCGTGTCCACGCCGAAGACGGCGGCGACGGCGGCCTCGATCTGCTCGTCGGAGTAGTCGTCCCGGCTCAGGCCGCGCGCCGAATCGGCGATGAGTCGTTCGAGCGCCGGGCGTTCGCCGAGCGTCGCCCGCCTGACGATAAAGTCCATCACTTACAGCCCCGACTTCGGCTCGGGCACGGTTTCAATCAGCTTCCTGATGACGGCGTCGGAGTCAGCCTTCTCGGCCTCGGCCTGAAAGTTCAAGAGCACGCGGTGGCGCAGCACGGCGGGCGCGACGGCGCGGATGTCTTCGCACGAGACGTTGTAACGGCCGCGCAGGATGGCGCGGGCCTTGCCGCCGAGGATGAGGAACTGCGATGCGCGCAAGGATGCGCCCCACGTCACCCAGCGGTTGACGAAGTCTGGCGCGTGCTCGGAGCCGGGCCGGGTGGAGCCGACGAGTCGGACGGCGTAGCGCGCGACCGTATCGGAGGCCGGCACCTGACGGACGAGGTGCTGAAACTTGATAATCTCTTCGGCCGTCATCTGCCGCTCGAAGTCGTACTCCTGCGGCGAGGTCGTCTGCTTCACCACCTCCACTTCATCTTCTTCGGGCAGGTAGCCGACGCGAATCTGGAACATGAAGCGGTCGAGCTGCGCCTCGGGCAGAGGGTACGTGCCCTCCATCTCGATGGGGTTCTGCGTGGCGAGGACGTGGAAGGGCTGCGGCAAATCGTAGCTGACGCCCTGCACGGTGACGCGCCCCTCCTGCATGGCCTCCAAAAGCGCGGCCTGCGTCTTCGGCGGCGTGCGGTTGATTTCGTCGGCGAGGACGATGTTGGCGAAGACGGGGCCGCGGATGAACTGGAGGGCGCGGCGGCCGGTCGCGCGGTCTTCTTCGATAATCTCGGTGCCGGTGATGTCGGCGGGCATCAGGTCGGGCGTGAACTGGATGCGGCGGAACGAGAGGTCGAGCACGCTGGCGATGGTCCTGACGAGCAGGGTCTTAGCCAACCCCGGCACGCCCGTGATGATGGAGTGGCCGCCGACGAAGAGCGAGAGCAGCACCAGCTCGACCGCCTCGTCCTGCCCCTTGATGGCCTTCCGAATCTCGCGCAGCAGCCGCTCGCGCGCCGTCGCCAGCTTATCAAGCAGCACTTCGTCTCTCACCACCTCGGTCTCGACAGCCATTCCGTTACCTTTCCTACTGTCCGGTTATGGTCAACAAAAGCTCCTGCGCCTTCTCGAACGAGGGCGCGGCTTCGAGGGCGCGCAGGACGGCGCGTTTGGCCTCCGTGCCGCGGTTCAGCGCGTGGAGGGCGCGTGCGACGTTGTAGTTGGCCTCGGCCGCGTTGGGCGGGCGCGAGGCGAGCGCGGCCTGAAACTCTTCGAGCGCGGGCGCCGCCTCGTTCTGCTCCATGTGAAGCTCGCCTGCCCGCGTGTGGGCGGCGGCGTCGAAGGGGCTGACGTAGAAGCTCAGGCGCAGGGCTTCGAGCGCGCGGGCGCGGTCGCCGAGGCGGAGGCGCAGGGCGGCGAGCCGCTTCAAAGCCTTCAAGTTGTTTCCGTCGCGCTTCGTCAACAGTTCCAGCGCGTCGGCGGCGGCGGACGGCTCGTTGCGCTTCTCGTAGATGTCGGCGAGGGCCTCGTAGGCGTTGCCCTCGCCGGTGTAGAGCGGGAACAGCTCGGCGGCGCGTTTGAAGTGGCGCTCGGCGTTCTTGTCGTCGCCTTCGGAGAGGTAAAGCGAGCCGAGTCGAAGGTGCGCGGCGAAGCTCTCGCGCTCGGCGACGAGCTTGAGCAGGGCCTCTTTCGGGAGCGGCGCGGCGAGGGCGGCCTCGCCGCCGAGTGCTTCCTGAAGCGGTCGCGCCTTGCGCTCGACGAACTCCATGAAGGCGCGGTCGAACTCGGCCTCGTCGAGCTTCAGGGCGTCGCGCAGGACTTGGGGCGTGCGCGCCTTGTCGCGGTAGAGGGCGAGCATGCGGAGGACGGCGTCGAAGCCGTCGCGCTCGACGACGAACTCGACGACCTGCGACGCCTGGAAGTAGGCGAGCTGCACGTCGCCGGGGCGGCGCGGGCGGGTGAAGCCGGCGTCGAGGTCTGCGATTTTGAACCAGCGTCCTTCGCGCAGCGCGCGCAGAGCGGAGAGGTTCCAGTCGTCGCCCCAGCCGGGCCGCGCGCGGCGCTCCTCGTAGACCGAGAGCCCTTCGGAGAGCCAGCGCGGGACGCGGTAGTCGGTCATCTGCAAAGTTATAACGTGCGTGTACTCGTGCCAGAGCGTGCTGCCCCAGTTGAATTCGCCCTCGGGCCGCGCCGACGGCGAGTCCTGCGCGATGACGGGGCCGAAGCAGACGCCGAGGGCGCCGAGGCCCGGCAAGCCGAGAGCCCTGACGGCGAAGTCTTCATGGTTGGGGAAGATTTCGACGGCGACGGGGCCGCGCGGCGTGAAGCGATACTTCGCCGTCAGTTTCGTCGCCGCCTCTTCGAGCAGCGCGGCGGCGTAGGGCGCGACGAGGTCGCTCTCCTTGGCGTCGGTCTTGATGAGGAAGGCGCCGCGCTTCGTCTCGCGGAAGTCGCGCATCGTGTCGAGCAGGTCGAGCGTGTTCTTGGCCCAGAGGTTGAAGGGGTCGCCCTCGAAAGCCTTCTCGACGGAGGCGCGGCCCTCGTCCATCTGGCCGAGGCGGAGGAGCGCCATGCCGAGCGAGAGGTGCGCGCGCCAGAGGCGGGGCGAGAGCGAGACGGCGCGGCGCGAGAACTCGGCGGCCTGCGCGGTGCGGCGCGTGATGGTCGCGTAGTGCGAGAGCGTGTCGTAGAGCGCGCCGTAACGCGGGTTGATTGAGAGCGCCTGACGGACGGCGGGCTCGAAGTCCTGGTCCTGAAGGTAAGCTTGGGCGGCGCGCAGGGCGTGAATCTCGGCGGCGCGCGGGTTGACCTTGAGCGCCTTCTCAATCTCGGCGGAGGCCGCGGCGTGGTCGCCGCCTTCGAGTTCGAGCGAGGCTTTGAAGGCGCGGGCTTCGACGAGGTTGGGGTTTATCTCAAGCGCGCGGGCGAGCGAGGCGGACATTCCTTCGCCGCCTTCGAGCCGCTTATTAGCCGCGACGCCGAGGTGCGCAATCGCGCTGTTCGGATTTATCTCAAGCGCGTCTTCGTAGAACTCGGCCGCCTCGGCGTAGTTGTATTTCTCGGTGAAGAGTTGGCCGCCGCCGAGGTGAGCTTCGATATAAGTCTCGTCGGCCGCGATGGCTTCGGTGAAGAGGTCTTTCGCGTCCTGATACTTTTCGAGGTGGACGAGGGCGCGGGCGACGAGCGTCAACTCGGGCGCCGTCTCGGGCGCGTGCTCCGAGTAGTAGCTGACGAAAGAGCGGAAGATTTCGCGCGCCTGCTCCTCCTGCCCCGTCATGTCGAGGACTTCGGCGCGGCGCAGCTCGCCGGCGAGCCTGTTTGCCCCCGCAGAATCCTTGCCCGCGCGCTCGAACTCGGTGGCCGCTTCACCGTAACGGCCGGTGGCGGTCAAGGCTTCGGCAAGCTCGTGTCGGACGCCGCCCGCCTCCGGCTGCTTTTGCAGGAAGAGGCGCGCGGACGCTTCGGCTTCCGCGTAGCGGCCGGTTTCGAGCAGGGCGCGGAGCAGGTACTTCTGGGCCGACGCGTCCGACGGGTTCGACTTCAAACGCGCGCTCAACAACTCGACGGCGCGGGCGTATTCGCCCTTCTTCAATTCGGCGAGCCCCGGCACGTCGTCCTTCGCGGGCTGCGCTCCGGCCGCGCCCGCGAAGAGAAGCAGCGCGGCGGCTAAGAGCAAGGCCGATTTTGTGCCCGTGAGCTTCAACGTGCGGCCCTCTTGATGCTGCGGTTGACTTTGGCGAGCCCGACGAAAAGCCTTTCCAGCTCGGCTTCGTAGGCGGCCTCCTGCATCGCGCGTTTGCGCGTCTTGAGTTGTTCTATCTCTTCCTCGAAACGCTCGCGCTCGCGCATCAGACGCCCGACCTCGGCGCTGGCGGTGGCCTGCTCGGCGTTGAGCGAATCGAAGTAGGTGTTGCGCGCGACGGCGCCGTCCGATTCGCCTTCGGAGTCCGTGCCGACGCCGTCGCCGTTGTCTTCGATGAGCGGGTGCTCGGTGGCGAGGCGGCCCGCGCGCGTGTAGTAGTCGGCCGTCAGCCGCGCCGCGTACTTGTAGGCTTCGAGGACCGAGACGCGGCCGTTCTGGTCGGCGTCCGCTTCGCGGCTGTCGAGCGCGGCGATGAAGTGCTCGGCGAAGCGCGTCGCGTTCTGCTCCTGCCCGCTGCGCGTGGCGGTGACGACGATGCGGCCCCGGCCCGCGAGCGCCTTGATGAACTCGCCGCTCGCGCTCGCCATGTTGAAGACGACGACGCGGCGGACGTTCAACTCGCCGACGAGTTTCGCGTACTCGCTCGCCGCCAGGTCGGGGCCGACGAGGCTGAGCTTGGCGGCGCGGCCGTCGAAGCTGCCGTGCCCGATGAGGAAGACGAAGACCGTGCTGTCCGGCCCCGCCGCGCCTTTCACCTCGGCGAACGCTCGCCGCACGCCGTCGGCCGTGGCGGGCGCTTCCTTGGCGTCGCCCGGCTTCTCCGTCAACACGGCGACGCGGCTTTCCGAAAAGCCGAGACGCTCGACCAGCGCGCCTCTCAGGCTCGAAGTCCACTTCTGGAACTGCTTGGCGTAAGCCTCCTCGCCGCTCGCGCCGCTGACGATGACGGCGAACTTGTTCGGGTCCGCCTGCGCGGGCCGGGCAGGCGCCGTCTCCTGCGCGGCGGCCGTGCCCGCCGACAGAAGACCCGAGAACAGGATTGCGAAGAAACGCGACTTCATCTCTGACAATTGAAACTTCAGGCCAGCCCTTCGCGCTTGCGGAGGAACCACTCGGCGCTGACGAGGGCGACGAGGAGGAGGAAGTTGACGGGCATGTCCCAGAGGTCTTTGGTGACGAGCCGAGAGTGGTCGCTCTTCCTGTAGGTCAGGTCGTCAACGAGTCGGCCGGCCTCCTCCAGCGTGTAGTACTGGCCGCCCGTCTCGGCGGCGATTCGTTTGAGCAGGGCGTCGTTCTGCGCGGCGTCGTAGAACTCGCGGTTCAATTCGGCGACTAGGAATTCCGACTGCGCCGAAGCTTCGCCGAGCGCGGGGCCGTTGGCCGTGACTTCGACGCGGTGGCGGCCGAACTCTTCGGCCCTGAATTCGCCGACGTAGACGTTGGCGTCGTCGCGGGCGGTGAAGCGGAGCGGCACGTCGATGCTCGCGCCCGAGGGCTTGAAGACGCGGGCGGCGGCGCGGGCGTCCGTCGCGGGCTGGAACTTCCTGTCCCGCAGGTCGGCGACTATCTGGACCGTGTCGCCGGGGCCGTAAACGTCCTGCGCCGTCTGGACTTCATTCTGCCGCGGCGAAATGCTGACAAGGTATCTCAACATCTGACGCCAGAAAGTCTCGTGCGCGTTGCTCTTCGCGTCCATCTTCATCCGCCAGCGCCACGTGTCCGAGGCCGTGAAGGCGAGCGCGTGGCCGCGCCCGTAACGCTGGACTGCGAGCAGCGGCGTGGGCGGGCCGGCCGTCTTGCCGTCGCCGCCCCCGCGCCGGGCTTCGACGAGCACGGTCGCGCCCGGCTTCACGCCCGCGTGCTCTTCCGGCACGGAGACGGGCGGCAGTTCGTTCCAGATTTTTTGACTGGCGGCGCGGTCTTCGTTGAGTCGGGCGATGGGGTGGGCGGCGCCGCGCGGGGTGAGCTGGGGTTTGTAGACGGGGCCGGTGGTGTCCTGCGGCTTGCCGACGCGGTCGCCGAGGGCGAGCGGGAGGATGTCGGCGAAGGGCGTCCCGGCGTACTTACCGGCGTCGAAGCTGAGTCGGCCGCCGAGCGCGAGCAGGCCGCCGCCGCGTCGCGCGACGAAGGCTTCGACGGCCCGCATCTGCTCGACGCTGAAGAAGCCGGCCTCGACGCTGCCGACGACGAGGCCGTCGTAGGCGAACAACTCCTCCTCGGTCGCGGGGAAGCCCGCGACTAGCTCCTGCTCGCCCGACACGCCCTGCCGGTAGAGCTTGTTTTCGCCCGTGCGGAGGATGGAGACCAGCTCGACGTTCTTCTCTTCACGTCCCAAGGCCGCGCGCATCTTGCCGTGCTCCCAGCGCGGCTCGCCCTCGATGTAGAGGACGCGCATCGGTCCCTCGATGACTTCAACCAACGCCTCGCGCCGGTTGTTCTCGACGGTCAATTCGCCTTCGAGCGGCTGAATCTCGAAGGTGTAGCGATGCATGCCGGCGGTCGCGGGCGTCAGCTCCATGCGGACCGCTTCGGTCTCGCCGCCGCGTAAAGCAAACTCTTCGGTCTTGACGGCGCGGCCGTCCTCGCTCGCCGCCAGACGAATCTTCGTCGGGCCGTAGCCGCTGGCGCGGACGTAGGCTTCGACTTCGAGCGTCGAGCCGACGAGCACGCGGCGCGGGAGGCTGACGCGGACGAGTTCGGCGTCGGTCGGGCGGGCGGTGCTACCCAATCCGACGGCGTAGACGGGGACGCCTCGCGCGCGCAGGTTGCGAAGCTCGGCGGCGAGGTCGCGCGGGACGTTCGCGGCGCCGTCCGAGACGAGCACGACGGCCGACAGCGGCGCTCCCGTCGCCCGCCTCGCAGCCTGCGAGACGGCGCCCGCGAGGTCGCTCGACGCGCCTTCGCCGAACAACTCGTCGCCGCCTTTAATCTTCACCACTTCGCCCGCGAAGCCGTAGAGGTCCGTTCGGAAACGCTCCTCAAGGCGCTTGAGAAAGTCGCCTTCCGGGGTTAAGAGCGCGGCCTTCGCGGCGTCGAGTCGGCTCCGGCGTCCGGGCATGTCGCCCATCTGCATGCTGCGCGAGTCGTCGAAGAGCAGGGCGACCGACGTGCTGCGCGGGACGATGAAAGGGACGGTCACGACCGGCTTCAGGAGCATGAAGGCGAGCAGCGCGAAGAGTGCCGTGCGGAGCGCGACGAGCCCGACCAGCTTCTTTCGCCCGAGGCGCGCGCGGGGCCGGACGTAGACGAAGTAGACGAAGGCGACGAAGAGCAGCGCGAAGAGGGCGAGCAGGAGCGGGTGCGGGCGCATGTCGAAGCCGAAGCGACCGTTAATAAAAACGGCCCGCTCATGCCCCGTTAAGAACTGCACGAGTTGGTCCATGTCTTCGGCGGGCCGCCCGGTCTGGGTTCGGTGGCTGGCAACATCATAATAGTACGCGGCCCTAAGTTAAAAATGTTTCGGGGACGTAAAAGGGTTGTAAAATCCCCCGCACCTTCACGCAGAGGAGTTACACCGTGCGACAAAAATGTTTCCCCGCCCTCGTCCTCGCCCTGTGCCTTCACGCGCTCGCCCTGCCGGCGGGCGCGCAGCAGGAGACGCGCTACACGGTCCTGATGATGGGCAAGCCTGCCGGCGTGCAGACCTCGGCCGCGGCGGCGCCCGACGGCTCGCGCGCCTTCACCTTCGAGTACAGCGACCGCGGGCGCGGCCCGAAAATCCGCTCGCGCGTCCGCCTCGACGCCGAAGGCTTCCCCGTCTCGGTCGAAACCGAGGGGAACGATTACCTCAAGGCGCCCGTCTCCGAGAGCTTGAATTTCTCGGACGGCGTGGCGCGCTGGAAGAACACGGCCGAGACGGGCGAGAGGAAGCTGACTTCAAAAGCGTTCTACGTCGGCATGTACTCCGTGCCTGAGGAGACAGCGATGCTGGCCCGCGCGCTCTTGAAGTCTCCGACGAAGCGCCTGCCGCTTTTGCCCGAAGGCGAGGCGAGCATCACGGCCACCGGCGAGATGCGTTTGCAAAACGGGGCGGCGACGCGCCGCGTCCGCTCCTACGAAATCTCCGGCCTTTACTACACGCCGACGACCATCTGGCTCGACGAGGACGGCGCCTTCTTCGCCTCCGTCAGCAGTTGGATGACACTCATCCGAGAGGGGTGGGAGTCGTCCGCCCCGCTCCTGCTCAAGAAGCAGGACGAGCACGAGGCCGAGCGCATTAAGAAACTCGCGCGCACACTCGCGCGCACGCCCCCGAAGGCGCTCGTCATCAACGGCGCCAACCTCTTCGACTCTGAGACGGGCAAGACCATTCCCGACACGACCGTCGTCGTCGAAGGCAACCGCATCAAGGCCGTCGGCCAGGGGCTCAAAATCAAGATGCCCGCCGGGACCGAAGTCATCGACGCGCGCGGCAAGACCCTCATGCCGGGCCTCTGGGACATGCACGTCCACCTCGGGCCGAACGACGGCCTGATGCACCTCGCCGCCGGGGTGACGACCGTCCGCGACCTCGCCAACGACAACGACACCCTACTCGCCCTCAAGGCCAAGTTCGAGGCCGGCGACGAGATAGGCCCGCGCGTCCTCATGTCCGGCTTCATGGACGGCCGCGGCCCCTACGCCGGGCCGACCAAAGTCTTCGTTGACACGGAGGAGGAGGCGCGCTCGGCCGTCGAGAATTACGCGCGGCTCGGCTACACGGGGATTAAGGTTTACAGCTCCATCAAGCCGGAACTCGTGCCCGCCATCATCCGACTCGCGCACGCGAAGGGCTTGCGCGTGAGCGGCCACGTTCCGGCCTTCATGTCGGCCGAGCAGTTCGTGAGGGCCGGCGCCGACGAGCTTCAACACATCAACTTCGTCTTCCTCAACTTCCTCTTCGACGACGTGAAGGACACGCGCACGCCCGCGCGCTTCACCTCGGTCGCCGACCGCGCGGCGGGCGTTGACCTCGGCTCGGAAAGCGTCCGCTCCTTCGTCGCACTTTTAAAAGAGAGGAAGACGGTCGTTGACCCGACGGTGAGCATCTTCGAGGGGATGTTCACCGACCGGCCGGGCAAAGTCTCGGCGGGCTTCGCGGCCGTCGCCGACCGCCTGCCGCCGCAGGTCCGCCGCGGCCTGCTCGCGGGCGGCCTGCCCGTGCCGGAGGGCAAGGACGAGCGTTACCGCGAGTCGGCGCGCGCCCTGCTCAGGATGATAAAGCTGCTCCACGACTCGGGCGTGACGATTGTCGCGGGCACGGACTCGGCCCCCGGCTTCGCGCTCCACCGCGAGCTTGAGCTTTATGCGGAGGCCGGAATTCCCGCGCCCGAAGTCCTAAAGATAGCGACGCTCGGCGCCGCGCGCGTGATGAAGCGAGACGCGGAACTCGGCTCAATCGCGCCGGGCAAGCTCGCCGACCTGATACTCGTTGACGGCGACCCGGCCTCGCGCATCGGCGACATCCGCAGCGTCTCGCTCGTCGTCAAAGACGGCAAGCTCTACGAGCCCGCGGCGCTCTACAAGAGCATCGGCGTGCGGCCTTGAGTTAAAGTGTCACCAGCTATCCGATTCCGAATCACGAGGGAATGATTATGAGGCGTAAAGCATCGGCCGTCTGGAAGGGCGGCATCATGGACGGCAAAGGCACCATCTCGACCGACAGCGGCGTGCTCGCCGACACGCAATACTCCTACAGCACGCGCTTCGAGGACGGCATCGGCACCAACCCGGAGGAGTTGATTGCGGCCGCCCACGCGGGCTGCTTCTCGATGGCCCTCTCCGGCCAGTTGGGCAAGGCCGGCCTCACGGCCGAGAGCATCCGCACGACGGCGACCGTCAGGCTGGAGAAGCAGGAGGGCGGCTTCGCCATCACCTCCGTCCACCTCGAAGTCAGGGCGCGCGTGCCCGGCGCCGACGCCCAAGCCTTCGAGACGGCCGCCAACAACGCCAAGGCCGGCTGCCCCGTCTCGAAAGTCCTGAACGCCGAAATCACGATGGAAGCCAGCCTCGAATAAGTAGACAGTAGCCGGTAGGCAGTAGGCGCTCCGCGTTCCTCTACTGCCTACCGGCTACTGTCTACCGGCTACTGCTCTTAAATCATATGTTCCTGCTGAAAAAGATTGTCGGGCCGCTGCTGTTCCCGCTGCCGGTGTGTCTGTTGCTGATGGCGGCGGGGCTCGTGCTGCTGTGGTTCACGCGGAGGCAGCGGGCCGGGAAGACGCTCGTGACGGCGGGCTTTGTGCTGCTGACGCTGTTCAGTTACGCGGGCGTGAGCGGGCGGCTGGTGCGCTCGCTGGAGCGTTCTTACACGCCGCTCGTGTCGGTGCCGTCGGGCGTCAAGTGGGTGGTGGTGCTGGGCGGCGGCACATCTTCGGACGAGGCGCTGCCGGCCGCGCAGCGCGTCTCCGAGGGCTCGCGCGCGCGTCTGGTGGAGGGCGTGGCTCTCTGGCGGCAGATTCCGGGCGCGAGGCTGGTGCTGTCGGGAGGGAGCGTTTACGGCTCGGGGTCGGACGCGGAGTCGATGACGGCGCTGGCCTCGTCGCTGGGCGTCGCGGGCGAGGGCGTGGTGCTCGACGCCGAGTCGCTCGACACGGAGTCGCAGGCGCGCAACCTGAAGCAAGTCGTCGGGGGCGACCCCTTCATCCTCGTCACCTCGGCGTCGCACATGCACAGGTCGGTTTTGATGTTCAGGAAGGAGGGGATGGAGCCGATACCGGCGCCGACCCACTTCGTCGCGCAGGGCAACAGGGGTTGGAGCCCTTCGGACCTCTACCCGACCGTCGGCGCGCTGCGGTCGGCGGAGACGGCCGCCTACGAATACCTCGGGCTCGCGTGGGCCAGCCTGCGCGGCAAAATCTAGTCGAGCCCGAGCGGGGCCGCGCACTCGCCGCAGAGCCAGACCCTCACGACCTTCGCGTCGGCCCAGAAGAAGGGCTCGACGTTGCGCGCCGCGCGGGCCGCGTCGCTCCCCTTCAGGCTTTGCAAGGCCCTCAGATAGACCTCGCCCGGATAGGCCCTCGCCGGCTCGGCGCCGCGCGCCGTGTGCGCGCAGCGGCGGTCGCGCCTGAATGACTCGGCCTCTGCTGCGCCGGCCCACTTCTCGTAAGCGTTCTCTACGTCCTCTCCCCACGCGCCCATTTCTTTGCCCCGGCCCCCTTGTCGGAATTTCCTCTCCCCCATCTTACCCAAAGCGCGGCCCCGAATCTAATCCGCCCGCCTCCCCGGCGCGTCGGCGGGGGATTCGAAGTTGACGGCCCGTGTGTGCCTCAGTAATATATTGCTATGTCATATATCGGTTCGCACATCCTCGCCCGCGAGTTGAAGAAGGGCAGCGCCGAGCTTCTCATCCTCTCGCTCGTCGAGGACCAGCCGCGCCACGGCTACGACATCGGGAGCCTCATCGAGACGCGCTCGGGCGGCGTCCTGCGCTTTAACGTCGCCTCGCTCTACCCGCTGCTCTACCGCCTTGAGCGGCGCGGGTGGATTCAGGGGCGCTGGGTCGAGAAGGCCGGGCAGCGCCGCCGCCGCTACTACCGCCTGACGCCCGAGGGGCGGAAGGTGCTCGCGGCGCAGCGCGACAGTTGGGTCGAGTTCGTCCGGGCCATCAACCTCATCACGGGAATCGAAAATGCCTGACTGGAAGCAACAGGTCAGAAACCGCCTCGGCGGCTCGGGGCTGCCGCCCGAGCACGAATCGGAAGTGGTTGAGGAGCTGGCGCAGCACCTCGAAGACATCTACGAGCGCGCTCTGCGCGGCGGCGCGACGAAGGAAGAAGCCGTCCGCGCCGCGCTGCTGGAATTGAACGAGAGCGAGCCGCTGTCGCGCGAGCTGCGCCGCGCCCGCCCGACGCGCCGCTTGGACGACATCGCGCCCGGCGCCCCTAGGAGGTTGAGCATGTTGGGAGACTTGCGGCAGGACTTGCGCTACGGCCTGCGAACGCTTTTGAAGAATCCGGGCTTCACGGCCGTCGCCGTCATCGCCCTTGCGCTCGGCATCGGCGCCAACAGCGCCATCTTCTCCGTCGTCAACACGATTCTCTTGCGCCCGCTGCCCTACAAAGACCCCGAACGACTCGTCACGGTCTGGGAGGAGGCAGCCAAGCAAGGCTACCCGCGCGACACGCCCGCGGCCGGCAACTACGTTGACTGGCGCGACCAGAATCAGGTTTTCGAGGCCATGGCCGCGCTCGCCGACGAGACCTTCAACCTGACGGGCTCGGGCGAGCCGGAGCGCATCGAGGGCCGTCGCGTCTCGGCCTCGTTCTTCCCGCTCATGGGCGTCGAGCCGCAGGCCGGCCGCGCCTTCCTGCCCGAAGAGGACCAGCCCGGCGCGACGCGCGTCGTCGTCCTCAGCCACGGCCTCTGGCAGCGGCGCTTCGGCGGCGACCGCTCGGTCGTCGGCAAGCCCGTGACGCTCAACGGCGAGACTTACATGGTCGTCGGCGTCATGCCGCCCGGCTTCCAGTTCCCCGACCGCGAGGCGCAACTCTGGGTGCCCATCGCCTTCACGCAGCAGCAGGCCGCCAACCGCAACCGTCACTACCTGCGCGTCGTCGCGCGCACGAAGCCCGGCGTCACGACCGAGCAGGCGCAGGCCGAGATGAGCAACATCGCCGCGCGGCTCCAGCAGCAGTACCCGCAGTCGAACGAGGGCCTCGGCGCCGTCGTCGTGCCGCTGCACGAATTCCTCGTCGGCGACATCAGGCCGGCGCTGCTCGTGCTGCTCGGCGCGGTCGGGTTCGTCCTCCTCGTCGCGTGCGCCAACGTCGCCAACCTCCTGCTCGCGCGCGCGGCGGCGAGGCAGAAGGAGATTGCGCTGCGCCTCGCCTTGGGCGCGAGCCGCCTGCGGCTGATTCGACAGTTCTTGACGGAGAGCCTTCTGCTGGCGGCGGTCGGCGGGGTCGTCGGGTTGCTGCTCTCGGTGTGGGGCGTGAACGTCCTGAAGGCTTTCATCCCCGGCACCATCTCGCAGGTCGGTGACATCTCGATTGACGGGCGCGTGCTCGGCTTCACGCTCCTCGTCTCGCTGCTGACGGGGCTCGTCTTCGGGCTGGCGCCGGCCACGCAGGCTTCCAAGTTCAACCTGAACGAGACGCTGAAGGAGGGTGGGCGCGACTCGGCTTCGGGCGCGCGCGGGAACCGCATCCGCGGCCTGCTCGTCGTCGGAGAGGTCGCCATCTCGCTCGTCCTGCTCATCGGCGCGGGCCTGCTCATCAACAGCTTCCTGCGCCTGCGCAGCGTCAACCCCGGCTTCAGCACCGACAACCTTCTGACGATGGGCGTCGTGCTGCCGCAGCAGAAGTACACGGACGCGGCGCGGCGCGCGGCCTTCTACGCGGAGATGCTGCGGCGCGTCGAGGCGCTGCCGGGCGTCAAGTCGGCGGCCGTCACCAACTGGATTCCGCTCATCAAACAAGGCGACTCCATCAGCGTCAACGTTGACGGGCGCCCCGACCCCGGCCCCGGCAAGCGGCCGTCGGTCGTCACGCGCGTCGTCAGCCCGCACTACTTCGACACGATGGGGATACGCCTTTTGACCGGGCGCCACCTCAACGAGCAGGACCGCGCCGACAGCCTCAACGTCGCCGTCATCAGCGAGACGATGGCGCGCAAGTTATGGCCCGGCGAAGACGCTTTGGGGAAGCGGTTCACGCCGGGCTCGCCGACCTCGACGAACCCGGACGACTGGATAACGGTCGTCGGCGTCGTCAACGACGTGAAGCAGATGGATTTGGTGGCCGAGCCGAAATCGCAGATGTATCTGACCTACGAGCAGGCGGGGTTCTTCGCGCCGCGTCACCTCGTCGTCAAGACCGAGGTGGAGCCGCGCTCGCTGGCCTCCTCGGTGCGCTCGGTCGTGTGGGAGATTGACCGGGACCAGCCCGTCTCCAACATCTCGACGATGGAGGACGTGCTCTCCGAATCCATCGCGCGGCAGCGTTTCAGCATGCTCCTGTTCGGCGTCTTCGCGGGTTTGGCGCTCTTGCTGGCCGCGGTCGGCATCTACGGGGTGATGAGCTATTCGGTCGCGCAGCGGACGCGCGAGATAGGCATCCGCATGGCTTTGGGCGCACAGAAACGCGATGTGCTCAAGCTCGCCGTCGGGCAGGGTTTGAAGCTCGTGCTGGCGGGCGTCGCCGTCGGCTTAGTCTTGTCGCTGGTGCTGACGCGCGTGATGACGAGCCTGCTCTTCGGAGTCGGCGCCAACGACCCGGCGACGCTCGCCGTCATCTCCGTCTTCCTCATCGGCGTCGCCCTCTTTGCCAGCTACATCCCCGCCCGGCGCGCGACGAAGGTTGACCCGCTCGTCGCCCTCCGCTACGAGTGAGCTTACTTGAGCTGGCAGATGTCGAGGACGTTCATGTCGGTGTAGTCCAGATTCTCGCCGCCCATCGCCCAGATGAAGCTGTAGCTCGACGTGCCGCAGCCCATGTGAATCGACCATGGCGGCGAGACGACCGCCTCGTTACTCGCCAGGACGAGATGGCGCATCCGCTTGGGCTCGCCCATGAAGTGCATGACGCGCTGCCCTTCCTTCAGGTCGAAGTAGAAGTAGACCTCACTCCTCCGGTCGTGCAGGTGCGGCGGGCAGGTGTTCCAGACGCTCCCCGGCTTGAGCAGCGTGACGCCCAATAGAAGCTGAGAAGACTTGCACACCGCCGGGACGACGTATTGATAAATCGTCCGCTCGTTCGACGTTTCCTGCGAGCCGAGGTTGAGCGGCACGGCCTTCTCAACCGAAATGTGGACGACTTCAAAGCGCGCGTGTGCCGGAGTCGAAGCGAGATAGAAGCGCGCGGGCGAGCCGGCGTCGGAAGACTCGAACGAGACTTCCGCGCTTCCCATCGGGATATAGAGACAGTCCTTCGGCGCCAACTCGTAGCGCGTCCCGTCCACCGTCACCGCCCCCGCGCCCGTCCCCACGTTGACCGCCCCGAGCTCACGCCTTTCCAGAAACGGCTTGCCCTTGGCCGACGCCGGCTCCTGCTGCACGGGGAGCGTTAAGGGGCCGCCCGCGGGCGCCGCGCCGCCGATGACGAACCGCTCGTAGTGCAGGTAGTTCATGCGAATCTCGCCCTCCGCGAAGAGGTCCGGGATGAGGTAGCGGTCGCGCAGCTCCTCGTTCGCGGCGCCGTCCACCGAGCCCGGATGAGTGGCGTAGTAAGTCTTCAGGAACATTAAAAATTCCCTTCCCTTCACGTCTAAATTGATTTTCGCCCAGTGTAGCAGAAAACGGACCTGCGCCCGCCCGCCCGTCTCGGCTATTATCTATTCACGTTTGCGAGCTTCCATGTCTTTCGCCCTCAGATTCTTCCTCGCGATGTGCGCCGTCGGCGTCGCCGGCACGGCCGTCTTCATCGCGCACGACCAGACGGTCGGGCGCTTCGTCTTCCTCGTCGCGGTCGCCGGCCTCCTGCTCGGCGTCTTCGTCGCGCGCGGCGGACGGCGCGAAGGCGGCGAGGCGACCCGCCGCTTCGTGCCCACTTACGACCTGAGCCCGCGCGCCGCGAACGGTCAGGGCGCCGCCGGCCCCGTGCTTGAGGCGACGATGAACGCGATGCGCGAAGGCGTCCTCGTCGTGGACGGCTCGCTGCGCGTCGTCTCTTTGAACAGGGCCTCGGCGCACCTCTTCGGCGGCAAGGAGGGCGCGGCGGCCGGGCGCCCTCTGAGCATGTTGACGCGCGACCCCGTGATTCACGCCGCGTACAGGTCGGCGCTCGAAGCCGGCGAGTTTAAGAACGTCAAGGTCGAGCTGTCGGGCGGCGAGCGGCGCGTGCTTGATTTGCACGTCGCGCCGCTCACGCTCGACGAGGGGCAGGACTCGCGCGGCGCCATCGGCGTCTTTCTCGATTTGACGGAGCTTGACCGGCTGGAGCGAGTCCGTCAGGAATTCCTCTCGAACGTCTCGCACGAGCTGCGGACGCCTCTGACTTCCATCCTCGCCTTCGTCGAGACGCTCGAAGGCGGCGCGCTCGAAGAGCCGGACGATGCGCGCCGCTTCGTCTCCATCATCCGCCGCAACGCCGAACGTATGCGCGCGCTCATCGAAGACGTGATGGAGCTGTCGTCCATCGAGTCGGGCGCCGGGCGTGTGAGGCCGCGACCGCTCCGGCTGCGCCCGCTCGCGCAGGAGGCTTTGAGCGCGCTCGCCCCGAAGGCCGCCGCGCGCGGTGTCTCGCTGTCGAACGAAGTCGGCGCCGACGTGGTGGTCAGCGCCGACCCTCGGCGGCTCGAACAGATGCTCCTCAACCTCGTGGACAACGCCGTCAAGTTCGGGCGCGAAGGGGGCACGGTCTCCGTCCGGCACGAGCGCGGCGCGCGCGACCTCATCAGCGTCTCCGACACCGGCGAAGGCATCCCGCCCGAACACCTGCCGCGCGTCTTTGAACGCTTCTACCGCGTGGACCCCTCGCGCTCGCACGAGCAGGGCGGGACCGGCCTCGGCCTCGCCATCGTCAAGCACCTCGCGCGCGCGCACGGCGGCGAAGTCTCCGTCCGCTCCGAGCCGGGCGCCGGCTCGACCTTCACCGTCGAGCTGCCCCGCGCGACGACCCGCGAGGAAGAATCAAACTAACGCAGGAAAGCCCGAATCATTTGGCGGGGCGGACGGCCTTCTCGTAGGCCGCGGCGAGCTCCATCTGGCTCCCGATGCGGAGGCCGAGGTCGCGCAGGAGGCCGTCGCGGACGCCGTAAATCCAACCGTGCACGGAGAGCACCTGTCCGCGCCCCCAAGCGCCCTGCACGATGGTCGTGCGGCTGACGTTGATGACCTGCTCGATGACGTTCAGCTCGGTCAGCCGGTCGAGGCGCTTCGACTCGTCGGCTATCTTCGAGAGCTGCGCCTCGTGGTGGTGCATCACGTCCTGCACGTGCCGGAGCCAGTTGTCGATGAGCCCGAGTTGCAGGTTCTTCATCGCGGCCTGCACGCCGCCGCAGCCGTAGTGGCCGCAGACGATGACGTGCTCGACCCTCAGCACGTCCACGGCGAATTGCAGGACCGAGAGACAATTAAAGTCGGTGTGGACGACGACGTTCGCCACGTTGCGGTGGACGAACATGTCGCCGGGCATGAGCCCGACGAGCTGCGTCGAGGGGACGCGGCTGTCCGAGCAGCCGATCCAGAGGTAGCGCGGCGACTGCTGCTGCGCCAGCGCGTCGAAAAAGCCGGGGTCGTGGAACTTGATGTTCTGGGACCACGCCTTGTTCTTCTCAAGAAGTTCTCTCAGGTCGCTCATAGTTTTGGTCGAGTCTACATGCGGCGCGCGGGCGCCTCAAGCTCTCCGCACGGTTTGCGTTTGGAGGCGGGAGGAAGTTGAGCGAGAATCAGGAGCCTTTCCATCACACGACTTTCGACTCCGGCGTTTGAAGAGCAGACTCGTCGCATCCGTCGTCTTCGGCGTCCTGGCGCTGCCGGTCTTGGCTGCCGTCTGGGGCGTCTGCTGGTTTGTGACGCAGGACGGCGCGGCGCACCTCTACAACTCGCACATCTGGGGCGAGCTTTTGAAGGGGAACCCGGCCGTCGTCGGGCATTACGCGCTGCGCCCTTACCTCGTGCCGAACATGGCCGGGCAGTTGATGCTGGCGGGGCTCCTGAGCTTCCTCACGCCGCGCGCGGCCGACCGTTTGATGATGACGGCGACCTTCGTCGGCTTCGCCGGTTCGCTCGTGTGGCTGCGTTGGAAGGTGTGCGGGCGGGAGGGGATGCGTTGGGCCGTGCCGCTGGCGGCGGTGGTCTCGCTGAGCTGGCTTTGGCTGCTCGGCTTCTACAACTTTCTGCTGGGGGCGTGCCTGTTTCCCGTGACGCTCGGCCTCTGGTGGGGTTGGCGCGAGCGCCTGAGTGCGTGGCGCGTGCTGTGCATCGCGGCGCTGCTGGTCGTGTGTTACTTCAGCCACCTCGTCGCCGCGGGTTTGACGGCGGGCGGGCTGTTGGTGCTGGCGCTCGCGACCGTTGAGGCGGGCCGGCTGCGGCGCGTCGTCGCGACCGGCGCGAGCCTCTTGCCGCTGGGGGCGCTGGGGCTCGCTTACCGCGGCGTGATGCAGGGGACCGGCGTCCCCATTCGCCCGCACTGGCAGGGCCTCGCGGACCCCTGGTCGCCGCGCGAATGGCTCGTCCGGCTGCTTCAGGAAGACGACGTTCTACAGCTTCACCACAGGGGTTACTTCCCTTTCGTCGCCGAGCCGTCCGCCATTTTTTCTTACCTGCGGCCCTCGTCGTTCGTCGTCACGGGTCTCGCGCTGCTGCTGGCGGCGACGCTTTACGCTTACAAGAGGGAGAGGTCGGGCGGGACGAATTCGCGCCGCGCGTGGGGCGTCCTCGCGCTCGTGTTCTGCGCCGCGGGGCTCTTCGGGCCGGACCACTTCGGCGTCGCGCACGGGCTCGGCCTGCGCGAGCGGTTCATGCTGCTCGGCCTCGCCTGCTTCGTCCCGTTCCTGCGCTTCGAGTCGAGTTCGCTCGCCGCGAGAGTCGGGGTGTTGACACTCTTCGCGGCCTCGCTCCTTCAGGCGGCTTCGGTCTGGGATTACGCCCTTGCCTCGGACCGCGAGGTCGGCAACTTCATGCGGGCGGAGGCGCACGTCGGGCGGGGGCGGCGCGTGGCGACGGTCATGGCGCTGCGTCCCTCAAGGTTCAGGGTCGTGCCGCTCTACAACCTCGACACGCTGTTAGGCGTCGGCACGGGCAACGTCATCTGGAACAATTATCAGGCCGGCAGCTACCTCTTCCCCGTCACCTACCGCGCCGACGAAGAGGCACGCCTCGGCGAGCGCGTTGCCGCCACGAATCGCCTCAACCTCGCCACGTCCCCCGAGGACTTCGGCGCGCAGTTGGACGGGTGGGCGCAGGTGCTCGCGCGGTACGAGCGGGAGATGGACGTGCTGATTGTCTGGGGGAGGGCGGAGCAGTTGGACGAGATTAACCGGAAGTGGTTCGGCCCCGACCCCGCCTTCGAGGACGGCGACGTGCGCGTCTTCATGCATCGTTAAAGGCGCGACCTGCAGGGCGGCGTTCAGCCGGCCTCGTCCTCGCGTCCCAGCTTCATCCTGTCGGCGACCTTGTGGCCGTGCCTGTCGGCCTTGACGGTGATGCGCTGGACGTAAACTCTCGTCGTCGCCTGATTCTCGTGGTCCAAAGCCTCTTGCGCCTCAAGGAAGCTGCCCGTCTCCTCGGCCACGATTCTGGCGTAAGTGTGCCGCGTCTGGTGCAGGTGGATGTGGCTCAGGCCCGCCTCGGCCGCGTACTTTTTCAGATTCTCGACGAACGCCCGCGAAGTGAGCGGAGCGCCGGGTCGGCCCGCGCGGTCGTGCCTCGTCCAAAGGGGGCGCGGCGTGCCGAGCACTTCCTCCCTGCCCGCGGCCTTCAGATAATCCGTTAGCGCGCTGCTCGCCGTCGGGTCCGACATCTCGCGCGCCGTGAACTTCCCGCCCTTGCGCCGGTACTTGATGACGAGCCCGCCGGGCCGCGTCTCAAGGTCCGTGCCCCTGAGACTGATGACTTCACTCCGCCGGAGCCCCGTCAGGAAGTAGAACAGCAGCAGCGCGTAGTCGCGCCGGCCCACCACCGAGCCGCCTTCGGCCAGCCTCCTGACGACCCTCAAAAGCGCGTTCATCTCCTCGTCCGTCAGCGCCTTCGTCGATTCCGACTGGTAGGGGCGCGGGTAGCGCGGGCGGGCCTGCGCCGTGGGGTTGCTGCGGAACTGCGCGGAGAGCTGCGGGTCGGCCATCAGCCATCGGTAGAAGGCCGAGACGCGCGAGACGCGGGCATAAACGGTCGCGGGCTTCAGGCCGCGCGCCTCCATCGTGGCCCGCCAGCGCGCAACGTCCTCGGGCGTGATGTCGGCGGGGTGCTTGGCGGCGAACTCGAAGAAGGACGTGACGGCCGAAACCTTGTCCCTGAGCTTATCCTTGCGGTCGAGGACTTCCGGGCGCGTGTTGGCCTCGGCCCAAAGGGTGACGGCGTTGAGGAGTCCGGCGACCGGGACGGCGATGGCTTGCGAGGCTCCGAATCCTTCGGCTCCCGGCTCTTCTACATTCTCTTCTGGGGTCACGGGCAGATTCTACCTTCGCTCACGCAGGTTCCACAATTCGCCGCGTAGTGGAAGCACCCAACGGTTCAAAATAGTTAACGGCCATATTATGTGGCGTAACTTCAATTAAATGTTTCACGTACGGGGCAGCCTCGGGTGGGAGCATTTAGCCACGCCCTTGTCGAAGCCCTCCGGATAATACATCCCCGTCCCGTAGCAGTCGGGACAGCCCGCGGCGTCAAGCTCGGGCTGGCTGGCCGCCGGTTCCGCTGACTGTTGCTCGGCCTCGTCTTTCTGGCGGCGCTTCCAGAGACGGCGGCGGAGGTGCTCGGCGAGGAAGGCCGGGACGGAGGAGACTGAGGTGCGCCCCGCCGCCATCTTCAGCTCCGCGACGAGCACGTCGGCCAGACCCGCCCAATGTTGCTTTTCAGAAGCGTTGACTTCCCTGCCTGTGACCTCCATCGAAGCTTTTTTCAGCGCGGCCAGGAAGTCGGCGAAAGCCTCATCATCATCATTTTTCTCAATAGTCTTAATAAAAGTCTTAGGCAAGGCTGAAACCGTTGAATTTAAAGGAGATAAAGTATGCCTAGTCTGACTAGTTTCTAGTCTGACTAGTCTGACTAGTTTCTGGGCAGGGCTAGTCAGACTAGTCAGACTAGTCTGACTAGTCATACTTGACTGGCTCAACTCCTCCGGTAAAAGGACCGTGTACTCGTTCCCCTCGTGCTCGCCTGCAATCTGTCTCACCTGTATCAAGCCCACCGCCGCGAGGCGCTCGACGTTGGCGTCGAAGGTCACGCGCGAGCCGATGCCGGCTTTTTTCATCAGCTTGGGTCGGGATATGCGAACGGTTCGGGTCGGCGTCACGGCGCCGCGCGTCAGGGAATAGAGGCAGTCGTAGAGCTGTTTGCTCTTGCCAGTAAAAAGGCCCGCCGGGACGGCCTCTCGGCCGATGGAGTTGGCTACTTTGGTGAAATCCTTTGACGGCGAGATGGGAAGCGCCGGTTGTTGTAGCTCTTCGCCCACAGAAGTCAGACTAGTCTGACTAGACATACTAGTCAGACTAGTCTGACTAGGCATAGTTGGCGACACGTCGTCCGGCTGCGCTTGAATGAGGTCTTCGTGGGGCAGTCGGATGGCGGGCCGGACCGACAGGCCCAGTTTTTTCTTAGGTTTAGGAACCCGGAGGGAGTCAGAAGCTTTGGGTTTAGTCTCCGCCATCTTTCACCTCATTTGACCGCAATAATCTTCTGTCTCGACAGTTTCAGCTTGTCGAGCACTTCGTCCGTCAGGCTCCAGAGCTGGTCGGCCGCCCTGTGGGATTTGGCGTAGAGGACGGCCGGAAGCTTCTGGGAGGGGGCTTCGGCGACCTTGGAATAGTCGTGCAGGTTCGTGTCGAAGACGTGCCCGACGAGCCCGACGGCGGCTTCGACGGCCTGCCTGGATTCAGCCGAAAGGTTGCGCGAAGGCTTGTAAAGGTTGATGACCGCGCCGAGCATCTGGAGGCCGGAGTTGACGTTCTTCTTGACCTGCTCGATGGTGAAGGCGAGGTCCGATAGACCTTGCAGGCCCATCGCGTCGGCCGCGCAGGGGACGATGACGTAGTCGGCCGAATAGAGCGCGGCGGTGAGCAGTTTGCCGAGCTGAGGCGGGCAGTCTATGAAGACGAGGTCGTAGCCCTTGCCGTGCTCCTGAATCTGATTGCGGAGCCTGTGCGTCAGGTAATCGGGCTGCATCTCGAAGCGCGCTAAACGTATGTCGGCGGGGACGATATCGAGATTTTCGACCGGGCTTTCGACGATGGAGTCGTCGAGCGGCAGCGGCTCCATTTTAACTCCCGAGGGCGAGTCGGGCTCGATGAGGACGTGCGAGAGGGTCGCCTCGTAAACTTCCGTGTCAACCCAGGAGGAGGTCAGGTTGCCCTGAGGGTCGCAGTCTATGGCGAGCGTCTGGAAGCCGCGCAGCGCGCAGCAGGCCGAAAGCTCGCGTGTGACGGTCGTCTTGCCGACCCCGCCCTTCTGGTTGGCGACCGCGATGGTGATGGTC
>DASZEK010000064.1:0-9554 GCA_035941045.1 Pyrinomonadaceae bacterium | reverse complement strand
GTGTCGTTGAAGCCTTCGAGCAGGAGGCGGCGCTCGCCTTCGCCCATCAGCGGCAGCTCCGAGCAGCGCGCGCGGGGCTCGCCGACGGCCGCTTCGAGCAGGTTGCGGTAGTGGCGGGCCATCCGCTTGGCGGTCTCTGAGTCGAAGAGGTCGGCGTTGTATTCGAGCCTCAGCTCCAAGTCGCCGCCGCCCACTTCACGAACCGCCCACGTCTGCTCGAACTTCGCCGTTCCCGTCCCGACATCGAGCGTCTCGACTTCCAGCCCGGCCAGCCGCAGGCCCGAGGCCGGTTCCTCCTGCTGCACGAACATCACCTGAAACATCGCCGACCGGCTCATGTCGCGCGCGGGGTTGAGCACCTCGACCAGCTTCTCGAAGGGCAAGTCCTGATTGGCGTAGGCGTCGAGCGCCGTCCGCTTCACCCTCTTTAACAACTCAAGGAAAGACGGGTCGTCGGAGAGGTCGGCGCGCAGCACCAGCGTGTTGACGAAGAAGCCGATGAGCGGCTCTATCTCGGGGCGGGTGCGGTTGGCGACCGGCGTGCCGACGAGGATGTCGGGCTGCGACGTGTACCGACGCAGCAGGACGTAGAAGGCCGACAGGAGGAGCATGAAGGGAGTGGCCGAGTGCTCGCGGGCCAGCCTCTTGACGGAGGAGGTGAGGTCGGGCGAAAGGGCGAGTGCTACCTGCGCGCCGCGGTGCGTCTGCTTCGCCGGCCGCTCGTGGTCGGTCGGGAGTTGCAGGACGGTCGCGGCGCCGGCCAACTGATTCTTCCAGTAGGCGAGTTGCGACTCCATCGCGCCCGACTCAAGCCACCTGTTCTGCCAGACGGCGAAGTCCGGGTATTGCACCGGCAGCGCGCGCACCGCCTCCCGCGCCTCCTCCTCGCCCCCCTCCGAGTAGGCCGCGTAGAGCCTCACCAGCTCGCCGACGAGCACGCCCGTGGACCAGCCGTCGGAGATGATGTGGTGCATCACCACGACCAGCACGTGCTCGTCGCCGCCGAGCCTCAACAGCCTCGCCCGCGCCAGAGGAGCGCGGCCGAGGTCGAAGCCCTCGCGCGCCATCTCGCGGGCCACGGCGCGCGCGCGTTCCTCGCCGCCGCCGATGTCCAACACCTCCAGCCCAAGCTCCGCGTCCGGCTCGACGACCTGCACCGGCTCGCCGTCGGCGCCCGCCGCGAACGACGTGCGCAGAGACTCGTGCCGCTCCGAGATGCGGCGCAGCGCCGAGCGCAGCGCCTCCACGTCGAGCGCGCCGCGCAGCCTCACGGCCGACGCCATGTTGTAGAGCGCCGGGTCGGCGCCGAGCTGCGAGAGGAACCACAGGCGGCGCTGCGCGTACGACAGGGGCGCGGGGCCTTCCTGCGTGCGGCGCGGGATGGCCTTCGAGGCGTCCGCGCGCGACTTCTCCTCGGACAGAGCCTTCAGGAGAAGGGCGCGTTTCGCGGGCGAAAGGTTCTTCAAAAGGTCGGTTTGGTCTTGTGAAGACATGGCGAGAGTGCTCCTGAAGCTTCAGGCTTTCCTGCTTGCTGCGGTTGTCCGGTCGTTCGTGAGGTTGTGCGTGCGAACGCTTCGGGAGTGGCCGGGGCGTGAAGCGAAGTGACGAACTTCGCTTCACGCCCCGGAGTCTTTCGGGGCCGGGGCTTACTCGCCCCGCAGCGCGATCATCGGGTCAACCTTCGCGGCCCTGCGGCCGGGGATGTAGCTTGAGAGCATCGCCACCGTGATGAGGATGAGGCTGGTGGCGGCGAAGATGAGCGGGTCGGTCGCCGAGACGCCGTAGAGCAGGCTCGACATGATGCGCGTCAGGACGACGGCCCCGGCGAGGCCGATGAGCAGGCCGATCATGAGCAGCGAGCCGCCCTGCTTGAGCATCAGCTTCAGGATGTCGCCGTGCCCGGCGCCGAGGGCCATGCGGACGCCTATCTCGTGCGTCCGCTGCGTGACCGAGTAGGAGATGAGCCCGTAGATGCCGATGGCCGCCAGCACCAGCGAGATTATCGCCAGCACGCCGAGGCTCCCCATGTTGATTTTCTGCGGCCAGCGCGTGTCGCCGATGACCTTGTCCATCGTCCTGACGTTGTAGACGGGCTGGTCCGGGTCCACGGCCATGACCTGCGCGCGGACGGGGCCGGCGAGGCTCGTCGGGTCCGACGAGTTGGTGCGCACGACCAGCGTCATCGGCAGCCGCGGCTTCTGCAAGAGGTAGGGCACGTAGACGTACATGTTCGACTTGTTCGCCAGGTCCCAGTCGTTCACGTCGCCGACGACGCCGACGACCTGCCGCGGCGTCGTCTCGCCTTCGACGGTGAACCTCTTGCCGAGCGCCTCCTCCTTGGGCCAGAACTGGCGCGCGAGGGATTCGCTGACGACGGCGCACGGCACGCCGTCGATGTCCTGGTCCGTGAAGTCGCGCCCCTGCGAGAGCCGGAGCCCTTGCGCGGCGAAGTACTTGGGGCTGACGACGCGGTAGTTCGTGTAGGGCTCTTCGCCGGGCGGCGGGGCCGGGCGGCCTTCGACGACGAGCGTCCTCGACATGCCGCCGCCGCCGAGCGGGAGGTGGCTGATGGCGCCCGCGTCCTTGACGCCGGGCAGCGCCTTGACGCGCTCAAGTATCTGGCGGTAGAGCGTCGCCACCTTCGCGCCGTCGCCGTACCTCGACTGGAGCGGCGAGACATCCACGACCAAGGTGTTCGCCGAGTCGAAGCCGGGGTTGACCTCCTGCAAGCGCATGTAGCTGCGGACGAGGAGCCCGGCGCTGATGAGCAGGACGAGGGCGACGGCTATCTCGGCGACGACCAGCACGTTGTGCGTGCGGTGGCGGGTCGAGCCGCTGGAGCTTCGGCCGCCCTCCTTGAGCGTGACGTTGAGGTTGGCTTTCGAGAGGATGAGCGCGGGCAGCACGCCGAAGAGCGCGCCCGTCAAAATCGAAATCAGCAGCGTGAACAAAAGCACGGTGCCGTTGATGTGCACGTCCTTGATGCCGGGGTTCGTCTCGGCGATGAAGTCGGGAATGCTGGCGGCGTGGAGGCGCGAGCCCCAGTAGGCCACCACGAGGCCGAAGAAGGCGCCGACGAGCGCGAGCACGACGCTCTCGGTGAGCAGTTGTTGAATCAGGCGGAGGCGGGTCGCGCCGAGCGCGAGGCGGATGGACAGCTCCTTGCGGCGCGAGGCCCCGCGCGCCAAAAGCATCCCGGCGACGTTGGCGCACGCGATGACGAGCACGAAAATCGCCGCCGCCATCGTGATGAGCAAGTCCTGCCGCGCCGGCCCGATAATCATCTCCTTCAAGGGCACCATCCAAATGCTGTAGCCGGCGTTGGTGTCCGGGAACTGCTCCTGAAGCCGGGTGAAGAAGCTGTTGAGGTCGGACTGCGCCTGCTCAATCGTGACGTTCGGCTTGAGGCGTCCGACGAGCAGGAGGAAGCGCGAGGTGCGGTCCTTCTGCTGCTTGGCGTCGAGGGCGAGCGGCGTCCAAAGCTCGGCCGAGCGGCGCGGGTACTGGAAGTCCGGCCCCATCACGCCGACGACCGTGTAGGCGTTGTTGTTGAGCTGCACGGTCTGCCCGACGATGCCGGGGTTCGAGCCGAAGCGGCGCGACCAGAGGCCGTGGCTCAGGACGACGACGCGGTCGTTGCCGGGCCGGTCTTCCTCCTCGCCGAAGACCCTCCCGAGGGCCGGCTTGACGCCGAGCGTGGGGAAGAGGCTGGCCGAGACCTGGAAGCCCTGCACGCGCTCGGGCTCGCCGCCGCCCGTCAGGTTGACGCCCCAGAAGTTGATGGCGGCCACTTCTTGCAGGACGCGGTTCTGCGCCTTCAGGTCGAGGAAGTCGGCGCCCGAGAAGCCCATCCGCGGGAGGTTCAGCTTCTTGTTGCTCCCCCAGACGGCGACCAGCTCGTCCGGCTGGTTGAAAGGCAGGGGCTCGATGAGGACGCGGTTGACGACGCTGAAGACCTGCGTGATGGTCCCGATGCCGAGCGCCATCGCCAGCACCGCCGGGATGGTGAAGCCGGGCCTCTTGAGCAGCGTGCGGAAGGCGTAACGAATGTCTTGTAGCAGGACTCCCATTTCTCTCTCACTCCGTACCGTCGAAGATGTGCTCAATTCCGGGTGGGCTGAGTTCTGAAGTTCGGCGCCGACGATTTTATCTCAGACGCGGACGGCCACGCACCCGAGCGAGAGGCCGAGGCCGACGCCGTAGACTAGGACCACGTCTCCGGCCTTCAGCCCGCGCTCGCGCCGCGCCGTCGAGAGGTTGACGACGAGGTCCGAGTTGAGCAGGTGGCCGAAGCGCGGGATGTTGTCGGAGTAAATCTTCTCCGGCGGAATCCCGGCCCGCTCGCCGAGGCGGCGGTTGAGCGCGAGGCTGAAATTCGGCGGGATGAAGAGCGCCACGTCTTCGCGGCCGAGCCTCAGCTCGTCCATCACCTGATGCGTCAGGACGGTCGCCTGCTCGGCCAGCAGGTCGAGCAGGCTCGCCATCTGCGCGTCGTCGTACCCGTCGGGGTTCCACCACGAGGGGAAGTCGCGCATCTTGAAGCAGAGCGGCCGGCATTGGTCCGCGCCGCGGCTCAGGAGCATGGCGCTGGCGCTGTCCCCGGCGGCGGTCATCCGGCCGAAGACGCGCCGGTAGGGCGGCACGAGTTTTTCGGCCCCGACGAGGAGGAGCGTCTTCAGGTCGGGCTCCGTCTTGAGCAGGTCGCAGGCGACCTTCAGCGCCATCAGGCTCGCGTTGCCGCCCTTCTGGCTGACGGTGAAGCCGTAAGCCTGCTTCAAGCCCAGCTCGTATTGCAGGCGGCAGGCCGTGCTCCAGCTCGCCATCTCGTTAATCGTCGAGTGGTAGCAGATGACGGCGTCCACGCTCTTCGCCAGGCCGGGCTCTTTGTCGAGGAGTTGGCGGCCGACGCGCACCGCCATGTCGGAGCTGTTCTCTTCCCCGGCGCAGTAGACGCCGTTGATGCCGCTCTGCCGCTCGAACCGCTCGACCTCGGCCTCGCGCGGCGCGGCGAAGTTGTCGCGCCGGCCCGCGATCTGCCCGCTGAAGTAGCGGTAGAGCACGTCCGGCTCGATGGCGATGTCGCGCCACGTCCGCTCCAACAACTCCCGCGTGAACTCGGCGGGCTCGGCCCGCGCGTACTCGCGCATCGAGCGGCGCGTCTCCGGGACGTAGAACTCCATGCGGCGGATGCCGGCGGCCTGTTCGTTCGCGCTGAACATAAGGGTTTAGGCTCTCGCGGGGTGGGTCCCCGCTTTAAGGGAGGGGTGTGGGCCGGGGCTTCGACACCGGCCCGTCCCGGTGCTCTCGTCCGAGGCGTTAGGCCGCGGCCAACTCCTGCTTGGCCTCGACGAACTCGGCGAGCTTCGAGAGGTCCTGAAAGAGTTTCACGTCCAGCTCGTCGTCCTCCACGGTCACGTCGAAGTGCTGCTCAAGGCCGACGACGAGGTCCACGACCGAGGTCGAGTCCAGCCCGCAGTCGTTGAACAGGTTGGCCGTGTCGCTGATGGTCTCGGGGGCGACCTTCAACTGCGTGACTTCGACGACCAGCTCCTTGAGCTTGGCGAGAATTTCCGTCCGGGTCGCGGTTTCGGTGACATTGGCTTCCATTCTTTTTTCTCCTCAGTCTTGAAGGTGCGGGGCCGCGCGCTTTTTAAGGCCCGCGGCCGGGGGTGGGTTGCACGCCTCAACGCGAGGCGGCTGATTCGAGCGCCCGGCGCCCCGGCTCGACCGAGACGAGGACCTGGCTGCTCATGATTTCGGCGACGCTTGTTTCTTTGCGGATGAGGTAGTCCTCGCCCTTGTAGACCATGACCTCAATCGGGTGGTCGTGGCTGAGGAACTTGAGCGGGCTGGCGGTCAGGCCGTAGGCGCCCGACTTGAGGATGCCGAGCAGGTCGCCGGGCTCGACCTCGACCATCTTGACGGACTTGCCGAGCACGTCGGCCGGCGTGCACAAGGGGCCGCAGACGTGCGCGTCCTCCTCCTTCGGCAGCCCCATCTTGTTGACGACCTCGATGGGGAAGTGGTTCTTGACGAGCGTGCCGATGGAGGTGGTCGCCTGGTGGTGGTTCATGCCGCCGCTGACGAGGACGAACTTCTGCCCGCGCGACTTCTTCACGTAGCGGGCGCGCGTCAGGTAGATGCCCGACTCGGCGACGAGGTAACGGCCCAGCTCCATGATGAAGCGCGTCGGCGGCATCGACGCGTGGTAGGCGTCGAAGAACGCGCGGAACTCCTCGCCGAACTTCTCGATGTCGAAGTCGTGCTCGCCGTTGAAGTAGGGCACGCCGAGGCCGCCGCCGAAGTCCACGAGGCTCAGCTCGATGCCCGCCGTCTCGCGCAACCTTTGGGCCAGTTCGAGCACGTAGCGCGTGTTCTTCCACGCCACGTCGTAGTCGAGGATGCGCGTGCCGAGGTAGACGTGGATGCCGGTGACGCGCGCGTGTTCGAGCGTCATGGAGTGGCGCAGGACGGCCTCGACGCCTTCCTCGTCCACGCCGAACTGGCGGGCGCCGCCGCCCATCTTGAGCTTCGAGCCGGCGGCGTCGAAGGCCGGGTTGATGCGCAGCGCGACGTTGGCCGTGACGCCCAGCTCGGCGGCTATCCGGTCGGCCTGCAAAAGCTCCTGCTCGGACTCGACGACGAGGAGCCCTATCCTCTTGTCTATCGCCTCCCGCAGCTCCCTCTCGGACTTCGACGGCCCGACGAAGAGCATCCGGTCGGGGGTGAAGCCGGCCTGCTCGGCGACGTACATCTCGCGCAGCGAGGACACGTCAACGCCCGTCGTCAGTTTGCTCAGGAAGCCGACCAGCGAGACGTTCGGGTTGGCCTTCATCGAGTAGTAAATCTCGATCTGCTCGGGCAGCACGGCCTTCAGCTTGCGGTATTGATTCTCGATCACCTCGGCGTCGTAGACGTACATCGGCTCCCCGTACTTCTCGACCAATTTGGAGACGGGAAGCCCGCCCACGTACAGCTCTTTTCCCTCTGCCACAATCATCTTGCGTTCTCCTTTCCAAGTTCTCTGCCGCGCCGTGCTTTAAGCGACCGGCGCCGCGGCCTCGGCCTGTAGTGTCGCGAGCCTTTCGGTCACGGCCCGGTCGATTCGTTCCGTCTCGTCGAAGCTGTGGCCGACGACGAGCGCGTAGAGGCGCCCCTTGAAGGTTTCGCCCTCGGCCTTCTTCGCGTTGACGTTGACGGTGGCGAAGTTCTGGATGAGGACGCCGGACCCGTTGCCCTTCGGGTCGAAGAGTTGGTCGCCGAGCGCGTCGCGCACCTGCGCGAACGACACGGGCTCGGCGAGCACGAGCGGGTAGTACTTGGCTACCACCTTGGCCGAGGGGCCGATGAGGCGCTCAAGGCCGAGCTGGTAGGTGGACATGTTGAAGCGCGCGTTGATTTCGAGCGCCGGGTAGACCTCGCCTTCGCGGTCGATGATGGAGTCGAGGCCGACGATGCCGGTGAAGCCGTCGGCGAAGAGGCGGCGGCCGAGGGCCTGCGCCGCCTGCTCGTAAGCATCCGTCTGCGCCGCGCTGAGTTCGGGCGGGAAGCGGTGTCCCTGATGCACGCCGTTCAGCGTGGCTATCTCTTTAAGGGCGAGGAGGCGGACCTCGCCGTCGGCCGAGATGAAGATTTGGTAGTTGATGTCGCGCTCTTTATCGATCCAGACTTCGAGCACGAAGTCGTAGCTCGCACCGGGCTTGGCGCGGCGCTTGAGGAGGGTGGTGAGCTGCCTGAACTTCGCCTCGTTGTCGATGACGACGAGCCCCTTGCCCGAGACGCCCATCGCCTCCTTCAAGACCAGCCTGCGGCCCGCGTCGAGGTGCGGCTTCAGCCCGGCGAAGCCTTCCTCCAACTCCTCGGGCGATTCGGCCTCGCAGCCCGGAATGGTCTTCAGCCTCAGCTCGCTGCTGACGCGGCGGCTGTAGATTTTCGAGTTCACGTACTCGACGACGCCGGCCGGGGGGCCGAGCGTCTTGACGCCGGTCTTGGCGGCAATCTCCTCTTCGAGCCTCGTCTTGCCGAAGGGGAGGAGGTAGAGGTTCTCTTCGCGCGCGAGCTTCGAGATTTGGGCGCACAGCTCTTCGTCGGCGAGGACCGCGGCGGAGATGGGCGTCTGGCGGTCGGCGGCGTTCACGTTGAGGACGCGGGGCGGGCGGAAACCGAGGCCGGCGAGGTAGGCGAGGAAGCCTTCGTCGCTCGGCTCGCGGAGGATGAGCGTGTCGGGGTACTCGGCGAGGAAGAGGCTCTTCTCTTCCAGCCGGTTGACGACGGCCACGTCGTCGCCCTGCGAAATCTTGGGGAGCTGGACGGCGCCGGGCGGGGCCCAGAACCGCTCGGCCTCGAAATTACTCAGCCAGAGGAAGCGCGCCGAGCCGCGCTCTTCGGCCGGGACCAGTCCTTCGAAAAGGCTCCGGACCGGGTTGGCGAATTTTGGAGAGGTCATAAGTTAAGCACCTTCTATGGAGTGGTCTCTTAGACGTTGCGGGATGGTCGGCGCGGGTGCGCCTCGGCGGGAGACTTGCTGTGAGGCCGGAGGCGGCCCCCTCGGTCATCTGGTGTCAATCACCCTCTTGAGGAGCGACTCTTTCTCGTCGAGCATTCTCTCGGCTTCGTCGTCCGAGAGCCGGTCGAGTTCGGCCAGCAGGTGTTCGAGGTTGCCCAGGCCGCCGAGCATCGCCTCTATCCCCGCGTCGGCATCCGAGTCTTGGCGCGACTGCGCCCGCCTGACGAGCGCGGCCATGCCGGCGACGGTCGGGGCTTCGAACAGGGCGCGGACTTCCAATTCGACCTGGAACCGCTCGCGCACGCGCGACAGCAAACGCATGGCGAGCAAGCTATGGCCGCCGAGGTCGAAGAAGTTGCTCTCGACGCCGACGCGCTCCAGCTTCAACAACTCGGCCCACGCCGCGGCCAACTCTTCCTCGACCGCGTCGCGCGGGGCGACGTAGCCGTCGGCGGGCTCCGACGTTGAAGGCTCGGGGGCGGGCAGCGCGCGGCGGTTGACCTTGCCGTTCGGCGTCAGGGGGATTTCGTCCAACGAGACGAAGGCGGCGGGGACCATGTACTCGGGAAGCTTTCCCTTCAGGTAAGTCCGCAACTCGCCGTTAGCCGACTTGTTCGCGACCACGTACGCGACGAGGCGCTTGTCGCCCGCCCCGTCAGTGCGCACGACGACGACGCTCTGCTCAACGTCCGGATGCCCATTCAGCGCGGCCTCTATCTCGCCGAGTTCAATCCTGTAGCCGCGGACCTTGACCTGCTCGTCCCCGCGCCCCAGGTACTCGACCTCCCCGCCCCTCACCCACCTCCCCACGTCCCCCGTCCGGTACGCCCGACCCCCAGGCTCCGCCGAGTGCGCGTCCGGCCTGAACCTCTCCGCCGTCTGCCCGGCGCGCCCGAAGTAGCCGCGGGCCAGCCCCTCGCCCGCCACCCACACCTCCCCCGCCACGCCCTCGGGTATCGGCTCCCCCCTGCCGTCGAGGATGTAGAGCCGCGTGTTCCACAGCCCCCGCCCGATGGTCACCGGCGCCTCGGGCTCGTCCGGGACTCTG
>DASZEK010000063.1:0-4446 GCA_035941045.1 Pyrinomonadaceae bacterium | reverse complement strand
GGCTTGGTCCGGGACCAGCGAAGCTCCTGCACGACCTCCCCTTGGCGGCGCTTCCCGCCCGACTCGATGACGTACCGCTTCCTAAAAGTCATCACCGCCGTAAGCCCGTCTCGCCCGAATTCGACCGCCGGGTCGCCGACGGTTATCGAGACGCGTTCGGCCTGACCGATGGTCCTTCTCTTCTCGCCGAGGACCGCGTCGCGCGAGACGTTGCGCGAGAGGTAGAAGACCTCAAGGCGGGGGGCGTAATAAGAGAGCTGACGTTTAGCGTCGCGCGAGTTCGTGGCGGCGACCCACCCCGTGAGCGCCGATTGTAAAGCCTTCCTGTCCGCCTCCGGCGTGCGCGACGCGTCCCTTTTCTCCGGCGACGGTGTCGGGGTGGGCGAAGCCCCGGTTCCGGGTTGCGTGACGGCGGCAGCCCGCGCGCCGGCAGTCGGCGCAGGGCTCGGGACGGCCGACGCCTGCACGCCTGCATTGTCCGCGGCCGGGGGCGATTGGCCGCGCCACCTCAGGAAGAGGGCGGCGCCAATCGCGGAAGCGAAGAACACCGCGGCTAACGCCGACGCGAGCAGGAGACTGCGTTTCCATCTCGAACTGCGGGCGGGGTCGGGTAAGCCTTCGTCGAAGTGTGGCGAGTCGTCCGCCGCCCGTGAAGCCGGGACGGGTTCTACGGGCGAGTCCTCGCGATGACCGGCGAAGGGCACTTCGACACTTGACGCCTCTTCGGCCGCCCTCAGTTCGCGGGAGAAATCAGCGGCGGTCTGCGGCCTCTCGGCGGGGTTCTTCGCCAGCGCCCACATCACGAGCCGCGCGAGCGCGTCGGGCACACCGGGCCGCGCCTCTTCCAGAGGGGGCGGCGACTCCTTTATGTGTTTGAGGGCGAGCGCCGGGGCGGAAGGGGCGTCGAACGGCACCCGCCCGGCTATCATCTCGTAGAGCATCACGCCGAGGCTGTACACGTCCGAGCGTGCGTCAACGTCGTGGCCCGCGAACTGCTCGGGCGACATGTAGCGGGGCGTGCCGACCATCGCGGCAGCCTGTGTGATGTCGAGCCGGCCGGTCGTGTGCCCCTTCAGCTTCGCCACCCCGAAGTCTAAGACCTTAACGAACGGCGCGCCGTGGTGGTCGCGCGAGACGATGATGTTCGAGGGCTTGAGGTCGCGGTGGACGACGCCGCCGCGGTGCGCGGCCTCGACGCCGTCGGCGACCTGCCGGGCGATGAGTATCACTTCCCGGAGCGGGAGCGCGCCCTCGGCGGCGAGGTGCTCGCTCAGGGTTGCGCCCTCTACGAGTTCCATGACGATGTAAGACTCGCCGCCGGGGAGCGTCCCGAAGTCGTAAGTGCCCGCGACGTTCGGGTGGTTCAGGCGCGCGGCCGCGCGAGCCTCGCGCTTGAAGCGTTCCAGCGCCAGCGGGTCGCTGACGAGGTCGGGGAGGAGCATCTTGACGGCCGCCGGGCGTTCGAGCTCGACGTGCGCCCCGGCGTAGACGGCCCCCATTCCCCCGCGGCCGAGTAGCCTGTCGAGCCGGTATCTGCCGTCGACGAGCCGCGAGCCGGGGCGGGACGGCACGAGCGCGTCGTGGTCGCCTTGCCTGCACGCGGTGTCGGCGTCCTCGTAGCAGGTCTGACAGGTTGGACAAATCTTCATCAGGCGACAAGCCCCGAAAGGGGTGATTAAAGTACCGACACCTTCTCAGCGCGATTCAATGGATGCCTTCATTCTACCCGATTCAATCGAGGCGCGTCCCGAATGCCGGGGTGTCTAGTCGCCGAGATGCTGTATCAGTTCCTTACAACGCGCCCGGTCGGACAGGGAAAAGTGCCGAAGTAAGGGCACCGTCAGCGTCGGTATGGATATTGCTAAAGGGAGAGTTTTAAATCCCCCCGGTGCAAAAGTGTGCATGGCAGGCGTGTCGCCTTAAGTGTGTGGACCCGCGTTGGGAAAGGAGTGCGATGAGCGAGAAGAGGGCGAGGACGTTAGTCCTCACGGACAGGGACGGCTTGCGCGGCTTCGTAGACGAATCAGCTTCCGGGCTGGGTGACGAGCGCGGGCAGGTGCTCGTCCGCCTCGAAGACGGCAGGCAGGCGCTGGTGCCGGCCGAAGAGTTGCTCCGCGAAAGGGACGGCAGCGTCTATCTGCCTTTCAGCTTTTCCGAGTTGATACAGGCGGCACCGAGGGCGGGCGGCGCGAGACGCGGCGCGGGGGTCAGGGATGAGGGGGACACGGTCGTCGTCCCCATAGTCGCCGAACAACTCGAAGTGCAGAAGCGCATGGTCGAGGCGGGCGGCGTCCGCATCCGCAAGACCGTCAGCGAGCGCGAGGAGGTGGTGGACGAGCCGCTGATGCGCGAGGAGGTGCAGGTCCGGCGCGTGCCCGTGAACCGCGTGGTAGACGGCCCCGTCCCCGTGCGGCACGTCGGCGACACGATGATCGTCTCGCTGATGGAGGAGGTGCTGGTCGTCGAGAAGCGGCTGATGCTCAAGGAAGAGCTGCACATCACGAAGGAGCGGGTCGAGTCTTACAGGCCGCAGCGCGTCCGACTGCGCACCGAGGAGGCCGTCATCGAGCGCGTTGACGACGACGGGCGCGGCGGCCACGCCGAGGAGGACGAGGGCGAGGGCCGTCGGCCGTCATGAATTTTAAAGTCCCCGTGGGGATGAACTACGGCGCCGCGGGAGGGAGCCGCGTCTCGCGGATGTGCCCGGCGCGTTAACGACAGTGAAGGGAGAAAGCTGAGCGATGGCTAATAAGACAGTTGTCGGTCTGTTCGATGACAGGGCGGCGGCGCAGAACGCGGTTCGCGAGCTGGTGGCCGAGGGCTTCAGGCGCGACGAGGTCAGCCTCGTCTCGAAGAAGCCCGACGGCAAGGGCGTCGAGGTCGAGTACGTCGAGGAGGACGGCCGCGAGCAGGTGGAGGACATGGCGAAGGGCGCCGGGACGGGCGCCGCCATCGGCGCGGGCGCCGCGCTCCTGCTGAGCCTGACGGCCCTCTCCATCCCCGGCATCGGCCCCGTGCTCGCCGCCGGGCCGCTGGCCGCCCTCATCGCGGGCGCGGGCATCGGGGCGACCGCGGGCGGGCTGCTGAGCGGGCTCACCCGCCTCGGCGTCACGGACGACGACGCGCACACCTACGCCGAAGGCTTAAAGCGCGGCGGCACGCTCGTCACCGTCAACGCCGACAACCACTACGCCGACCTCGCGGTCAACGTCATGAGGCGTCTGGGCGCCGTCGAGATAGACAAGCGCGCGGCCCAATGGCGCGAGGACGGCTGGCGGGGCTTCGGTGAGACCGAGACGCTCAGGCCGCACGTCACGCACGAGATTGACGAGGAGGCCACGCGCGGCGTTGACCGCGCCTCCGAAGTCACCGCCGAGCACGAGCCCGCGCGCGCGCAGCCCCTCGCGGGTGCAGCCCGCGCCGCGACTGCCGACGACGAAGAGTTCACGGTCCCGTCGCCGGAGGTCGCCATCCCGGTCGTCGCCGAGGAGTTGGAGGTCGGCAAGCGCGAGGTCGAGCGCGGCGGCGTCCGCGTGCAGAAGCGCGTCAGCGAGACGCCCGTCGAGGAGGACGTGACGCTGCGCGAGGAGCACGTCAACGTCAACCGCCGCCCCGCCGACTACACCTTCCACGGGGCCGACTCGGAAGCCTTCCAGGAGTCCGTCGTCGAGATCAGGGAAGCGTACGAGGAATTGGTCCTCAACAAGAAGGCGCGCGTCGTCGAAGAGGTCGTCATCAACAAGGACGTGGCCGAGCACACCGAGAAGGTGCGCGAGACGCTGCGCAAGACCGAGGTCGAGGTCGAGCCACTGGAGCCGGGCCGCCCGCGCGGCGGCGAATAACGGCCGCGGGGATGATGTTTGCGGCCGGCACGTTCACGCCGGCCCGCTGTACTACACTTTCAAGGGAGGGACAGGAGAATCTTGATGATGAGAGATGAGAAATTGTCGGCGGCAGTCAGGGCTTTGGCCCTGGGCTTTACCCTGCTCGCCTTCGCGTCCTCGCCGGCTTACGCGCAGTCGAACAACAACAACGGCGCGGCAGGCGGCTCAAACACCAACGCGACGGCGAACAACGCAGACCGCAGGGATGACCGCCGCGACGACCGGCGTGAGACACGCGGCGACCGCGACGACGACACCGACTGGGGCTGGCTCGGCCTGCTCGGCCTCGGCGGCCTGCTCGGGCTCATGCCGCGCAAGCGCGTGCCCGTCGTTCACGAGAGCAGGGACGTGCCCGGCCGGGGCGTCAACGACGTTCGAGATCGCGACCCGAGGGACCGCAGATAACACCGCGTCGTGGCGGGGACTCGCCTCCCGAACCGGGGGCCTTGTCGTGAGGATTATGCAGGCGCGGAGTTCTGCGTCGCCGCGCGTCTCACGCCGGTCGTCGCGGCGGTCATCCCTGCGGTCTGCGTTGTTCGCCGTCGCGTTGGTGTTTGAGCCG
>DASZEK010000062.1:0-35042 GCA_035941045.1 Pyrinomonadaceae bacterium | reverse complement strand
CGTCCTGCCGGCCGTCCCAGTGGCAGAAGCCGCACGACTTCTGCGCGTCGTCCGAGTAGGCCGCGGAGAAGAACCAGCGCAGGCCGACCTCCTCGTCCGTGGCGAAGAGTTGCTGGCCGTGCCCGCCGGTGGTCGGGTCGGGCGTCTGCGGCGTCACGCCGACGGGCAGGTAGCCCTGCCGCGACAGGTTGCCGTTCGCGTCAACGCCGAGGAAGGAAACGTCCTCGGTCTGGAAGTTGGCGACGTAGACGGTCCGGCCGTCCGGCGAGACTTCGACGCCCTGCGGCGTGATGCCGCCCGTCAGCTCGACGCCGAGCGGCGTGAGTACCTGCGAGGGGTCTGAGGCCGACGCGTTGATGCGGAACGCCTGCACCTGCTCGGAGTGCGCGTAGGTGACGAAGAGCAGGTCGCCGCGGACGAACAACTGCTCGGGGCCGCTCCCCTTGATGATTTTCTGCGCGGCGGTGTGGTCGCCGAGGTCGACGAACTGGCCCGGCGTGACGAGCTGCGACTGGTCGCGCCCCTCGTCCACGTAGCGGAAGACGAAGCGGTTGGTCGAGGTGTCGAAGATGTTCAGCTCCGAGCCGATGTCGTCGAAGGTGGTGGCCTTCGTGGCGTCGGTCATGACGGGCGTGTAGCCGAGCGGCTGGCCGTTATTCCTGATGGCGACGCCGCCGGCATTCTTCGTCGGCAGGCCGTGGCCCGACTCGGGCTCGTTGAGGCGCGTGTTCGTCTCCTGGCCCGCGACGATGCCCCAGCGGCCGGCGACTTTCACGTCCGTGGCGAGGCCGCCGACGGGCATGACCTTCGTGAGCGTGTTGGCGTCTCCGTCGATGTTGATGGCGGCGACGGTGTGGCCGAGGGTGTTGGCGACGTAGAGCGTGCGGCCGTCCGAAGAGATGTCGAGGTCGCGCGGGTTGGCGCGTTCGAGCGAGTTGGTGCCGGTCGGGATAATCGCTATCTGCGTGAAGGCGGGGCCGGGGTCCACGCGGAAGACGCGGACGGCGTCCTTGTAGCGGTCGGTGATGTAGAGGCGCGTGCCCGTCTTGTTGAAGACGAGCTTTTCGCCGTAGAAGCCGGTCTCGAATTCGCCGATGACGGTGTCGCTCGCCGCGTCGATGACGCTGGCGAAGTTGGCGTACATGTTGAGCACGACGACGTAAGGCGTCTGGCTGATGGCGGGGTTCAGGGGCGCGGCCTTGACGCCGATGGGCCTAAGACCCTTCGACTCGCCCGCGGGCCGGAGGTCAATCCACTTCAAGACCTGACGGCTGTTGGTGTCGACGACGGCGACGCGCCAGTCGGGGTAGCCCTCGCGGCCGGGGAGCGTGACGTAGAGCTTGCGGCCGTCCTGCGAGAGCGCGAGGGCGCGCGGCTGGCTGCGGAAGGGCTGCTTGCGCAGGGGCCAGAACTGGTTGCCGCTCTTGACTTGCGGGTCGTTCGGGTCGATGCGCGTGCCGGGGTCGGGGCGGCCGTCGATGTAGCCGGCGCCGTACATGATTTTGGTGAAGCGTTCGAGGCCGGCGCGCAGACCGGCAGACTCGGCGCCGACGATGTTCTTGACCGGGTCGCTGGTCGGACCCGTGATGATGCGGCCGCGCGAGTCGGTCTTGACGGCCGTCGTGAAGAACCTCAGCTCGAAGGGCGCCTCGGGGGCCATTTCGAGCGTGCGGCGCTGGAAGGGCGCCGAGAGACTTTGGGCCGCGGGCGCGGCGCCGGCCGGCCAGGCTTTGAAGAGCAGGCCGGCGGCGAGGGCCGCCAGCGCGACGGCCGCGACGAAGAGTTTCAACTTGCTGCGCATGGTTTCGGCTCCCGGAAAAGTGACTCCCGCACGTCGGGAAAGCGTTCGTGGCTGGTGCGTGTACAGTGCGGCGCGATTCGGCGGAAATACACGGCGGGCCGGAAAAAGTTGTCGGGGGGACGAAAAAGTTTCGGCCCCCGACTTTTCGTTGCGCGCGCCGGGGGGCGGTGTTAATTTCTAGGCGGGCAGGAACCCCCTTCACCACACGATTGCTAACCTTTGCGCGGGCGCTCGGCCGGCGCCCCGTACTCCTCGGAGGTGGGGCGATGAGCACACACGACGGCGGGAAGCGTTTGGATTTCGCGTGCGAGTGCGTCTCGGCACGGGGCGGTTACAGCGACCCTTGGGCGGGCCTGTCGCGGAAGCGGCTCCTGCCGGCGGGGACCAAGGAGGAGATACTCTGCTCGCTGGCGTCGGCGCCGAAGACCATCGCGCAGCTCGCGCGCGAGTTGGGCCTGTCGGGGCCTTCCGTCTTCTCGCACGTCACGGAGATGGCGGCCTCCGAGCTTCTGCGTGAGGCCGACGGCCCGCCGAAGCGTTACCCGGCCGAGAGGTATTACGAGCCGAACTTCCCCGTCGTCAAACGCCAGGAGAGCGCGCGCTTCGAGGCCGTCTGCGAAGAGCTTTCGAGCGAGATGGCCTCGCTCTTCGAGAGCCGGCTCGGCCCGCTGCGCGAAGCCTTCGAGCGGACGACGCTCCCGCAGCGCGGCTGGGCCTTCGAGGACTTGACGCACTACCTCTTCGCGCGCGCCCAGCGGGGCGCCCGCTCCGCCCTCGAAGACCGCGGCACGCTCCCGCCGCGCTCGGCCCACCTCAACGGCGTCGAGTGGGTCTTCTGGGCCGAGGAGTGTCAGGAAGAGGATTGAAAAGCAGTAGACGGTAGACAGTGGTCGGCAGGCGCCCGGCGCTGACGCCCTGACTGCTTGCCGGAGACTGTATTTTCTACCGTCTACTGACTACTGTCTACCGTCTACTTTTTTTACTAATTTTACTAAGGGGGGTTTCGGATTCATGGAGACAGATTCGGGGAGGACCACCTCCGTCTGGATGGCGACGGCCGGGGAGGCGGAGTCGGAGAGGCTGGCGGGCGACGCGAGCGCGGACGTGTGCGTCGTGGGCGCAGGCATTGCCGGCTTGAGCGTGGCGTATCACCTTTCGCGCGAGGGCAAGTCGGTCGTCGTCCTCGACGACGGGCCGGTGGCGGGCGGCGAGACGGCGCGCACGACCGCGCACCTCGTCAACGCTTTGGACGAACGCTACTACGAGATCGAGCGCCTGCACGGCGAGCGCGGCGCGCGCCTCGCCGCCGAGAGCCACACGGCCGCCGTCGACGCCATCGAGAAGGCCATCGAGGACGAGGGCATCGACTGCGACTTCGAGCGCCTCGACGGCTACCTCTTCGTCGCGCCCGGACGCGAGAACGACGAGCTGGGCGAGGAGCTGCGCGCCGCGCACCGCTCGGGGCTGACCGAGGTCGAATACGTCGGCCGCGTCCCCTACGACGGCTACAACTTCGGCGCCGCGCTCCGCTTCCCCTATCAGGGCCAGTTCCACATCCTTAAGTACACCGCCGGGCTCGCCGCCGCCGTCCGCCGCAGGGGCGGCCACATCTACACGCGCGCCCACGCCGACGTGATCGAAGGCGGCCCCGAAGCCCGCGTCGTCACCTCGGACGGCTTCACCGTCAGGGCGGGCTCAATCGTCGTCGCCACCAACTCGCCCGTCAACGACCTCGTCACCATCCACACCAAGCAGGCGCCCTACCGCACCTACGTCATCGGCGTCAGGGTGCCCGCGGGCAGCGTCCCCCACATGCTCCTGTGGGACACCGAAGACCCTTACCACTACGTCCGCCTGCAAACCGTGAAGGACGACGCCGGGCGGCCCCTTCACGACGTGCTGATAGTCGGCGGCGAGGACCACAAGACGGGTCAGGCCGACGATTACGACGAACGCTTCCGCCGCCTCGAAGAGTGGACGCGCGAGCGTTTCAAGGAGGCGGGCGCCGTCGAGTATCAATGGTCCGGCCAAGTGATGGAGCCGGTGGACGGCCTCGCCTTCATCGGCCGCAACCCCGGCGACGCCGACAACGTCTACATCGCCACCGGCGACAGCGGCAACGGCATGACGCACGGCACCATCGCCGGCCTCCTCATCACCGACCTCATCACGGGCCGCGAGAACGAGTGGGCGACTCTGTATGACCCGGCGCGCATCTCCTTACGCTCGGGCGTCGAGTTCGCGCGCGAGAACCTGAACGTGGCGGCGCAGTTCACCGACTACGTGACGCCGGGCGAGGTCGAGTCGGCCGAGCAGATTGCCCCCGGCTCCGGCGCCGTCCTGCGCCGCGGCCTCGCCAAAGTGGCCGTCCACCGCGACGAGTCCGGCGCCCTGCACGAGTTCTCGGCCGTCTGCGTCCACCTGGGGTGCATCGTTGACTGGAACGACAAGGAGAAGACCTGGGACTGCCCCTGCCACGGCTCCCGCTACTCGCCCACCGACGGCCGCGCCGTCAACGGCCCCGCCATCAGCGGCCTCAACGCCGCCGAAGAGTAAGCGCCGCCGAATTCGTCCGACGGAGATTGGGAATGACCGTGACATTCGTCCGCCTCGCACTCGCCGCGTTCGCCGTCGCCCTCGTGTGCGGCGCGGCGGCGGAGGTCCGCGCCTGCTCGCGAGGGCGCGGCCGAGGACTTCGCCTTCCTCCGCGACCTGCCGCGCGAGGGGACCGGGGCGCGCATCTACGGGGCGGTGGCCCGGCCGACCTTCGCGCAGGCTGAGGCCGAGAAGGCGAAGGCCGAAGGGCTCGCCGGCATCAAGGTCACTATCACGGGGCCGGGCGGGTCGCGCCGCGAGCTGTTCACCGACGCGGAGGGGCGGTACGAAGTCACGCACCTCAAGCCCGGCAAGTACAAGGTCGGGGCCGACCTCCCGCCTCAATACTACCGGGACGAGTACACGGAGAAGGAACTGGAGGTCTACGACCGCGGCTGCGCGTCCGCCCACTTCGCCGCGATTCCGAACGGCGTCGTCTCGGGCCGGGTCGTCACGGCCGAGGGCGAGCCGGTCGCGAAGGCGAAGGTCGTGCTGGTGAGGGCCGACCTCGAAGGCCCCGGCGGTATGGGAGACGAAGCCGGCGTTGATTACATGGAGGACAAGGAAGGCCGGTTCGAGATAGGGCAGGTGCCGCCCGGCGAGTACGTCCTCGGCGTCAACGTGACGTGGATGCCGCAGCCCCACAGCCCTTACCCGCCGACCTACTACCCCGGCGCCGCCGACCGCTCCGGGGCCGCCGTCATCAAGGTGGGCCTCGGCGAAAGGGTCGCGGACCTTCTGCTGCGGCTGCCGCCGCCGCTCGCGGGGCGCAAGGTGCACGGAGTCGTCGTCTGGCCTGACGGCACGCCCGCGGCCGGCGCCGAGGTCTACCTCTCCGACGTGAATTACCCCGACCACACCGCCACCGGCTGGGACCACAAGACGGACGCGCAAGGCCGCTTCACGCTGACCGGCCTCGAAGGCGTCACCTACCGGGTCCACGCCAACGCCCCGAAGTACCCGGACAAGCCCTACGGCGAGAGCGGCATCATGCACGCCGAACCCCCGAAGGTGACGCTCTCCTCCGACGCATACGGCCTGCGCCTCGTCCTCGCCTCCGAAGGCGCCGTCTGCAAGCACTACGCCGGGAAGAAGTGAGTCATAAACACTGAGCGCCTTTGCGTGAAATCATCTCGCAAAGGCGCTCAGTGTTTAAGGTCCGACCTTCGCGGACTCCGCAATCAGCAATCGAATCAGCCCGGCGGCGGCGCGCCGCCCTTCGCGCCTGTGAAGTCGTAGGTGACGTGGAGGCGGAGCTTGCCGTCCTTCGCTTCCTCGCGCACCTCGCGCGCCTGTGCGCGGAGCGTGCCCCCGGCGGCCTGGACGGGGATGTTGAGCGTGAGTTGCTGGCCGCGCATGAGGACGAGCGGGTTGACGCGCTGGTTGATGGCGCCCTGCACGAAGGCCGTCAAGGGTCCGCTCAGGAGCGGCGACCAGCCCTCGACGTTGACGCCCGCGACGTTCAATTGTCCGTAGAGCGTCTGCTCGTCGGGCGCGAAGCGGAAGTCTATCCCCGCTTCGGCCGTGCCGCGCATGTTCTGGCAGCCCATCAAATTGTAAGTCCCGCTGAAGGCCAGCGGCACGACGACGCGGCCGTCCCTCACCAACACGCCCGTCTGCACGTCGCCCGCCGCCGGCTCAATCACGACCTGATTCTGGCAGCCCTCGCCGGCCACGGGCGGGAAGGCCGGCTTGTTAAGGTCGCGGAAGATGGAATCGAGCAGGGTCTTGAAGAACTGCTCGTCCAGCTCGACGACGGCCGTGCCCGGCGGAGGCCCCAAGGGGTCGGGCGCTTTGACCGGCTCGCCCTTCGTCATGCGCGCGCGCGGCGCCCCGACGAAGAGGAAGTAGCTGGCCGCCCCGCCCACGAGGATGCCGAGGATGAGCGTCAGAACGTACTTCATGCGCCGTCCTTTCTCAGCGGCCCGGCGACGCGGCCGGAGAGGCGCCCGCGGCCGGCGTCGCCGCCGGGGCCGCGCCCTGCTGCTGCTGCTGCGCGCTGAGGAAGGCCAGAAGCATCTGGATGCCCTGCGTGATTTGCGAGACCTGCTGGCGTGCCTCCTCCGGCGTCAGCTTCTTCAGGCCCTCGGGTATCTCGAAGTCCGAGGGATTCACGTCCGTCTTCAGGTCGCGCGTCTCGACGGTGACGTTGCCGCCCGAGACGCCCTGCACGTTGCCGGAGGACTGGCCGAAGCCCTCGATGCGAAGCGGCAGGCCCGTGTCCTTGTCCACGTAGATGAAGCTCTCGCCCTGCACCTGCCCGGCGGTGGTCGCCGTCTGGGCGCGGCCCGCGACGCGGTACTTGTACGCCTGCCGGTTGTTCAAGGTCTCCTCGCCGACGCGCTCGACGCCCTGCCGCGCCTGTACGAAGGCGACGAGCTGGCCCGGCGTCATCGCGCGCATCTGGTCGGTGTTGACGCCGGTCAACTCCTGGGTGAGTTCGGCGTACTGCTTGCGCGCGGGCATGATGAGGTAACGCTTGTCGGCCTTGTCGAGAAAGATGATTTCGCCGAGGACGGGAACGGTGGCCGAGTAGCGGCGGTCGGCGCCGTTGCGCGCGACCTTGATTTCGACCTGCCCCTTCATCGGCTGCTGGCCCGAGGTGGCGACCGTGGCGAGCATCGTCGCGCTGTACTTGTCGGGCTCCTTGGCTTCGATGGTGGTGCCCGCGCCGGTCGTCATCGTCGTCGTCGTGATGTTGGCGTTAGAGCCGTTGACGTTGACGGCGGTGTTGGTCGTCGTGGTGTTCGTGTTCGTCACCGTCGCCTCCTGGCAGGCCAGCGCTAGAACCAGAAGCGCGGCGCCGCCGAGGGCCTTCGATGTGTAAGCAAGACGCATGGAAAGACTCTCCTCCCTCAAATGGCCGAAGATCGTTTAAACCACTCCAGACTGTGCGGGGCTTGAAAAGCTTGGGAGAGGATAGCACAGGGGCGGGGAAATGATGAACGGATGTCGGGTGTCAGGTGTCGGGTGAAAGCAACTCGGCTTTACCCGACACCCGTCACCCGCTACTCCGTGATGTGGCGCGTTGGCGCGTCGGCGTGGGGGACGAAGCAGCGGCGGCAGCGGGCCTCGTAGGCGTCCCCGGCGCCGACGACGACCTGACCCTCGACCTGAACGATGCGCTGCGAGTAGTTGGCGGGCTGGCCGCAGCGGACGCAGATGGCGTGCGTCTTGGTGATGTACTCGGCGACGGCGAGGAGTTGGGGCATCGGGTCGAAGGGCCGGCCGGTGTAGTCCTGGTCGAGCCCGGCGATGATGACGCGGATGCCGCGCCCGGCCAAGGCGTTGGCGACGTGGACGAGGTGGTTGTCGAAGAACTGGCCCTCGTCGATGCCGACGACTTCGGTGCCCGGCTCGACCGCTTCGAGCAGCTCGGCGGCCGAGCGCACGGGGTGCGACTCGTGGCGCATCTCGGAGTGGGAGACGATGTGCTCCTTCGAGTAGCGGTCGTCGATGTCGGGCTTGAAGACCTGCACCTTGAGGCGCGCGATTTTCGCCCGCCGCAGCCGCCTGATTAACTCCTCGGACTTGCCCGAGAACATCGAGCCGGCGATGACCTCGACCCAGCCGGGCGAGTTCACGCCCACGCGCTGCGAGAGGTGCTCGTCGTTCCCCTCGGCCGTCAGCCTGTCCACCATACTTCCCGCTCACTCCTCATAAAGTCCCTCGTTGTAGAAGGGCGCGAAGGCTGCGACCAGCGCCGCCTCGAAGCTCATGGCCCGCGTCAGCAGGCCGCGCGTCAGCACCCCCCACGCGCCCTGCCGGCTGCGCACGTCGCGCTCGCCCGCCACCTCGTCCATCACGTCGCCGAGCGTGCGCCCCGTCCGCTCGACCTGCGCGGCGACGGCCGCGGGGATGGCGACGGCCGGGGCGTGCCCGAAGTGGCCTCGGCCCCGGCCGTCGGTGACGTAGGCCCAGCCGTGCAGGAAGGTGTGGCGCCGGCCCTCGAACGTGATGGAGTGGAAGCCGCCTTCGAGCCCGACGTAGAGGTCGGCCCGCTCGCCCTGCCCGCGCAGCAGCGCCGCGACCGCCTCGGCCCGCCCGTAGGCGCCGCGCATGAGCTGCGAGTCGTTGAGCGGCATCCGGGGGACGCCCGACTCGACGGCGCGCGCCACCAGCTCGGCCCGCCTCCAGCGCGGGTCCGCCTCGGCGACGCGCGCGCAGGCCGCGCGGACGGCCATGATCTTGGCGGCGCGCGCCGAACCGAGTGCGACGATCATCCCTGTATCACCTTTGGCGCCCTTGCCGGGAGTGGCCGGGAGGCAGAGGGCCGATAGAGTGCCGCGCGGGGCCTTCGCGCGTGAAGGCTATAACAGAACGAAAGGCAAAAGGCAAAAGCGCCGCCGCCGCGGCCCGGACCCTTCTCCGGGCCGCGTGAAGGTTACGGCGGGGAAATGGTGCGTTAGCTGTCAGGGAGCGATGTTAAGAGGGCAGCCGCCGGTGAGGACGGGCGGCTGTCGCGCCGACGCGGTCTTCCGGCACGCCTTCCGAGACGCGCGCCGACTGCGGCTCTTACCCGGCGTTCCCACTTCAAGAAACACCCCGGTCTGATTCCCGCCCCGCGGCGCCTCGCCGGCCCGAAAGGAGCTTCCATGTTCGGTTCGTCAATACTCGAAGTCGCCATCGGCATGGTCTTCATCTACCTGCTGATGAGCCTCATCTGCTCGGCGGTCAACGAGATCGCCGAAGCCTGGTTCAAGAACCGCGCGACCGACCTTGAGCGCGGCATCCGCGAGCTGTTCAATCAGGAGGGCGGGCGCGGGCTGGTCGAGCAGTTCTACCGCCACCCGCTCATCAGCGGCCTCTACAACGGCGTCTACGAGCGGGCCGGCGACGAGCCGGTGGGCCGCATGGACTTCTGGACGCGGACCAACCTCCCGGCCTACATCCCGGCCCGCAACTTCTCGCAGGCCGTCCTCGACCTGCTGCTGCACCCGCCGGCCGAGGCGGAGGTCGGGCGCGACGACCCGGCCGCGGGCGCGGAGGGCGACGCCCCGCCCGCCGTCGGCGCCTCGGCCCTGCCCGTCACGATGGACGCCGTGAGGGCCGCCGTCAGGAGGTGGGGCTTCGGCCGCACGCAGACGGGGCGGGCTTTGCGGACGCTGGCCGAGCAGTCGGGCGAGGACGTGAACGCGCTGCGCGAGAACGTCGAGGCGTGGTTCAACAGCGGCATGGACCGCGTCTCGGGCCACTACAAGCGGCGCACGAAGTGGATCATCTTCTTCATCGGCTTCGCCTTCACCATCCTCCTCAACGTCAACTCCATCACCATCGCCCGGCGCCTCTCGACCGACGCCACGCTGCGCAACATGCTCGTCGCCGAGGCCGAGGCGTTCTCGAAGCGGGACGACGCGCTGAAGCCGAACCTGGAGGAGAACAGGAAGCAGCTTGAGAGCCTCGGCCTGCCGATTGGCTGGCCCGGCGGCATCGACTGGATTTCGCCGGTAGGGCCGAAATTCAACGCCTGGGACCACGTCATCCTGCCCTTCCTCGGCTGGCTCCTGACGGCGGCGGCCATCTCCTTGGGCGCGCCCTTCTGGTTCGACCTGCTCAACAAGTTCATGGTCATCCGCTCGACCGTCAAGCCGCACGAGAAGAGCAAGGAGGAGGGGTCGGAAGACCGGCAGGACCGCAAGACGACGAACCTGACGCTGGCCGCGCTCGGCACCGCGCTCGGCGCGCGCGCCCCCGCCGCCCAGCCGGCCGCGTCCGCGTCGGCGTCGGCGCGGACTTCCGCCGCCGAGGCCGAGCCCCCGCCGACGCCCGAGCCCGAGCCCGCCGCCCAGCCCGACGAAGAGGACAACGAGAGCGACTTCGACGGCTGCGACCTTGAGGCCGAAGAAGACGAAAAGACCAAGGACGAAGACCTACCCCCCAGCGAAGGAGGCGTCGCCTGACATGGCATTCTCACTGACGTGGCTGCCGGACGCGCTAAAGATTGCCGGCCTGAAGGTTTCACTGGTCCCCGGCTGGGAGAACCGCGGGAGCGGCGACGTGGGCCGCATCTTCGGCGTCATCTGCCACCACACGGGGACCCGGAGCACGCAGAACATGCCCACCCTCGACCTGCTCGTCCGCGGGCGCTCCGACCTGTCGGGGCCGCTCGCGCAACTCGGCCTCGCGCGCGACGGCACCTACTTCGTCATCGCCGCCGGCCGCGCCAACCACGCCGGCAAGGGCGTCTGGCAGGGGGTCAAAAACGGCAACTCCAACTTCATCGGCATCGAGGCCGAGAACAGCGGACGCACGGACGACCCTTGGCCGCGGGCGCAGTTGGAGGCTTACCACCACGGCGTCGCCGCCATCCTGCGCCACGTCGGTCAGGGCGCGGACTTCTGCTGCGGGCACAAGGAGTACGCGCTCCCCCTCGGCCGCAAGCCCGACCCCGGCTCCATCAAGATGGACGACTTCCGCGCGACGGTGAGGGCCATCCTCGGCGGCACCGTGCCGCTGCCGGCGCTCATCCCGGCGGTCGAGCCGGCGCCCGCGACTCCGGGGCAGGCGCCGCGCCCGACCCTGCGCCGCGGCATGAACGGCGAGCTGACTAAAGTGGTTCAGAGGAAGCTCGGCGTCACGCCCATCAGCGGCAACTTCGGGCCGAAGACGGAGGCGGCCGTGCGCGCCTTCCAGCGCGAGCGCGGCATGACGGCCGACGGCATCGTCGGGCCGAAGACGTGGCTCGAACTGGACAAGCTGCCTTAGGCGTGCGGGCGGTCGTCCGCCTCGTAGAGATGGACTTCGCCCTTGACTATCATGTAGGGGAGGCGGCGGTCCTGAATCCACGGGTAGCGGTCGCGGTAGTCGCGGTACTGGTCGTTGGTGACGATGCGGGCGCCGTGCTGGTCGGCGATGTCGAGGATGAAGAAGTCGGCGTCGGTGCCGGCCGGCACCTGCCGGATGTGCTGCGACTCGATGAGGGCCGTCATCTGCGTCTGGTCGTCGATGTCGTACTTGAGGCTGGCGTCCACGATGATGACGGTGTCGAAGCCGCGCTCCTCCATCTCCCGCTTCACTTTCAGAAGGTTGGCGAGCTTCGGCTTGCCGCCCGCGCTCTTCTCCTCGTAGGCGACGTTCGCCCCGTCAATCACGACCAGCTCTTTCGCGCGCGTCATGTAAGTCCGGCGTCCTCTTTATCTTTGCAAGGTTTTCCGGCACAGTAACACAAGGCTCTCTCAAAAGCATCGCTCGGAGGACCCCGGATGAAGACACTGACGACGCGCGCCCTCGCCTGCCTGCTCCTGCCCGCCCTCGGCCTCGCGCTCGCCGCCGCCGCCGCGCGCCCGACGGCCGACGCCCCCCGGCCGCCCGCGCCGCAGCAGCAGGGCCAGCCCTTCGACCCCGGCTGCACGCTCCCCTTCGACGCCATCAAGACGACGGGGCTCGGCATCGACGCCCAATGCCCGAAGGGCGGCCACTCGGCGCTGCTCGGCGCGAGCCAGCCGCACGTCCTGCAAAACCTCGCCAAGAACAACTTCTGCGTGACGGGCGAGGCCGTGCCCGTCAGCTACGACGCCTTCGTCGCCCTGCAAACGGTCGTCAACGACATGGGCTCGAACCTCGTCTGGGGCTCCGGCCAGAAACTACCCGCCGACCGCACCCCGCTGCAAAACCTCTCGGTCAAGGACGGCGGCAAGACTTTGACCATCGGCGAGGGCTCGAAGGTCTCTTTCGTCGGCTACGTCATGGCCTACGAGTTCGCCGACACGCACGGCGGCGAGGACGTGAACTGCAACATGAGCGGCGACGACACCAACGACATCCACCTCACGCTGCGCACCACGCCCGGCCTCATCCTCAAGCGCCCCTCGGGGCTGCCCGACCCGCGCTGCAACTCCGTCAGCGCCGAGGTCAGCCCCCACTTCCGCCCCGCCGCGTGGAACCGCCTCGCCGCCGCGTCGAGCAACTCCATCTTCACCTCGCGCCCGCTCCGCGTCACCGGCTCGCTCACCTTCGACGCCGAACACAAGCCCTGCGCCGACGGCAAGCCCGCCACGGGGAGCCCCGTCCGCATCTCCGTCTGGGAGATTCACCCCGTCTACAGCGTGGACGTGTGCAAGTACACGACCCTCGCCCGCTGCAAGGCCACCGACGCCGCGGCCTGGACGCCCTTCGACAAGTACAAGGCGAAGTGACCCGCTCGTTCGCCTTGCTTGACAGCGTGCGTGCCGCTTGCTGTAATCGCACCTCCCCACGAGACAGGCGACAGCAAAAGCGGCAGGAGGTGGCGGGAAGTGTCTGCGGGCGAACTCATCTACGACTGGAACCGCGTCGAGCCCTCGTTCGACGGGCCGGGCCGGCACATCGGCTTCGACGACGAGACGCTGCGCGACGGGCTCCAATCGCCCTCGGTCTGCGAGCCGCCCGTCGAGCGCAAAATCGAACTGCTCCACCTCATGGACGCCCTCGGCATCGACACCGCCGACATCGGCCTGCCCGGAGCCGGCGGCACGCACGCCGAAGGCGTCTACGCACTGGCGCGCGAGATAGTCGAGCAGAAGTTGAAGATTCGTCCCAACTGCGCCGCGCGCACGCACGAGAACGACATCCGGCCCATCGCCGAAATCTCTCAGCGCGCCGGCATCCCCATCGAAGCCTGCACCTTCCTCGGCTCCTCCTTCATCCGCTTCTACGCCGAAGACTGGACGCTCGAAAAGCTTCTGAAGCTGACGGAAGACGCCGTCACCTTCGCCGTCCGCGAGGGCCTGCCCGTCATGTTCGTCACCGAGGACACGACGCGCGCCGACCCCGACACCATCCGCGCCCTCTACACGACGGCCATCCGCGCGGGCGCCCGCGCCGTCTGCGTCTGCGACACCGTCGGCCACGCCACGCCCGACGGCGCCCGCTCCGTCGTCCGCTTCGTCAAAAAGATTATCGAGGAGCAGGGCGGCGGCGTCCGGCTCGACTGGCACGGCCATCAGGACCGCGGCCTCGGCGTCATCAACTCCATCGCCGCCATCGAAGGCGGGGCGGACCAGGTGCACGGCTCCGCGCTCGGCGTCGGCGAGCGCGTCGGCAACACGCCGATGGACCAACTGCTCGTCAACCTGAAACTGATGGGCTGGATAGACAACGACCTCTCGCGCCTGCGCGAGTACTGCGACAAGGCGGCCGAAGGCTGCGGCTGGACCATCCCGCTCAACTACCCCGTCTTCGGCCGCGACGCCTTCCGCACCGCCACCGGCGTCCACGCCGCCGCCGTCATCAAGAGCTTCCGCAAGGGCGACACGGAACTCGCCGACCTCATCTACTCGGGCGTGCCCGCGGGCCTCTTCGGCATGAGCCAGAAAATCGAAGTCGGCCCCATGAGCGGCAAGTCCAATGTCGTCTACTGGCTCGAATCGCGCGGCCTCGAAGCCACCGACGACCGCGTCCAACGCATCTACGACCGCGCCAAGAGCGCACGCGGCGTCCTCAGCGAAGAAGAGGTCAGGCAGCTCGTCTAACCGCCGATGGCTTTCCCTGTCACCACGACGCCCGCGCCCGAGGAGGCGGTCCGCGACCTCGCGGCGGCGGAGCGCGTGCGCCGGGCCTTCGCGTACTTCGAGGCGCGGGCCGCCGAGATTAACGAGGAGCACGCCCTCATCTGCGCCATCCCGGCCTCGCCCTTCGGCGAAGCCGAGCGCGCCGAGTACCTGCGAGCCCGGTTCGTCGAGCGCGGGCTTGAAGGCGCGACACTCGACGACGAAGGCAACTGCGTGGCGCTCCGCCGGGGACTCGATGACAGCCCGCCTCTCGTCATCAGCGCGCACCTCGACACGGTCTTTCCGGCGGGCACGGACTTCACCGTGCGGCGCGACGCGGCGGGCAGGATGCGAGCGCCGGGGATAGCGGACGACGGGTGCGGGCTGGCCGCGCTGCTGGCGCTGGCGGGCGCCTTCGAGAGTTGCGGGATGGAGACGCGCGCGCCCGTCCTCTTCGTCGGGACGGTGGGCGAGGAGGGCGAGGGCGACCTCCGAGGCGTGCGGCATCTGCTGACGCGCGGCGAGTGGGCGGGGCGCGTCGGCGCCTTCGTCAGCATCGACGGGCCGGGCCTTGAGCGCATCACGCACGCGGCGCTCGGCTCGCGGCGCTACCGCGTTCGCCTGCGCGGCGCGGGCGGCCACTCGTGGGGGGATTTCGGCACGCCCAACCCCGTCCACGCCTTGGGCCGCGCCGTCACGCGACTGGCCGCCTACCCCGCGCCGCGCAAGCCGCGGACGACCTTCAACGTCGGCCGCATCGAAGGCGGCAGCGGCGTCAACGTCATCCCGCGCGAGGCGACGATGGACGTTGACCTGCGTTCGGAGTCGCCGGAGGAGTTGGGCCGCCTCGACGCCTTCTTCCGCCGCGCCGTGCGCGAGGCGGCCGAGGACGAGACGGCCTCGCGCCGCGCCGGCACGCCCCCGCTCGAACTCGAAGTCAAGCTCATCGGCGACCGACCCGGCGGGCAGACCCCGCCCGACCACGCGCTCGTCCGCCTCGCCTCGGAGGCGACCCGCGCCGTCGGCTCGGCGCCCTACCTCGACTGTTCCTCGACCGACTCGAACATCGCCATCTCGCTCGGCGTCCCGGCCGTCACCATCGGCGCGGGCGGCTCCGCCGCCCACACCCACACGCTCGACGAATGGTACGACCCGCGCGGACGCGACCTCGGCCTCAAGCGCGCCCTCCTGCTCACGCTCGGCGCCGCCGGCCTCGCGTAAGGCGGAAGTAAAAAGGCAAAAGTGATGACGAGGGGCACGCCCCTCGTCATCACTTTTGCCTTTTTACTTCCGCCTTTAGTTGACGGGGATGGTGACGACCGTCGAGCCGGGCTTACCGGCGGCGAAGCGCCTGCCGCGAGCGATGCGGACGGCGGTCGAGCCGTAGGCTTCGGCGCCGGGCGTGGCGCCCGCGACGGAAGCTTGAGTGACGCGGCCCGCCTCGTCGTAGGTGACGGTGACGCGGACCGACTTCGGCCCCGAAGGCGCGGGCTTCGCCGGCTGCGTCTCTTCTTCGGCGTCCCTGCGGGCCGCGGCCTCTTCGGCGCGACGCTCCCTTCGCTCGCGCTCGCGCCGCTCACGCTCCTCGCGCCGGGCGGCGGCGGCAGCGGCGTCCGCGCCTGCTTCCGCCGCGGGCTCCTCGGGCTGAGACGACTCGGCGGCGGGCGCCTCCGCGACGGGCTGCGACTCGGTTTGCGCGGGCGCGGGTGTCGAGACTTCGGGCTTCGCGGGCGCCTTCTCCGCGCGGCCTCGCATGAGCGGGACGGCGACGAGCACGCAGGCGGCGACCAACGCGGCCGCGACCGCCAACAGCACCCACTTCTTCTTCCCGCCGCCGCTTGCGCTCTCGACCATCATCGAGAACGGCGCCGGCTCCTCGGCCGCCTCGGGCGCTGGCGCCTGAACGGGCGCAACGGGCTTCTCGCGCCGGGCCTTCTGCTCGCCGAGCCGTTCGACGTGGTCGAGCATCTGCGCCATGTCCGACTCGGTCGGCGAGAAGCCGCCGAAGGCGTCGGCCTCGGTGGGCGACTGCCCCTCGTCGAGACGGCGCAAGCCTTCCAGCACCACCTGCGTCCAGCTCTGGTTGATGGTCCGCCGCTGCGGCATCACCTCGGGGCTGAAGTCGAAGGCCGCGTTCGGCAGCGTCAGGGAGAAGTAGACGGCCTCGGCGCCCTGAAGCGCGCCGACCTTGGCGTCCACCAGCTCGCCGTCCTTGATGAAGAAGACGCTGTGGCCGCGCGGGTAGTCGATCTTGAGCCGTCCCGTCTTGCGCTGGTTGCAGAAGAACTCGATCAGCTCGGCCAGCGACATGTCGCTCAACTGTCCGGTCAGTGCCATGAGTTTATGATTCCTTCGGGTGTGGGGCTACGGCTGTATGGAGAAGTTGTAGGTGATGAGGCCGGAGATGCGGACGGGCTGGCCCGAGAGCAGCGTCGGCGTGAAGCGCGCCATCCGCGCCGCCTGCTCGGCCGCGCCCTGCAACATCGGCGGCCCCTTGACGGCCTTCGCCGAGATGACCTTGCCGTTCGTGTCGATGACGACCTCGACCTCGACCGTCCCCCGCGCGCCCGCGCGCTTCGCGATGTCGGGGTAGAGGGGCGCCGGCAGGCTCACGGCCTTGCCGTTGAGGATGCCGCCCGAGATGGGCTTCAGCGGCCCGCGCTGGGCGGGCCTCGCGGCCGGTGCCTCGGCGTCGGACCTGACGACGGGGCCGCCGTCCGTGGGCGCGACGTGAGCGTTCGCGGAGAGCGCGGGCGCGGCCGTCGTCCTGTCGGACGGGGCCACGACGACGGGCAGGGCCGCCACCTTCTGCGCCGCCTTCGCGGCCGTCTGACCGTTGGGCGGGGTCGCGCCGCCGGCAGGCTTGAACTGAGCCGCGGCGGGCTGCTGCGCGGCAGGGGACGGCGACGGGGAGGCGGCCGGCTTCGGGGCCGCGGCGGGCTGCGAGAGCTTCGCCATCGTCGCTTCGTCCAGGTAGTAGGAGATGGTCCTGTAGGTCACTTCCGAGGGCTCGAAGGTGACTTTGCCGCCTTCGATGACGGCGACCGAGGTCGTCATCTTCACCCAGTTGCCGACGGCGTCGAACTCGTAGGAGTAGGTCTCTTTGCTGAGGAGCGTGCCGTCGGCGTTGTGCAGGGTCATCTCGACCATGTTGCCGCGGTCGTCGTATTTGTAGACCTCTTTGCCCGTGAGCGTGCCGCCGGCCGCGAGGAAGTAGGCGTTGTCCACGCGGTTGCCCTTCTGGTCGTAGGTCGTAGTCTCAAGCACGACGCGCGGCGCCTCGGCCGGCTGGCCGTTCTTGACGGTAATCTTCGCCGTCTCGGTTTTGACGCGGCGCACGGGGCCGGCGAGCCCGTCCTGCTCCCGGTCGCTGGCGGCCGAAAGCGTCGGCGAAGCGAAATAGGCGCGGTGCGCGCGCGCCGTCAGGCCCGCGGCCCCGGCCGTGAGCGGGCTGAGAAGAACGAGGAGTAGCGTCAGGTTCGTCCTCTTCGACATGGCTGTCACTCCTAAACTTAAGAAAAAAAAGCGGATACACATTTTCAAGGCGTGATTCTCGACTGCGGTGGGGCCGGGGCGGTAAGGTGTAGAGCCGCTTGGTAGAAGGCCGCTAGGTGCTCACGGCCTTGAAATCATTATACATATTAAACATGCTTTGTCCATACCAAACATAGTTGTAGCATGGCGTTCCCCGCCGGAGGCCGGAGGGCAGAGATAAGTATTCAAATTAAAGGGCTTAGCTTGAGAAGAGCGAGGACGTGCGTTCGGTCGTGAAGGCGGCGCGGGCGGCGGCGTAAGCCTCGCCGGTGGGGATGTCTTCGATGGAGCGGGCGGCGACGACGCGGTGGCGCTCGCCGGGCGGGATGTAGCAGTTAAACATCGGGTGGTGCTGCATTAGGATGACGACGGGCGTCCCGACGGCCGCCGCGACGTGCATCGGCCCCGTGTCGTTCGACACGAAGACGGAGAGGCGCTGGGCGGCGGCGGCGAGTTGCGGGATGGTCAAACGGTCGAGCACGACCGTCCCTTCGGGGAAGCGCCCGCGCGCCGCCTGCACGAGTTTTCGCTCCTCCGGCCCCGCGAAGACGACCGAGCGGACCGAGTCGTTGCGTTCGAGCATCCACGCCAACTCCGCGAAACGCTCCAGCGGCCAGCACCGGCTCGGGTGGCCCGCCCCCGGAAAGATGCCGACGACGGGTCCGTCCAGCCGCGCCTTCATCTTCCTCAACATCTCCTCGACCGCGCGCCCGTCCTCCTCCCGCACCGGCAGCCGCGGCGTGCGCGACACTTCGCCTACGCCCAACGGCCGAATCACATCAAGGTAACGGTCAATGGCGTGCTTCGAGCGGTCCTCCACAGGGGGCTCCGGCCGGAAGTTCGACAGGTAATCAATCGACCGGCGGGGCCTGCGCGCGAACAGACGCCGCGGGGCCCCCGACAGGTAGCCCAGCAGATTCGTCTCCGACAGGCTGTGCAGGTCTATCACGAAATCGAACCGCCGCCGCCTCACCTCCTGCACCAGCTTCCCGATGCGCACCACCGACAAGACCTTCGGCCCGTCCCGCAACCCCACCCTATCGACCGGCAAAACCTCGTCGGCCACTCCGGCCAACTCCACCACCGCAGCCGCCGCCCTCCCCACCGCCACCGTCACCCGCGCCCGCCGAAACTTATGCCTCACGGCCGCCAGCGCCGGCAGACTCAACACCACGTCGCCCATCTGGCCGAAGTCGATAACTAAAATGTTGCGCGGGCTGAAATCCATCTCGGCCCTAAACGATACAACACCCGCCCTTGGTTTCGCACTTTATCCAGTCGCCGAAAAGTGATTAAACCTCTCTCTTTACCCGTCGTTGACACTCGCTCTACCCACTTCATACACTCGCCACGCTTATATAGTCCTCACAGGAGATAACAGCGATGGCTAACCCAGAGCACCTTGAGATTCTTGAACGGGGAGTTCAAGCGTGGAACGTTTGGAGAGAAACAAATCCTCTGATAGACCCAGACCTTAGCGGTGCAAACCTCAAGGAGATGGAGTTAATTGTAAAACACAAAGTTTCTGAGCACGGCTATGTAGTTCAAGGTATTAAGTTCTTTGGAACAAACCTTGTGGGCGCAAACCTTCGGGCCGCAGACCTGTTTAGAGCGGATTTTAGGAGTGCTGACCTAAGCGGTGCCGACCTGAGTGACTGTGTATTAATCAGCTCAACGTTCTCATACGCCGAGCTGAAGGATGCAAATTTTTATGGGGCGCATGTGGCAGCCGCTACTTTTGCCGATAACGACTTGAGTGAAGCCAGGGGTCTTGAAAGTGTGACGCATGGAGGCCCCTCGCACATCAGCATAGACACTTTGTATCGCTCGGGCGGGAATATACCCGAAGCATTCCTCCGCGGCTGCGGGGTCCCCGACGATTTTATCACCTTCATCCCCTCGCACTTCGGGCTACAGCAAGCCATCCAGTTCTACTCGTGCTTCATCAGCTACAGCACTAAGGACGAGGAATTCGCCCGGCGGCTCTACTCGCAGATGCGTGACGAGAAGTTGCGCGTGTGGTTCGCGCCCGAAGATGTGAAGGGCGGCGAGAAGCTATACGAGCAGATAGAACGCGCGATTCAGGTCCACGACAGGCTGTTGCTCGTTCTTTCTGAAAAGAGTATGCAGAGCAAGTGGGTCATAACCGAGATTCGCAGGGCGCGGAAAGTCGAGATTGCCGAGAACCGGCGCAAGCTGTTCCCCATTCGCTTGGTTGACTTCGGGACTCTTCAATCATGGGAATGTTTTGATGCTGATACGGGTGAAGACTTGGCGGCAGAGGTACGCCAATATTTCATACCCGACTTCTCCAACTGGAAAGACCACGACGCATTCGAGAAGGCGTTTGAAAGGCTGTTGCGCGATTTGAGGGCGGAAGAGAAAGTTTAATCGTTGTCACTTATAGTCTGTAGACGTGTAGTGAGTATTGTGCTCCCCTTGTTGGCCTGAGAGAGATTAAGCCGAACAAGGCTCGGAGCTGAAGAATGGAAGACAGTCAGGATTTGCTTATTGACGAACCGATTTGGCAGGCTATTGATGACCCAAAGACGGCTGATTTTATAGCGCGCGGGTTATTCATTATTAGGGAGGCGATTGAGAGCGGGCCGGAAGGGGCAAGGGAGGCGAGCGACGCTATATTGGCAAACATCGAGGCGGCGTATCTTCATACGGAGGCGCATCGGGCGGCTGTAAGACTTTATCTGTTGTCGCTGACGGGGCATTTGAAGCCGGAGGATGAGCCTCTACGACTCATCAACGGGGCAATCGAGCGAGGCGTGAGACAGGTAGAGCTTGCGAAGAAGGGGAGGGGAAAGAGAAAGGGGCGGCGTTAAGTGGTAATGCTGCCCCTTTAGTCGTTCGCGCTATTGAAAGCTTGTTTGGAAAGCCCCGAAGGGGCGGGATGCAATAGCCTGGGGCATCGCCCCAGGTCCGCGCCGAAAATAATCGTGGAGCCCTGAAAGGGCGGCATAACCTATGCCGCCCTTTCAGGGCTCCACGTGTTTACCGGCTGTGTCCTGGGGCGGCGCTCGTGCTCCGCACTCGCTCTGCCCAGGCTATTGCATGCCGCCCCTTCGGGGCTCTGAAAACTTAAATTTCGCGGAGGTCGCGGCCGGTCATCTCGGCGGGCTTGTCGAGGCCGAGGAGGGCGAGGATGGTGGGGGCGACATCTTCTAAAGCTCCGCCTTCGGGGCGCAGTTTGAGGCCGTCGAGGTTGTGGGCGATGAGGTGGAAGGGGACGGGGTTGGAGGTGTGGGCGGTGTGGGGTTGGCCGGTGGTGCGGTCGAGCATCTGTTCGCAGTTGCCGTGGTCGGCGGTGACGAGGCAGGTGCCGCGGCGGGTGCGCAGGGCCTTAGTTATCCAGCCGAGGCAGGTGTCAACGTATTGGACGGCCTCGATGGTCTTTTGGAGGTTGCCGGTGTGGCCGACCATGTCGGGGTTGGCGAAGTTGACGATGTAGACATCGGCCTCGTCGCCTTCGATGGCGCGCAGGACCTTGTCGGTGATTTTGAAGGCGGCCATCTCGGGCATGAGGTCGTAGGTGGCGACCTTGGGCGAGGGCACGAGCAGGCGCTTCTCGTGGGGGAACTCGCGCTCGGTGCCGCCGTTGAAGAAGTAGGTGACGTGGGCGTACTTCTCGGTCTCGGCCATGCGGTAGTTGCGCACGCCGAGGCCGGCGAAGACTTCGGCGAGGATGTTGGTGGGCTGCGTCGGGGGGAAGGCGACGGGCAGCGGGTAGGTCTTGTCGTAGATGGCGAAGCAGACGTAGTGCGTGTGGGGGCGGTCGGGGACGGAGAAGTCCTCGAAGCCGGGGACGGCGAGCGCGCTGGTTATCTGGCGGGCGCGGTCGGCGCGGAAGTTGAAGAAGATGACGGAGTCGCCCGCCTGAATCGTCGCCACCGGGTTGCCGTCTTCGCGGGTGACGACGACGGGCTCGACGAACTCGTCGGTCAGGCCGCGCTCGTATGACTTCTTTATCGCGGCGACGGGGTCGGTCGTCTTCTCGCCCTCGCCGCCGACGAGCATGCGGTAGGCGCGCTCGGTGCGCTCCCAGCGTTTGTCGCGGTCCATCGCGTAGTAGCGCCCGCAGAGGGTCGCCACTTCGCCGACGCCTATCTCGCGGCACTTCTCCTGCATGGCGGCGACGTAGCGTTGGGCCGAGGAGGGCGGGGTGTCGCGGCCGTCGAGGAAACAGTGGACGAAGACGCGGGTGCCGCCGTGCTTCTGCGCGAGCCGGAGGAGGGCGTAGGCGTGCTCCTGTGAGGAGTGGACGAGGCCGTCGGAGGTGAGGCCCATGATGTGGAGGGCGTGGCCGGGCTTGGCGGCGTTCTCGACGGCGGCCGTGAGGGCGAGGTTGGAGTAGAACTCGCCGGTCCTCAGTTCGTGGTTGATGCGGTCGATGTCGGTGCGGACGATGCGGCCGGCGCCCATGCAGAGGTGGCCGACGTTGGAGTTGCCCATGATGCCGGGGGGCAGGCCGACGCACTCGCCCGACGCCTCGATGAGCGTGTGCGGGTACTTCTCAAGGAACTCGTCGTAGAAGGGCGTCTGCGCGAGGGCGACGGCGTTGCCTTCGCGCTCTTTGCTGTAGCCGAAGCCGTCGAGGATGATGAGTGCGAGCGGCCCCTGTCGGTTGTTCAATTTCTTGTCTCCGAAAAGCAGTAGCCAGTAGTCAGTAGTTCTACTTGCGCGCGGCGGCCTTCTTGGCGGCGCCCTTGCCGGCGCTCTTGGTCGCGGGTTTAGACGCGGCGGTTTGCGCGGGGCGGTCGAGTTGGTAGAAGGCGGCGAGGCCGGGGTAGCGCGCGGCGTCGCGCAGGTCTTCTTCGATGCGGAGGAGCTGGTTGTACTTGGCGATGCGGTCGGTGCGCGAGAGCGAGCCGGTCTTGATTTGGCCGGCGTTGGTGGCGACGGCGAGGTCGGCGATGAAGATGTCTTCGGTCTCGCCGGAGCGGTGCGAGATGACGGCCGTGCGGCGGTGCGTGCGCGCAAGCTCGATGGCGTCGAGCGTCTCGGTGAGCGTGCCGATCTGGTTGACCTTGATGAGAATGGAGTTGGCGACGCCGAGGTCGATGCCTTTGCGCAGGAACTCGACGTTGGTGACGAAGAGGTCGTCGCCGACGAGCTGGACGCGCGAGCCCATCTCATCCGTCATGAGCTTCCAGCCGTCCCAGTCGCCCTCGGCCATGCCGTCTTCGATGGAGATGATGGGGTACTGGTTAACCCACGACATCCAGTAGGCGACCATCTCTTCGCTCGAAAGCTTCCGGTTGTCGGACTTCTTGAAGACGTAGTTCCTGCCGTCGTGGAACTCGCTGGCCGCGGGGTCGAGGGCGAGCAGGACGTTGACCCCGGCGTTGTAGCCGGCGCCGTTGATGGCTTCGAGGATGGTCTCGACCGCCTCTTCGTTCGAGCGCAGGTTGGGCGCGAAGCCGCCTTCGTCGCCGACGCTCGTGGCGAGGCCGCGCTTCTTCAGGACGCCCTTCAGCGAGTGGAAGATTTCGGCGCCCGTGCGCAGCGCCTCGGCGAAGGTCCGGGCGCCGACGGGGACGACCATGAACTCTTGAAAGTCCACGTTGTTGTCGGCGTGCGCGCCGCCGTTGACGATGTTCATCATCGGGACGGGAAGCGTCCGGGCGTTGGCGCCGCCGAGGTAGCGGTAGAGCGGGACTTCCAGAAAAGCGGCGGCGGCGCGGGCCGTGGCGAGCGAGACGGCGAGCAGGGCGTTGGCGCCGAGCTTGGACTTGTTCGGCGTGCCGTCGAGGGCGAGCAGGGCCGAGTCAACTTCGGTCTGGTCGAGCGCGTCCAAGCCCTCGATCTCGCGGGCGATGAGGCCGTTGACGTTCTCGACGGCCTTCTGAACGCCCTTGCCGAGATAACGCTTCTTGTCGCCGTCGCGCAGCTCGACCGCCTCGTGCTCGCCCGTCGAGGCGCCCGAGGGGACGGCGGCGCGGCCCACGTCGCCGCTCACCAGGTAGACCTCTGCCTCGACGGTCGGGTTGCCGCGCGAGTCCAAAATCTCGCGCGCGTGCACGGAATCAATCAGGCTCATGCCCGCAAGCCCTCCTGGAAAATTCGATATTTGATTGCTCGGGAGAATCTACCAACGGGGGAGGGAAAAGGCAAAAGAGGGTGTCGGGTGTCAGGCGCCGGGGGAAGACAACTTCTTGACCCGACACCTGATACCCGACACCCGTCACCTTTTGAGCAGGTCGTCGAAGGCCGTGGGCGGCAGCTCGTCGAGTCGGCGGACGACGATGTCGGCTTGCAGCTCGGGGTGGTGGGAGAGGACGCCGACGTTGCGCATGCGGGCGCGGCGCGCGGCTTCGAGGCCGGCGGGGGCGTCTTCGACGACGACGCAAGCCGAGGGCTCGACGCCGAGCTTGCGTGCGGCGACGAGGAAGATTTGCGGGTCGGGCTTGCCGACGGTCACGTCCTCGGCGGCGGCGACGGCGTCGAAGTAGCCCGAGAGGCGGAGCGCGGGCATGATGGCCTCGATGTTCTCGCGCGGCGCGGAGGTGGCGACGGCCTGAAGCCAGCCTGCTGCCTTGAGGCGTTCGAGCCAGTCGCGGACGCCGGGCAGGAGTTCGATGCCGCGCGTGCGGACCAGCTCGCGGTACATGCGCTCCTTCGAGCCGCCGACGCGCTCGACCTCCTCCGCGGGGTAGTCTTCGCCGAAGTAGCCGCGCAGGATTTCGTCGTTGCGGCGGCCGAAGACTTTCGAGAACTGCTCGCGCGTGAGGGGGAAGTTTTCGGCCGCGAGCGCGTCGCGCCAGGAGAGCCAGTGGTACTCGCTCGAATCTATCATCGTGCCGTCCACGTCCCAGAGGACGGCCCTCTTCGCGTCACCTCGCTCGTTCGGTCTCGTCATTGTGCCCGAGAGTTTAGCAGGCGCGCGGGCGGCGCGGTATGATGCGCGGGAGAAAATGACAAGGGGGGACGCGGGTGGAGAGAAAGCACGGGCCTTACACCATCAAGGGGTCGGAGCAGCTTTACAAGGACCACTTCGTCGAGTTCCGGGTGGACGACGTTATCAAGCCGGACGGCGAGCCGGCCAAGTATGCGACGACGAGGATGCTGCCGGGCGTCTCCGTGCTCGCGCTCGACGACGAGGGCTTCGTCTACCTCGTCCGCGTGTTCCGCTACGCCGTCGGGCGCGAGAGCGTCGAGGCCGTGACGGGCGGCGTCGAGGAGGGCGAGTCGGAGGAGGAGGCCGCGCGGCGCGAGCTTAAAGAAGAGGTCGGCATCGTCGCCGAAGAGCTTTTGGACTTAGGTTTGGTTGACGCCGTCACCTCGCAGGTCTTCTCGCCGTCGCGCGTCTACCTCGCGCGCGGCCTCAAGTTCGGGGAGACGGACAGGGAGGCGGCCGAGAGGTTGCAGACCGTGCGCGTCCCGTTGGAAGAGGCCGTCGAGATGGTGATGGACGGACGCATCACGCAGGCCACCGCCGCCGTCCTCGTCATGAAGGCGGCGCGCGTGGCGGGCGTGCCCTAGTCGCCCGAGTTCGGGCGCTGGAGGTGGGTTCATGTCTTACGCGGTATCCCGCCTGTGCTTCTTAATGGTCGTGCCGGCCTTGCTCGTCGGGGCCGTCGCGCGAGAGCCTTCTCGCGCACGGGCGGGCGAGGACGGCGAAATCGTCGCCGCCGTCGCGCGGGCGGCACGTTCCGCCGGGTACGAGGTCACGGAGAGGCGGTCGGCCCACGACGGCGAGGTCGTCGGGCTTGAGGGCAGCGACGCGGACGCTTACGCGCCGTCAACGAGGGCCGTCTTCAGGTTGCGAAGCCTGCGGCCGTGGGCGAGGTCGCGCGACACGTACTTCCGCTACTGGCTGCTGCGTGAGACGTACGAAAGCGAGGGGCGGGCGGAGAAGAGGGCGGCGGAGGGAGTACATGACGAATTACACGGAGCGGCTTGCGACGCCGGAGATGAGCAGCTTCATGGTCTCCAAGACGATTATCCGCGTCGGGGCGAGGCGCCGCGGGGCGACCGTTTACCTGCTGGTGACGGACGGCGCGTACACGCTCTCCGACGACGCGAAGAACCGGGAGAGGCTTCTGGAGGCGCTGGTGAAGACGAGGGGCGCATGAAGTTGAAGGTGTGCATCGCGGGCGCGAGCGGGTGGGTCGGGAAGCCTTTATGTCTGGCCGTGTCGGCGACGGATGACATGACGCTCGTCGGCGCCGTCTCGCGCACGCACGAGGGGCGCGGGCTGAAGGAAGTTGTCGAAGGCTTGAGCGTTGATTTGAAGGTGAGCGGGTCGGTCGCGGAAGCACTCGACGCGCCGACGGACGTGATGGTCGATTACACGAAGGCCGACGCGGTGAAGGCCAACGTGTTGGAGGCGATAACGAGGGGCGTTCACGTCGTCATCGGCTCTTCGGGGTTGACGGACGAGGACTTTGTCGAGATTGACAGGGCCGCTTCGGAGCGTGGGGTCGGCGTGATAGCGGCGGGCAACTTCGCCATCACGGCCGTGCTGCTCCAGCGGTTCGCGTGCGAGGCGGCGAAGTACCTGTCTCAGTGGGAGATTATTGATTACGCGTCGGACTCGAAGCCGGACGCGCCGAGCGGGACGGCGCGCGAGCTGGCCTTCAGGCTCTCGGAGGTCAGGAGGCCGGAGCCGACGCGCACCGTCGAGCAGACAGCCGGGGAGAGGGAGAGCCGCGGGGCGACGCTGAACGGGATGCAGGTCCACTCGGTGCGGCTGCCCGGCTACGTCATCGGCGTCGAGGCCGTCTTCGGCGCGAAGGACGAGCGCCTGAGCATCCGCCACGACGCGGGCGCGGGCGCCGGGCCTTACATACAGGGGACGCTGCTGGCGATTCGCAAGGCGGGTGAGCGCGTCGGGCTCGTCCGCGGGTTGGATAAAATTTTAGGAGATTGAAGGGATGCCACAGTTGGTTCTGAAGCCGACGCGAGTCGAGGCGGCGGGCAACAAGCCGAAGATTATCGAGGAGTTCGTCGGGCGCGTAAACAGCGGGACCGAAGCGTTGAGCATCGCGCGGATGCGCAGCCCCGGCGGCTGGGAGGAGCCGGGCCAGACGCCCGAGTTCGACGAGTACACCGTCGTGCTGCGCGGCACGCTGCGCGTGAAGACGAGAGACGAAGTCATCGACGTGAACGAGGGGCAGGCCGTCATCACGAAGGCCGGCGAGTGGGTCCAGTACAGCACGCCCTTCGAGGAGGGGGCCGAGTACGTCGCCGTGTGCCTGCCCGCGTTCTCGATGGAGACCGTGCACAGGGATGCTTAAGCTGCTCGACGAGGCGGGCGTCTCGAAGAAGGTGCGGGTGCTGGTCGTCGCGGCCTTGCTCGCGGAGAAGGCCGTGCTGGTGTTCGTCGTCGCCTGCGTCGCGCTCGCCGCGCTCTCGGGATACAGGGCTTACTTTCAGGTGCGCGCGGTGGAGTTGGAGACGGGCGGGGGCGTGCTGCGCGGCGGCTCGGTCGTGCGGGCGTCGGTCGTCACGTCGGGGCGCACGTTCGTTGAGTTGAAGCTGGAAGTGAGTCAGGGCGGGCGGACCGAGACGCTGGCGGCGCGCGAGGTGCCGAAGAACTATTTCGCCGCCGTGGACCCGCGCTCGCAACGCGCCTCGGTGGAGGCTTCGCTGACGCCGGAGACGATGTCGAGTTTGCGCGCGGGGCCGGCCGTCCTGCGCGCGACCGCGACGGGTCGGCCTCAATGGCTGCGCACGCCGCCGCCCGAAGTGCGCGAGGCGGCCGTCGAGATTCGTCACGACGGGCAGGTGCCTTGAAGCGTCGCGGGTCGTTTACCTTGAGGGCGGCGGGAAGCCCGGAGGCGGGCGGCGTCCGTCGGGCGGCGGCGGGCGGTGGCCGTCGGGAGGGGGGGGGCGGTGGCCGTCGGGCGGCGGGGGGTAAGGGCTGGCCTGCCTGCGGCGTTCGTCCTCGGCGCGGCGCGCGTCTTCCGCGCGTCGGGCCTCTTCGGCGCGGCGGGCTTCTTCGAGGCGGCGGGCCTCGTCGGCGGCGCTGTTGTCCGGGGGAGGCAGGTTCGACGCGGGCTGCTGGATGACGAGGCCGGGCCTGCTCGAAGCGCCGCCCGAAGAGTCGCCGGACTGGACCGGCTGTGCGCCCGCGGACTGCGACTGAGCGGCCTGCTGCGCCGACTGAGAGCCGCCCGACGAGGCGGCGCCGGCCGTGCCCGCCGAAGCCGCCTGTGACTGCCCGCCGGCATTCCCTTCATCAACACGAGGACTGAGAGTCGCGCCCGAAGGCTGCGTCGCGGCGGGCGCGGCCGTCTGCGCGTCGGCGGGCGCGGACGAGGGCACGACTGTTTGTGCTTCGACTCCGGCGGCAGCCTGACCGGAGCCGCGCGTGAGCGTGAAGAAGGCGACGAGGCAGATGACGAGCAGCGCCGCCGCGACGAGTCCGCCCCGCAGCATCGCCGACTTCGCGCCCGCGTCCGTCTCCGGCTCGCCGAACGCGACGGCGGACGGGCGGAAGTTGTTCGGGCGCGGCTGCGCGCCTCTCGTCACGTCGTCCACGACGGTCGTCTCGCCGTGCACGGGCTCGGTGAGACGACCCTGCGTCGGCGGGCGGAAGGTGCGCGAGACGGAGGAGGCGTCGCCGACGATGGTGCCTGCGACGGTCGGGTCGGCGGGGCCGGGCTGCGCCGGGCGCGCGAAAGGCGAAGGCGCCTTGTGCGCGCCGCCTCCGGCGGCCTGACGCAAGTTGGTGCGCATCTCGGAGGCCGAGCGCGGGCGGAGCGTGGCCTTGAGCGAGAGCGCGCGCTGGATGACCTGGCCGACGGCCGGGGGGACTTGCGCGTGGGCGGCGTGGGCGGGGCGGAGCGGGTCGGGCTGGTTGTTGATGACGGCGGCGGCGCGCGTCAGGGCGTCGGGCGGGGGCGTGCCCGTCATGAGGTGGTAGAGGGTGGCGGCCAGAGAATAAAGGTCGCTGCGGGCGTCGGTGCCGGTGCCCTGAATCTGTTCGAGCGGGGCGTAGGTGGGCGAGTAGCCGAAGACGCTGGCCGAGTTGGCGGTCGCCTGCGTCATGGCCTGCGTCTGACCCTTGGCGAGTCCGAAGTCGAGGAGGACGACGTGGCCGCGCTTCGTCAGCTTCATGTTCTGCGGCTTGATGTCGCGGTGGACTACGGGCGGCTCGTGCGTGTGCAGGTAGTCGAGGGCGTCTAAAAGCTCGTCGGCCCAGCGCAGCACGTCGGCGAGGGGGAAGGCGCCGCCGCGCTCCTTGAGGAGTCCGGAGAAGTCGGAGCCCTCGATGTATTCCATGACGAGGAATTGGCCGTCCGCCTCCTCGAAGTGGTCGCTGACCTTGGGGAGCGAGGCGTGGCGGAGGTGGTTGAGGAGGTGCGCCTCGCGCTCGAAGGCTTTCCGCAGCGCCGCGTCGTCGAAGAAGGTCTGCTTGATGGCGACGGTGCTTTGGAATCGCTCGTCCGTTGCCACGTAGACGGCGCCCATGCCGCCCTGGCCTATCTGGCTGGCGACGCGGTAACGGTTCTGGAGCAGCGTACCGGGTCCAATCATCTTTGGGTGTGACTCCTTATTAGGCGGAAAAAGCGGCGGGCGCTGGTGAGAGGGCCGAGGCGCCGACCCCGGAAGATAGATTAGAGGATTGGCACCGTTTAAAGCAAGGCCAATGTTGTTGGCCGCAAAGCTTTAGCGCCTTTGCGCCTCCGCGAGATTTAAATTTCTCGCGGAGGCGCAAAGGCGCTAAGGGAAGGATTCTTAAATTTAATTAGGCGCCGGCCGAGGATTTATTGGGCTGTAGCTGTTTCTTCATCTCCTCCATCTGGGCGCCGAGGTTGTTAATCTCCTCTTCGCTGAGGACCTGACGCGCCTTCTGGAACATCTCCTCCTCTTCCTCCTCGACGTGGTGCTCGACGTTCTCCTGAAGAACTTTGAGCTTGGCGGCCCACTCCTCGGTGTCAACGGGCATGGCTTCCAGCTCCCCGAGGAGCGTCTTGACGACGTGGTGCTCCTCGAAGCCTTCGAGCGTGATTTCGCGCGTCTCGTGGGCATCCTTGATGGCCGGGTAGAAGATGGTCTCTTCGATTTGGGCGTGGATGTCGAGTTCCTGTTTGAGCTTGGTGAACAGTTCCTCGCGCGTCTTCAGGGCGCGCTCGGTGGTGGGCTCAAGCTGCTGAAAGATGCCTGAGACCTTCTTGTGGTCTTCCTTCAAAAGTTGAAAAGCGTTCATGCGTCTCCTCCTGGTGTCCTCTGGTCAGCGCACTCCTGCACTGTTAGCGTACGTGCGCGAAGCCTCTCTCACGTGACTAGTCAAGTGCAATGCCAGCGGCTTAAACTTGTCGGCGATGAACACCCCTCGGGATTCAGAGCGCGCGCGGGCCGAGGCGGCCGAGGAGTCTTCGGCCGCGCAGGCGACGCATTACCATTCGCGCCTCGAAGAGACGGAGTCGAGCGCGCGGGTCGAGGCGGAGGAGGAGCGCGGCGAGTCGGCGCCCGCGCGCGGGGGCGTGAGCGCGGGGGCGCCCGAAGAGTTCACGGGCGCGCGCGTCTCCGAGGCGGAGCGGGTCGCGGGCGGGATGCCGGCCGTCTGGAATTCTTTGAAGCACGTCTGGCGCGAGACGGGGTTGGTGCGCGGCACGCGGACGCTCCTGCGCGTGAACCAGAAGGACGGCTTCGACTGTCCGGGCTGCGCTTGGCCCGACCCGGACGGCGAGCGCGCCCACGCCGAGTTCTGCGAGAACGGCGTCAAGGCCGTCGCCGAGGAGGCGACGACGCGGCGCGTCACGCCCGACTTCTTCAGGGAGTGGAGCGTCGCCGACCTTTCACTTAAATCCGACTATTGGCTCGGCAAGCAGGGGCGCATCACTCACCCGATGATTCTGCGGCGCGGCGCGACGCACTACGAGCCTCTTTCGTGGGACGAGGCGTTCGGCGTCATCGCCCAAGAGCTTAACGCGCTCGCGTCGCCGGACGAGGCGGCGTTCTACACCTCGGGGCGCGCGTCGAACGAGGCGGCGTTCCTCTATCAACTCTTCGTCCGCCTCTTCGGCACCAACAACCTGCCCGACTGCTCGAACATGTGCCACGAGTCTTCGGGGCGAGGCTTGACGGAGACCATCGGCGTCGGCAAAGGCACCGTCACGCTCGAAGACTTTCAGAGGGCCGACCTCATCTTCGTCATCGGCCAGAATCCGGGGACGAACCACCCCCGGATGCTCAGCAGCTTGCGCGAGGCCAAGCGGCGCGGCTGCAAGATTGTTCACGTCAACCCTCTGCCCGAGGCCGGCCTCAACCGCTTCAAGCACCCGCAGCACCCGCTCGACATGATGGGCGGCGGCACGGAGCTGACGGACCTCTTCCTGCAAGTGCGCGTCAACGGCGACGTGGCGCTCCTAAAAGGCATCATGAAGGAGGTGCTGGAGGAAGAGGAGCGCCGTCCCGGCGAAGTGCTCGACTGGACTTTCATAAAAGAGAAGGCGCACGGCTTTGAAGAGTTCGCGCGCGCGCTTCGCGGAGCGAGTTGGGACGAGCTTGTCGAGCAGAGCGGCGTCGGGCGCGAGCAGATGCGCGAGGCGGCCGAAGGTTACATCAAGTCCGAGCGCACCATCGTCTGCTGGGCGATGGGGCTGACGCAGCACAGGAACGCGGTGGCGAACGTGCAGGAGATAGTCAACCTCCTCCTGCTGCGCGGCCAGATAGGCAAGCCGGGCGCGGGCGCGTGCCCCGTCCGCGGCCACTCGAACGTGCAGGGCGACCGCACGATGGGCATTTGGGAGCGGCCGACCGACACCTTCCTCGACGCGCTCGCGCAGCAGTTCGGCTTCGAGCCGCCGCGCCGCCACGGCCTCGACACCGTCGAGACCATCAAGGCCATGCACGACCGCCGCGTCAAAGTCTTCTTCGCCCTCGGCGGCAACTTCCTCTCGGCCACGCCCGACACCGAGTTCACGGCCGAGGCCCTGCGGCGCTCGCGCCTGACCGCGCACGTCTCGACGAAGCTCAACCGCGCGCACCTCGTCACGGGCGAGCAGGCGCTCATCCTCCCCTGCCTCGGCCGCACAGAAAGAGACATACAGAAGTGCGGCGAGCAGTTCGTCAGCGTCGAGAACTCGATGGGCGTCGTCCACCAGTCGCACGGGAGTCTGGAGCCCGCTTCGGAACACTTACTGAGCGAGCCGGCGATTGTGGCGCGGCTCGCGCGCGCGACTTTGGGCGGGCGCGGCGGCGTGAGCTGGGAATGGCTGGTTGAGGATTACGACCGGATACGGGATTTAATCGAGCGCGTCATCCCCGGCTTCGACGACTACAACCGGCGCGTGCGCGAGCCCGGCGGCTTCTACCTGCCGAACCTCGCGCGCGAGGGCGTCTTCAAGACTTCGACCAACCGCGCCAACTTCACCGTTCACGAGTTGCCGCGCCACGACCTCGCGCCCGGCCAACTTCTACTCATGACGGTGCGCAGCCACGACCAGTTCAACACGACCATCTACGGACTCGACGACCGCTACCGCGGGGTGCACAACGAGCGCCGCGTCGTCTTCATGAACCCTTCGGATGTGGAGGAGCGCGGCCTCTCGGCCGGTCAGGTGGTGGACCTCGTCAGCCACTTCGAGGGCGAGACGCGCCGCGCCCGCCGCTTTCTCGTCGTCCCCTACCAGATACCCCGCCGCTGCGCCGCCGCCTACTTCCCCGAGGCCAACCCCCTCGTCCCCCTCCGCCACACCGCCGACAAGAGCAACACGCCCGCCTCCAAATCAATCCCCATCACCGTCCACCCCTCGGACGCGCCCTTGAAGTTCGACTACGACCGCAACGGCTGAAGTCTTCAAGGCGCTTCGTAGATGGTCTCGTTCTTGTTCCCCTTGCCGATGGCGGCGCCGATGCCGGCGCCGATGCCTGCGCCGACGAGGCCGAAGCCGGGGACGGTGGAGCCGTTGAAGTCGCCGAGCGAGTAAAGGTAGCCGCCGAAGGCCGCGCCGCCGCCGGCCCCGATGCCTGCGCCGAGCAGCGCGCCGCCCAAGCGCGACTTGCCGCGGTTGAGCTGCACGCGCCGGATGCTCTCGCGCGTGAGCGAGACCGTGCGGCCGTCGTGGCGGAAGTTGAGGAGGAGGTCGGTGGCGCTCTCGAAGCGCCCCACAAGGCGGTCGCCTTCCTTGAGACGGACGACGATTTTCTCGCCCTGCGAGAGTGCCTGCACGGCCGACCAGTCGCCCATGGGGTTCGGCCTCTGCTGCGCCGAGGCGGCGGGCGAGAGCGCGGCCGACAGCGTCGAGAGCGCGAGGGCCAGTGCAAAGATTCTGTGTCTCATGGTAGTTTCCTTTGGGAGAATTTAAAGTGTGACGCGCGCCCTAGTGCAAAGGCCGTTCCCCGCGGGTTTGGCGGCGGACGGGCGTGAGGCGCGCGCGGCGGGCGCAGTAACGTTCCGACAGTTGTAAGGAGGAGAAGGGGAGTGGCGCTGACGGGTGCGAACGAGCTGAAGCGGAAGATGATGATTAAGGTTGACGGCGAGCCCTACGCGGTGCTGGAGGTCTTCTTCGCGTCGCCTTCGGCGCGCGGCGCCTCGACGATGGTGCGGACGCGGCTGCGCCACCTCCTAACGGGCGCGGTGCTGGAGAAGAGCTTCCGCACCTCCGAGAAGTTCGAGGAGCCGGACGTGGCGTTCTCGCCCGCCTCCTTCCTTTACGCCGACGCGGGCGGCTTCCACTTCATGGACGACGAGACCTTCGAGCAGTTCTCGCTGCCCTCGGAGCAGGTCGGCGAAGACCGCGGCTACTTGAAGGAGGGCTTCGTCGTGCAAGTCCTCAAGTACAACGGCGACCCCGTCGCCATGCAGCTCCCGCAGTTCGTCGAGCTGGAAGTGGCGCACACCGAGCCGGCCGTCCGAGGCGACACGGCCGCCGGCCGCGACCTCAAGCCCGCCACGCTCGAAACCGGACTCGAAGTCCGCGTGCCCCTCTTCATCAGGGAGGGCGAGCGCGTCCGCGTCAACACGCAGACCGGGGAAGTCGCCGGCCGCGCCTGAAAAGCGGGTGCCGGGTGTCGGGTGAAGACAACATCTTTCACCGGCACCCGGCACCTGACACCCGGCACCCGTCTGTTGTAATCTACCCGCAGTCCCCAAGCCATCAAGACGAAGCCAGGAGTTGACGTTTATGAAGCTCAGATTTCTTCCGGCGCTGGCGCTCGCCTGCGCGCTGGGCGCCGCGGCCGTCGCGGCGCAGGACAACAAGCAGGACGCGCCGAAGGTTTCGAGCGGCGAGCAGAAGCTGGCCGAGAAGCTGAACAAGGCGAAGGGCCCCGAGGCCAAGTTGCAGGCCGGCGCCGAGTTCGTCAAGAAGTACCCGCAGAGCCCCCTGCGCAAGCAGGTCGTGGATGTCGTCGCGGGCGAAATCATCAACACGCAGGACGAGGCGCTCAAGGCTTCGCTGGCCGAAGCCTTCAAGGACATCTTCACGGGGCCGGGCGAGGCCGACCAGGTGGGTCCCGTGCTGCTCGACGCCTACATCGGGGGCGGGCGCAACGAGGAAGCCTTCAAGGCCGCCGAGGGGTGGCTGGCGAAGAACCCCGAGGACGTTGACCTGCTGCGCCGCCTCGCCACCGTCGCCCTCAACGCCTCCATCTCCGGCAACAACTCCTTCATCGAGGTCGGCCGCCAGCACGGCGCCAAGGCGCTCGCGCTCATCGAGGCCGACAAGCGCCCGGCGAGCGTGGACGCCGCCCAGTGGGCCGAGTACAAGACGCGCTGGGTGCCCGTCATCAACCGCGAGCTGGGCATCCTCGCCTTCCGCGAGGGCGACAAGAAGGCGGCCCGGACTTACCTGACGCGGGCCGCGGAGCTGAAGAACCCGGACCCGGCCGTCTACCTCATCCTCAGCGACCTCGTCAACGAGGAGTACGACACGCTCGCCAAGGAGGCCCGCGTCGCGCCCGCCGCCGAGCAGCCGGCCGCCCGCAAGAAGGCCGAAGAAGCCCTCGACCGCGTCATCGAGAGCTACGCCCGCGCGATGGCGATGATCGAAGGCAACGCGCAGTACGCCGCCGCCCGCGAACAGCTCGGCAAGAACCTCGAAACCTACTACAAGTTCCGCCACGGCGGCTCCACCGACGGCCTCCAGCAGTTGATAAACAAGTACAAGCCGGCAGCCGGTAGCCAGTAGCCGGTAGACAGTTAGGAGAACAAGTTCGGGGGCCGGCGCCCGCAGGCGTCGCCCCCGATTCTTCTACCGACTACCGGCTACTGGCTACCGGCTACTGCTTCATGCTAAATCTATCCGCATGAGCACACAGCCAAATAAAATCATCTACTCGATGGTCGGCGTCAGCAAGTTTTATGACAAGAAGCCGGTCCTGAAAGACATCTATCTGTCTTACTTCTACGGCGCCAAGATAGGCGTCATCGGCCTCAACGGCTCGGGCAAGTCAACGCTGCTCAGGGTCATCGCGGGCGTGGACAAGAACATCGTCGGCGAGACGGTCCTCTCGCCCGGCTACTCCGTCGGCTACTTGGAACAGGAGCCGCGCCTCGACGAGTCGAAGACCGTCCGCGAGGTCGTCGAGGAGGCGGTCGCCGAGACGGTCGCTCTCCTCAAAGAGTTCGACGAGATTAACGCCCGCTTCGGCGAGGAGTTGTCGGACGACGAGATGAACAAGCTCCTCGAACGGCAGGGCGAGGTGCAGGAGAAGCTCGACGCCTCCGACGCGTGGGACCT
>DASZEK010000061.1:0-41389 GCA_035941045.1 Pyrinomonadaceae bacterium | reverse complement strand
GCCAGTCCATCCAGAGCATGAAGCCGATGATGGCGAAGACCATCACCACGTCGCCCAAGCCTTCGATGACGCCCGACGTGAACAGCTCGTTTAAGGCGTCCACGTCGGACGTGAGGCGCGTCATCACGCGCCCTACGGGGTTGCGGTCGAAGAAGGCGACCTCCTGCCTCTGCAACTTCTCGTAAAGCTCGGCGCGCAGGTCGTACATGACGTGCTGGCCGACCGACTGGAGCAGCACCGTCTGCAAGTAGGAGACGGCGAACTGCACGAGCTTCACGCCCAGGAGCGCCAGCGCGATTATCGCCAGCCCCCACGACAGCCGGTTGTAGACGCCCTCCCACTCGGCGGGCGCGAGCGTCCCGCGCATCCCGTCGGCCGGCGCGATGTACCAGTCGATGGCGTACTGGAAGAACTTCGGCTCGACGACGCCGAGCGCGTTGACCAGCAGCGTCAGCAGCAGCGCCGGCACGATGAGGCGGCGGTACGGACGCAGGTAGCGCAGCAGGCGCCGGACGCTGCCCCGGTCGAACTTGCTGATGGCCTCTTCTTCGTGAAACTGTTTGACGTTCGCCGACATTAATTCGTCTTCTCACACCGTTGACTTGTAATAGGGCGCCGACACCTGCTCGCGGCTCGGGAAGTGCAGCAATATCCCGAGCGCGCCGAGGGCGAAGAGCGCGTAGGCGTAATCGGAGAGCGTAATGAACACGCCGACCACCCCCAGCAGCGCGGCCACTTCGCTGAGCGCGAGCGCGAGGATGAAGCCCGTCTGCACCAACGCCGGCTCCCGGCGCTCGGCGGCCCGCCTGTAAAAGACACCCTTGGCGAAGAAGGAGGCGACGACCGACGCGAGGCCGACGGCCGCCAGCGCGTAGAGCAGCGGCGGCACGCCCCCCGCCCGGCCCGCCCGCTCGCCCACGTCGGCGCTGCCGAAGTGAGTCACGGCGACGAACAGGCCGACGTTCATTAAAAAGGCGGCCCACAGTATCCGCATCGTGCGAAGCCGGGCCTCGGGCCCGTGTCCGCCGCCCGGTCGGTTCATCATCTGCCGGAACCCCCCTCTAAACGCCGCGGCACTCAGCTCGCGGCAAGTTCCTCCTCAAGCAGTTGCCGCTCGTAGAGGGCGGCGTATTCGCCGCCGAGCGAGAGCAGTTCGTCGTGCGTGCCGCGCTCGACGATGCGGCCTTCGTCGAGTACGCAGATGAGGTCGGCGTCGCGCACGGTCGAGATGCGGTGCGAGACGATGAGCGACGTGCGCTCGCGCATCACGCCGCGCAGCCGGGCGAGAATCTTCTCCTCGGTGAAGGTGTCCACGCTTGAGAGCGCGTCGTCGAGGATGAGGATGCGGGGCTGGCGCATGACGGCGCGGGCGATGGCGGCGCGCTGCTTCTGGCCGCCCGAGAGCGTGATGCCGCGCTCGCCGACGAGCGTGTCGAAGCCTTCGGGGAAGCCGCGCACGTCGTCGGAGAGCCCCGCCACCTCGGCCGCCCACTCGACCTCGGCGCGCTCGGCCGACTCGACGCCGAAGGCGATGTTCTCCGACAGCGCGTCGCTGAAGAGGAAAGTCTCCTGCGGCACGTAGCCGACGGCCGCGCGCAGCTGCGCGAGCGGGTAGTCCTGCACGGGCAGGCCGTCAATTAAGACCGTGCCGTAAGGCGGCTCGACGACGCGCAGGATGAGGTTCATGAGCGTTGACTTGCCCGAGCCGGTGCGGCCGACGAAGGCGATTGTCTGCCCGGCCTCGATGCGGAGGTTGATGTCGCGCAGGACCGGCTCGGCGTGCTCGCCGTAAGAGAAAGTCAGGTCGCGGAACTCAATCTCGCCGCGGATGGGCGGGCGCTCGCGCGCGCCCGCGCGGTCGGCGATCGTGGGGCGGACGCTCATCACCGCGTTCATGCGCTTGAGGCTGGCCGTGCCGCGCTGGTAGAGGTTGACGACGTAGCCGAGCGCGATGAGCGGCCAGATGAGGCGCGTCAGGTAGAGGATGAACTCGACGACCTGGCCCGTCGTCATCTGACCGCGCACGGCGAGCAGGCCGCCGTAGTAGATGATGAGCACGTAGCCCGTACCGATGACGAAGGTCAGCAGCGGTCGCATCACGGCCGAGATGCGCACGAGCTGTAGGTTGCGGCGCGCGTATTCGAGGTTCAGGTCGTTGAAGGCGGCGACCTCCGGCCCCTCCTGCGCGTAGGCGCGCACGACGCGGACGCCGGAGAAATTCTCCTGCGCGCGGGCGGACATCTGCGCGAAGAACTCCTGTATCTTCCCGGAGCGGACGTGAACCTGCTGGCCGAAGTATTTCACGGTCAGCGAGACGAGCGGCATCGTGATGAAGAGCATGAGCGTCAGCCGGACGCTGACGTTCAGCATCAGCGGCAGCACGATGAGGACCACGAACACGGTCTGGAGCGTGTACATGATCATCGGGCCGGCGAGCTGGCGGACGGCGGCGAGGTCGTTGGTGGCGCGCGCCATCAGGTCGCCGGTCCGGTGGGAGTGGAAGAAGGAGAGCGGCTGGCGCTGGACGTGCGCGTAGAAGTCCTGCCGCAGGTCGTACTCGACGTGCCGCGACATGCCGATGAGGATGCGCCGCTGGAGGAACAGGAAGACGCCGCTGACGACGCTGACGCCGAGGATGACGAGCGCGTAGCGCATCACCTTGGCGCCCGTCACGCCTTCCCGCAGGTCGTCCACCGCGCGCCCGACGACGAGCGGGACCAGCAGCCCGACCACCACCGAAAGCAGGATGCAGAGGACGCCCGCGAACAGAGAACCCTTGTAGGGTCGGAAGTAGCGCGCGAATTTACGCAAATCGTTCATAGGAGACTTCGTGCCTCCTATGATGCGCGATTTGCCGCCGCAAAGACAAACGCGGCGCAAAGGACTGAGAACTTGACTTGAGGGCTTAGAGCCCGGAGGGGCGCAGGGCGTCCTGCCCGGCGGGCGCGGGCGCGGGCGAGTCGGCGTAGACTTCTTCGGCCGCGGGGTTTTGGTCGGTCGCCATCCTGAGGGGCACGTCGAAGGCTTCTTCGGGCAGGTCGGCCGGCGAGCAGACGCGGTTGCGGCCCGTGCGCTTGGCGTGGAAGAGGGCGCGGTCGGCCGTCGTCACCAGAAGGTCGCGCGAGCTGGCGTGCAGCGGGAAGGTGGCGACGCCGAGAGACGCCGTCACGCAGCCGACGCCGGGCACCGTCGTGCTCTCGATGCGCGCGCGCAGGCGCTCGGCCACGACCCGCGCGCCCTCGGGGGACGCCTGCGGGAGGATGACGGCGAACTCCTCGCCGCCGTAGCGCGCGGCCGTGTCCACGCCGCGCAGCTCCTCGCGGATGGCCTGCGAAATCATGCGCAGCGCCACGTCGCCCGTGTCGTGGCCGAAGGTGTCGTTGACGCGCTTGAAGTGGTCGATGTCGAGCATGATGAGCGAGACGGGCTGGCGCAGGCGGGTCGCGAGGTGGAGGTCGCGCTCAAGCTGGATGTCGAAGAAGCGGCGGTTGAAGCAGCCCGTCAGCCCGTCGGTCAAAGCCTGGTGCTGCACCTGCTGGAAGAGGCGCGCGTGGTTGACGGCGACGGCCACCTGGTCGGCCACCGTGCGCATCAGGAGGAGTTCGTTCTCCTGCCACGAGCGGCGCGTGTCGTCGGACGTGACCATCAGCACGCCCATCATCCGCTCGCGGTAGATGACAGGGACGGCCGCGACGGGCCGCGTGTCGCTCTCGCCCGCGCCGACGGCGCCGTCGTGGACGAACGTCTTGGCGCGTCCGCGCAGGCGCGCGCCGACGGCTTCGAGGTCGCCCAAAAGCTCGGTCTGCTGCGCCTCGTTGTTGCCCCCGTCGCGGAAGTAGCAGGTCGTCAGCGAAGGCTGGCCGTGCTCGCCCTCGACGCTGAGGGCGCTGTGCTGCGCGCCGAGCGCGCGGCCCACCTCGTTGACCGTCGTCTGGAGGACGCTCGGCAGCTCCAGAGAGCTTCGGATGTCGCGGGCGATGCGGTTGACGGCGACCTCGCGCACGGCCTGCTCCTGAAGGAGCCGCGCCAGCTTCGTCGTCACGGAGACGGTGAGCTGCAAAGATGTCGTCTTCGGCACGCAGGTCCGCACGGCCTTCGAGAAGACGCGGGCGTGCAAGGGGTGCTCGGCCGTCACGCGTGCCATCAGGTATTCGAGGGCCGAGTAGACCACGTCGGGCTCGAACGACCAGATGACCTCGTCGCTCGAAAAGCCGTCGGCGCCGTCCTCGTCGCCGGTCTTGACGGCCGCCAGCAGCGCCGAGAAGCGCGCGTCGGCGATGACGACGAACCGCTCCTGCACGGGCGCCTGCGGCGAGCCCTTGAGCAACATCGGCTCGTGCCCGACCCTGTCCTCGGCAATCGGGTAGTCGCTCAGCCCGTCCGCCTCCGAGACGAAGAAGAAGGCGTAGCGCGCCGCGCTCGACATCTCGCGCACGCGCGCCATGTCGCGCAGGGAGCGCTGCTTCTGCGGCAGCATGCTCTCGACGACCAAGGCCGCCAGGCTGTTCTCCAGCACAACGTCCTCGAAGTAACGATGCAACTGCGCAATCGTCACCTCCGCGCAGCGGACGGGGGTCAACTGCTTCGGGTGTTGCGAGAGGAGGGCGCTGTAGAGAGTGAGCATCGGCAGTTTCGGCCGGCGACGTGGACGAGGAAAGGGACAAGGGGCGTAAATAACTTCTACGGCCTAGGGGGTAGGCCGCAGCGACAACCCATTTTGGCACAGTTAAAACAAATTTGTCTACGGAAAATGTCATAACCGATAGATGGGTTTTCAGGCGGTGTAGTGAAAGGAGACGGATGCGGCGTTTTGACCGAAAGGCGGAAGGTGGGAGGAAGCGTTATTTGATGTAAGTTGTTGTGGCTACGGCGATTATTTTTCCTTCGGGGTCGGCGGCCTCGACGGTGAGGATGGCGACGCGGCGGCCTTCGCGGAGGACGCGGGCGCGGGCTTCGACGCGGCCGGCGCTGACGGGGCGGAGGAAGTGGACGTTTAGGTCAATGGTGACGGTGCGGTCGGAGGCGCCTTCGAGGGTGAGGACGGCGAAGGCGGCGGCGCTGTCGAGGAGCGAGGTGATGGCGCCGCCGTGCATGATGCCGCCCATGCGCTTCAATTCTTCGCGCGTCTCGAAGGCGAGCGTGGCCTCGCCGCGGGCGGCCGAAACCAGCTCGATGCCGAGCAGCCGGGCGTAGGGCACGGCTTCCAGCGCCTGACGCAGCCGCCCCATCTCGTCGCCGGTCAGTTCGGCCGCGCTCACGAGTCGTAAATCCCCGTGCCTTCGAGCGGCTCGACGACGACGGCCGTGCCGTAGGCGAGGACTTCGGTCGCGCCGCTGGCGACTTCGGTGGCGTCGTAGCGGGCGCCGATGATGGCGTTGGCGCCGAGTTCGGTGGCGTGCTGAATCATGATGTCGAAGGCGTCGCGGCGCGTGTCTTCGCAGAGGTTGGTCCAGGCGGTGATGTTGCCGCCGACCATCGAGTTGAAGACGGCGCCGATGTTGACGAAGAGGTTGCGCGAGCGGACGATGATGCCGCGCACCACCCCGAGGTTCTGGCGGATGCGGTAGCCGGGCAGCTCGAACGCCGTCGTCACCATCTGCGGCGAGACGGAGAAGCGCGGCTCGCTGATGGCGTAGGGGACGCGCGGTTGCAGCTCGTTGCTCATGTGCGGCTCCTGTTGGGGAAGGGCGCGAGGGGTCGTTCAGTCGCCGAAGAGGCTCGGCTGTGTGGAATCTTCGTCGGCGCCGTCGGCGTACTCCTCGGGCGTCCAGCGGTACTTGCCGAGGTCGCAGCGGCCGCGCGCGTCGAAGTGGACGCCCTCGGCTTCGAGCATCCGCTGCTGCTTGTCGGGCGGGAGGATGACGCGGCCCGTCGAGCAGCCGCCCTGCGAGTTGATGACGCGGTGCCAGGGGTCTTCGTCGCCGGCCGTGTGCATGACGAAGCCGACGGTGCGCGCGGTGTAGCCTTCGCCGAGGATTTCGGCGAGCTGCCCGTAGGTCATGACGCGGCCCGAGGGGATGCGGCGCACGATTTGGAAGACGCGGCTGCGGTAGCCGGGCGAGTTCACGTCCGCGGCGGGCCGCGCCGGTGCGGCGTTCGGTTCTTTGTCGTTGGTTGTCATCGCTCGACCTTCTAGATGCGCTCAAGCTCGCGGAGCGTCCTCGCGTCCACGGCGTCGCCGGTGTTGAGCACCGTCCTGGGCTCGAAGAGGAGGACGTGCGCCTCCTCTTCGGCGACGGGCATGTGCTCGACGCCTCGGGGGACGACGGCGAACTCGCCCTCGCCGAGACGGACCTCGCCGTCGCGGAGCATGATGCGGATGGCACCTTTGACGACGAGGAACATCTCGTCCTCGTCGTCGTGCTTGTGCCATACGAACTCGCCTTGGAACTTTACGAGTTTGACGTAGGAATCGTTCACTTCTCCGACTATCTTGGGGCTCCAATGTTCGGCGAAGCGGGCGAGCTTGTCGGAAATGTTGACCTTCTCAATCAAGGGGGAATCTCCTTACTTTAAAGTGCGGAGGAGGGCGCGGGCGGGGGCGCCGTCGCCGGTGCCGGCTTCGATTTTGAGAGGCAGGCAGATTAGCTCGTAGCGGCCGGGCGCGACGCCGCGCAGGTCGAGGCCCTCGACGATGACGACGCCTTCGGAGAGCAGCGCGAGGTGGGTGGCGAAATCCTCGGAGCCGAACTTTTCGACCGAGAGGTAGTCGAAGCCGACGAGGCGCACGCCGCGCCGTGCGAGGGCGCGGGCGGCGGCCGGAGAGATGTAGGTGAAGTCTTCGCGGAAGCGTCCGCGCGGGTCTTCCCAGAAGGCCGAGTTGCGCGTCTTGAAGAGCACGCGCGCGGCGCCCTCTTCGACTTCGTTCAGATGTTCCTCTTCGACCGAGAGGGCCGTGTCCGGCACTTCGACGACGAGGGCTTCGCCCACCAGCGCGTCGAGCGGGAGTGAAGGCATGCCGGGGGCGCCTTCGATGAAGTGTGCGGGCGCGTCGATGTGCGTGCCGGTGTGGGCGCCGAAGTTGAGCGAGGTGACGTTGGCCGAGTCGCCGCGCGAGATGGCGGCCCACTGGATGACTTCGACGCCGGGGTCGCCGGGGTAGACGGGCGTCCGGCCGGGCGCGACCGCGACGGTGATGTCGTAAATAGCCATGAAGGCCGCATGGTAGCGGCGGCGGCGGATGCTGTCAACGAAGTGGGGCGGGCTTCTTGCGGGGCGCGGGCGTGTGAGATAGCATCGAAGGCGGGAAGGCGAGAGAGGGAAGAGTGGCGGAAGATTTCGGCACAGACTCGGGGGCGCCGCGCGTGGCGGCGTCGAGCTATTTGAACACGGCGCCGCTCATCTGGAGCTTCGCGCGCGGCGGGCGGCGCGGGCAGGTCAGGCTTTTGACGGACACGGCGCCTTGGCGGTGCGCGGACCTTCTGGCGCGGGGCCTGGTCGAGGCGGCGCTCGTGCCCGTCGTCGAGTACCAGCGCGTGCCGGAGATGGCGGTCGTGCCGGGCGTCTGCGTCGGGGCGCGTGAGCGGGTGCGCAGCGTCGTCCTCGTCACGCGGGGGGCGGCGCTCGAAGACGTGCGGTCGGTGGCGCTCGACACGACTTCGAGGACTTCGGCCGCGCTGCTTGAGATAATCTACCGCGAGTTCCTGGGCCGCGTGCCGCGCCTCTCGCCGTTCGAGCCCGACCTCGAAAGGATGCTCGACGAGCACGACGCGGCGCTCATGATAGGCGACCCGGCGATGACGTTCGAGCGGCGCGGCCTGCGCGTCTACGACATGGCGGCGCTGTGGCGCGAGCACACGGGCCTCGGCTTCGTCTTCGCGATGTGGATGGCGCACGAGGGCTCGGCGCGGGCAATCGGGGCGGTTGACTTCGCGGGCGCGCGCGACGAGGGCCTGAGCCGCGCCGGGGAGATAGCCGACGTTTACGCGGCCGACCTCGGGCTGCCGCGCGAAGACCTCGTCTCGTACCTGCGCGACAACATCTGCTTCGAGATGGATGAGGAGATGCGCGCCGGACTGGAACTCTACTTCCGCCTCGCGCACAGGCACGGCCTGACGCCCGCGGCCCGGCCCCTCAAGTTTCTTGGCACGGGCGCTGCATAAATGATGCGCGGCAAGCCTGCGGAGTTAAAAGCACGGCTGTTTGCGGCCGGGCCGATCGCAAAATGCCGATTCGAGATTCAGGGTTTGGAAAGTTGCGATAATGAACACGACTGACATTCAACCGATTCTGGACCGGGTGCTGGCGGGCGGGCGCATGACGGAGGAGGAGTGCGCGGTGCTGCTCGCGTCGGACGACATCGCGCGCCTCGGCGTGGCCGCCGACGAGGTGCGGCGCCGCAAGCACCCTTCGGGCGTCGTCACCTACATCATCGACCGCAACGTCAACTACACGAACGTCTGCAACGTCGTCTGCACCTTCTGCGCCTTCTACCGCCGGCCGGGCAAGCCCGACACCTACGTCACGACGCTCGAACAGATTTGCGAGAAGATTGACGAGACCATCGCGCTGGGCGGCACCGGCGTGCTCATGCAGGGCGGCCTGCACCCGGACTTCGGAATCGAGTGGTACGAGAACCTTCTGCGCGAGCTGCACGCGCGCTACCCCGACTTCCAGCTCCACTGCTTCTCGCCGCCCGAGATTCACAACATCCACCTCATCTCCGGCCTCCCCTACGAGGAGATAATGAGGCGCCTGAAGGCGGCCGGGCTCTACTCGATGCCGGGCGGCGGCGGCGAGATTCTAGACGACGAGGTCAGGAAGCGCGTCTCGACTAAGTGCACGACCGACGAGTGGCTTGAGGTGATGCGCGCGACGCACAGCGTGGGCCTGCGCTCGACGGCGACGATGATGTTCGGCATCGGCGACTCGGACGTTCACCGCGTCCGGCACCTGCGGCGCATCCGCGACTTGCAGGACGAGACCGGGGGCTTCACGGCCTTCATCCCGTGGACCTTCCAGCGCGAGAACACGGCCCTGGGGCGCCGCATCACGGAGGAGCCGACGGGCGTCGATTACCTGAAGATGCTCGCCGTCTCGCGCCTCTTCCTCGACAACGTCGAGCACATCCAGTCCTCGTGGCTGACGCAAGGCTTGCGGCTCGGGCAGGTGGCCTTGCGCTTCGGGGCCGACGACATGGGCTCCATCATGATCGAGGAGAACGTCGTCTCGGCCGCGGGCGCGCACAACACGGCCGACGAGAAGACGCTCAGGCACCTCATCCGCGCCGCCGGCTTCCGCCCGCAGCAGCGCGACATCCTCTACCGCCACGTCAACCGCGACGAGTCAATCGGCAAGGACGCCTCCGACTCCGCGACGCTGCGCGAGCTTTCGGTCGCCTTCGCGGACTGAATAGACGAGACGAGAGGTTCTAACACGGAGGGCACGGAGGGCACGGAGAAAAGCTTATGCCTTTCTCCGTGCCCTCCGTGTTAAAAAAACTGGTCCGCTGTAACTCAGGCGGCGCGGGTGCCGGTGTATTTGAGCGGGGGGGCGATGGGGAGTTTGACTTTGATGGCGCCGGCGATGTCGTTGCCGTCAATCCGGCCGTTGATGGTGGCGTCGTAGGGCTTGCCTTGGAACTCCATCTGGACGGTCGCGTCGAAGCCGTCGTGGGTGACGGAGAGGTTGTTGAGCGGGGCGGTGCCGAGCCGCGAGTCGATGTGCGCGTTGAGGGCGCCGCCGGCGGCCTCGAAGACGAGCGTGGCCGGGTGCTTGCCGAAGGGCGTCGCCACTTCGAGGTTCCAGGTTCCCACAAGATTCATGTCTGTAATATTCCCCCCTGTCTTTAAATGAAGTTCTGCCGTCACTGTCCGGCGCCGCGGGCCGTCCGGCCGCCGAAGTCTTCGAGGCGGTCGGCGTAGGGCGCGACCTGTTCGCGTATCTCTTCGGCGTCGCCGACGACGACGACGGCGGCGCGGTCGGGCGTCACGTAAGCCTGCGCCACGCGGCGCACGTCCTCGCGCGTGATGCTCTGGATGCGGTCGCGGTAGGTGTCGAGGTAGTCGTCGGGCAGGTCGTGCATCCGTATCTGCACGAGCTGGTCAACCAACCCTTCTTGCGTCTCAAGCCGGATGGGGAAGGTGCCGGTCAGGTAGCTCTTGGCGTCGGTCAGCTCCTTGTCGGACACGTCCTCGGAGCGGACGCGCTCCAGCTCGTAGAAAATCTCCTTGAGCGAGGCGCCCGTGACGGGCGTGCGGACCTCGGTCGTGGAGCGGAAGCTGCCGGCGTAGCGGCGCGCGTCAAGCTGCGTGTAGGCGCCGTAGGTGTAGCCCTTCTCCTCGCGCAGATTCATGAAGAGGCGGGCCGAGGCCGTGCCGCCGAGGATGGTGTGCAGGAGGAGGACGGCGAAGTAGTCGGGGTCGGTGCGGCGGATGCCGGCGTTGGCGACGACGATGTTCGACTGGGCCGAGCCGGCGCGGTTGACGATGTAGGCGGTCCGCCCTTGGAGCGCGGGCGGGGCGGGGAAGTCGGCCGCGGGGACGGGCTCGCCCTGCCAGCCGCCGAAGAGGTCTTCGAGCCGCTTCAGAATCTCGCCGCGCTTCACGTCGCCGACGACGACGAGGACGGCGTTCGAGGGGACGAACTTCGAGCGGTGGTGTTCGAGCATGCCCCCGCGCGTCAGGGCGTCGATGGACTCGGGCGTGGGCGAGACGACCGAGTAGGGGTGCTCGCCGAAGAGGACGTGGGCGACGGCCTCGGAGGCGAGGAACGAGGGCTGCGCGCGCTGCGCGATGAGGTTCTGCTGGGCGTTGGCCTTGGCGATTTCAAGCTCGTGCTCGGGGAAGGAGGGTCGGAGCGAGATGTCGGCGAAGAGGTCGAGTATCTGGTCGGAGTAGGCGGCGAGGGCCGAGGCGGCGACGGTCGTGTGGTCGGAGGTGGCCCCGGCGTTCAAGGTGGCGCCGTAGCGCGCGACCTCCTCGGCTATCTCGCGGCTGGTGCGCGTCTCGGTGCCCTCGGGCAGCAGGTCTGCCATGATGTCGGTCAGGCCCGGAAGCTCGGGCGGGTCGAAGGCATCGCCGGTGCGGAAGGCAAGGCGGAAGCTGACGAGCGGCAAGCGGTCCTGCTCGACGACGACGACGCGGAGGCCGTTCGCGAGCGTCGCCTCTTCGGCGCGCGGCAGGTTGAGCTGGCGCGGCGGGAGCGGCGCGGGCGGCTGTCGCCGGAAGTCTTCGGTCTGGGACATGGGTTTCACAGGTTCTATAGTCGTCAGCGTGAGCGCCTGCTGACAACTCACGGCAGATTTTTTACTCGGGTGCGACCTCGCCGGCATGAGGCGGTGCTTCGCCGGCCGGGGTCGTGTCGGCGCCGACGGGGGGCGGCTCGGGGGCGGGCGGGGGCGTCACCTGCGGGGGAGGGGCGCCGGGCTCTTCGTCGGCGCCGGGCGGCTCGGGGGCGGCGGGGGCCGCCGTCTCCTCTTCGGCCTCGGCGGCCTGCGCCGGGACGACCTCCATCAGCGCGTGGTTGTCGGTGAGCAGGTAGCGGCCGACGGCCTCACTAATCTCTTCGGGCGTGACGGCGAGGTATCGCTCAAGCTCGGTGTTGAGCAGCGCGGGGTCGCCGTCGTAGAGCGCGTACTCGGCGAGGCGCTGGGCGCGGTAGAGCGACGACTGGCGGCTGCGGACCGAGTCGTTGAGCAAGGTGTTCCGAAGCTTCTCCATCTCCTCGGGCGTCGGGCCGTCGGCGGCGAGGCGCTCGACCTCCTCGCGGATGGTGGCGCGTATCTCGTCGGTCGTGTGGCCGGGCTTCGGGATGGCGAAGATGTAGAGCGACGAGGGGCCGCGCCGCTCGGCGACGCCGCCCTGAATGCCGACGACCGACTCCTCCTCCTTGACGAGCCGCTGGTAGAGGCGCGAGCTGTCGCCGTCGAGCAGGAGGTCGGCGGCGAGCGAGAGGGCGTAGTAGCCGTCGGCCCTGCGCGCCGGGGCCTTCCAGCCGAGCATGAGGGCGTTGAGTTGGGCGAAGGGGTCGCGGTAAAGCTCGTAGGCGGCGGCGACCTCGTCGGGCTCCGACACGTCAGGCGGGGCGGGGCGCGGCTGGCTCGGGATGGTGCCGAAGTATTTCTCGACGAGCGCGCGGGCCTCCTCGGGGTCGAAGTCGCCGCAGACGGTGAGGACGGCGTTGTTCGGCGCGTAGTAGATGCGGAAGAACTCGCGCACGTCTTCGATGGTCGCGGCGTCGAGGTCTTCCATCGAGCCGATGGTCGAATGGGCGTTGGCCGGGTTCTTATAAATCAGCTCGTTCAGGCGGAGGAAGGCGTTCGAGTAGGGGCGGTTGTCGTAGGTCAGCCGCTTCTCCTCCTTGACGGCCTCGCGCTGGTTGTCGAGGTTCTCCTGCGTCACCTTGAGCGAGCGCATGCGGTCGGATTCGAGCCAGAGGGCGAGCGGGAGCTGGCTGGCCGGCAGCGTCTCGAAGTAGTTGGTGCGCTCGGTGTTGGTCGTCCCGTTCATCGTCCCGCCGCTGTTGAAGATGTGTTGGAAGTGGCCGGCCTTGGGGACGTTCTCCGAGCCCTGAAACATCATGTGCTCGAAGAGGTGGGCGAAGCCCGTGCGGCCCTCGCGCTCGTTGCGCGAGCCCACGTCGTAGTAGACGGCCACGGAGACGACCGGGACGGCGTGGTCCTCGCTGAGCACCACGCGCAGGCCGTTCTCAAGCGTGAACTGTTCGACGGGGACGACAGGAAGCGTGGGCGTTGACGACAAAGTCTCCCTCCGGGAAAGGTGTCGGGCCTCGGGCGTCGGGCGTCGGTTAAAGCGGAGGTCTTCCCCGGCGCCCGACACCCGACACCCTATTCCGGTTTGCTAATCATCCCGCGCAGCTCGGCGCGCAGGCGCTCTATCTCGGAGAGCTTCTGCTCGACGCGGCCGAAGAGTTCGGACTGCGCCTTGATGCCCTCGTCGATGAGGAAGGCGGCGGCGTCGGCGCGGCTGCGGAAGACTCCGGCCTGGACGAGCTGTTCCAGCCGCTCCTGCGCGTCGTGCGAGACCTTGACGGCGACGACGTAGTCGTCCTTGGCGGCCAGCGCCCGCTCGATGGTGCGGCTGATGTCGCGGCCGATGGACGAGAGCGACTCGGGGATGCGCGAGGCGATGTCGCGCACGCTGGAGCCGACGCGCTCCTGCTGGTGCGGGTCTTCGCCCTCGATCAGCATCAGGTCGTCTACGGGTTCGAGGACTTCCGGGTCTCTCGGGTCTCTCGGGTCGTTCGGGGTACTCATAGGCTTTCGCTCCAACCTCCTCGCGGCGCCGGGCGGGACCGCGGCCCCCGAGGGCGCCCGACGCCCGACACTCCGGCTGACAATTTGTGCTCGGCGAACTGCTTACACGTCATTCTATGGCCCGCCCCGGCCGCGGCGCAAGCGGCCCCTTTGCCGCCTCCCGGCTTTCCGCGCGCAACCTTGCCGGGGCCACCGTCATCAATTAAACTACACCGACCCGCCGCGTCTCCGGACCGGGGCGGCAAGCACCTGCGCAGGGCGGCGTGCCCTGCCGAGGCTCCGAGTGCTCCAACAGAGGTTTTAAGTCTCCGTGAACAAGAGAATCTTTACTCCGCTCGCGACGCTGCTCTTACTCGCCAGCCTGCTGCCGGCCTTCGTCGTCGCGCAGCAGGGCAATCAGCAGCCGCCCTCCGCCCGCCGCGGCGACCCGCGCACCACCGAGGCGGTCCCCACGGACACCGCGCGCCCGCGCCGCCCGCGCCTCTCCGCCACCGACGGCGTCGAGGCCGACGTGGCCGAGGCCCTGACCGTCATCCAGGACAACTACGTCGACGGCAACAAACTCGACTACAACGGCGTCTTCAAGTCCTCAATCATCGGCATGCTCCGCACCCTCGACCCGCACTCGAACTTTTACGACGCCAAGGAGTTCGAGGAGCAGCGCGCCGACTGGCGCAGCGAGTACTACGGCATCGGCGCCACCATCGGCGACCGCAGGGTCGGCGAGACGACGGACACCTACATCCTCGCCACCTTCGACGGCACGCCGGCCTACAAGGCGGGCCTCCGCTTCGGCGACCGCATCGTCGAGGTTGACGGCCAGAGCGTGAAGGGCAAGGCGTCGGGCGAGGTCCGCGACCGCCTGCGCGGCCCGCGCGGGACAATCGTCCGCGTCACGGTCGAGCGCGGCTCGGACGGCAAGCGGGAGACGGCCGAGATTACGCGCGACGCCGTCCCGCAGCCGACCGTCCCCGACTACTACTTCATCAAGCCCGGCGTCGGCTACATCGACATGCAGCGCGGCTTCAACTACACGACGGCCGACGAGTTCTCCGAGGCCCTCGACCGCCTGCGCGCCCGCGGTATGACCGGCCTCGTCGTTGACCTGCGCAACAACGGCGGCGGCATTCTCGACCAGGCCGTGCGCGTCGCCGAGCGGTTCCTCCACAGCGGCCAGACCATCCTCTCGCAGAAGGGGCGCGGCACGCGCGGCGAGGAGCGCCAGTACAAGTCCGAGAACCGCAGCCCCGACCAGACGCCGCTCGTCATCCTCGTCAACCGCGGCACGGCCTCGGCCTCCGAGATCGTGGCCGGCGCGCTTCAGGACCACGACCGCGCGCTCATCATCGGCGAGACTTCGTTCGGCAAGGGGCTCGTCCAGAGCATCATGCCGCTCGACTACGGCACGGCGCTGACGCTGACCACGTCGAAGTACTACACGCCCTCGGGCCGGCTCATCCAGCGCGACTACTCGAACACGAGCTTCTACGACTACCTCTACGGCCGCGTCAACGGCACGCAGGACGAGGCGAAGCAGCCCGAGCCGCCGAAGGGCTCCGAGTCGAAGACCGACACCGGCCGCCCCATCTACGGGGGCGGCGGCATCGCGCCCGACGAGGCCGTCAAGACCCGCACGATGACGGCGCCGCAGATTCGCATGCTCGACCCCGTCTTCGGCTTCGTCCGCGAGTTGGTCTACGGCCGCGTCAACGGCTTCAACGACTACAAGGTCGCCGGGATGCCCGACTTCGAGCACAACCTCGCGGCGACCGACATGGCCGTTGACGACCGCCTCTACGCGGCCTTCAAGGACTACGTCGCGCAGAACGCCGAGGTCTACAAGATTACGCCGCAGCAGCTCGACCGCCAGCGCGAGTTCATAGCGCGCCAGCTCCGCTACGACCTCGCCACGGCCGCCTACGGCTCGGTCAAGGCGCAGCAGGTGCTCGTCCTCGACGACCCGCAGGTCGTCAAGGGCATCGAATCCCTCCCCCGCGCCCGCGACCTCGCCGCCACGGCCAGCAAGGGCCGCAACCCGGCGTCGCGCTCGTTCGAGGATTAAGGAAGGGAAGACAAACCCGACGCGTAAGGGCCGCCTTATTAAGTTAAGGCGGCCCTTCGTGCTTTCCGACGCGGGCTTTACTTCTTCTCGTCGGCGAAGCGTTGGACCTGCGGCTCGGGGTTGGGTGCGGGCTCGCGCGCCTGGGCCTTCTTTAAGGCTCCGAGGTCCAGCTCGGTCGAGGGGCGCGTGTCGGCGTCCATGAGGCGGGCCATCTTTTCGAGCGTGTACTTGTTCTCCTCGGAGTCGCTTGAGGCGACGCAGTCCGAGGGGATGACGAGGTTGAAGTCGCGCATGTAGGCGTCGTGGGCGGTGAAGAGCACGCAGATGTCGCCGGTGAGGCCCGTCAGGATGAGCGTCTTGACGCCGAGGTAGTCGAGCAGGATGTCGAGCGTGGTGGAGAAGAAGCCGGAGTGCTTGGGCTTGAGGACGAAGTAGTCGTCCTCCTCGGGGCGCAGCTTCTCGACGACGGGCCGGCCCCGCACGTCGTCATTCAAACAATGGTCGAGAATCTTCTTGAAGTCCGACTGCCACTTGCCGAAGTTGTCGTTGACGTAGACGACGGGGATGCCGGCCGCCTTCGCCTTCTTCTTGAGTTCCGACAGCCGGTCAGCCATCGGCAGCGCGTAACGCAGAAGGTCTTCGCCGCTCTCGAACTCAAGGTCGTTGATAACGTCGATGAGCAGCAGCGCCACGTCCGACTTGTCGGGCACGTTCCCGTGCAGGTCTTCGTTCTTCGCAGGCATGTAGGAATTATGCGGGCGCCGCGCCGGGAAGGCAAAAGGGGGTGACGGGTGTCAGGTGTCGGGTGCCGGGGAAACTAACTCTTCTCCGGCACCCGTCACCCTTCTTTTCAGGAGTGACCGCCCTTGAGCGTGATGAGCGAGAGCGCGGCGCCGGTCGGGTCGTTGATGACGCAGAAGCGGCCGACGTTGGGGATGTCGGTCGGCGGGACACAGACCTTGCCGCCGAGTTCGGCGACCTGCGTGGCCTTGGCGTCTACGTCGTCCACGGCGACGTAGGCCATCCAGTGCGAGGGCGCTTCGCCGAACTCGGCGCCCATCTGGAAGATGCCGCCGATGTGCTCGCCCCCGGCGACGATCTCGCTGTAGCCCATGCCGGGCGCCGCCTCAGACTCCTTGAGCTGCCAGCCCAAAAGCTGCGTGTAAAACTTCTTCGCCGACGCGGCGTCCCTCGTCGTCAACTCGTTCCAGCAGAAAGTCCCGCTCGGGGGCATCTCGTGTTCCTTCATCTCGTCTTCTCCTTCGGATTTCGGACGTACTACGAGGTAAGACTTGCGGCGAGGTTTGCTTAAGACTTTTAGAGCGTCTTCGTAGGACAGAGCTAAATAGAAAGGTGAGTCCCCGACCCAGTCGAAAACTCACCTTTCAACCCACCCTTGCTCGTTCGGAAAGGAAATGCGAGGGAGAAACTTTTGGTTCCTTCTTAAATTTGCTCGGCCCTTAAAAGGCGGGCCATTCACTCAAAAAGGTGTCGGGGGGCCGGGAACGCCTTTAGTGCGCGGCCAGCCATTCGCTGAAAATCTGCGCCTCCTCGGACTTGCCGCTCCAGCGCGCGCGGTTCTTGCCCGTGAGCGCCAACACCATCGCCTGGTGCTGGCCGGCGCGGTCGCCGAGGCGCTCGAAGTAGTTGTAGAGGCGGTCGATGCGCGCGACCGACTCGCGCGCGGCCTCGGGCGTGCGGAACGCCAGCACGTTGCGGAAGTAGCGCGTGTAGACGTTCTGCTCGCGCCCCGTGGTCGTGTAAAGGTCGAAGTAGCCTTCGAGGTGGCCGGCCGTCTGCAAGACCTGCGCGACGTAAGAAGGCCGCGCCTTGACCTTGCGGACGATCTCGGCGATGTCGGTCGTGCCGCGCTCGTAGAGCGAAAGAATCTGCTCCTTCTTCGAGCGCTGCTCGGCCGTCTCCTCCGTGACGGGGCCGCCGAACAGGGGCTCGTCCGCGACCGGCGCGGCGGCCTCGCGGGGCTCGTCGGCGTACTCAAGCTCAAGCCTGAGCGGCTCCATCTCCTGAATCATCTCTTCCGTAGTCATCTCTTTGAACCCCCTTGCACAATCGCGGCGGGCGACCTCTCATTAGAGGCGGGCCGCCCGCCGACTACTGCATCACCGTCACAGGCGTTAGCTCGCGCGGCGCACCTCGAAGGTCTGCTCCGACTGGAGCTTCTTGAGGTGGTCGATGAACGTGGAGGCGGCGCGCTTGGAAAGCTCCTCGGTGCGGACGCGCATCACGTTCTGGCACTCCTCGTCGTGGTCCACGCCGGCCTCGCGGGCGAGCGCGCGAATCATGCCGAGCTGCTTCGGCGTGACGAGGTCGGCCATCGACTTGGCGAGCGGGTCGCGCGGGAAGTCGCCGGGCTGCGGGCCGGAGCCGTCGCGCTCGATGACTTCGGACTCGCGCTGGTAGAGCTCGCGGGCGATGCCGAACTTGATGGCGGCGCGCTTCAGGGCGTCGTGCTCGGCCTTCTTGATGCCCGTCTCGTTGTCCGAATTGCCGGTGCCGACGCCCTCGCGGGTGACGCCGTCAACGGTGATGGCGGCGGTGACGGCCACCATGTCGCCGATCTGGACGATGCCGCGCACCGAGTGCGACCAGGTCGGGGCGACGCGGTCGAGGATGTCGGCGACGGCGTGCCACTCGACGTACTCGACCATGTGCTTGTTGCCCTGGCGGTCGGTCCAGCCCTCGCGCGTCTTGATGAGCTTCGGGTCGATGGGCTGCTTGAGCGTGCGCAGCGTGTTGGTGAAGGAGAGGGGGACGACCTGCGCGGCCGGCGCCTGCTCCTCGTGCGCTTCGTACTCCTCGGCCGTGATGAAGTCCTGCTCGTCGGCCCTCTGGACGTTGGCGGTTGCTTGCTTCTTCGTCATCTCTTGCTCCTCTTCGCTTATGTGTTCCGCGAGCGAACGGTTGGAGGTCTCTTCAAGAGAGACTTCCGGCTGCTCGTTCTGCTCCCGTACGAAGCGCGGCGTTTTGCGCGGGGCCTTAACGGTCGCCGCGGCAGCCTCGTCGTGCTTCTCGGATTCGTGTTTCGGTTCGGTGTTGGGCGTCTCCGCCGCAACGCTCTCGGTCGAGCCCTGCGCCTGCGGGGCCGGCGTCTTCACGGCCGGCTGCTGTTTAGTCGCGGCCTCCGTGTTCTTGTTCAAAAGCGCGTGCTTGACGGCCAGGATGTGCTCGCAGCGGTAGCCCTGCTCCTCGACCGAGTGCTCTTCGAACTCAAGGCAGGAGCAGCGGACCTTGCCCGCGTCGTCGCGCCAGACTTCGTAGCTGGCGCGCTTGCCCCGCAGCGTCGGCGTCGTGACGCGGAAGCGGTCGCCCTCGCGGTTCACCAGACCCATCGCGGCAATGCCCTGCGCGCGCTTGTCGCGCATCAAAGATTTCTTGTCGAGAACGGCTGCCATCGCTAATACCTCCGCCAAACTGCTGAAAACTAAGGGGCTTAAGCCGCGCGCTCGGCCGGCAACTCGGCGTCGGCGTGCTCGGGGGGACGCGCCGACGGCTGAATCGAGTTCAGCCCGGCGCGCTCCTGCAAGCGGCGCTCAAGCTCGATTACACGGCCTTCCAGTTCTTCGACCAGCCGGCCCTGCCGGTAGACCGTCTTGAACAGGCTGTCGAATGTCTCCCAGATAGCGTCGCTCAAGTCCTTTTTCTCCTTGCCTGCCAGCCCCGGACCGCATGTTTGCTGCCCGTGCTGTTTCATACGTGAAACAGTGTACCACGGGTTCCCGGTTGTTGCAAGCATAAAACAAAGTGTTGCATCCGAAATTTTCTTGTGCTATGTTCTGGCCTGGAAAGGGGCGCCGGGGTCCGTGCGCGAGTCACCCGCGAGCCCGTAGTCAGGAGGCCGAAGAAATGGCAGAACAGTCGAAAAGTCTTGTAAATACGGCGGAATTAGGGCGTAGCATACGCCGCAAACGCGAGGAAATGGGCCTGAGCCTGCGCGACGTGGCCGACGAGACCGGGGTCTCGGCCTCGACGCTCTCGCGCATCGAGAACGGCACGGGCAAGCCCGACGCCGACAACATCGCGCGCCTGACGGGCTGGCTCCAGATGCCGATGGAGCGCGTCATGGGCGCGGGCAGCGCCGACGGCGCCGAGGACTCGCCCGTCGTCTACTTCCCGCACGAGGCCACGCCCGACATCGTCGAGGCCCACCTCCGCGCCGACCGCAACCTCAACCCCGAGACGGCCAAGGCGCTCTCAGAACTCTTCCGCGTCGCCTACGCACAGTTCTCGCACCCCGGCACCGACGCCCGCGGGCGCAAGGGCCGCAAGTAAAGCAACGCGGAGGTTTACAGACCGAAACTCTGCGCAGGGCGCTTGACCTCAGACGGGTTCAAGCGCCCTCCGTCTTTAGCCTCTTAAAGCCGTAAAAATTCACCTCGCTCTGGGCCAGATGGTGTTTCGGAGTCTGGCGGCTGTCTGAAACTCCCGATCAGATGTGAACCTGTAAAGGAGAAAGAAGCATGTCAGGGAAGACGAACTACATCCGCGAGGGTTATCACAACGTGACGCCGTACCTGTGCGTTCGGGACGCGGCGCGGGCCATCGAGTTTTACAAGGAGGCGTTCGGGGCAGCCGAGTTGATGCGCATGGAGGCGCCGGGCGGGAAGATAGGCCACGCGGAGTTGAGGATAGGCGACTCCATCGTCCTGCTGGCCGACGAGTTCCCCGAAATGGGCTTCAAAAGCCCGCAGACCCTCGGCGGGGTCGGGGCCCACTTCTACATTTACGACGAGGACGTGGACGCGCGCGTCGAACGCGCCGTCGCCGCCGGGGCGAAGGTGACGCAGCCCGTCAAGGACCAGTTCTACGGCGACCGCTCGGGCAGCGTCGAAGACCCCTTCGGCCACCACTGGTACGTCGCCACGCACATCGAAGACCCCTCGCCCGAAGAGGTCAGGCGGCGCATGGAGGCCGAGATGGGGCAGCACCAGTGTGAGGGCGCGCAAGTTTAAACCGGCACGCGGGGCGGACCGCTGACATAGGGCCGCCCCGCCTCTTAATTTCAGACGGACGAGCACGGGGGAAGTTTTGCAGTTCAAGGCGGTCTACGGCGTTGACTTCAGCGGGGCGCGTTTGGCGGGGCGGAATACTTGGCTGGCTCGGGTGGAGAGGAACGGGCGCGGGGCGGGGGAGAGTCCGTATAAGTTGACGACGCTGGCGCGGTTAGAGGACTTGTGCGGGACGGCGGAGAGGCGCGGGGCGCTGGGGTTTCTGGTGGAGTTGATTGCGGGGTCGGAGGCGGCCTTGTGGTCTTTGGACTTCCCGTTCGGGCTCCCCGTTGAGATTTTGGGTGAGTGCTGGGCGAGCCAGTTCGATTTTTTGGGCGAGTGGGGCGAGGACGGTTACGGGGCGGGGCTGGAGTGCGTGAGGCGGTCGAAGGAGTTGCGCGACGTGAAGCACATCCGCCGGCTGACCGACATTGAAGAGAAGGCGCCTTTCGACCCTTACCACTACCGCATCATTTACCAGACCTTCCACGGCATGCGCGACGTGCTCGCCCCTCTGCGCCGCCGACGCCACACGGCCATTCTTCCTTTCCAGTATCGCCGCCTCCCTTCCGCGCGGCGCGTACTCGTCGAAGCCTGCCCCGCCTCGACTTTGAAGCGCCTCGGCCTGCCGCACCAGAACTACAAGCAGCCCGAGGGCGGCCCGCTCACGCGCAAGCGCCTGCGCACGCGCCGCCACATCCTCGACGGCCTCGCGCTCCACGTCCACATCGGCGACACCGACCGCCGCCGCATCATGCGCAACGGCGGGGCCGACGCCCTCGACGCCGTCATCGCCGCCGTCGGTGCCCTGCGCTCGTGGCGCGACACGGATCACCGCGGCGTCGCGCGCCACCCGCGCTACCCGCGCGAGGGCCGGCTCTACGTGTAACACTTTCTGACCCTTACGGGCTCCGAACTCCGCGTTAACAGTTGGGCATCGTCCCGAACATTTCAAGGAGTTGAGAAGCCTGATGAGATTCGTCCTGCTCGCAATGTTGTCCTTCCTGCTCGCGGCTCAAGTCGTCGCCGCGCCGCTCCAACGTGACGCCGTCCTCGTCCAGGGCCAGCCGCCGCTCACGCGCGCGACCGTCTCGGAAGTGGAGTCTTTCTTCGAGTGGCTTTTCGAGGCCGAATTCGACGCGGCGCAGCGCCGTGAGCTGGAGCGCGCGCTGGTGGCGACGTGGCAGGGCAATGACCGCAAGGAGATTACCGCCACCGTCGAGATTGTCGAGATAAACGCCAAGCTGGCCGGCATCGCCGAGGAGAAGCGCAGGGAGGTGCGCGCCGCGATGCTGCCCGAAGTGCTTAAAGGTTTGCGGGCCGAGTCGGACGACTTCGCCCGCCTCCTGCTCGCCGTCTACGAGTCCGCCTCGGGCGCCGCCGCGCCTTCGTCACAGCCCGCGGGCGAAGCCGGCGACCTGCTCGGCTCGTGGCGCTCGACCGAGATGGGAATGATTAGTTACCAGAACACCATCACCGGCGCGTCGCGGCCGGGGCGCGGGACGACGATGCAATACCGCTTCCTGCCCGGCGGGCGCTTCGAGTACAACGGCTACCTCGAAACGACGATGTACAACTGCACGACGACCCTCTTCAACCCCGTGACGGGAACTTACAGAGTCGAGGGCGGGCGCCTGCACCTGACGCCGAAGACGAGCAAGTGGCAGCAGCGCAACAACTGCGCGGCCAGCATGAACAAGGAGCAGCCCGGCAAGCTCGACCCCGAGACTTACACCATCCGCTTCGCCGAGGAGCAGGGCGGCCGCCGCCTGTGCCTGACCTCCTCGAAGGGCAACGAGGTCTGTTACCGGGCCGAGTAAGTTTTAGACGATGTCAGCACGGCCCGGTGCGGTTATAATCCGGGCCGTGGACACGGAGAGGCTCCCGCCGACGTTCAAGGGCAGGCAGTACGAGGTGCGCGCGCTCGGCTTGCGCGACTTCGCCGGCCTGCGCCGCGACGACGAGCCTCTGGACCCCTTCGAGCTGGCCTACTTCGCCAAGCTCATGGTCGTCAACTTCGACGAGATTCAGGGGCTCTCCGAGGAGACGCGCGAGCACCTGCTCGGCGTCGGCGTCAACGACTGGTCGGGCGGGACCAGCTCGCGCGCCCTGCCTAACGGCTGGCGCCTCATCATCCTCAACCCGAAGCACGGCCGCTCGCGCAACAACGCGACCTTGATGGAGGAGGTCTGCCACGTCTTCCTCGGCCACAAGGCCAACCGCCTCTCCATCGTCGCGCAGAACAAGCAGGGCAAGACCGTCGCGCGCGACTACAACGAGGCGGACGAGGAGGCCGCCTACGCCGTCGGCGCCGCCGCCCTCGTCCCCTACGCCGGGCTCCGCCAGTTGATGCGCCGCGGCAAGTCCTCCATCGAAATCGCGCGCAACTTCAACGTCAGCCGCGAGCTGGTCGAGTACCGCTTGAAGGTCTGCCGCCTCTGGGCCGAGTACCGCGAGCGCCACCCGGAAGAGGACGCCGCGCGCGAACAGCGCCGCCGCGCCTTCGCCGGCCGCCGGGCGGAAGTGACGAGTGACAAGTGACGAGTGACGAGAAGCTGCGGCGTCTGCGCGACGAGGTCAAGCGGCGCATAGACTACCGCGCCTTCTACACGCGCTACTGCCCGGAGGCGCGGCAGTCGGGCGCGCGCCTCCAATCGCTCTGCCCCATCCCCTCGCACGCGCACAGCGGCAAGGGCCACCCCAGCCTCTCGATTGACGTTCAGCAGGGACTCTTCAACTGCTTCTCGCGCGGCGAGGGCGGCGACGCCATCACCTTCTACGAGCTGATGCACGGCGTCTCCTTCGCCCGCGCCGTCGGCCAGCTCGCGCGCGAACTCGGCATCACCGGCCGCCGGCCCTCGCTCGCCTCCCGCGCCGCGCCCGACCCCGAGGCGGCCGAGACGCCCGAGGAAGTCGAGCCGCTAAGCCCCGACGAGACGAGCCGACTCTGCGGGCGCTTCCTCGAAGCCTGCCGCTCGGAGGACCAGCGCGAGGGCTTAAGTTACCTCGCCCGCCGCGGCATCAACTTCGAGACGGCGCGCAAGGCCGGCGTCACCTACTTCCCCCGCCGCGCCTACCGCCGGGTGATGAAAAGAATGCTCGACAGCTTTCCCCTCAAGCTTCTCCAACGCGGCGGCCTCTTCAACCAGCGCGCACACTTAACTTTCTACCGCCACCGCCTGCTCTTTCCCTTCATCAAAGAGGGCCGCGCCCTCTACCTGCAAGCGCGCACGACCGCGCCCGGCGTCGAGCCGCGCTGGCACAACATGCGCGGCCCCGTCCCCGCGCTCTACAACGCGGACGCGCTCTCGGGACTGCCCGACGGCGCCGTCGTCTACCTCGTCGAAGGCTTCACCGACACGCTCACGCTCGCGGCGCACGGCTTCCCGGCCGTCGGCCTCGTCGGCGCGGGCGGCCTCAAGGAAGAATGGCTCGCGCCGCTCGGCCGCCTCCGCGTCGTCGCCGCCCTCGACCCCGACGACGCCGGCCGCCGCGCCGCCGCCCGCTACGCCCAACTCTTCGCCGCCCGCGGCGCCGCCCTCACCCCCCTCTCGCTCCCTTACGACATCAACGACTTCTTCCGCCACCACCCCACGCCCGCGCTCGCCCTTGAGCTGCTGACGGAAGCGGCGCTGGAAAACAGTAGTCAGTAGCCCGTTATTTTCTCTACTGACTACTGGCTACCGTCTACTCTATAATCTTCCGCTTATGGCCGAGGACGTAAAAAAGGCTGGGGCGCGCTCGGCGGGCTTGACCGTGACGGACAAGCTGCGCCTGCTGCTCGACATCACGAAGAAGATCAGCCGGTCGCTGAATCTGGAAGAGGTGCTGGCGCTCGTGATGGACACGCTCGACTCGCTGCTGCCTTACGACGCGGCCGGCATCTACATCATCCGCTGCGCCCGCCACCACGGCTCCCACCCCGAGATGACCTTGGAGGATGCGCCCGACATCACCTTCCACGCCGAGGCCGTGCGCGGCTACGACATCGGCGAGCTGATGGAGCTTCGCCTGAAGCTCGGCGAGGGGCTCATCGGCTGGGTCGCGCAGACGGGCGAGGCCGCCATCGTCCCCGACGTGTCGAGGGACGAACGCTACGTCAACGCCCGCAAGCAGACCCGCTCCGAGATGGTCGCGCCCATCATCTCGAACGACGAAGTCATCGGCGTCTTCGACCTCGAATCCGACGAGCCCGACGCCTACACCGAGGACGATAAGCAGGTCCTCCAGCTCCTCGCCTCGCAGGTCGCCATCATCGTCGAGAAGGCGATGCTCCACGAACAGCTCGTCGAGAAGAAGCGCCTCGAAGCCCAGCTCGAAGTCGCCCGGCAGGTTCAGCTCTCCCTGCTCCCGCCGCGCGACCCCGAGCTTATCGGCTTCGACATCTCCGCCTACAACTTCTCGACCGAGGAGGTGTCGGGCGACTACTACGACTTCGTCAAAATCTACGAGGACCACCTCGGCCTCGTCATCGCCGACGTGTCGGGGAAGGGCGTCCCGGCCTCGCTCCTGATGGCCTTCCTGCGCGCCTCTCTGCGCGCCGCCATCCGCATCGGCTACGCGCCGAACGTCGGCATGGCGAAGGTCAACTTCCTCTTGTGGGAGACGGTCGAGCCGCACCAGTACGTGACGGCCTTCTACGGGATGCTGGACGGGACGAACCGCACGCTGGCCTTCGTCAACGCCGGCCACAACCCGCCCCTCATCCTCGAACGCTCCGGCGCCGCCCGCTTCATCGAGCACGGCGGCCTCCCCCTCGGCATGTTCCGCGACACGCGCTACTACGAGCACTACCTGCCCATCGACTCGGGCCAGACGCTAGTCCTCTACACCGACGGCGCTACCGAGGCGGCCTCCCCCTCGGGCGAGGAGTACGGCCGCTCGCGCCTCGCCAAGACCGTCCTCGCCTGCCGCGACCGCGGCGCCCGCGAGATGATTGATTACATCTACAACGACGTTTTCGACTGGACCGGCGGCCGCGGCGCCGGAGACGACGTGACCTTCGTCGTCATCAAGGCACTCTAAAAGCAGTAGGCAGTAAAATCTTAAGGCGGCCGGAGCTTGGACTCTCGGCCGCCTTAAGATTTTTCAGGCTGTTCTTAACTGCCTACTGCCTACTGCTAACTGCCCGCTTCTTTTCAGTGCGCCGTCACCGACTCGTGCGCGTGGTCGCCGCCGGGCGCGAGCGGCGCGCGGTATTTGCCGTAGTCGAAATCGGCCTCGGTGTCGGTGAACGTGTAAACGTCGAAGCCGTAGGCGTCGAAGTACGCCACCAGGTCGTCGGCAGAGCGCAGGAAAATCGCGGGGGAGTAGCCCGCCTCCGCGCGAATCTCCAGCAGGCGCTCGACGATCTCCAGCGGCGCGAAAATCCTCGCCGGGTCCCTGTAAGTTGCCATCGCGTCCTAGCGCCTCCTTACCCTTGAAATCCGCGGGCCCGCGGTCCCGAAAGCCCCGCCCCGCGCCTCGCACCTTTGTGATGTACGCCAAAGCGGGCACGGTTGTTTGAACCCGAGGTGTCTTTTCAGTTACGAGCCGTTGCGGAAGTTTCCCCGGCGCGGAAGTCGCACTTGCCAAGCCGCCGCCATTTCTGTCATCTTAGTTGTGGGTCAGCCCCCCGCCGAACCCCGCCCGCTTTCTTCTCACCGCCGAACCGTTAATTCCGGAGCAGACTTGATGACGACACCGCAGACGCCTTCCCCCGCGCCTCCCGCGCCGCTCAACTTCGTAAACGTCCTCCAGCGCATGCTGGCCGTCTCGGACCGGGTCAGCGACCTTATTTTCTCGCCGGGCCGCGCGCCGCAGGTCGAGCTGATGGGCGAACTGATGCCCGTGCCCGTGCCGGGGCTGGAAAAACTCCTGCCCAACCACACGGCCGGGCTCGCGAAGATCATCATGGGCAATCACTCGACCGCCGCGTCGAATCTGGAGAAGAGCGGCTCGGCCGACCTCTCCTTCAGCGCGCCGGGCCTTGCCCGCTTCCGCGTCAACATCTTCATGCAGCGCGGCACGCACGCCATCGTCATGCGCGTCATCCCGAACCGCCCGCCCCAGTGGAGCGACTTCAACCTGCCGCCCGTCCTCAAGGAAGTCGCCGGCATCAAGAACGGCATCGTCCTCGTCACCGGCCCGACCGGCTCGGGCAAGTCAACGACGCTGGCCGCCGTCATCGACCTCATCAACGAGACGAAGGCTTACCACATCGTCACCATCGAAGACCCAATCGAGTTCCTCCACCCGCACAAGAACTCGACCATCCACCAGCGCGAATTGCACTCCGACACGCCGAGCTTCGCCCTCGCCCTGCGCGCGGCCTTGCGTCAGGCGCCGAAGGTCATCCTCGTCGGCGAGATGCGCGACCGCGAGACCATCGAAGTCGCGCTGGAAGCGGCCGAGACGGGCCACCTCGTACTTTCCACTTTGCACACGATTGACGCCTCGAAGACCGTGGACCGCATCATCGGCGTCTTCCCGAAGAACGAGGAGAAGGCCATCCGAACCCGCCTCTCGCAGACCTTCCGCTTCATCGTCTCGCAGCGACTCCTGCCGCGCGCCGACCGCCAGGGGCGCGTCGCCGCCATTGAGATTTTGAAGTCCACGGCCCGCACGCGCGACTACATGGAGCACGGCGACCAGGAAGGCAAGTCGCTCGTTGACGCGATGGAACAGGGCGACCTCGAAGGCATGCAGACCTTCGACGGCGTGATGGAGCAGATGGTCCGCCAGGGCGTTATCACGAAGGACGACGCCGTCGCCTACGCCACCAACCCCGGCAATCTCCTCCTCCGCCTCTCCGACCTCGGCGCCCCGCCCGCCGCCGCCCGCCAGCCCCAACAGCAGGGCGGCTCCATGCTCGACATGCTGGAATAAAGAGGGCACACAGACAATTCGGCCGCGGATTTACGCGGACATGCGCTGATAAGAAACTTATCAATCAGCGAGTGTCCGCGTAAATCCGCGGCTTTTTCCTATATCATAGGCCGGCAACCATATTGCCGCCGGGGAGGCATCAAACCCACGTGGACGCCCTGCGCCGTAAAACTTTCCTGCTCGTCGTCGCGCTGCTGCTCGCGCCTTTCGCGTCGGCGCGCCAGTCGGAAAAGGCCGGCGGGGAGCGTTTCCTTGACTTGGCGCTGCCCGCGGGCGGCGAGGTTTCCGTCGAGAACTGGCGCGGCGGCGTCGAGGTCGAGGTGTGGGGCGAAAATCACGTCGCGCTCGCCGCCTCCTTCGCCGCCACGAAGCGCGGCGCCTCGCCCGTGCAAATCAGCCGCGCGGGCGAGACTCTTTCCGTCAAGGTCGCCGCCGCGGCGCGGCCCGCGCAACCCCGCGTCGATTTAAAGCTCCGCGTCCCGGCCTCCGCGCGCCTCAAGGTCACGACCTCCGAAGGCACGCTCGAAGTGCGGGGGCTGCCCGCCTCGCTCAGCGCGCAGACCCTCTCGGGCGACCTGCTGCTCGGCCTTCCCGCCGCGCCGGACGCGAGCCTCACGGCGCAGTCCCTTAACGGCTCCGTCAACCTCGACGACGGCGTCGAGTCGGCCGGCGCCGCCGCGCGCACCGTGCGCGGCAAGTTCCGCGCGAGCTGGGGCGCGGGCTCGACGGCCGTCAACCTCTTCTCCGGCCGCGGCCGCATCCGCCTCACGGCGCTCCCGCAGACGCAGACCGAGACGGCCCGCGTCAATACGACGACGGCGACGGACGCGCCCCGACAGCCGCGCCTCGCCGGGGCTTACGAGAACGGCCCCGCGCCCTCTCTGAAGACGCAGCAGCCGGCGCCCGCCGAGACTCCGCAGGAGGTTGACGAGGACGAGGTGGTGCGCGTCGAGAGCGACTTGGTGTCGCTCAACGTCGGCGTCGCAGACCGCGCGAGCGGGCGCGGGCTCGTCGGCCTCAACATCTCGGACTTCCGTCTCTACGAGGACAACATCGAGCAGCGCATCGAGCACTTCGAGTCGGCCAACGCGCCCTTCGACCTCCTCCTGCTGCTCGACCTCTCCGGCTCGACCGCCAAGGTCACCGACACGATTCGCGCCGCCGCCCGCAGCTTCGTCGCCGCCACGCGCCCGCAGGACCGCATCGCCGTCGTCGCCTTCGCGGGCGAGACGAACGTCGTCTCACCGCTCACGGCCGACCGCCGCGCCCTCTACGCCTCGCTCGACCGCCTCGCGCGCCCGAACGGCGACACGCGCCTCTACGACGCCGTCGCCTACGCCGTCCAGTACCTCGAACGCGAGGCCCGCAGCGAGCGCCGCCGCGCCGTCGTCCTCATGAGCGACGGCCTCGACAGCACGATGCCCAACGTCACCGGCGTCGGCTCTCAACTCTCCTTCGACGAGGTGCGCTCGCGCGTGCAGGAGTTCGACGGAGTCTTCTACACCGTCTGGACCAGCACCGAGTACGAAGCCTTCAGCCCCGAGGACATCCAGCCCGAGACCTTCGACCTCGCGGCCGAGCGCCTCGGGCAACTGGCCGCGGCCGGCGGCGGCGTCTCCTACGAGGTCGAACGGCTCGAAGACCTGGCCGGCGCCTACGAGCGCGTCGTCGCAGACCTCGGCACCGTCTACACGCTCTCCTACCGCCCCACCAACAAGCAGCGCGACGGCACCTGGCGCGCCATCCGGGTCCGCCTCCCGCGCCACCCGGACGCCACCGCCCGCGGCAAACGCGGCTACTTCGCGAAATAAGTTGTCGTTGTCTTAGTCGTTGAACAACTGCTCGACGGAAAGTCGAAGGGTGGGGAAGACGCCCGAGCTGACCGTCTCGCCGAGCGCGTAGGTTCGACCCTCGTCGAAGCCGCCCCCGGTCTGCCGGCGCACCTCGACCGTCTGCTCGCTCTCGTCAATCAGCCACAACTCACGCACGCCGAGCGCCCCGTAGGTGTCGGCCTTCGTGTTCCGGTCGTACATGGCCGAGCCGGGCGAGATGACTTCTATGACGAGGTCAGCAGTGTCGCGGCGCTTCCGGTCGAGCCGCGCTTCCAACTCGGCCGAGACATAGAACAAATCAGGCTCAAGGTATGTCCTTCGGCTCGTCCAGATGGCCGCGCGGGGGACGTAGAGCGTACCTTTGTCCCCAATCTCTGCCAAATGCAGAGTCAGGATGCGGATGAGCCTGCTTACGGCATCGTCGTGGGTGTATTCGGGAGGAGGCGTCATGTAGAGGACTCCGGCGATGAGTTCGAGCTTCGAGCGGTCGGGTGGGTCCGGCAGTTGCCAGAACTCTTCGAGGGTGTAGGTCTTGACCAGCGGCGAAGTGTTAAAAAGGGTGCTCATACTGGAACCTCTGGCCGGGAGTATAACACCGGCGGGCGTCCCCCGCGCCGACTTTAGTCTGGGCCGGCCCGGCATCGGACGGGCGGTTTCGGGCGTCTAAAGCTTTGCCATGCGAACCGGGGGAAGAAGCCTTGTCATCTACGTCCTGCTCGCCGCCGCGGCGGCCGGGCTCGTCGCCTTTTTCGTCCTGAAGCGGTCGAAGACGCGCGTCGAGGCGCCGGCCCTCGCCGCCGGCGCGCCCGAGAACGCGCCGCCGCAGCGGACGCTGCCGCCGCTCCCGGCGCGCCCGCTCTCGCCGCGCATGAAGCAGTTGCGCGCCCGCGCGATGGAGTCGGCCTCGCGGCTGCGCGGGCTGGACTGGGTCGGCGAGGTCGGGATGACCGAGCTTTCGGGCTGGGAGTACGGGACGCGCACGAAGGAGATTGCCGACGTGGTCGCCACCGACGACCTGAAGGGCCTGAGCCGTCTGGCCGTCGCGGGCGGGATGCTTCCCGAAGGAACCGATTTGGCCTCGCTCGCCGTCACCTTCACGGCGGCCACGGCCGGCGCCACCTACTCGCCGCTCGACAAGCAGGTGCTCCTCGTCTCCGAGGGGCCGAAGGGCGGCCGCGACTCCGGCCTCCTCACGCACGAGTTCGTCCACGCCCTGCAAGACCAGCACTTCGACCTCCTCGACATGATGCTCGTCCGCCCCTTCGACTTCGACCGCGAGGAGGCCCTCTTCGCCCTCATCGAAGGCGACGCGATGAGCGTCGAGCGCCGCGCGGCCGGCGGCGACGCGTGGGCCAAGCTCCCGCTCGAAGAGATAGCGCGCGCCGAGGACAACCGCTTCGCGCCTTACCGCAAGGGCATCGGCGCCCTCTTCCCGCCGCTGCTCACCGAGACCTTCATCTTCCGCTATCGCGACGGCCTGCGCTTCGTCGAAGCCATGCGGCGCGAACGCCCCGCCGTCCGCATCGACGACGTGTTCCGCCGCCCGCCGCGCTCCTCCGAGCAGGTGCTCCACCCCGAGAAGTATCTCGCCGACGAGGCGCCGCGCCAGATTTCATTAAACGTGGAAGGGTTTGAGGACGAGGGCTGGCGGCCTGCGGCTTCGACCCCGCTCGGCGAGATAGGCGTGCGCGGCCTGCTGCTCGCGGGCGTCCCCGCGGAGGAGGCGAAGCGCGCCGCCGCGGGCTGGGGCGGCGACCGCTCCTTCGTCTTCGAGCGCGAGGGTCACGACCCGCTCTTCGTCTGGCGCACCACTTGGGACAAACCCGCCGACGCGCAGGAGTTCTACCGCGCCTACAACACCCTCCAGCAAGGCCGCGCGACGGAGGCCGAACAGCCTTCCTCCCAACAGCGCGTTTGGCGCGAGGGCCGGCGCCTCACGCTCGTCCTCATCGAAGGCGACGCGGTGACAATCGTCCGCGGCGCCGAAGAGGACGCCCGTGACGGCCTCCGGCTCGCCTCGGCGCGTTGAATTACCCCCTTGCCGTCGGCTTCTCTTTGGGGTTATCCTTCCGGTCAAGGAAAAAGTCTCTCCCGTCCGGCCTTCAGGAAGGAAGTACAAGTATGAAAACCATCGGCAAAGCTCTCGTGCTCGGCCTCCTCGCGCTCTCGCTCGTCGCGCTCTGCCAAGGGCCCGCGGCCCGCGCGCAGCAGTCGAGGGACCTGAAGCTCATCTCCGCGGTCGCGGGCGGCGTCAACTTCACGACCGGCGCCGTCGAGTTCAAGCGCCGGAAGGGCAAGGCGTGGGAGACGCTGACCACGAAGGACGACCTGAGGAGCGGCGACACCGTGCGCACCGGCGCCGACGGCCGCGTCGAGATACTGCTCAACCCCGGCTCCTATTTCCGGGCCGGGGAGAACACCGAGTTCGCGCTCGTCGACTCATCGCTCGACGACCTGCGCCTCAGCCTCTCGCGCGGCGCGGCGGTCGTCGAGGCGACCGGCTACGAAGAGGCGGAGCTGTCCATCGTCGTCACGACGCCGCAGGCGCGCGTCCGCATCATCCGCACGGGCATCTACCGCGTCAGCGCCCTGACGGGGATGACCGAGCTGACCGTCGAGAAGGGCCGCGCCTACGTCGGCGAGGACGAGGCGCTGCTGGTCAAGGGAGGCCGCGTGGTCCGCGTCGGCTCCGGCCCCGCCGAGGTCGCCAAGTACGACAAGCGGACGCGCGACGCGCTCGACCTTTGGAGCCGCGAGCGCGGCAAAGAGCTGGCGAAGGTTAACGACCGGCTCAGCCGCCGCGACCGCAGCGCCATGCTCGCCAGCCTCGCCTTCGACCCCTTCTACTCGGCCGCCTCGGGCGGCTTCTGGTACCGCAACGTCACCGCCGGCTGCTACACCTTCGTCCCCTACTACACCGACTGGCGCTCGCCCTACGGCTTCGGCTACGGCAGCTACTTCCCGTCCTACTACGTCGGCGGCTGCGGCGGCTGCAACCGACGGCCCTACTATGACAACGGAGTTAACCCGCGCTATAACCCCGGCTACATCGGCGGCACCCCGCCGGATAACGGCGGCAACTCCGGCTACAACCAGCCGGGCCGCGGCAGCAACCCCGGCGTCGGCAACCCCGGCCCGCCCGCGGGCGGCAACACCATGCCCCGCGACGTGACCATGCCGCGCGAGACCAACGCCGAGCGCGGCCTCGACCGGATGGTGAACAAGAGCCGCGAGCCTTAAAGTTCATCTCAAATCCATCGTCGGAAGTGGTTCTAACTTTTGCCCCGCCCGCGGCCCGCAAGCCCCGGCGGGGCGATTCCTTTGGCTCGAAACGGGGCGCAACACGAATGCAACTTTGCGCCGTCCGAGCCCTCCCGAGATAGTGCCCGCGTGTCACGATATGGGCTGGCGCGAACGCTTTCGACACGCACGCCCGCGCCCGCCGGGTGCCCGCCGTCCCCCTAAGTCTTTAATCTGAAACCGACAAGCAATCCGCCGACGCTCACGCCGAAAGGCACGGTGCTTGCCCTTCTAAAGAGGGATAAATCTGCTTGCAACGGAGATGCAATAAAGTGAGCGTCAACAATTTCAAGCTCTGGCCGCACTGGACTCTGGTGGCTCTGATTTCGGCCGCCGTCGGGATGGGCGCCGCCGCGCTCTGGATGAGGAACGAGCCGAAGGCCGAAGCCTTTTCGCCGCCCACGGCCGCGCGCCTCGAACGCGTTGACGGCGAGGTCGGGCTCCTGCGGAGCTTGAACGCCGAAGGACAGGAGGACCGCTGGGTCGAGGTCACGCCGAACACCCCGCTGACGGCCGGCGACCGCCTCTACGCCCGCGAGGACTCGCAGGCCGGAATCGCCTTCACGGGCCGCAACTTCGCGCGGCTCGAACCCGACTCGGCGCTCGACATCGTCTCGCTCTCGGACCGCCGCACCCAGCTCGCCCTGCGCGACGGCTCGGCCATCTTCAACATCGGCCAACTCGCCGACGACGAGATGTTCGAGGTCGCCACGCCCTACGGCGCCGTTGACTTGCAAGAGCCCGGCCTCTACGAAGTCGGCTACAACGACGACGGCGGCGCCTTCGTCAACGTCCTGAGCGGGCTGGCGCAGGTGGTGGGTCTCGCCGGCAGCGGCCAGATCAGCAAGGGCGAGATGCTGACCCTGCTCGGCCAGACCGCCGCGCAGGTCGCGCTCTCGCGCATCGCCCCCGAATACGCGGGCGGCCTCGTCAACGACTACTACGCTTACCAGTATCCCGACCTTTACGACGGCCGCTACAGCGACTACAACGCATACCTGAACGACCCGAACTACTACGACCCCTACAACCGCTACGCCAGCTACCGCTACGTACCGACATCCGTCCCCGGCGCCTACGACCTCGACCGCTACGGCGACTGGCGCAACCTGAACGGCTACGGCTACGCCTGGACGCCGCGCGTGGACGAGGGCTGGGCGCCCTACCGCGCGGGCCAGTGGATGATGGACGACCCGTACGGGCCGACGTGGGTTTCGAGCGAGCCGTGGGGCTACGCGCCCTACCACTACGGGCGCTGGGTCAACGCCGACAACAGGTGGTACTGGGTGCCGGGGGGCGCGGACTCTCAGCCCGTCTACTCGCCCGCGCTCGTGGCCTTCGTCCCCATGACGGAGGCGAACCAGATTGGCTGGGTGCCGCTCGCGCCCTCGGACCCCTACGCGCCCGTCTACTACGACGAGAACTGGCAGCCGCACTACCCTTACGGCCAAGCCCCGGCGCCCGAGCAGATTACCAACTGGGGCGTCCCCGGCGCGCTGACCGTCATTCAGGCGCGCGACTTCAACAACTTCATTGACGAAGGCAACGTCGTCAACGTCGAGCCCGCGCGGCTCGGACGCGTGCGCCCCGTCATGGAGCCGATGTCGGTCGCCATGCTCCGTCAGGCTTCGCTCCAGAACGCCGTCGCCCGTCGCGGCTTCGACCTCCCGCCGGGCCTCGCCAAGAAGCTCGACGACAGGCGCGTCTACGCGAGCGCGCCCGCTTCGGACAGGTTCGTCCGCGAAGACCTCGCGCGCAGGCTCCGCGTCGAGGCCGTGCCCGAGAAGCAGAAGAAGGAGAAGCTGAAGTTCAAGGACGAGCGCCAGGAGCCAGCCGTCTCGCCCGCGCCCAAAGTCGCGCGCGGACGCGGTCAGGAACGTCGCGCGGAGCGTGAGCTTCGCCGTCAGGAAGGGCAGTCGCAGCGCGCGTCGCGTCAGCAGGAGAGGCAACTCGCCGCCCGCGCAGAGGGCGAGAGGGCCGCGGCCCGCGCGGCCGAGCGGCAGCAGCGCGCGCAGGGCGAGCGCGTCAGCATGGCCCGGCAGATTCAGGCCCAGAGGGAGGCCGAGCGTCATCGCGCGGCCGAAGTACGTCAGCAGCAGCGCGCCGTCGAGCGCCAGCAGTTCGAGGCGCGCAGGCAGGCACAGCAACGCGACGCGGCCGTGAGGGCGCAGCAGCAGCAACATCAGGAGAGGATGCGCGTCCAACAGCAGCAGCGACAGCAGCAGGCTTCGCCCGGCCAGATGCGCAGGCAGGAAGCACCACAGGGGCCGGGCCGCGCCCACGGCAACCCGCACGGCGGCGGTGGCGGCGGCGGGCCGCAGAAGGGCGGCGGCAACCCGCACGGCGGGGGCGGGCCGGGCGGCGGCAAGGGCAGGGGTAAGCCGTAAGGCTATCGGCGGGGCGCGATTTCGTCGGCGACGACGAGGGCGGAGTGGGTGACGGCGGCGAGGCCGTTGCCGGGGAAGACGGTGTCGCCGGTCATGTAGAGATTCGGGATGGGCGTGCGGTGCGTGAAGCCTTGCGGGCCGAGCGCGTCGGGCGTGCGGGGAGTCCCCCCGACTAATCCGAGGCGGCGCCGCGTGCGTTCATAGAACGTGCGCGGCGTCGCCGTCTCTATCACCTCGACGCCGTCGCCCAACTCCGGCAGCGCCGCGTGCATCCGTCCCCACAACTCTTCGAGCGCGCGCTGGTCGGCCGTCTCGTGCTCGGCCTCGTCGGTGTGAAAGGTGAACCACTGTTCGGCGTCCGTGAAGGCCGAGACGGTGACGGCGCGCAGGCCCGCAGGCGCGCGCGGGTCCCACGCGGGCGCGGCGCCGAGCATGAAGAGGTCGCCTTCCGGCGTGAACTCGCGCCCCTCGCCCCAGTCCGTCAGCGCGAGCACGCGCTCCGACGGCAGCCTCGCCAAAGCACTCTCATCGCCGCTCACGAAAATCTGGTAAGCCCCCCAGCCGCGCAGAGACTTCAGACGCGCGCGCACGCCGGACGGCGTGGCTCCCGTCCCCAAGAGCTTCCCGTACGTGTCCCACACCGTCAGGTTGCTCGCGACGGCGCGGCGCGCTTCGACAGTCTCGCCCGTGAGGAGGACGACGCCCGCGGCGCGGCCCCGCGAGTCGAGCGCGAGGCGGATGGCCGTCGTGTTGAGTCGGACCGTGCCGCCGCTCCGCCTGATGGATTCGACGAGCGCGGAGGCGAGCGCGCCGCCCCCGCCCCGCATCAAGTGCATGCCGCGGACGGGCTGCGCGAGCGCGACGGCGGCGTAAGGGTAGGCGCAGGCGTCGGCGTCGGCCTGCGCGTAAATCTGTAGCTGCGCGTCGAGGAAGCGTCGGAAGCGCGCGGAAGTTTTCGAGAGGTGCTCGCCGGCCCTGTGCGCGGCCCTCTTGAGGACGAGCGGCGCGAGACGCGGCTCGCCGGCGACGAGCTTGAGGCGGCGCAGGCCGGAGACTTCGAGCAGGTCGGGGGCGCGCAGGGCCGCGCGTTCGAGCGCGCCCGCGACCGCAAGAATCTCTTCGTAGAAGGCGACGGCCGCGCCCGCGCACTCGGGGAAGGCGGCGCGCAGGCTCTCGTAAAATTCTTCGGCGGGTCCGCCGACGCGCACATCTTCGCCGCCCGGCAGGCGCAGGACGTAAGGCGGCACGGCCTCGCGCACCTCGGGCGCTTCGACGGGCAGCTCGGCGAAGACGCGCTCGTGAATCCCGCCCTGACGCCATGACGCGTAGAGCCCCGCGCCGGGCTCGAAGCGGTGGCCGGAAATCTCCCGCGTCATTGCGCAGCCGCCCGCCTCCGCCTCGCGCTCGACGAGGCAGACGCTCACGCCGCGGGCCGCGAGCAGCGCGGCGCAGGTCAGCCCGCCGATGCCGCCGCCGACGACGAGCACGTCATAACTCATCGCGTCATCGGAAGAAGAGCGCGGCGTGTGGGAGGAGCGTTTGGATGAGGCCGGTCGCGGCCGGCGGCTCGGGCGTCTTGCCGTAGAAGTGGTTGGCGAGGAGGCCGATGACCTGTAGGCCGTTGAAGATGAGGTGGATGACGAAGCAGGGGAGGACGCTGCCGGTCTTGGCGCGCACGAGCGTCAGCGCGCCGCTCAGGAGGACGATGGCGCCGACGGTGCCGGGGCTGTTGTAGTACTGCGGGACGTGGATGACGGCGAAGAGGAAGGTGACGACTATCACGGCCCACAGGACGCCCGCCCGGCGGAAGGCGGGGTAGAGCACGCCCCTGTAGACCAGCTCTTCGACGAGCGGCGCCGTCACGGTCGCGAGGAACGCGGTGGCGAAGAGCGCGTTCGGCGAACTCTTGAGCATCTGGTCGAAGGGCGTCTCCTTCGTGCCCAGCAGGCTGGCGACGAGGTAAGAGGCGCCGAGCAGCGCGAGGGCGGCGCCCGCGCACGCCCAGAAGCCGAAGCGGGGGGGCCAGCCCCACCCGATGGTCCGCCAGAACGGGCGGCGGCCGAAGCGCGTCACGACGGCCCAGACGAGCGCGAGCGTGATGAGGTGCGCGGGGAGCGTCGCGGCGATGCTGATGAGCAGCGCGTTCGGGTCCTGGTCAATCGTCGCGAGGGCGCGCTGCATGTCCTGCCCGCCGTAGCCGATGACGATGTAGGGGATGATGGCGACGGCGGGGACGAAGATCATCAGCGCCAAACTCGCCGTCCAGAGGCCGAGGGCCATCCCGACGCCCCACGGCGGGGAGTCGGGGTTGAAGGCGGCGGCGGGCGGCGGCTCCGGCGGCCCGCCCTCGTAACCCGCGTAACTCTCTTGCGGCAGCGGCGTTAAAGGAGTGCTCACAAAACCAGTGTAAGAGACGGCGCCGGGAAAGAGCAACCGGAAAAAAGTAGACAGTAGTCGCCGCGGTTCTACCGTCTACCGTCTACTTCCTTGAAGTGCTTTTCCATCGCCTCGCGCACGTCGCGCATGAGGGCGGGAAGGTCTGAGTCCGTGAGGCCGGAGGTGGGGATGGGGGCGTCGAGGTAGAGGTCTACGGGGCCGGGGCGGAAGACGAAGGAGTCGCGGGGCAGCACGCGGCGCGTGCCGACGATGGTGATGGGGACGACGGGCAGGCCGGTCTGGAGCGCGAACTTGAAGCCGCCCTTCTTGAAGGGCTGAAGCGAGCCGTCGCGCGAGCGCGTGCCCTCCGGGTAGAGGAAGACGGAGATGCCCGGCTCTATCTCGCGGGCGGCGCGGCGCAGCGTCTCCACGGCCTCCTGCGTCGAGCCGCGGTTAATCGAGATGTGGCCCGCGCGCCGCATGTGCCAGCCGAGGAAGGGAATCTGGAAGACCTCGCGCTTGGCGGCGATGCGGAGCTGGGCCGGGATGTAGCCGAGCATGGCCGGGATGTCCATGTAGCTCTGGTGCGTGGAGAGGAAGACGTAGGACGCGCCCTCCCGCAGCCGCCCCGCGCCGTGGACGCGCACGCCCATCCCGGCCGTGCGCGCTATCATCCGGCTCCACGTGCTCGCGCACCAGTGTTGGCGGCGGCCTCCGGGGTCGCGGACGGAGAGCAGGAGCGAGAGCGTGCCCATGACGACCGTGTAGAGGTAGACGAGGGGGACGGCGACGGCCGAGTGGAGGTAGTTGAGCGGCGAGGGCGGTCCGGGCGGCGGCGTGCGCGGCGGCGGCGAGCCCGCAGGGTCGCCCGCGCTCCTCGTGATGCCCTCCCGCGTCCTCGTCGTCATACTCCTTTTAAGGGACGGTCGTCTCGGCCACGTCGCCGACGCGCGTGCCGAGGCGCTGCGCGGCGAGCAGCAGCCCGATGATGGTCTTGGCGTCTTCTATCTCGCGCGTGGAAATCATCTCCAGCGCGCGGGAGAGCGGCAGACGCACGATTTCGATTATCTCGTCCTCTTCATAGCTCACGGCCGTCTCTTCGAGGCCGGTGGCGAGGAAGACCCAGAGCTTCTCGGCGCAGAAGCCGGGCGTGGTGAAGAACTCCGAGAGTTGTTCGAGCCGCGCGGCCCTCACGCCCAACTCCTCCTCAAGCTCGCGCGCCGCGCACTCCTCGGGCCGCTCGCCGTGTTCGAGCTTGCCTGCCGGAAGCTCAAGGACGTAGCGCACCGTCGGGTGGCGGTACTGACGGACGAGCGCGACCGTCCCGTCGTCGAAGTACGGGACGGCCGCCGCCCCGCCGTTGTGGCGCACGACCTCGCGCGTGTAAACGTGCTCGCCCTCGCGCACCGTGTCCACGGCGACCTCGAAGATGCGACCCTTGAAGACCTGCTCGCTCCCGAGAACGTCGGGCTGCTCTTTGTGTGATGTGTCCATCGCTATTGAACCGTCAGGCGCGGCGGGTCGTTGGGGCCGGCGGGGCGCTCCTCGTTGACGCGCACGCCGACCACGTCCGAGTCGATGTAGAAATGGCGGCGCCCCGTCGCGTCGCGGCCCGCCGCGCGCACGGGGTCGGCCGCCACGCTGTAGAAGGGCGGCTGCGCGTCGGTGCGCGGGCGGAGCGTGAGGCGGAAGGTGTACCCTTGGGAGGCGAGCGCGTCGTCCGCTTGGAGCGGCGCGTGGAAGAAGCCCGCGTCCACGAGTTGGCGGAAGGTCGCGTACTGACCGTTCGTCTCGAAGTGCAGGTGCTCGGCGGCCGAGATTTGTTCGATGACGTAGATGGCGTTCGCCTCGTTGGCCGCGGCGACGCGCCGCTGAATCGAGTCCTGATACATCCTCAGGGCCAGCCAGCCGAGCCCCGCGGCGACGACCAGCCCGACGCCCGCCACTATCAGCGCCGTCTTCCAGAGGCGGCTGCTCTCCGAACTCTTGCTCATGCGTTAAAGGTTCCCGCGCCCCTTCCCGGCCTTCTGGAGTTGCGCCTTCGCCTCGCCGACGAGGTAGAGAGAGCCGGTCACGCAGACGAGCCCGCCGGGCGGCGTGTGCGCGCGCGCGATGACGAGCGCGTCGGCGACCGAAGGCGCGAGCGCGATTGTACTCGAAGTGGTCGGCACGGGCACGGCGCGGACGAGTTCTTCGGGCGTCGCGGCGCGCGGGCTCCGCGGCGAAGTGAGGACTAAGTGTTCGGCGGCGGGGAAGAGTATCGAGCCGATTTCGCCGAGGGGCTTGTCGCGCATCGCGCCGAAGACGAGCGTGACGGGCGACGTGACGAACTCGTCGAGGTAGGCGCGAAGTGCCCGCGCGCCCGCCGGGTTGTGCGCGCCGTCGAGGAGGACGGGCGGGTCGAGACTCTCTTCAAGCTCAAGGCGGCCCGCGTGCTCGGCCGTTTCGAGCCCCCTGACGATTGACGCGGGCGTGACGGGGAAGCCTTGGTCGGCCAGCGTCTCGGCGAGCGCGACGGCGACGGCCGCGTTGGCGAGTTGATGACGGCCGCGCAGCGCGAGGCACGCCGCTCCGTAGTCCGCGCGCCCCGTCCTCACGCGCGCGAGCAGCCGGCCGCCCTCGCACGGATGCTCGACAGCGAAGCTCTCGTGCACCGTTCGCGGCTCGACGCCGCACTCGCGGCAGCGCGAGGCGAGCACGCGCTCGGCCTCCGGCTCCTGCGGCGCGAGGACGGCGCGCACGCCGGGGCGGATGACGGCTGCCTTCTCGGCGGCTATCTCGGCGAGGGTGGACCCGAGGTATTCCTGATGGTCGAACGAGACGGGCGTGACGGCGACGATTGAAGCTCCGGCGGCCGTCGTGGCGTCGAGCCTTCCGCCCAGGCCCGTTTCGAGGACGGCCAGCTCCACGCGCGCGTCGCGGAAGGCCGAGAGAGCGGCGGCCGTCACCTGCTCGAAGAAGGTGGGCAGCGCGCCCGACTCCTGCTCGACGGACTCGGCGGCGGCGCGCACGAGCGTGGCGTGGCGCGCGAACTCGTCGGGCGTAATCTCGCGGCCAGCGACGCGGACGCGCTCGGTGACGGAGACGAGGTGGGGCGACGTGTAGAGCCCGGCGCGTACGCCCGCGGCGCGGCAGACGGAGTCGAGCATCGCGGCGACGGAGCCCTTGCCGTTGGTGCCGGCGATTTGTACGGAGGGGAAGGCGCGGTGCGGGTCGCCGAGGCGCGCGAGCAGCCGCGCGATGTTTTCGAGGCCGAGCTTGACGGCAAGCGTCTCGTGGCCGAGGCTCAGGAGGTAGGAGACTGACTCGTCGAAGTTCACGCGCCGGTGTCAGCTCTTGGGGGTTTCGACTTCGGGCTGCTTCTCGACTTCGGCCTGGAGTTCGGGCGGGAGGGTGCCGGAGCCGTTGGGCTGCGGGAGCTGCGGCTTGAGGGGCTTGTACTGGATTTCCGGGTTGACCATGAATTCGAGCGCGCTGACGATGAAGTCGCGCATCTCGCGGCGGTCAACGACGGCGTCGAGCATCCCGTGCTCCAACAGGAACTCGGAGCGTTGGAAGTCCTTGGGCAGCTTCTGGCGGATGGTCTGCTCGATGACGCGCGGGCCGGCGAAGCCGATGAGCGCCTTCGGCTCGGCGATGTTGATGTCGCCGAGCATGGCGAAGCTGGCCGTGACGCCGCCCGTCGTCGGGTCTGTCAGCACGGAGATGAATGGCAGCCGCGCTTCGTCCAGTTGCGCAAGCGCGGCGGCGATCTTCGCCATCTGCATCAGGGAGAGCGTGCCCTCCTGCATGCGCGCCCCGCCGGAAGCGGAGAAGATGATGACGGCGGCGCGTTCTCTGGTCGCGCGCTCGATCAGCCGCGTCACCTTTTCGCCGACGGCTGAGCCCATCGAGCCGCCGATAAAGAGCATGTCCATCGCGCCCGCAAAGACCGCGTAGCCGCCGACCTTGCCCTTCGCATTGATGATCGCTTCTGGGAGACCCGAAACCTGCTGCGCCTGTTGGAGGCGCTCCGGGTACGGCTTACTGTCAACGAACTCAAGCGGATCGACCGAGACCACTTCGGCGTCCAGTTCTTCATACGCGCCTTCGTCGAAAAGCATCTGAAGGCGCGAGCGCGCGTCCAATCGAAAGTGATACCCGCAATGCTGGCAGACTTGCAGCGATTCTTCGAGGTCGGGTTTGAAAAGCGCCGCATCACACTCAAGACACTTGACGAAGATACCTTCGGTCTTGACGCGTCGCTGCTCGGCAGGTACGGTTTCGATCTTCTGATTCTTTTTACGAAACCATGTCATAGGTCTCTAACGCCACGGCTCCCACACGGCAGAAACCCCTTGAAT
>DASZEK010000060.1:0-46604 GCA_035941045.1 Pyrinomonadaceae bacterium | reverse complement strand
AACTTCGGCCACCTCGGCGACGGCAACATCCACGTCAACTTCATGTGCGACCGCTCGGACCCGGAGGCCGTGCGCCGCGCGCGCGAGGCCGTCGGCGAGACCTTCGCCGCCTCGGTGGACTTGGGCGGCACCATCAGCGGCGAGCACGGCATCGGCTACGTCAAGGCCCCCTACCTGAAGATGGCGCTCGACCCCGAGACGGTCGCGGCCATGCTCCGCATCAAGCGCGCCCTCGACCCCAAAGGCATTCTCAACCCCGGCAAGATGTTCGTCTGATGGCCGAGATGATTTCCGTCCTGCTGGAGCTACAGCGCCTCAAGCGGCTCGACCGAACGGGCTGGGTGTTGCGCGGCCTGCCGCCGGGCGCCGAGTCGGTCGCGTCGCACTCGTACGGGGTGGCGCTGACGGCGATGCTTCTGGCGGACGAGTGCGCGGCGCGCGGCGCGCGGGTTGACGCCGAGCGGGTGCTTCGGCTCGCGCTGCTGCACGACTTGCAGGAGACGCGGACGGGCGACATGCCGCGCACGGTCGCCCAGTACTACGGCGCCGAGGCGCGCAGGGCGGCCGAGCGCGCGGCCTTCGACGACGTGATGAAGGACGCGCCAGCGGCCGAGCTTTACGCCCGGCTGCACGAGGACTACGAGACGCGCGCGAGCACGGAGGCGAAGCTCGTGAAGGCGGCCGACGTGATTGACCTGCTCGCGCAGGCGCTCGCCTTCGAGCGTGCCGGCGCGCGCGGCCTGTCGGAGTTCTGGGAGGGCGCCGGAGCGCGCGACTTCGGCCTCGAAGGCGCGGCCCGCGAAGTCGTCTCCGAGACCATCGCCGCGCTCGTCGGTGAAAGGGGAAAGATTTTTTCTGCCGACTGCTGACTGCTGTCTACTGTTCTCATGCTCGACTGGCTGACGAACTACATTCACTCGTGGGGCTTCACCTGGCCGCAGGTGCTCTTCGCGCTCGGCTTCTCGGTGGTGACGTTCTTCGGGAGTCTGGCGGTGGTGACGGTGGTGCTGGTGAAGCTGCCGGCCAACTACTTCCACTCGTCGCACGCGCGCGAGTTCCTGACGCACCGCCACCCGGTCCTGCGCATGATAGGCATCGTCGTCAAGAACATCTTCGGGCTGGTGCTGGTCGGGGCCGGCGTCGTCATGTCTTTGCCGGGCGTGCCGGGGCAGGGCGTCTTGACCATCCTGCTCGGCATCATGCTCCTGGACTTCCCCGGCAAGCGCAACCTCGAAGCGGGCATCGTCCGGCGGCCTCGGGTCTTCCAAGCCATTAACGGCGTGCGCGCGCGCTTCGACAAGCCGCCGCTCTACCTGGACTGAAAAGAGGGTGGCGGGTGTCAGGCGCCGGGTGAGGGGGAAAGCAACCGATTTTGTCCGGCGCCCGACACCAGACACCCGCCACCTGCCTTGCGTTGACAAGGCCGGGGGCGTTTGCTAGCTTCCCTTGACTGTTCGGGGCCGCGTCCGCCGGACTGTGTGTGATGCTGAAGCCGAAAAAACCAAAATGCGTGTCGCCCGCCCGCCTGGCGCTGCTGTTGGCCGCTGCCGTGCTCCTGAACGGCTGCGGCATTTTTAGGGCGAAGAGCCGCGTCGCCATCCCGCCGCTGCTCGGGCCGCTGGTCGAGGCCGACTCCGCGATGATGTTCGCCGAGGTCAACCGCCTCGCCTCCGTGCGCGCCATCAACGGCCGGATTGACTTCCAGTTCCTCGACACGAGCTTCGCCGAGTGCGGGCTGGCCGACCTTTACCGGACGGCCGAGGGGCGAGTCGTCGTCCAGAGGCCGGGGCAGGTCTACGTCCTCGTCGAGTTCTACGGCGTCAAGCTGGCCGAGATGAGCTCCAACGGCCAGCGGTTCTGGGCCGCGCTCTACAAGGGCGACGACAAGTTCCGCCGCTTCGTGACCGGCACCAACAGCGCCGTCTACGAGAAGCTCGGCCCGAACGGCAACTCGGCCTCGCCCAACTGCGGCGGCAGCGGCAAGAAGCGCGAGGAGGCCATGCAGCGCGCCACCGTCAGCGCCCTCTCCTCGCTCCGCCCGCAGCACTTCACCGACGCCCTGCTCGTTCCCACGCTCTCGCCCGACGACCCCTCGCGCATCTACTCCGTCGCCGAGACCTTCGAGGAGGAGGCCGACACGCGCACCGGGGCGAAGAAGGGCGCGAGAGTCGTGCGCGGCTACTACGTCCTGGCGGAGATGGAGACGCAGCAGGGGAGCAACCGCGCGCGCGTCCTGCGCCGCTTCTGGTTCGACCGCGTCGGCACGCTCAGGCTCGCCCGCGTCCAGACCTACGGCGAGGCCGGGCGGCTCCTGACCGACGTGGTCTACGGCAACCCCCAGCCCTTCGGCGAGGAGGGCGGCCCGCGCCTGCCCGCGCAGGTCGAGCTGACGCGCCCGCAGGACCACTACTCGCTGCGCGTCATCTTCCAGGACCCGGTGGCCGTCAAGATTGACCAGCCGTTGCCCGACGAATCCTTCGTCCTCAAGAACTCCAACAACCTGCCGGAGACGGACCTGGACGCGGGCAAGAAATAGGTGACGGGTGCCGGGTGACGGGTGCCGGTTTAAAACCGCCTTCACCCGACACCCGAGACCCGACACCCGAGACCCTTATGGAGAGTTTAGTCGCGGCCAACGTGCGGCAGCGCCCGGTGCGCGCTCTGGTGAGCGCGGCCGGCGTCGCGCTGGGCGTCTGCCTGGTGATGCTGTTCACGGGGCTGGCGCGCGGGATGTCGAACGACCTTCAGCGCCGCTCTTCCAACCTGCGCGCCGAGATCATCTTCACGCGCGCGGGCGGGTCCGAGATGATGTCGGCGCAGGCCAGCCTGCCCGTCAAGTACGCCGAGGAGCTTCTTAAAATCGAGGGCGTCGAGATGGCCGTCCCCTCCATCCGTTACTTCTCGCAGGGCGGCAAGGGCTTCGGCTTCGAGCAGATCGAGGGCGTGGACTGGGAGCCGTTCGCGCGGATGAACGGTATGAGTCTCGTCTCGGGCCGGGCGCCCGCGGCCGTTGACGAAGTGGTCGTGGACGAGACGAAGGCGCGCAACAACGACCTCAGAGAAGGCAGCACGCTCAACCTCTTCGGCAACCAGCCCTACAAGGTGACGGGCGTCTACACGCCCGAGTCGGGGCCGCGCGTCAAGATGTCGCTGGCCGCGATGCAAGACGCTTTGGAAGCCCCGAACAAATGCACGTGGATTCTCGTCAAGGCCCGCGAGGGCCAAGACCCCGTCGCGCTCGCGCGCCGCATCGACGAGCAACTGCCCGGCAACAAGATTCAGCTCACGCGCGAAATTATCACCAACATCGAGAAGAGCATCCCGTACCTCGGCGTCTTCTTGCGGACGCTCGTCGTCCTCTCGGCCTTCGTCAGCGCCCTCGTCGTGATGCTCGCCATGTACACGACCATCACCGAGCGGACGCGCGAGATAGGGATACTGAAGGCGCTCGGCGCCTCGCGCGGCTTCATCGTCGGCGAGATAGTCAAGGAGGCCCTGCTCATCAGCGTCTTCGGCATCGCCGCCGGCTTCGCCGCGTCGTTCCTCGCGGGCTACCTGATTCAGAACTCTTACGGGCTGATGTTCGAGTACAGTTGGGCGTGGGGCCTGACGGCCGCCGTCATCGGCCTTTTGGGCGGCGCACTCGGCGCGCTCTACCCGGCGGTGCGCGCCGCCAACCTCGACCCCGTCAGCGCGCTGGCGTACGAATAAAGTAGCCGGTAGACAGTAGTCGGTAGCCGGCAGGCGCTCCGCGTTTCGAGAATTATCGCTTACACTCCTGCTGCGACTGAGGAAAGCTTTCTACTGACTACTGTCTACTGACTGCTGTCTACTGACTGATGAGAACCATCCTGAAGGCGGAGAACCTGGTCAAAGTGTACCGGGTGGGGAGCGTGGACGTGCCGGCGCTGCGCGGCGTCTCGCTCGATTTGGAGGAGGGCGAGTTCCTCGCCATCATGGGGCCGTCGGGCTGCGGCAAGTCGACGATGCTGCACCTTCTGGGCGGCCTTCTGACCCCGACCGAGGGGCGCATCGAGATTGACGGCGAAGACCTGACGGCCGCCACCGACGCCAAGCGCACAGACATCCGCCGCCGCAAAATCGGCTTCGTCTTTCAACGCTTCAACCTCTTCCCGACGCTGACGGCCGAAGGCAATCTGCGCCTCGCCGAAAGCATCCACGGCGGCGCCGACAACAAGAAAGACGACCCCGAGCGCCGCCGCGAAGTCCTCCGCCTGCTTAAGTTAGAGGGCAAGATGCACCACAAGCCGCTGGAGCTCTCCGGCGGCGAGCAGCAGCGAGTGGCGCTGGCCCGCGCCGTCGTCAACCGCCCCGCCATCATCCTCGCCGACGAGCCCACCGGAAACCTCGACACCGAGAACTCCGCCATCGTCCTCAACATGTTTCAGGAGATGAACTACCGCTTCCAGCAGACCATTATCATGATTACGCACAACCCGGAGGCCGCCGCCATGTGTCGAAGAATCATCCACATGCGCGACGGCCAAATCGTTGAAACCACCTCGCGTGTACAGATATAATGCAGCGTGTCGGGTTTCAAGTCCGGGCGGCGGGTGAAAGATTCTTCCGGCGGTTGGGGCCTCCACCTGACACCTTTTTTTATGGTCTTGCGCGTTCTTAAAAGGATAGTCTTCTGGTCTTACGGGCGGACGACGTGGCAGTACGACGTGCTGTGCGTCTTAATCCTTTGTTTCGTGTTTTTAACGCCCAAAAGCTGGTTCTCTCAGAGCGAACTCGGCGGCGACGGGCCACATCAAAGCGGGGTCATTATGGCGGACCGTCTGCTCGTCGGGCCGGAGGATTTGGGGCCTAATCCGGGGCCGCAGGATTTGGAACGGAGCGTGCGTAAAGTTACAGGGCGCACGGGCTTGAAAATTAAGGGGTGGCGCCCGCTGAGAGACGAGCAGGGCAGGGTCGCCGCCTACGAAGTTGAAGTCGAATAAGCATTAATGACGCCGGCCGAAGACGCCGGCAGTCTCCCCGAAAGGTTTTGAAGGAGTTCTTTATGAAGAGATTCGCGACACTCGGCCTCGCTCTCGCCCTCCTGGTCGGCCTCGGCTTCCTGCCCGCGCAGCGCGCGGAGGCGCAGGGCGCCGGCATGATCAGCTCGATTCTCAACCGCATGGAGCGCAACCGCCGCGAGACCCGGAGTCTGCGCGCCGGGCTCACCATGCAGAAGTACAACTCGCAGTTGAGGGATTACGACATGGCGCAGGGGCAGGTGGCCTACCTGCCGGGCGCGGGGCGCAGCACCAACGTCCGCGTTGACTGGACGAAGCCCGCGCGCCAGACCCTTTCGGTCGTCGGCGAGCAGTTCACGCTCTTCACCCCGCGTCTGAATCAGGCCATCCAGGGCAACGCCCGCAGCAGCAAGCACGCCAAGTCGAGCGGCGTCCTGAGCCTCGCGCTGACGGCCTCGGCCGCGCAGCTCAAGAGCCAGTACAACGTCGAGCTTGCGGGCGAGGGCACGCTCTACGACGGCGGCCCGCACGTCTGGCTGCTGAAGCTCACGCCGCGGGGCGGCGGCGGCTTCCAGTTCGCCGAAATCTGGGTCGATGACGGCGGGATGCCCGTGCAGACGCGCGTCACCGAGCGCAACGGCGACTCGACGCTCGTCCGCCTGACCGGCATCCAGAAGAACGCGCCCGTCACCAAGGCCGACATCGAGGTTCAGCTCCCCTCCGGCGTCAAGATCGTCAAGGGCTAAGAGCGCCCCGGCAGCACCGGCCCGCGAGCGGCCGAGCGAAGGGCCCCGACCCGACACAGGGCCGGGGCCCTTCGCCGCTTCCGGGCCGCCACTTGCTTCCGGCGCGCTCTTTGCGTACTCTCTAGCGGACTTATCGAAGGGAACCCCGGCGCCGAAACCGAGTCCCCGAAGGAGACCCGGTCCCGCTGCTTGCGCCGCGGGCCACGACCGAAAGCATTGATGAAGCGAAGCACGTTCCTGAATATCAAGCTGCGCGAGGCGGCGTTAATCACCCGCGCGCTCGCCTCGACGCGCCACCCCGTCCTGGCGCACATCATCCCCATGCGCCGCTGCAACCTCGCGTGCGCCTACTGCAACGAGTACGACAAGACCTCAGACCCCGTGCCGCTGCACGTCATGAAGCGGCGGCTGGATAAGCTCGCAGACCTCGGCACCTCCTCCATCACCATCTCGGGCGGCGAGCCGATGATGCACCCGGCCATCGAGGAGATCGTCCGCCACACCCGCCGCCGCGGCATGCTCGTCGGCCTCATCACCAACGGCTACTACATGACGCCGGACCGCATCAAGGGTCTGAACGAAGCCGGCCTTCAATATCTCCAAATCAGCATCGACAACGTCACGCCCGACGAGGTGTCGAAGAAGAGCCTCAAGAACCTCGATAAGAAGCTCCAGAACCTCGCCGAGCACGCCGACTTCCACGTCAACATCAATTCGGTCATCGGCGGCGGCATCAAGAACCCCGAGGACGCCCTCGTCATCGCCCGCCGCGCGATAGAGCTGGGCTTCTCCACCACCGTCGGCGTCATCCACGACGGCCACGGCCTCTTGAAGCCTCTCGGCGAGCGCGAGCGCAAGGTCTACGAGGAGTTGAAGCGCTTCAACAAGACCGGGTACGCGCGCCTGGGGTGGTTCCAGGACAACCTCGCCGCGGGGAAGCCGAACAACTGGCGCTGCCGCTCCGGCGGGCGCTACCTCTACATCTGCGAGGACGGCCTCGTCCACTACTGCTCGCAGCAGCGCGGCACGCCCGGCGTCCCCGTCGAGCAGTACACGATGGCCGACGTGGAGCGCGAGTACAACTCGGAGAAGTGGTGCGCGCCGCTCTGCACGGTGGCCTGCGCGCACAAGGTCGCCATCCTCGACAACTGGCGCAACCCGCAGAAGGGCGAGAGCGCGGGCGTCGCCCCGCAGCGCCTCCGCGACGCCATCCTGCGCACGATGCGCGCCGAGTGACAGAGGGGCGCCGCCCCCTCGCCCCGCCCAAAACCCCAATCGATTAAGGAGACGCGCATGGCCGACCCGCGACGCGCCACGTTTCTTCTTTCCGCCCTCGCCTTCGTCATCGCCTACGCGCACGTCGCCGCGGCCCAGTCGCCGGCCCCCGCCGCGCGCGCGCAGACGCTCTCCGTCGTCGTCACAGACAAGAACGGCCACACCGTCAAGGGGCTCAAGGCGGAAGACTTCGCCGTCTTCCAGGGCAAGACCCGCCTGCCGCTCGTCTCCTTCGGCGGCGACGACGAGCCGGCCTCCGTCGGCATCGTCTACGACGCCTCCAGCTCGGTGACCGACAACCCCGACCGCGTGCGCGAAATCACCAAGGCCCTCTTCGAGTTCCTGAACACCGCCCACCCCTCGAACGACTACTTCGTCGTCGCCTTCAACCAGAAGCCCCAACTGCTGCTCCCGCCCACGGCGGACCGGGCCGCGGTCGGGGCCGCGCTCGCGAGGGTCGCCGTCGCCCGCCCCAGGGGCGAAACCGCCCTCTACGACGCCCTCTACCTCGCCGTAGACAAGGCCGCCTACGGGCGCCACGCGAAGCGCGCCCTGCTCGTCATCTCGGACGGGCGAGACACCGTGTCGCAGTACAGCCTGAAGGACGCGCGGCGCGCGCTCATCGAGTCCGACGTGACGGTCTTCGTCATCGGCCTTCACAACTCACCGGCCGACCTTGATTACTCGGGGCGGGCCATACTCGAAGAGCTGGCGTACGTGAGCGGCGGGCGTCTGTTCGTGCCGAGCACGACCGGCGAGCTGAGGGGGTCGTTCGAGATGCTCGGGACCGAGCTGCGTCACCAGTACCGGCTCGGCTTCGTGCCGGCGCCGAGCGCGAGGAAGGACGGCTGGCACGAATTGAAGATTAAGGTGGCCGACCTCGTCACCCCGCAGAATAAGAAGGTCAGTCTCGTCGCGCGCTCGCGCCCCGGCTTCTACGAAGCGGGCATCAGACGCTAGCGCGCCTCCTCTTCAACGGCGGGCACATTCGGCTCGCCCGCGCGCGCGGCCTCGCGGAACTCGGCCAGCGCCTCCTCCCTGCGGCCCGCCGCCAACAACACCATCCCGAGAAGCTTGCGCGTGTGCGCGTCGTCGCGCAGCCGGAGCGCCGCGCGGTACTCCGCGACGGCCCGCTCGTGCCGCCCGTGGTGCGTGGCGAGCCGCGCGCGCGCCAGCCTCGCCTCGAAGCTGCGGTAGTCGCGCACGAAGAGGAAGCCGCCGACGGCGAAGAGCGCGGCGCCGTACGCCACGGGCAGCGCCAGCCTTTTCAGCCTGCGCGGGCGCGCGTCGGCGTCGCCTTCTTCGCCCTTCGTTTCTTTGCGCGCGAAGAGTCGCCGCGCGAGGTAGAGCGGGAGGAAGACGGGCGGGAGCGCGAGCGTGAGGAGCGCGCAGGCCAGCGCGAGCAGGAGCGAGTAGGATTTGAAGAGGCGCCGCGCGTCGTGCAGCACCCAAACTGAGGCGAGCGCCGAGACGAGCAGCGCGGCGGGCCACACAGCCTCGGAGATGTCCGCCGCCGAGAGCTGCCAGTCCGCCGCCAACCGTTTAGACCTTGCGCGGCGGGTCGCCGCCGGCCGTGTAGAGCGTCACCGAACTCGACAGCCCGAGTCCCGACAGCCTGCCCGCCATCAGCACGAACGTCTCGCCCTGCTGCACCATGCCCACCTCCAACAGCATCCGCTCCGAGACCTTCATCATCTCCTCCGTGTTGTTGCACGGCGGGTGGACGAGCGTCTCGATGCCCCAGACCAGCGACAGCTCGTTCTGCACGGCGCGGTCCGGCGTGAGCGCGACGATGCGCTGCTCGGGCCGCAGGGCGGACAGCCTGCGCGCCATCAACCCCGAGGCCGTGATGACGGCGATGGTGCGGGCGCTGATCTCCTCGGCGGCGAAGGCCGCGGCCTCGCACAGCGCGCGGCTGACGCGGCCCGACTGCTTGCCGGCCCAGCGCGTGATGTCGCCGGTCGAGGGCGGCTTGCCCGACTCGGCCGAGTCGATGATGCGCGCCATCGTGGCGACGGCGAGCACGGGGTACTTGCCGGCCGCCGTCTCGGCCGAGAGCATGACGGCGTCGGTGCCGTCCCAGACGGCGTTCGCCACGTCGGACGCCTCGGCGCGCGTCGGGCGCGGCTCCGAGATCATGGACTGGAGCATCTGCGTGGCGGTGATGACGACCTTGCCGCGGTCGTTGGCGCGCTCGATGATGCGCTTCTGGTAGACCGGCACCAGCTCGACGCTCGTCTCCACCCCGAGGTCGCCGCGGGCGACCATCAGGCCGTCGGCGGCTTCGACAATCTCGTTCAAGTGGTCGATGGCCTCGGCCTTCTCGATTTTGGCGACGAGCGGCTGCTTGCCGCCCGCGGCCTCGATGAGCTGCTTGGCCTCAATACAATCTTCGGCGCGGCGGACGAAGGAGAGGGCGATGTAGTCGGCGCCCTCGCGCACGGCCCATTGCAGGTCGCGGCGGTCCTTGTCGGTGAGCGAGGGGATGGGGAGGATGACGCCGGGCAGGTTGATGCCTTTGCGCTCGGAGAGTTGGCCGCCGTTGACGACGCGCGTCACCACCTCCGTCTCGGTCGTGCTCTCGACGGTGAGCTCGATGAGGCCGTCGTCTAAGAGGACGCGGGCGCCGGGGCGCAGGTCGCGGGCGAGGCCGGCGTAGTTCGTCGAGACTTCGCGCGCGTCGCCGACGACCGAGCGCGTCGTGAGCGTGAACAGCGCGTTGGGTTCGAGCGTGACGGGCTGGCCGCCCTTGAGCATGCCCGTCCGTATCTTCGGGCCGGAGAGGTCAACTAGTACGGAGAGCGGGCGCTTGAGTCGCTCGGCCGCGGAGCGCGCCCGCCGGATGGTCTCGGCGTGCTCCTCCTGCGTGCCGTGCGACATGTTGATGCGGACGGCGTTGGCGCCGGCGGCCATCAGCGCCTCGATCTGGGCGGGCTCGCGCGACGCGGGGCCGAGCGTCGCGAGTATCTTGGCTCTTCTCACACTTATACCCCTTGAAAAAAAGTCTGGAGTCTTTGAAGTCTTGAGTCACGAGTCTAAAGCAAAAAGCTTTCAGACTCCAGACTCTAGACTCCCGACTCCAGACTGTTGCTCAGTCGGCCGGGGTGGCGAGGGCGCTCTCGACCGCCTTCTCAAGCTCGGCGGCGACCTCGTCGTCGTAGCCGACGAAGCGGCGGACGAGGCGGCCCTGGCGGTCGAAGACGAAGGTCTGCGGGATGGCGTCGTTGTCGGCGAGGAAGAGGCCGACCGTGCCGCCGTCGGGGTTGGCGAGCTGGTACTGGATGCCGAGTTCGCGGACGAAGGCGGGCACCTTGGCCTGGTCCTCCTCGCCGCCGACGTTGAGGCCGATGACGCGCACGCCCTGCGGAGCGTAGCGCCGCTGGAGCTTGACGAGGTGCGGAATCTCGTCGCGGCAGGGCGGGCAGTAGGTGGCGTAGAAGTCGAGGACGACGACCTGCCCGCGGTAGTCTTCGAGCGCGGCGCGGCGGCCGTCGAGCTGCGTCCACGCGCCGGTCGGTGTGGACGCCGAAGAGCCGCCGTTGCTGTGTGCCGGCGCGGCGGGCGGCATGGGGACGGACGTGCGCGGCGGCTTCGAGCCGGACGGCGTGCGGCGCGCGGCGCGCTCCTTCGAGGCGCCGTCGAGGTCGCACGCGCAGCAGAGCGCGGCCAGCAGCGCGACCGCGCAGAACTTTGAAAGGGAAGTGGAAAGCATCTCGCCTGAAAGCCCCTCCGTCGGGCCGCCGTGTATTCTACACGACGCCGGGCGCGCGGGGCACGGCCGAGAGTTTTAGTGGAGGCGCGCGTGTTCGTCGTCGCCGTCGCGCGCGCCGCCCCGGTCGGTCTCGTCGGGCAGGTGCGGCGACTCTTCGGAGGGCACCGAGTATTCCTCGTTGGCCCACGCGCCGAAGTCTATCAGCTTGCAGCGTTCGGAGCAGAAGGGGCGGAAGGGGTTGTCTTTACCGTGTGTCGTCGGCTGGCGGCAGATCGGGCACTTCATCAGTTCGTAGAGCTTGTTCACGCCGTCGCCGTGGCGGCGGGCGTCTTAATCAGGATTTTGCGGTCTACGAAGTCGATGATACCGGCGCGGCGCATGGCATTCAAGCGGACGGTCACGCTCTCGCGGGTGGAGCCGACGATGGAGGCGATTTCGCGGTGCGGCAGGGGTAAGTCTATGAGGACGCCGCCGGCCTCGGCGCGGCCGTATCGTTCGGAGAGTTCGACGAGGAGTTTGTCCAAGCGGGCCGGGATGGCGTCGAGCGCGAAATCGACGACGCGGCGCTCGGCGCGTGAGAGGCGTTGACCGACCATGCGGAAGGTGTAATCATAAAGCGCGGGGCTCGCCCCCATCCCCTCCCTGTAAACCCCCACGGGAATCCGCAGCAGCCGCGCGTTCTCGTAGGCGATGGCACACTTCTCGCGCACCCCCGCGGCCGAGTAGAGCGACGACTCGCCGAAGACGGCGCCGGGGCCGAGAATGTCGATGACGGCCTCGCGGCCGGTCGTCTCGTCCACCGAGCAGAGCTTGACGCGGCCGCGCGCTATCAGATAGAGCGCGTCGGCCACCTCGCCGCGGCGGTAGATGAAGCGGCGGCGGCGGAAGTCGGCGGCCGTGGAGGCTTCGGCCAGGCGGCGTGTCGCCGCTTCGTCGAGGCCCGCGCCGATTTCCGAGTGTCGTATAATCTCCGCGCGGTCTTTCGGCGTCAGGTCAAAGGCGCGTCGGTTTGGCATGATGGGGGTTCAAAGCCTTTACAGAGATTACTTCAGTGGAGCTTGACTCCGGCCTTCACAGGCGGCGGGCATCCGAACCGGGTGGGGCAGGCAACCGCGGCGCCCTTTGAAACCGTCTCTAGCAGAAGGGAGATACAGCGTGCGTGACGAACGCGTATGCCGAAGCGAGGTACTTCTAAAACATCCTGTTGTCCGCTGTTCGATGAGGAGTGATTTCGGTCAAAAGAAAGCGAAACGACCCTCGGAGTAACGCGCACTCTAGCACGAAGGGGCGAAGCGCGCAAGACCTGTTTTTTAGTTGCCAAAATCATGTCAGACAAGTACACCGTACTGGTCGTGGACGACGAACCAGACAAGCGCAACCTCCTCGCCTTCGCCCTCCAGCGCGAGGGCTACGAGGTCGTGACGGCACCCGACGGCGAGGCCGGCCTGCGCGCCGTCGAGGAGCGCCAGCCCGAACTCATCGTCACCGACGTGATGATGCCCGGCATGGACGGCTACGAGATGGTCCGCCGCCTCCGCTCCAACCCGCAGACCCGCTTCATCCCCGTCATCATCCAGTCGGCGGCGCGCGTCCGGGGCCAGGACATCCGCCTCGGCTCCGAGGTCGGCGCGCTCGGCTACCTGACCGACCCGACCGACCTCGACCTGCTGAGGGCCCGCGCGCGCACGCTGCTCGAATTCAAGCGTTACCTGGATTCGTGCGAGGAGGCGGCCTTCACCGACCACCTGACCGGCCTCGCCAACCGCCGCCGCTTCGAGCGCCAGCTTGAGCGCGAGGTCAAACGCTCCGAGCGTTACCGGCACCCGTTCTGCCTCCTCCTCATCGACATCGACAACTTCAAAGGGGTCAACGACACGCACGGCCACGACGCGGGCGACGAAGCCATCCGCCGCGTCGCCAGCACCCTCCAGGCCGGCACGCGCGGCATCGACACGGGCGCGCGCATCGGCGGCGACGAGTTCGCCGTTATCCTCCCCGAGACCGACATGCGCGGCGGCCTCGACGTGGCCGAGCGACTGAGCGCGGCCATCCGCTCGCTCGACGTGCGACCGCTCGGCCGGCTCACGGCGAGCATCGGCGTCGCCGAATTCCCCTCCTGCGCGTCGAGCGGCGACGGCCTGCGCACGGCCTCCGACGCCGCGCTCTACGAGGCCAAGCGCGCGGGCCGCGACCGCGTCGTCGTCGCCGCCCCCGCCGAGGCCGGCCCGAACCGCACGGCGGCCGGAGGCGTATCAACAAGGCAGTAGTCAGTAGTTTTGTCGTGGCAGAAGTTGATGCTGATAATCTGACTACTTGCCGGTGATAGTTTTTTCTACGGACTACTGGCTACTTTTTTAGGAGAGTTTATGGCCGACTACCGGGACAAGCTTGAGGAGTGGCGCGAGGCGGCGAGGCGCAAGGCGCGCGAGCTGGACGAGAAGTACAACATCCGCGAGCGCGTCGAGGACAGCGCGCGCGTGGCGGGCGACGCGGCGCGGCGCGGCGCCGAGAAGGTCAAGGAGGGCGCCGAGCGTGCGCGCGCGGAGGCCGGCCGCGTCGGCGAAGAGTTCGACCTCGACGAGCACGCGCAGGGCATGCGCGCGACGGCCGACGAGGCTCGCGCGCATGCCGCCCGCGCGGCCGAAGAGGCCGCCCGCGTCGCGCGCGAGGTGGGCGAGCGCGTGCGCGACGCCGGTCAGAAGGCGAGCGAGACGGCCGGGGACGTGCTCGGCGGCGCGAAGAAGTATTACGACCGCGCGGCCCGCGCTTACGATTTCACGGCGCGCACCGCGCGCGTCAGCGCGGCGTCTGCCACCGGCCTCAACCGCGCCTACCAGTGGGCGCGTCAGAACCCGAAGCGGGCCATCGTCGTCACGTTGTCGCTCGCGGCGGGCGTGCGCGCGGGCGCGGCCTTCCCCGGCCTCGACGGCGTGCTGCTCGGCGCCCACCCGCACTGGCTCACGCACTCGGCGCTGCCGGTCTGGGGCGTGCGTCGCCTCGCCAAGAAGTTCGACTCGTACCTGCGCGAGCGCGAGCGCCTGCTCGCCGAAGGCTCGCTCGAAGAGGCCGAGCGCAAGCGCGTCGAGTTCCAGCGCAAGATGGCGCGCTACGTCGGCGCGCCGCTCCTCGGCGCCTTCAGTTGCGCGGCCGGCGTCGCCATCTGCGCGCAAATCTTCCAGCCCGGCCCCATCGTCGGCGCCCCCGTCAGTTGGCTCACGGGCGGCAACCCCGTCCTCGACGCCGTCTGGCTCTTCGCCAACGGCGTCATCTGCATCCAGCAGGGCTACAAGTTCTTTATGATAGCCCTCGAAGACCAGCAGGACGTTCACCGCATCGTGCGCGAGATAAAGGGCCTGCTGCCGACGGCGGCGACGGCGACGGCCTGAAGTTGAAAGCTAAAACAGTCGGAGAGAGAGGGGCCGACCACTCACGGGCGGCCTCTCTTCGTTTCAAGGTTCTGAGAATCCCGATGAGGCAGTTCATCTCGTTGCTCGCCGTCGTCCTGACGGCCCAGCTTTCGTTCGCGCAAAATACCTTCAAGGCCACCGTCAGGGACCACGAGACGAAGCAGCCCGTGGCCGGCGCGAAGGTTTCAATCAAAGGCACCGAAGTTTCGGCGGTCACGGGCGAAGACGGCGCGGCCCGATTAACCGGCGTGCCCGACGGCGAGCAGACCGTAGAAATCTTCTCCGCCGGGTACGAGACCAAAGAGCTGAAGCTCACCTTCCCGCTCGCCGCCGAGGGCGAGCACGTCGTCTACATCAAGGTCACGGCCGAGTTCGGCGAAGTCACCGTCACCACGACGCGGACGGGGCGCGAGATAGACGACGTGCCGACGCGGGTCGAGGCCATCGACGAGGAGGAGGTGGACGAGAAGAGCAACATGCGCCCGTCGAACGTCTCGATGGTCCTCAACGAGAGCACGGGCATCAAGGTGCAGCAGACTTCCGCCACCACGCAGACGCAGAGCGTCCGCATACAGGGCTTGGACGGCCGCTACACGCAAATCCTCAAAGACGGCTTCCCGGCCTTCGGCGGCTTCTCGGGCAGCCTGAGCCTTCTGGACATCCTGCCGCTCGACTTGAAACAGGTCGAGATAATCAAAGGCCCCTCGGCCACCTTCTACGGCGGCGGCGCCATCGCGGGCGTCGTCAACTTCGTCAGCAAGGAGCCCGAGGACGAGCCCGTCACGAACCTGCTCTTCAACCAGACCTCGGCCGGCGGCACTGACCTCTCCGTCTTCAACTCGCGCCGGCTCGGACGCTTCGGCTACACGCTCTTCGGCTCGGCCAACTTCCAGCGCGAGTACGACGTTGACGGCGACGACTTCACGGAGCTGCCGCGGACCAACTCCTTCACCTTCAGCCCGCGCCTCTTCTTCGACCTCGGCGACGACACGCGCCTGACCGTCGGCAACTCGACCTCGCGTCAGAAGCGCGAGGGCGGCGACACCTTCGTCATCCGCGGCCGGGCGGACGGCTTCCACCGATATTTCGAGAAGAACGACTCGCTGCGCAACGTCACCACCTTGCAGCTCGCGCGCGGCTTCTCGGGCGGCCGAAGCCTCGTCGCCCGCCAGAGCCTCGCGTTCTTCACGCGCGAAATCGAAATCCCCGACTACCGATTCGACGGGCGGCAGTTCAACTCCTACACCGACATCTCCTACTTCCACCCGGCCGGAAGGCACGCGCTCGTCTTCGGCTTCAACGCCGCTTACGACCGATTTAAGGAAGGCCGCGGCGGGGGCGTCACGCCGCGCGACGAGAGCCGCAGGACGTTCGGCGGCTACTCGCAGGACAGTTTCGTCGTCACGGAGAAGCTGTCGCTCGAAGCCGGCTTCAGGCTCGACGGCGTGAAGCACTACGGCCTCTTCCCGCTGCCACGCGTCTCGGCGCTCTACAGGTTCACCGACAAGCTCTCCAGCCGCCTCTCGGTCGGCTTCGGCTACAAGGCGCCGAGCATCTTCACGGAGGAGGCCGAGACGCTGCTCTTCAACGGCGTCCTCCCCGTCGGCAACACCCTGAAGGCCGAGCGCAGCCGCGGCGGGACGTTCGACGTGAACTACAGGGACGCGGTCGGCGAGAAGTTCTCCTACTCGCTCAACCAGATGTTCTTCTACACCGAGATTGAAGACCCGCTCGTGCTGACGGCGCGCGGCGGCGGCCTCTTCGGCTTCGCCAACGCCGCCCGCCCCGTCAGGAGCAGAGGGTTCGAGACGAACGTCCGCGCCTCCTACGACTTCGTCAAGCTGTTCGCCGGCTACACCTTCACCGACGCGAAGGCGAAGTATCTCGCGGGCAATCAAGTCCTGCCGCTGACGCCGAAGAGTCGAATCAACTCGGCCCTGCTGTTCGAGAGGGAGGCGAATTTTAAGGCGGGCGTCGAAGCCTACTACACGAGCAGCCAACACCTGACCGACCGCTCCCGGACGCGGCCCTACTGGGTCGTCGGCGTGTTCGGCGAAAAGACTTTCGGCAAGTTCAGCCTCTTCGTCAACGCCGAGAACGTCACCGACACGCGCCAGAGCCGATTCGGCACGGTCGTCTTCCCGCCGCACCGCCAACCGACCTTCGCCGAGATTTACACGCACACCGAGGGGCGCGTCTTCAACGGGGGCGTCAAAATCAGGCTTTAAGTTTTACAAAAAAGGGCGAACCCGGACGCCGCGCCGGGCGTTACCAGTGATAACCTGTCGGCCGGAGGAGTTCTAATAAAAATATGAGACGCTTTATGCTGCGCTTCGTCGTCGCACTCATCACCTTCGCGGCCGGCGTGGCCGCCGCGACCGTCCTCGGCGCCCTGCTCGGTTGGGGCTCGAAGGGTGAATGCCGCAAGGCCGTCTACGTCGCGCCGCCGCCCGCCGTGCACAGTTGCCCGAACTCGTTCCGGCTACAGTTGCCGCCCCCGCCGCCGCCCGCCCCGCTCGTCGCCCCCTTGCCCCCGAAGGTGACGAAGCAGACGCGCTTCAGCATCACGCTCCCCGACGGCTCGGTCCGCGTCGTCGAGACGAAGACCAACGCCGTCGAGCTAAAGAAAGACTAACCTCTCCTTACAATCGAGTGCGGACGAGGGCGGGGCAGTACCCTTCGCGGTACTGCCCCGCCTTTTGCTTATTTGACCGCGAGCGGGAAGGGCGTAAACGAGAGGATGAAGACGAGCAGCGTGGCGGCGGCGACGAGTCGGCGCGTGCGCCCGAGCGGGTCGGACTCGTCGGTGGCCTGCGGGTGGCGGATGCGGAGCATGACGAAGAGCAGGACGGCGTAGAGGAAGCCGCTGGGGACGCCGTGCCAGAGCCAGCCGAGCGGCGCGAGCACGACCATGCCGGCGAAGGCCGCGCGACCCAGTAGCCTGTGCGCGCGCGCGCCGAAGACGGCGTAGGCGGCGTGCCCGCCGTCGAGCTGGCCGACGGGCAGCAGGTTCAAACTCGTCACCAGCAGCCCGAACCAAGCGGCGATGAGGAACGGGTTCAGGGCCAGGTTGGTGTCGTGAAGCCCGAACGGCCACGCGAGCAGGCGGAGGAGCAGCGGGTCGTTGAACGCGATGACGACGGCGCCGGGCGCGGGCGCGGGCGGCGGCGCGGGCGCGGCCGTCAGCAGCCCCAGCAGGGCGACCGGGATGATGACGACGAAGCCCGCGAGCGGCCCGGCCACGCCGATGTCGAAGAGCGCGCGGCGCGAGGGGATGGGCGACCTGATTTTGATGAAGGCGCCGAGCGTGCCGGCCATGAAGGGCGGCGGCATGGGGATGAAGAAGGGCAGCGTCGCCTCGACGCCGTAGAGTCGGCAGGCGATGTAGTGGCCGGCCTCGTGCGCGAGCAGGATGGAGAGCAGCGAGGCGGCGAACTTCGCCCCGTCGGCGATGAAGGAAGGGTTGGCGTAAGCGTAGTAAGCGACCGACGCTATCCAGCCGACGTAGTAGCGAGGGACGAACAGCAGGTAGCCGAACGGCCCCGCAGGCTCCGCCACCGAGGGCTCCGGGATTTCCGGCGCCATCAGCGACAGGCCGGCCCACGTCGCCGTCAGCGCCGTCAGCAGAAAGAGCCCGGCGTGGCGCGTCCACTCGCGCGCGGTCGGGCGCGCGGCGAAAGGGTAAACGCTTCTGAGTGATTCGGACATAAATCAAGAGTCCGGAGTCTGGAGTCAAAGACAAGCTCTTCTGACTCCAGACTCCAGACTACCGACTCCAGACTCTCGTCACTGATTTAGAATTGCGGGGTGTCCTCGGCCGGGGGCGAGTCGTGCTCGTCGTGGTCGCCGTCGTGGTCGTCGTGGTCTTCGGACTCGAAGCCGTGGGCCTGTAGCTCCTTGCCGGGCTTGAAGCGGATGGTCTTGCCGGAGGGGATGGCGACCTCCTCGCCGGTGCGCGGGTTGCGGCCCACCCCGCGCTTGCGCGGCTTGACGACGAAGACGCCGAAGCCGCGCAGCTCGATGCGCTCGCCGCGCGCCAGCGCCTCCTTCATCGAATGGAAGAGCGCGTCGACGGCCTGCTCGGCCTTCATCTTCGGCACGCCCGTCCGCTCCGCGACGCGGTTGACGATGTCTAGTTTAATCACGGCGTCTCTCGGCCTCCCTGCCCCGCCCGCGCCCGGTCCCGCGGAGCGGGTTTGTGTAAGGGTGACAACAACTTACGTCCGGATAATAGAGACGCGCCGCGCGGGCTGTCAAGACCGCGGGGTCTCGCGTTGACAAGAGTGGGGGCGGCGGCTAACCTCAAACCCGTGAAAGCTTTCGCCGCCCCGTAGACGTATGCTGCTGTTCGGACGCAAAAGGGACGCCGCGCCGGCCTTCGGCGACGTTCACCACGAGGACGACCGCGACATCGAGGTCGTCCGCCCGCAGGACGAGTCGCGCGCCCACTTCTGGGCCGAGGCGCGTTTGCTGCTGCGCGACCTCGTCTTCGCGCTCCTGGTGATGGCGCTCGTGCTGGTCTTCGTCGCGCAGCCCGTCAAGGTCGAGGGCACTTCGATGCTGCCGCGCCTGCACGACGGCGAGCGCATCTTCGTCAACAAGCTCATCTACTACGGCCTGCCCAAACTCGACCGCGGCGACATCGTCGTCTTCTGGTTCCCCGACGACCCCTCGAAGAGCTACATCAAGCGCGTCATCGGCCTGCCCGGCGAGACCGTCCAGATGCGCGCCGGGCGCATCTTCGTCAACGGCAAGGAGCTTCAGGAGCCTTACCTCGACCCCCACCTCAACGTCTCGCCCGACGACCGGCCGCCGACTTACGTCCGCCCGCACTACTTCTTCGTGATGGGCGACAACCGCGACAACTCCTCGGACTCGCGCTCGTGGGGCCTCGTCCCCGAAAAATACATCTACGGCAAGGCGCTCTTCCGCTACTGGCCGCTCGCGCAGGCCAGCATCATCCGCCACGAGACCGACTACCCCGGCATCCCCGGCCGGCCCGACGACGGCGGCGAGGACTCAGACGAGTAAATGACAGACTGGCTGCGCCCCCTGCTCCTGATGTTCTTCGCGCCGACGCGTGCGATGGCCGAGGCGCGCGACCGGGCGCCGCTCGTGCAGGCCGCTTTGGTGGCGCTCGTCGCGCAGGCCGCGCACGTCCTCGTGGGGATGTGGCCGGTGCTGGTAAAGCTGGCGGGGGCGGCGGCGCTGGTGGTCGCGGCGCTGATGAACGCGGCGGCGATGATGCTGGTGGTGGCGGCCATCTTCGTCCCGGCGCTCGTCTTCTTCGCCAACCTTCTGGAGCGGCGCGGCGGCTTCAGCCTGGTGCTGCGGCAGGAGTACGCCGCCACGCTCTCCTGCGTCTTCTACGCGCTGGCGGCCGTCAGCCTCGCCGGCATCATCTTCATCTGGCTGGCGCACGCCGCGGGGCTGCCCGCCGCCTTCGAGGAGAGCTACAGGGAGGCGCTGCGCGCCTACACGGAGAGCGGGCAGATCGAGCCCGAGGCGCAGCCGTTGATGGCGAACACGGCGCTGCTGCCGGTCGTCTTCTCCTACATGGCGATGCTGCCGCTGATGTTCCTGCTGGCGTGGGTGGCGGTGCGCGAGGTGTTCCGGCTGGGCTGGGCGAGGTCGCTGGCGGCGGCCGTCGGCGCCTCGCTCGTCGTCGTCATCGCCTCGCCCGTCCTGCCTGCCGTCAGCATCCTTCTGGGCTCGCCCTTCCTGCTGCTGCTGCTGTTCTTCGCGGCGCGCGGCTACTTCGGCGAGCTGATGCGCGGGCAGCGGGCGCGCGCCGCCTTCCGCCAGAACCTCGAAGCCGCGACGCTCAACCCGGCCGACGCCTCGGCGCATTACAACCTCGGCCTCATCCACCTCAACCGCAAGGAGCCGGCCGAGGCCCGCACGCGCTTCGAGCGCGCCGTCGAGATTGACCCGGAGGACGTGGACTCGCACTACCAGCTCGGCCGCATCGCGCGCACCGAGGGGCGGCTGCCCGACGCCATCAAAAACTTCGGCGAGGTCGTCTCGCGCGACGACTCGCACGCGCAGCATGAGGTCTGGCGCGAGGTCGGCGCGACCTACCTCGCCGCCGGGCAGTTCGACGACGCGCGCGACGCGCTCTGGCGCTTCCTCGAACGGCGAGAGTCGGACCCCGAAGGGCTGTACCTGATGGGCCGCGTCGCCTCCGGCCTCGGCGACGTGCGCGAGGCGAGGGAGTGGATGCAGCGTTGCGTCGAGGCGGTCCGCACGGCGCCGGCCTACAAGTACCGCGCCGACAAACGCTGGCTCAACGAGGCGCAGCAGTTCCTGCGCACGACAACCACCTAGAAGACTTTTGAGAGAGAATGACGACACAAGATAAGAAACCCGCCCTCCTCGTGCTCGAAGACGGCCGCGCCTTCCGCGGGCGCTCGTGGGGGGCGGACGGCGAACGCTGCGGCGAGGTGGTCTTCAACACCTCGATGTCCGGCTACCAGGAGGTCTTGACCGACCCCTCGTACGCCGGCCAGATCGTCTGCATGACGTACCCGCTCATCGGCAACTACGGCGTCAACCGCGCCGACGAGGAATCGTCCCGGCCGTGGGTCGAAGGCTTCGTCGTGCGCGAGGCCAGCCGCATGGCGTCGAACTGGCGCTCCGAGGAGACGCTCGACGCCTACCTGAAACGCTGGGGCGTCCCCGCGCTTGACGGCGTGGACACGCGGGCACTGGTCCGCCACATCCGCGAGCGCGGCGCCATGCGGGCCTGCCTCTCGACCGTGGATTTGGACGAGAAGAGTTTGCTTGAGAAGACGCTCGCGTCGCCGCCGATGGAGAACCGGAAGCTGGCGGAGGCGGTGACGACGCCGGAAGCCTACGAGGTGCCGGCCGCGGGCGAGGAGCGTTTCCACGTCGTCTGCTACGACTTCGGCGTCAAGCGGAACTCCTTGCAGGAACTCGCGCGGCGGGGCTGCCGCGTGACGGTCGTCCCGGCGACGACGCCCGCGAGCGAGGTCCTGGCGATGCGGCCCGACGGGGTTTACCTGTCGAACGGGCCGGGCGACCCGGCCTCGATGACCAAGGAGGTCGAGGAGATACGGCGGCTGACGCGCGAGGGCGTGCCGACCTTCGGCATCTGCTTCGGGCACCAGCTGTTGGGCCGCGCCTTCGGCGGGACGACCTACAAGCTGCGCTTCGGCCACCGCGGCGGCAACCAGCCGGTGAAGGACTTGGGCTCGGGCCGCGTCGAGATCACTTCACACAACCACGGCTTCGCCGTCCAGGCCGACAGCCTCCCCGAAGAGGTCGAGGTCACGCACGTCAACCTCAACGACTCCTGCGTCGAGGGCATGCGCCACAAGAGCCTCCCCGTCATCTCCGTCCAATACCACCCCGAGGCCGCGCCCGGCCCCCACGACGCCGAACACCACTTCCTCCGCTTCGTCGAGATGATGGAGCGCGAGCGCGCGGCCAGATAAAAAGGTTTCGGGTGACGGGTGACGGGTGACGGGGGAAGCAACTTGTCTTCCCCCGGCACCCGTCACCCGTCACCCTTTTTTACGATTGCAGCAGCCGGTCGATGGTCTGGACGAGGGAGACGAAGTCGGAGGTCTTGCTGGTGAAGATGCGGGCGCCGTTCTCGGAGTGCTTGCCGCGGTTGAAGCGTGAGCTTTCGAGCGAGAAGACGAGGACGGGGGTGGCCGGGTCTATCTCGCGGAGCTGGCGGCAGAGCTCGATGGATTCGGCGTCGATGTAGTTGTCGTTGAGGATGTAGAGGTCGAACCGCTCGGTCACGGCGAACTTCAGGCAGTCGGCGGCCGTCTGCACCGTCTCAACGTCGTAGCCCTTCTGCCTGAGCATCAGGGCGATCAGCTCGCCTACGTCTTTGTTCGATTCGGCGCAGAGGATACGCCTCTTACCACCTTGCATCACGGGCACACTCCGGGCAGCTTTAAGGGCGGGGGCAGGGGGGAAGTCTAACTTTAATAACAGATGCGGCCGGCGTCAAGGCTTCATTCGCCTTCGCGCCGCGGCCCCGAGAGGATGGAGTTGACGGTCTGCACGATGTCGAAGAGGTCGTCGGGCTTGACGAGGTAGGCGCTGGCGCCGGCCGCGAGGGCGCGCTCGCGGTCGCGCCCGAACGCCTGCGCGGAGAAGAAGAGGATGGGGGTCTGCGGCGTGAGGCGGCGCAGTTGGCGGCAGAGCTCGATGCTGGTGCCGTCGATGTAGTCGTCGTCGAGCATGTAGAGGTCGAACGCCTGGCGACCGGCCACGTCCATGCACTCGCGGATGGAGCTGGCGGACACGACCTCGTGGCCCTGTCGTGTGAACAGGGTGGTGATGAGGTAGCAGGTGTCTTCGTTCGGCTCGGCGCAAAGAATGCGCCTTCGGCGAGGGGTCATTTTGGGGGAACTCCTTCCTGAGGTCGGAGTGAAGAACGTTCGGGGGCGAACGTCAAAACAAGCTCTGTAAATTCCTGTGTTCGTTAAATTACAAAGCGAATCGCGGCCGGGCGACCTTGAACGCGAACATTAAGCCTCAACTCGCGGAAATAATCAACCCTTTATTGGGCGGGGCTCGGGCGGGGCTTCGGGCGGCTCGGCGTCGCCGGGGGCGGGGGCGACGGCCGCCGCCTGGCCGGCGGGCTTGAGCAGTTCGGCGACGAGGCCGGTGCTGCCGCGGTGTTCGAGCCAGTGGCGGTAGGTGACGGTCAGGACGGCGATGACGGGGATGGCGAGGAAGATGCCGGCGACGCCCGCGATCTCGTGGCCGGAGAGGATGGCGAGGATGACGGCGAGCGGGTGGAGGTGGATGCCGGAGCCGATGATGCGCGGGTAGGTGACGTAGTCGTGGACGATGCGCAGCACGGCGAGGAAGATGAAGACGGCGACGGCCTTGCCGACCGAGTCAAAGCCGGCGACCGTCAAGGCCAGCACCGCGACGACGACGGGGCCAAGCAGCGGGATGAACTCCAGAAAGCCGGCGACCACGCCCAAGACCAGCGTGTAGCGGATGCCGATGATGGCGAAGCCGATGGTGCAGAGGCTCCCGATGAGGAGGCAGGCGATGAGCTGCGCGCGGATGTAGGCGGCGAGCGTCGAGTTCACGTCCTGAAAGAACTCGTCGCCGCGCCACCTGAGGCGCCCCTGCGGCAGCATGCGCAGCGCCGAGCGGCGGAAGCTGTCGGCGTCCTTCAGGAAGAAGAAGGCGAGGATGGGGATGAGGACGAGCCAGGGCAGGTAGCCGAGCCATACGGCGACGTTGAGCGCGCCCTCGCCCGCGGCCGAGAGCGAGGCCGTGACCCTCTGGTCGATGACCTCGCGCGTCGCGGGCGGGAGCCGCTGGTAGATGCGGTTGACGCGCAGCGCGGCGCTGCTGTTGCGCAGGTTGTTGATGTAAGAGGGGGCGTTCTGCGCGAGCTGCGTCATCTGCTCGTTGAGGCTCGGGTAGATGAGCCAGCCGGCGAGGGCGAGCGAGCCGAAGAGCGTGACGTAGACGATGGCGATGGCGAGCCAGCGCGGCATCTCGCGCTTCTGCCCGCGCAGGTTGAAGGGCCGGCGCACGAACTCGACGAAGGGGGCGATGAAGTAGGCGAAGAAGATGGAGAGGACGACGAGCAGCAGGACGCCCGTCAGCGCCTTGAAGACCCAGCGCACGCCCTCGACCGAGTAGAAGACGACGATGCCGACGAGGACGATCCAGAGCGCCGCGCGCGAGGCGAGCGAGACGGCGATGCGCGCCTTCCGGCGGAAGAGCGCGAGGTCGGCCCGCTCCTCCTCGGGCGCGTCCCCGCCCCCGGTGATCTCCCTTTCCTCGCTCACCGTCGTTCGTCCCCCCGGCCCCGCGTCACGGTTCAGTGCTCGTACTCTTCGTCCTCGTCCGACTGCCGTTCGAGGACGGCGGCGTGCTCCCAGACCAGCCCGCGCCACTCGTCCGTCTCGCCGAGCAGGTGGAGCGCGGCGAGCGGCTGGACGGGGTTGCGCTCAAGCCTCAACACCTCGGCCACGGTCCGCAGCGTCGTGCCCTGCAAATCCGGCACGGTCAACTGCACCCGGCTCCCGACCTCGGGCAGCCGCTCCAGGTGGACGAGCGCGCCGGTCGGGCCGACGTTCTCGGTCTCGCCGTCCACGACGACGTGCTCGCCCGACTTCTCGTCGTCCCACTCGGCGCGCACCGTGATGTGCACGAGGTAGCGGACCCCTGTGCGCCGGTCGTCATTCAACTGAACAGACATCTCGGCTCTCCTCCGTCAAGCAGATTCCGCGTACCTATAAGTAAATGACGAAAGCGGGGAAATTCGAAGTTCACTCCTCGTCCGTCCGCAGCTTTTCGAGGACGGAGAAGTCTTCGAGCGTCGTCGTGTCGCCCTGGACCGAGCCCGAGGAGGCCAGCTCCCGCAGCAGCCGCCGCATGATTTTGCCGGAGCGCGTCTTCGGCAGCGAGTCGGTGAAGCGTATCTCGTCGGGGCGGGCCAGCGCCCCTATCTCGCGGGCGACGTGGCTGCGCAGCTCGCCCTTCAGCTCGTCGCTCGCCTCGTGGTGCCCTTCGAGCGTGACGAAAGCGACGATGCCCTGTCCCTTCAACTCGTCGGGCCGGCCGACGACGGCCGCCTCCGCCACCGAAGGGTGCGAGACGAGCGCGCTCTCGACCTCCATCGTCCCCAAACGGTGGCCGCTGACGTTGATGACATCGTCCACGCGCCCCATGATCCAGAAGTAGCCGTCGGGGTCGCGCCGCGCGCCGTCGCCCGCGAAGTAGAAGCCCTCGATTTCGCCGAAGTACCCGTCGCGGTAGCGGCGGTCGTCGCCCCAGATGGTTCGCAGCATCGAGGGCCACGGCCGCTTGACGACGAGGTAGCCGCCCTCGTCGGCGCCCACCTCGCGCCCGTCCTTCGTCATCACGGCGGCCTCGATGCCGGGCAGAGGTTTCGTCGCCGAGCCGGGCTTGGTCGGCGTCGCGCCGGGCACGGGCGAGATCATGATGGCGCCCGTCTCCGTCTGCCACCACGTATCGACCACGGGGCAACGCTCCTTGCCGATGGTCCTGTGGTACCACATCCACGCCTCGGGGTTGATGGGCTCGCCGACCGAGCCGAGCAGGCGCAGGCTTGAGAGGTCGTGCTTGTCGGGCCACTCGTCGCCCCACTTGATAAAGGCGCGGATGGCGGTGGGCGCCGTGTAGAAGATGCTGACGCGGTGGCGCTCGATGATTGACCAGAAGCGGTCGGGCTGCGGCCAGTTCGGCGCGCCCTCGTACATCAGGACGGTCGCCCCGTTCGAGAGCGGCCCGTAGACGACGTACGAGTGGCCCGTCACCCAACCGATGTCGGCCGTGCACCAGTACACGTCCTCGTCCTTCAAATCGAAGACCCACTTCGACGTGAGGTGCGTCCCCAACAGGTAGCCGCCCGTCGTGTGCAGGATGCCTTTGGGCTTACCCGTAGTCCCCGAAGTGTAAAGGATGTAGAGCGGGTGCTCGCTGTCAAGCTCCTCGGCCGGGCACGCGTCGGCGGCCTGCTCCACGAGTTCGTGCCACCAGTGGTCGCGCCCCTCGACCATCTCGACGGGCGAGCCCGTGCGCCGCAGCACGACGCACGACTCGACCGAAGGCGTCTGCTTCAGCGCCTCGTCAACGGCGGGTTTGAGCTTCACCTCGGAGCCGCGCCGCCACCCGCCATCGGCCGTGACGACGACCTTGCAGCCGGCGTCGTTGACGCGGTCCGTGATGGCCTGCGCCGCGAAGCCGCCGAAGATGACGGAGTGCGTGGCGCCGATTCTCGCGCACGCCAGCATCGCCACGGCCAACTCCGGCACGAGCGGCATGTAGAGCGCGACGCGGTCGCCCGCCACGACGCCGAGACCTTTGAGGACGTTGGCGAAGCGCGAGACCTCGCGGTGCAACTGCTGGTAAGTGAGCGTGCGCTGCTCGCCCGGCTCGCCCTCCCAGATGATGGCGGCCTTGTTGCGCCGCCACGTCTGCAAGTGGCGGTCGAGGCAGTTGTAGGAGGCGTTAATCTTCCCGCCGACGAACCACTCGAAGTGCGGGTGCTCGGACTTCAGGACCGCGTCCCACTTCTTGAACCAGTGCAGCTCCGACTCGGCCATCCGCGCCCAGAAAGCCTCGGGCGTCTCGCTCGCCTCGCGCCGCAGGGCCTCAAGCTCGTCCGCGGATTTGATGTGGGCGCGGGCGGCGAACTCCTGCGGCGGCGGGAAGACGCGCTCTTCGTGCAGGGTGGACTCGATGTTGGTCGTGGTCGAAGACATACTCGCGGCCCCCTCATGTGGTGTGAGCGTCCTGTGTACCAGAATCCCCGCCGCGCGGCAAGGCCGGCCCATTTACCCCGCCCCCGCGCCGTCTGTTATTGTTGGGCCGTCGCCGCTCACCCGAGGAACGCCCTTATGCAGATACCCGTCCTCCCCATCTTCGTCAGCTCGACGTGGAAAGACCTTGAGCCCGAACGCGAGGCCGTCGAAGCCGCCATCCAACGCCTCCGCGAGACCAAGTTCGTCGGCATGGAATACTTCGGCAGCCGCGACGAGACGACCCGCCGCGCCTCGCTCGACGAAGTTGACCGCAGCGCCGTCTACCTCGGCATCCTCGCCGCCCGCTACGGCTCCGGCATCACCCAAGACGAATACCGCCGCGCCCGCGAGCGCGACTTGCCCTGCTTCATCTACTTCAAAGCAGACGCCACCATCCCCGACGAGCTTCGCGAAACCGACCCCGCCCGACTCGCCAAACTCGAAGCCTTCAAGAGCGAGTTACGCGCAAACCACATCGTCGGCCCCGACTTCACCAACCCCGACGACCTCGCCGCCAAAGTCGCCACCGACCTCCACCGCTGGCTCTTCGACCACTACCTGACGCCGACACTCGAACGCGCCGCGCGGGGCGAGCTGCCGCACGCGCGCGCGCAGGAGTTGCTGTCAGGCGTCAGGGACACGAGCCCGCTCAGCCCCGCCCTCCTCGCCCAGTTGATGGCCCGGCACCAACTGCGCGCGGCCGTCGGCGACTTCGTCGGCCGCGAGAAGGAGATAGCCTCTCTGACTGTGACGCTGCGCGGAGGCACGAGCGCCGCCATCAGCGGCATCAGCGGCATGGGCGGCATCGGCAAGACCGAACTCGCCCTCAAAGTCGCAAATGAGCTGCGCGACGCCTACCCCGACGCCCAACTCGTCGTAGACATGCGCGGCACCGACACCCCGCCCCGCGACCCCTCCGACGCCCTCGCCTCCTGCATCCGCGCCTTCGTCGGCCTCGAAAAGAAACTCCCCGACGACCCCGAACAACTCACGCACCTCTACCGCTCCGCCCTCCAAGGCAAACGCGCCCTCATCCTCCTCGACAACGCTCACGACAGCGCACAAGTGCGACCCCTCCTCCCGCCGCAGGGCTCGGCCCTTCTCGTCACCTCGCGCAACGCCGTCACGCTCCCCCGCATGACGCGCGTCATGCTCGAACAACTCAGCGAGACCGAAGCGCGCGAACTCCTCACCGGCATCGCCCCGCGCATCCCCGCGAGCCTAGCCGACCAGATTTCCTACCTCTGCGGCTACCTCCCCCTCGCCCTCCGCGCCGCCGGCAGCCTCCTCGACGTGACCATCGACCTCGACCCCAAGACTTACGCCGAGCAACTCCGCGACGAACGCCGCCGCCTCGAACTCCTCGGCACCGAAGGCGTGGACATCAGCGTCGAAGCCTCCTTCAACCTCAGCTACGCCCGCCTCCCCCCCGACGCCGCACGCGTCTTCCGCCTCCTCTCCGTCTTCCCCGCCACCTTCGACGCCGCCGCCGAAGAAACCATCTGCGAAGACCCCGCCCACAAACACCTCAGCGACCTCCTCCGCCGCAACCTCGTCATCTACGACACAGACACCCACCGATACCGCCTCCACGACCTCGCCCGCCTCTTCGCCGACTCCCGCCTCAGCGAAGACGAACGGAACCTCGGCCAACAGCATCAGGCGGCCCATTACCTTGAGGTACTCCGCGAGTGCAGTAAGTCTTATTTAAAAGGAGGCGAGCTTGTCAGAAATAGTCTTGCTTTATTCGATAAAGAGCAGCGAAATATTGAAGCCGGACAGAAGTGGGCCTCTCAGCGCGCAGACCCTAATGAGGCGGTCGCACGACTATGTAACGGATATGGGGTTGTTGCGCCACAGGTACTCGAACTGCGCCAGCATCCCAGCGTGAACATTGCCTGGTTTGAAGCCGCGTTAGAGTCCGCTCGCCGACTCAAAGACCGTGACTCTGAAGGAAGACATCTGGGCCACATGGGCCTGGCCTACGCTGCCTTGGGTGACGCACGCCGTGCGATCGAATTGTATGAACAGGCTTTAGCAATTGCCCGTGAGATCGGCAACCGTCTTGGGGAGGGTCGTGCTCTGGGCAACATGGGCCTCGCGTATAGCAACTTGGGCGACATGCAACGCGCCATTGAATTATTCGAGCAGCGCCTTACTATAGCGCGCGGGCTCGGCGACCGCCGCGGGGAGGGAACAGTACTGGGTAATATGGGAGTTACCTATAACAGGATGGGGGAGGTCGCTCGTGCTATCGAGTTTCTAGAGCAGCATTTATCGATTGCCCGTGAGGTCGGCGACCGATTGGGAGAGAGTAAGGCGCTGGGTAACTTGGGGATCGCATATGAAAAGTTGGGGGAGATTGACCGCGCCATTGAGTTATATGAGCAACAACTAGCGATAGCCCGCGAGATTGGTTACCGCACCGGACAGGGGAATGCGCTTTTCAATACTGCATTGATGTTAGATAAACTCGGCAGCCGCTCTAAGGCTATAGCTAACGCTGAGGTGGCCCTTGAGATTTATAGGCAGCTTGAATCGCCGTGGGCGAAAAAAGTGTTGGAGAAACTAGCAGAGTGGCGCGGGGAGGTGTAGTGGGGGCGTGGGGGTGGTCTGGTAAGATGACGGGACTTTTGGTGGGGTGGCGGGAGGGGGATGGGGATTAGGGAAGAAGAGTTGGAGGGGTTGAAGGAGGCGGAGGCGCGGGGGCGAGCCGTGATGGAGACGGTCGCCGACGCGTTGGTGACGATTGACGAGGGGAGTGTGATTCGGTCTGTGAACCCGGCGGCGGAGAGGATTTTCGGGTACGGGGCCGGGGAGATGTTGGGCGAGCATCTGGCGATGCTGATGCCGGATTACCTGCGGCGCCTTCACGAAGCCGGGATGCGGCGCTACATGGAGACGGGCGTGAAGCACATCTCGTGGGCGGGCGTGGAGCTGCCGGCGTTGCACCGCGACGGGCGGGAGATTCCGGTCGAGGTCTCCTTCGGCGAGTTCAGGTTTAAGGGCCGCCGCTACTTCACGGGCGTCATCCGCGACATCTCCGCGCGCAGGCGCAACGAGCGCCGCCTCCGGGCGCAGTACGAGGTGACGCGCGCGCTCGCCGAGGCCGCGAGCTTCCGCGAGGCCGCGCCCGCCGTCCTGCGCGCCGTCTGCCACGCGCTCGACTGGCAGGTCGGCGTGATGTGGCGCGTGGACGCGGAGGCGGAGACGCTGGGCGTCGTCGAGACGTGGCACGCCGACGGCTTGAACGTCGAGGAGTTCGAGCGCATCTCGCGCCGCAGCGCCTTCCCGCGCGGCGAAGGCGTCCCCGGCCTCGTCTGGCGGACGGGTGAGCCGACGTGGGTCGAGGACATGGCGGCCGACAGCTTCCCGCGCTCGACCGCCGCCGAGCGCACGGGGCTGCACGGCGCCTTCGCCTTCCCCGTCAAACTCCGCGGCGAGGTCTTAGGCGTCATCGAGTTCTTCAGCCGCGAGGTGCGCCCGCCCGACGAGCCGCTGCTGCAAATGATGGCGAGCGTCGGCACCCAGCTCGGCCAGTTCCTTGAGCGCCGGCGTGAGCAGGCCGAGCGCGAGCGTTTACAGGCCGAGGTCATCCGCCTTCAGGACGAGCAGCTCGCCGAGCTTTCGACGCCGCTCATCCCGCTCACCGAGCGGGTGATGCTGATGCCGCTCGTCGGCAAGATGGACCGCAAGCGCGCGGGCCGCATGATCGACACGCTGCTGCGCGAGCTGGAGAGGACGCGCGTGCCCGTCGCCATCATCGACATCACGGGCGTCGGCGCCGTCGACGCGCACGTCGCCGACACCTTGGTGCGCGCCGCGCACACGGCCCGGCTGCTGGGGACGAGAGTCGTGCTGACGGGCATCAGGGCCGGCGTCTCGCGCAGCCTCGTCCGGCTCGGCGCCGACCTCACAGGCATCAACACCGGCAAGACCCTCCAGGACGGCATCAACTGCGCCCTCGAATACCTGCGCCGGGACGCGGCCGGCGAGCTGACTGATTAATCGAAGAAGACGCGAGAATTAAATGACTACACCCAACACCCCGCTCCGCTTCGCACTCGCAGCCACACTTTTAATCACCTCGTTCGCGCCCGCGCTCGCGCAGCAACCTTCCGCGCCGACGCAGCCGCCGCCGCGAGACGAACGCCTCTGGAAGAGGGCTCTGGCGCTGCACCGCAAGGCCATCGTGATTGACGGGCACAACGACATCACCTCGTTCATGGTGGACGAGGACTACGACCTCGGCACCTCTTCGGTCGGCAAGTATCACACTGACCTCGCGCGGCTCAAGCAGTCGGGGATGACGGGCGAGTTCTTCTCCATCTACGTGGACCGCGAGTACGCCTCGCCCGCGTTCGCGGCGAACAGGTACGTGCGGGAGGGCGGCTCGGCCCGCCGCGCGCTCGACCTGATTGATTCGGTCTACCGCGCCGCCGAGAAGTACCCGAACGACTTGCTCTTCGCCACCTCGACGGCCGACATCCGGCGGGCGAAGAAGCAGGGCAAGGTCGCCGCGCTGATGGGCATCGAAGGCGGGCACGCCATCGAAAACTCGCTCCCCGCCCTGCGCGAGTTCTACCGCCTCGGCGTCCGCTACATGACGCTCACGCACAACAACACGAACGAGTGGGCCGACGCCTGCTGCGACACGGCGCGGCACGACGGCCTGTCGGAGTTCGGCCGCGAGGTCGTGCGCGAGATGAACCGGCTGGGGATGTTCGTTGACGTGTCGCACGTCTCGGACAAGACGATGTCGGACGTGCTCGACGTGTCGAAGGCGCCCGTCATCGCCTCGCACTCTTCGGCCCGCGTCTTCTCCAACCACAAGCGGAACGTGCCCGACGATCTCCTCAAGCGCATCGCGCGGAACGGCGGCGTCGTCATGATTAACTTCTACCCCGTCTTCTTAGACGAGCGCGTGCGCACGGCCTCGCTCGCGCGCGACGAGCGGCTGAAGGCGCAGCGCGACCAAATCAGGGAGCAGTTCAAGGGCGACGACAAGCGGATAGAGGAGGAGCTGAAGAAGCTCAACGACGCCAACCCCATCCCGAACACGACGCTCTCCATGCTCGTCGACCACATCGAGCACGTCGCGAAGGTCGCAGGGATAGACCACGTCGGCATCGGCTCGGACTTCGACGGCGTGCCGTTCCTGCCCGAAGGCGTCCGCGACGTGACTGACCTACAGGCCATCACCTACGAGCTGCTGCGCCGCGGCCACAGCGACGACGAAGTGCTTAAGGTTCTCGGGGGCAACTTCATGCGCGCCTTCGCCGAGGTCGAGCGCGTCGCCGGGCGCCGCCAGATAAGCGGCGAAGGCAGCCTGCGCCGCCTCGAACCGGCGAAGAAGTGACGGCGCCTTACTCGCCGAGCGCGGCGTACTTGTAGAGGCGGAAGCGGTAGCGTTGGCGGGCGCGGATGCCCGCGGCGACGACGCCGTGCAGCGTGTCGTCCCAGCGCGCGTACTGGTCGATGAAGCGGTCGGCCGCCGCCTTGTCGCCCTCGTGCTGCACTTCGAGGACGCGCTCCAGAAGCTTACCCACCACGTCGCGGTATCTGTCGTAGTTGACGCGGAGCTTGCCCGTCTCGCGGTCGAACGAGAGCAGCCCGTGCTCTAAAAAGAAGTTCCACTGCATGAGCTGCATCGTGTTGTACGCCTGGTCGCGGCGGGGCTTGTTGTTCTGGAGGACGCGCAGCACGCCGCCCGCGTAGACCGAGCGGAGCTGCGCGTCCGTGTAGTAGCCCTGCCGGCGCAAGGGCTCGGCGACGTAGAGCGAGACGAGGTCCGACTTCATCTCTTCGAGCAGGTCGGCGTCGTCCTGAAGCGCAACGTCCAGCTCGCGCCCGTCCTTCGTCACGTCCACGCCGAGGTAGTGGCCGACTTCGTGCCAGAGCGTGCGGTAGAAGCCGCCGTCGGCCGTCAGCTCCGACTTGTGGCGCGGGTCAAGGGCCGCCTCCCAAGTGGAGCTTGTGCCCTCGAACAGCTCGGGCGCGCGCATGATGTTGGCGCGGAGCATGATGGTGCGGCCGTAGCGGCGGCCGAGGTAGGCGTCGTTGGGGAGGATGGTGGCGGTGTTGCCGCCGCGCGACTGCGCGAAGTCGGCGACCACGTCGTAGGCGCCGACGGAAATCTCCTCGCGCACGCGGCGCGGGAACTTGAAGGGCAACGTGTCCTGCAACGCCTGCAAGCCCTTCATCGCCGCGCGCACGCGCTCCGTCTCCTCGCGCCGCGTGCTGAGGACGACGAGCGAGTAGAAGGTCTTCACGCCGTAGAGCGAGTCGTCGTAAGTCTCATAGGAGCCTATCTGCGCGTTGAGGTTCTTGAAGCGGCCCGTGACCCAGGCCGCGTCGCCGGACTCGTAGTCGTCTGAGAGCAGGTCGCGGGCGCGGTTGCGAAGGTAGCGCGCGAACTCCCAGTCGTCAGTCCGGACGGCGTCGGCGGCTTCGTTCAGGAGCGCGTGCGAGCGCACCATCTCGTCGGCCCACGCGAGCGAGTAGGGCACGGCGTAGAAGGCTTTGGCGTCGGGGCGCGCGAGATGAGATTCCAACTCTTTGCGGAGGCCGGGGTGGAGGGTGTCGAGCACCGGGTACTGGCGGAGCTTGCCGAGGTCGCGGCGGAGGTTGGCCGGGGTCGCGCGGCGGACGGCCGTGCGAGAGTCGAGGATGGCGTCGCGCCGGTCGGGGTGGGCGGCGAGGAAGGCTTCTATCTCGTCCTTCGTGGCGCCGCCGTACATGGCCGCGCCCGGCGGCGTCAGCTCGACGGGGAGGAAGGGCTCGCGCTTGTTTTCGAGCGTCGTGGCAATCGGCCCCTGGAAGAGCCTGTAGAGCGTGAGCAGGTTTTTGGTCGACTGCGGCGAGCCGAGCCTGCGGTCGAGCGCGGCGAGCGAGGCGTGGGATTCGAGCGCGCGCGCGTGGCGCTGCTCCTCGAAGACGGACTGGAAGATGCGGCCGACCTCGATGAGCTTCTCGACCGCGCGCCGCTCGCCCTCGGATAAGTGCGAAAGGTCGGGGGCGAGTCTCACCTCGCCGGTCTTCTCGATGACGGGGCGGCTCTTCTCCTCGGGCCAGTAGCCGGCCGGTGTGCCTCCCTGCGCGGCCCGCCTCGGCGAAGTCTGCGCCAGCAGGTTCGCGCCCCACAGCCCGGCGAGGGCGAGGGCAAACAGGATTCTCACGATTCACCTCCGCGAACGCTTTCTGGAAAACTCCCGACACTTTAACAGACGGCCGACAGGCGCGCAGCCGCCGACTCTGCCCTCCATAAAGCGAGGGCGGCGCCCGAGTTATCAACCCGTGCGCCGCCCCGTCTTTTACTTCTTCGCAAAGCGGGCGCGGCCCTCAGCCGCCGCCCTTGGTCACAAAGCTCAGGCGCGAGCCTTAGCGTCCGCCGCCGCCGCCCGAAGAGCTGCCGCCGCCACCACCGGACGAGCCGCCCGAGGAGCTGCCGCCGCCGCCCGAGCCGCCGGACGAGCTGCCGCCCCCGCCGCCGCCAGAGGAGCTGCCGCCGCCGCCGCTGCCACCCGAAGAGCTGCCGCCGCCGCCCGAGCCGCCCGAGGAGCTGCCGCCCCCGCCGCTGCCGCCGGTCGAGCCGCCGCCACCAGAGGAGCTACCGCCGCCGCCGCCCGAAGAGCTGCCGCCGCCACTGCTACCGCCGCCAGTTCCTTCCATGTTGTCTGCCATTTGAATCATCCTCCAACGTCGGTAAATGAGATTTGGTCAGAGATGAATGACGGAGACCTGCCAAGATATCGAAGAGACGTTTGGGGCCGTCTCGCGTATTCATCCGGTTTGTTCTGCGAGAAGTGTCTTAATGGGAAACAACTCCCATGCCATAGGCGGCCCCCTAAGACTCCCCCGACGAAACCGCCGAGTTTGTTAGGCATTGGAACAAATTCGAGATGCGGGGATTTTTGACACCCGGCTTGGTACTATAGAGGGGTAGAATAAAGCCGTACACACGCCCTGCAAAATCATACATGCCGGCCGTCGCTTCAATGTGCGTCGCCGCTCACACGACGCGGAAGCCGCGCGTGATATAATCGCGCCACTTCCGTATGAGTCCGGCCGGCATCTACATTCACATCCCCTTCTGCCGCGCGCGCTGCTCCTACTGCGACTTCGCCACGGGGGCTTACGACGCCGCGCTCGCCGACCGCTACGTCCTCGCCGTCGAGCGCGAGGTCGAAGCGTTCGCGCCGGCGGGCGATGGTGCCGACGTTGATACCGTCTACTTCGGCGGCGGCACGCCCTCGCTGCTCACGCCCGCGCAGCTCTCGCGTCTGCTCGGAGCCGTGCGGCGACGCTTCCGCGTGAGCGACGACGCGGAGGTGACGATGGAGATGAACCCCGGCACCGTCTCGCCCGAGGTGCTCGATGGGTTCCGCGCCGCCGGAGTCAACCGCGCGAGCTTCGGCGCGCAGACCTTCGACGACGCGGAGCTGCGCCGGCTCGGGCGCACGCACACGGCCGACGACGTGCGCCGCACGCTCTCGCTGCTGCGCGGGGCGGGCTTCGACAACGTCAGCTTCGACCTCATCGCCGGACTGCCCGCGCAGACGCTCGCCGCATGGGAGCGCAACCTCGCGGAAGCCCTCGCTCTCGGCCCTGAACACCTCTCGCTCTATCTGCTTGAGGTGCACGAGGCGACGCCGCTCGCCGCGCAGATACGCGAGGGCCGTTACCAACCGCCCGACGCGGACCTCGCCGCCGAGATGTACGAGCTGATGGTCGAGCGCACGCGCGCCGAAGGCTTCGAGCAGTACGAGATTTCCAACTTCTGCCGCGCGGGCCGCGAGTCGCGCCACAACACGAAGTATTGGACCGGCGAGCCCTTCTACGGCTTCGGCTGCTCGGCCCACTCCTTCGACGGCCGCGCCTCGCGCTGGTCGAACGAGCGCGACGTGCGCGCCTACGTCAACCTCGTGGAGAGCGAAGGCGCGGCGGTCGTCGAACGAGTCGAGTTGGACGAGCGCGAGGCCGGCGCCGAAGCCCTCTTCCTCGGCCTGCGCCTCCTGCGCCGCGGCGTTGACCTGAGCGAGCACCGCGCGCGCTTCCGCCGCGACGTGCGCGAGGAGTACGCCGAAGACCTGCGGCGCTTCGGCGAGGCGGGCCTGCTTGAGATGGAGGGCGACGTGTTGAGGCTGACGGCCCGCGGGGCTCTGCTCTCGAATGAGGTCTTCGCCGCCTTCGTCTGAAGTGGTCAGGGAAGGGAGTTGAAAGAGATGGAGGGAACCAACTCTTACCGAGGACGTTTCGCCGAGAGCGGCTGGCGCGTCATGGAGCGCGCCGTCAAGGAGTCGCGCCGGAGGCAGCAGAATTACGTCTCGCTCGAACACCTCGTCCACGCGCTCGGCGCGGCGGAGGCCGACCTGTTCGACGCCTTCCTCTTAGACCTCGGCGTTGACGCGCGCGAGCCGCGCGCGCTCGTCAAAAAGCGCCTCGCCTCCGGCCTCCAGCACCGCGGCGCGGGCGTGCGCGTCGCGCCCGAAGTCAACTCTTACCTGAAGGCGGCGCGGCGCCGCGCCCTCTCCTTCAAGCGCGACGGGATAGAGAGCGGCGACCTGCTCGTCGCGCTCGCGCAGGACAAGCGCGGCTTCCTCGTCGAGCTGCTGCGCAGCTTCGGCGCCGATGCCGACGTGGTAGCCTGGGCGGCGCACCGGCGCGTCGTCGAGGCCGAGGCGGCGCGCGCGGGCAAGTCGGCGGTCGTCTACGTCCGCGGCGCGCACAGCCCCACGGACTACGCCGAGGGCGACACCGTCCGCATCAAGTCGGGGCCGTTCGCCTCCTTCACCGGCAAGGTGGCCGAAGTCCTGAAGGAGTCGGCGACCATCAAGGTCATCGTCCAAATCTTCGGCCGCACGACGCCCATCGACATCAACTTCAGCGACGCCGAGAAAATCACCTTCGCACGCTAACACCGAATGAACCTGATTGACTTGAGAAGCGACACCGTGACGCGGCCGACCGAGGCCATGCGCCGCGCGATGGCCGGGGCCGATGTCGGCGACGACGTGTACGGCGAAGACCCCACGGTCAACCGCCTACAGGAGCGCGCCGCCGAGCTGTTCGACAAAGAGGCCGCGCTCTTCGTCCCGACCGGCTCGATGGGCAACCAGATTGCCGTCAAGCTCCACACGCGCCCCGGCACCGAAGTCGTCATCGAAGAGCGCGGCCACATCTACAACTACGAGATGGCCGCCATGTCGGCCGTCTCCGGCGCGCTCGCCCGCCCCGTCAAGAGCGGCGACGGCTCCGGCGTCTTAACGTGGCAAGAGGTGCGCGCCGCCGTCCACGCCAACGACGCGCCCTACTACGTCGCGCCGACCTCCCTGCTCGCGCTTGAGAACTCGCACAACCTCGCGGGCGGCGCCGTCATGACGCGCGGGCGCACGGAAGAACTCTGCGACGGCGCCCACGCTTTGGGCCTGCCCGTCCACCTCGACGGCGCGCGCATCTTCAACGCCGCCGCCGCGCTCAACGAATCGGTCGCCTCGCTCTCGCGCCCCGCCGACTCCGTCATGTTCTGTCTCTCGAAGGGACTGGGCGCCCCCGTCGGCTCGATGCTGCTCGGCACCCGCGCCTTCGTCGAAGAGGCGCGGCGCTGGCGCAAGCTCCTCGGCGGCGGATGGCGGCAGGCGGGCGTGCTTGCCGCGGCCGGACTCGTCGCGCTCGAAGAGACGCCGCCGCGCCTTGTGGAAGACCACGCGAACGCGCGCCGCCTCGCCGAAGGCGTCGCCGAGTTTCCCGGCGTCGCGGCCGACCCCGAGGCCGTCCAGACCAACATCGTCCTCTTCGACGTTTCCGCCACCGGCCTCGCCGCCGACCACATCTGCGAACGCCTCCGCCGCGAGCACGGCGTCCTCGCCTCCGGCTTCGGCCCCTCAATCCGCATGGTCACGCACTACGACGTGTCGCGCGAAGACATCGAGCGCGCCTTACAAGCCTTAAAAAAAGTTATCAGTTAAAATCCGACGACCATGTCCGACTCCTTCATCGTCGCCATCGACGGCCCCTCGGGCGCCGGCAAGTCCACGCTCGGGCGCCGGCTCGCGCGCGAGCTGGGGCTGCTCTACATTGACACGGGCGCGATGTACCGCGCCGTGGCGCTCGCGGTCGTGCGCGAGGGCGCGAGCCTCGCCGAAGCCGAGGCGGTCGCGGAGGTCGCCCGCCGCTCGTCGGTCGAGCTCGAAGGCGACCCCGACTCGCCGCTCGTGCGACTCGACGGCGAGGACGTGTCGCGCGAGATACGCGGCGAGCAGGTGGGGCAGACGGCGTCCGTCATCTCGGCCATCCCGGAAGTCAGGCGCGAGCTGGTCAGCCGCCAGCGCGCGCTGGGCGAGGCGGCCCGCGGCGCCGTCCTCGACGGCCGCGACATCGGCACGGTCGTCTTCCCCGACGCGCAGGTCAAATTCTTCCTCACGGCCGCGCCCGAGGAGCGCGCCCGCCGCCGCTTCGACGAGGCCCACCAGCCCGGCCAGACCTTCGAGGAGACGCTCTCCGACATCAACACGCGCGACCGCCGCGACGCCACCCGCGACGACTCGCCGCTCAAGATCGCCGAAGGCGCCGTCGTCATCGACACCACCGAGTTCTCCGCCGACGAGGTCTTCCGCCGCATGCTCGAAGTCGTCGCCGAGCGCCGCGCCGGCCGCGACGCTTGAGCACGAGGGATGCCGCTCCCCGTCGCCCACGCCCTGCTCGGCGCCGCCGTCGGCGAAGCCCTGCGCCGCCCGGCCCGAGGGCGGCGGCGGAAGATACTTCTGACGTGCGCGCTGCTCGGCGTCTGCCCCGACTTCGACTACGCGCTGAACTGGCTCCGCGTCTCGGGCGGCGGCTGGCACCACGGCTTCACGCACTCGATAGCGTTCGCCGCACTCCTCGGCCTGTTGACGGCAGTCGTGTTGAGAGACGTGAAGGCGCGAAGCGTTCTCGTCTTCGGCGCGGCGACCGCCTCGCACACGCTGCTCGACCTGCTGGTAACCGACTCGCGCGGCGTGACGCTGTGGTGGCCTTTCACGAATCGGCGCTACAGGCTCGGGCTGGACGGCCCGGTTGATTACGTCTGGAGCAATGCGTCCGTGTGGGACGTGGTCGTCGCCGTGCTCGGCGTCAGCGTCGTCGAGCTTATAATCTTCGGCTCGCTGCTGGCGGTCGTGTTTTTGGTCAGGAGGTCGCTCGGCCCCGGCGCGGGAGGCTCACAAAAATTTGCGGCGGACGACGAGACGTAACCTGTTGATGGCCGCGGCGGCGGCCTCGTTGCTGGCGCTCGCGGCGGTGTGGTTGATGGGCGGCGCGCTGAGCGGGCCGTCGCGGGCCGTCGTCGGACCGCCGCCGCCGGAGTTGAACGCGCGCGCGGTCGAGTTCGGGGGCGGGCTGCGAGGGTGGCTGCTGCGGGGGCGCGAGGGCGGCGGGGCCGTCGTCCTCATGCACGGCGTGCGAGCGTCGCGGCTCCAGATGCTCGGGCGCGCGAGGTTCCTACAGGCGGCGGGTTACACCGTCCTGCTCTTCGACTTTCAGGCGCACGGCGAGAGCGCGGGCGACAACGTCACTTTCGGTTATCTTGAGAGCAGGAACGCGCGCGCGGCCGTCGAGTTCGTGCGCGCGAGCGCGCCGGGCGAGCGCGTCGGCGTCATCGGCGTCTCTTTGGGAGGCGCGGCGGCCGTGCTCGCCGAACCGCCGCTCGACGCGCAGGCCCTCGTCCTTGAGTTGGTCTACCCGACCATCGAGCAGGCCGTCGCGGACCGCCTCGCGATGCGCCTGGGCCGCCGGGCCGCCGTCTTCGGGCCGCTCCTGACGGCGCAGCTACGGCCGCGCCTCGGCTTCGGCCCGGAAGCCCTGCGGCCCGTCGCGCGGGTGGGCGCGCTCGCGGCGCCGAAGCTGTTCGTCGCGGGCGCCGAGGACCGTCACACCACGATTGAAGAGTCGCGGCAGCTCTTCGCCGCGGCGGCCGAGCCCAAGGAGTTCTGGCCGGTCGAGGGCGCGGGCCACGAAGACCTGCACGCGCTGTTGGGCCGCGAGTACGAACAACGTATACTCGACTTCTTCGGTAAGCATCTGAGGCGCTGAGGCGTTATGTTCACGGGCATCATCGAGGAGCTGGGGCGCGTCCGCTCGCTTGAGAGGCGGGGCGAGGGCGTGAGGATGACGGTCGAGGCGCGCGTCGTGACCGGGGGGACGGGCGAAGGCGACTCCATCGCCGTCAACGGCGTCTGCCTGACGGCTTTGGACGTGCGCGCCGACTCGTTCGCGGCCGACGGGTCGCGCGAGACTTTGCAGCGTTCGACTTTGGGGTTGCTGCGCGCCGGCTCGGTCGTCAACCTTGAGCGCGCCGTGACGCCCTCGACCCGTCTCGGCGGCCACATCGTGCAGGGGCACGTGGACGCGCGCGGGCGCTTCCTCTCGGCCGAGGAACACGGCGGCTCGTGGACGGTCCGCATCGCTTACCCGCCGGAGGTCGCGCGCTATCTGGTCTTTAAAGGCTCGGTCGCGGTCGAGGGCATCAGCCTCACGGTCGCCGGACTCTCGGAAGACTACTTCGAGATTGCCGTCATCCCGAAGACGTGGGCCGTGACGAACCTCTCGCGGCTGCGCGCGGGCGACCCCGTCAACCTCGAAGCCGACATCATCGCCAAGTACGTCGAGCGCATCCTCGCCGTCGCCCCGCCGCGCGCGACAAACGCCGCCGGAGACGCGCCCCTGACTCTGGAAAAGTTGGCCGACCTGGGTTACAAGTAAGCCCGACCGCCTCGCCCTCCGCCCCTCCGCTTCACGAAAGGAGTCCAGCCGTGTCCGGCTTCATCAACAGGCTGCAAGAGGTCGTCGGGAATCTCCGCCAACGCATCGTCGGCAAGGACGTGACGGTCTACCCGTCTTACGCCTACCTGAAGGGCGACGAGTGGGTCATCCCCCTGCGCGTCTGGGTGCACGACAACCGCGACACGCCCTTCGTCGAGGACGCCATCGAGCGCCTCGCCGCGCGCCACTTCGCCGAAGACCTCGGCCGCGAGCTTCGGCCCGAGGAGAAGACGCGCCTCGACGCCTGCCTCGCCAACTTCATCGCCGACGACAAGTCCGACGAGGAGGTCGAGTTCGTCTTCGACGCCGACCCGCGCCGCGAGGTCTTCCCGCTCAAAAGCCGCACCTCGCCGAATGGCATCGTCGAGGAGGAGGTGCGCGTCCCCGCCGGCAGGCTGGCGCCGCTGCTCGAAGGCAAAACGGGCGACGCGCGCTGGCTCAAGATTACGGCGACGGCCGACGGCGGCAACGGCCGCGGCTCCGGCGCCGTCCGCTTCCTTGAACCCACGGGGCTCTCCGTCGTCTCCGACATCGACGACACCGTCAAGGTCACGGAAATCCCCGCCGGACGCCGCACGGTGCTGCGCAACACCTTCCTCCGCGAGTTCCGCGCGGCCGAAGGGATGCGCGAAAGGTACTTCAAATTCGTCGAGGAGGCCGGGCCGTCCGGCGACGTGTGCTTCCACTACGTCTCGGGCAGCCCGTGGCAGTTGTACGAACTGCTCGCGCGCTTCCTGATAGACGACTCGCGCTTCCCGGCCGGCACCTTCCACATGAAGAACCTGCGGAAGAATCTCCTTGAGCCGGGCGCGCTCGACACCATCAAGGCGTTCGCCACCGGCGGCGACCTCGCCACGCTCGACCAGAAGGTCCGCCAGATAACCCAACTCATGCTCAACCTCCCCGGCCGCCGCTTCATCCTCGTCGGCGACTCCGGCGAGCGCGACCCGGAAGTCTACCGCGCCATCCGCGAACTCTTCCCCGCCCAAGTCCAAAAGGTCTTCATCCGCGACGTGCTCGCCGAACGCCTCTCCGGCGTCGAACTCATCACCGGCCCCGGCGTCGCCGTCTCCCTCGACACCACCGACCTCCTCAAAGAGATGAAACAACTCATCGCCGACACCGCCCGCAGCGACAAGCCGACGCTCTGAGGCAACCCGCGCCGCCCGGCGGCGGCATCTCAAGTTTCGTCCGCACAGGAAGGCGGCCGACCGGCCGCGGAGTTTGGGAGGCAGGCTGGATGGCGGAGAGAAGTGATAGCCTCGGTCGTGTGCGCGTCGGCGCGCTGGCCGCCGTCCTCGCGCTCTGCGGCGTCGCCTTCGGCCGTCAGTCGGGGCAGGGCGAGGGGCGGCGGCAGACGGCGGCGGGCGGCTTCGCCTAATCCATTCGCCAAAACGGGTCGTTTCGGGTAACATAACCGCCGACCGCTAAAGCTCTCCACACTTGCTTTTAGGGCGACACAAGCAATGCCTTTTGCTTCCATCGAAGAGGCCGCCGCTGACCTGCGCGAAGGCCGGCTGATCATCATCGTGGACGACGAAGACCGCGAGAACGAGGGCGACCTCGCCTGCGCGGCCGAGCTGGTCACGCCCGACGCGATCAACTTCATGGCGACGCACGCCCGCGGCCTCATCTGCACGCCGCTGACGGAGGACCGCTGCGACGAACTGCACCTAACGATGCAGGTCGCCGACAACACCTCCTTCCTCGGCACGGCCTTCACCGTCTCGGTCGAGGCCCGCAAGGGCGTCACCACCGGCATCTCGGCCGCCGACCGCGCCACCACCATCCTCACGCTCGTGGACCCCAAGACGCGCCCGCAGGACCTCGCGCGCCCCGGCCACGTCTTTCCTTTAAGAGCCAAGAAGGGCGGCGTCCTCGTCCGGCCGGGCCAGACCGAGGCGGTCGTCGACCTCGCGCGCATCGCCGGGCTCTACCCGGCCGGCGTCATCTGCGAAATCATGAACCCGGACGGGACGATGGCGCGGCTCCCCGAGCTTGAGAAGTTCGCCGCCGAGCATCATCTCAAGATGATTACGGTCGCCGACCTCGTCCGCTACCGCATCCGCAAGGAAGTGCTCGTGCGCCGCGCCGTCGAGGCCGACCTGCCGACCGTCTACGGCCTCTTCCGCGCCGTCGCCTTCGAGAACGTGCTGAGCGGCGAGGTCCACCTCGCGATGGTGATGGGCGACGTGCGCACGGAGGAGCCCGTGCCCGTCCGCGTCCACACCGAGAACGTCACCTGCGACATGTTCGGCTCGCTCATCGACGACACGGGCTTCCAGCTCCACGCCGCCCTTGAGCGCATCGCCGCCGAGGGCCGCGGCGTCGTCCTCTACCTGCGGCAGCGGCAGAACAACCTCGACCTCGTCCACCAGCTCCGCACCTACCAGTTGATGCAGGAGCAGGGCTTGTCGAAGGAGGAGGCGAGCGTGCAGACCGGATACGGCTCGGACCGCGACTACGGCGTCGGCGCGCAGATACTTCACGAGCTGGGCCTGCGCCGCATCCTGCTGCTGACGAACCACCCGCCGAAGGTCTCGGCGCTCGAAGGCTTCGAGCTGGAGATCGTCGGCAGCCTCCCGCTCGGGCGCCCCGCGCGCGAGGGCACGGCCGCGGCGAGGCAGAAGGAGCCGGGGCCGCTCACGTCCGGTTCCTGACAGACCGAACTTCCGCTCTCCTGTACTGAAACAACGGGCGCGGCCGGCCGACTCCCCCGCGGGCGGCCCGACCCGAAAGAATTAGCGACATGCCTGTTGAAGAGCACGACGACGAAGGTCGCCAGCCCGCGCCTTCGCAAGAGGGCGACACCCCGACGCCGCCGCCCGCCGGAGGGGAAAGCGCCGCCGCGAGACGCCGCAGGCGCGGCTGGCGGCGCGTCGTCAACCGCCGCAACGCCGCGTGGACGGCCGTCGTCGCCGTCGTCGCCGTCGTCGCGATAGTCCTCATCGCCATCATCCTCTACCGCACCGGCAAGATAGACCGCGTCATCGCCGGCCAGATAGTCGGCACGCTCGCCAAGTACAACGTCCGCGCCGAGATCGGCCACTTCGAGACGAAGTTCGACGCGCGCACCGTCGAGCTGCGCGACCTCAAGCTCTACAACTCGGTGACGGGCGCGCAGATAGGCAACATCGACCGCGTCCTCGCCAAAATCCGCATCGAAGACCTCTGGGCGCTGAACCTCACGCGCAACATCTCGCTCGAAGAGATGATTGTTGACCACCCCGAGCTGTGGGTTGTCTTCGACGAGCAGGGCCGCTCGAACTTTCAGGAGCTTCGCCTCCCGCCGCCCGAGACGAACAAGCGCATCGTCTTCGCCTACTCGACCGCGCTCGTCCGCGTCAACGGCGCCGTCCTCCACTACGACGACGACCGCTACGAGCTGACGGGCGACGCCCGCAACGTCGTCGCCTTCATCCGCCCCGAAGACCCGAACGCGCCCGAGTCGAGCCGCGCCAACCTCCTCGACCTCTCGCTCTCCGACTCGACCTTCACCTACCAGGGCCGCCCCGTCGAGAACATCTCGCTCGAACTCAAGGCCCGCGCCGACCAGGTGCGCGCCGACATCCGCGAGCTCGTCCTGCGCTCGCCCGTCACGGAGGCGAGGCTGTCGGGCGCGCTCGACGACTGGCGCAACCTCCGCTACCGCCTCAACGTCAACGCGACGACCGACCTGACGCGCGCCTCCGACGTGTTGCAGCTCGGGACGACGCTGCGCGGCGGCGGGCGCTTCGAGGGCGTCGTCTCGGGCGAAGGCGACAAGTACAAGGTCGAAGGCCAGATAGTCTCGGACGCGCTCGCGGCCGACAACATCAGGCTGCAAGGTCTGAACGTCAACGCCACGGCCTCCGGGCAGGGCAAGAGCTACGAGGCGCAGGGCAAGGCCGTCGCCGAGCTTCTGACGGCGGGCGACTACCAGATAAGCAAGCTCCAGCTCGCGGGCGGCGTGACGGGCACGGGGACGGACTTCCGCTGGCTCGGCGACCTGCGGGCCGCGGCCGCGCGCAGCGGCGCCAACAGCGTCGCCGGCCTCTTCCTCCACGACGCCGTGCTTGAGATGCGCGACGAGAAGCTTGCGGGCAGCGCCGCCAGCGCGAACGTCGGCAACATCGTCGCCGAGGGCGCGCGCGTCGCGGGCGCGCAAGCCTCGGGCGTCCGCTTCGAGCGCGACGCGGACGGCACGACGCGCGCCAGTGTTGACAGCGCCCGCGCTGGTTCGGTCGTCGCCAGCGGCGCGCAAATCTCGGGCGCGCAGGCTTCGGACGTGAAGGCGACGATTAATCCTGACAACTCGGCTGACGTGAATGTCGGCCGCGTCACGGTCGCCGGGCTGAACGCGGCCGGCGCGCGCACGGGCAGCCTCAACATCGCGGGCGTGCGCCTCGCCGTCTCTTCCGGCGGGCGGGTCGAAGGCACTTCGGGCGACGTGAACGTCGGGACGGTCGCCTTCCGCGGGGGCGTGACGGGCAAGGGGGGCGAGCCGGCTGAGGGAAGGGTCGAGAACGTGAGGCTCGCCCGGCCGCGCTTCACCTTGGAGCCGGGCGGGCGCTACCGCGCGAGCGCCGACCTCTCGCTGGGCGGCGGCGTGCTCGGCGAGATGCGGCTCGGCGCGGCGCGCGCGGCCGTCGTCGCGTCGAACGACCAGATTCAGCTCAACGACTTCACGGCCGACATCTTTCAGGGGCGCGCGCGCGGCAGCGCCGTCATCGCGACGACGGGTCGCGCCACGTCGCAGGTGCGCGCGAGCTTCGAGAACGTGGACGCGGGCGGGCTGATTGCGATGGCGTCGGGCCGCGCGGTGCCTTTGACGGGCGCGGCGACGGGCACGGTTGATTTGCGCTTCCCCGGAACGAACTTCCGCGCCGCCTCGGGTCGGCTCGACGCCCAGTTCACTGGCGCGACGGGGCGCGACGAGTCGGCGCGCACGCCTTTGACGGGCGAGCTGGCGGTGGCGGCCAATCAAGGCGACTTCCGCGTCGAGCGCGCCAACCTGCGCGCGGGCGCGACCGAGCTTTCGGCCTCGGGCCGCTTCTCCTTCTCCGGCGGCTCCGACCTCGCCGTCAACCTCAACTCGGCCGACGCCGCCGAGCTTCAGGCCGTCGCCCTCTCGACGGGGCTGCTGCCCGACATCGAGACGGCGGCCAACAACTTCGGCGTGCAGCTCGGCGGCAGCCTCCGCTTCAACGGCACGCTCACGGGCGACTTCGATAACCCGTCGGTCAACGGCCGCTTCGAGCTGGCCTCGCTCGCCCTCAACGGCCGCACCATCGGCGCCCTCTCCGCCGACCTCGTCTCGAACGCCTCTGAGACGCGCATTGACAACGGCCGGCTCGCCGAGCCCGACGGCGGCGGCGCCACCTTCGCCGCCGTCATCCCGCGCACGGGCGAGAACAACGTCAGCTTCGAGGCGACGCTCGATAACGCCAACGCCGGCAACCTCCTCGCCGCCGCGGGCCTCAAGCAGCTCAAGCCCGAAGCGGTCGCGGGCCTCGGCGCGGCGTCGGGGCGCGTCAGCGTCACCGGCTACCCCGGCGCGATGCAGGGCAGCGCCGACCTCCGCGTCGCCGCGGGCCGCATCGGCAATCAGCCTTACGAGAGCGCCGTGGCGCGCGCCACCTTCAACGGCCGGCGCGTCCAGCTTGAGACGGCCGAGCTGAGGCTCACTAACGCCGGGCGCATCACGGCCGCGGGCGCCCTCGAATACAAGGGCGAGCGGCGCGGCCTGCCCGTCATCAGCGCCGAGGGCCTGCGCGTCGAAGGCCGCGACGTGCAGCTCTCGCTCGTCAACGACCTCTTCGGCGCCGGCCGCGGCCTGCCCGCGCTCTCCGGCGTCGCCGACTTCACCGCCACCGCCTCGGGCGCAGACATCGTCGATTTCGCCGCCCTCGACATCAACCTCGACGCGAAGGGCCGCGACGTGGCCGTCAACGGCCAGCCGGCGGGCGAGCTGACGCTCAAGGGCCGCAAGACCGAAGACCAGAAGTTCGTCCTTGAGCTGACGACCGGCCTGCTCGGCCGCCCGCAGGTCTTGACCGCGACGCTCGACCTCGCGGGCGAGGAGGGCATCACGCTCGACGCCGGGACGACGCTGACGGGGGCCGACCTGACGCCGCTCTTCGCCACCCTGCTCAACAACCCCGACGTGCGCGTGACGGGTCGCGCCACCGGCAGTCTCCGCCTGAAGGGGAGCATCTGGGACGACGAGCACGGCTTCACGACCGCCGGCCTCCAGGGGCGGGCCGAGTTCTCCGAGCTGACCGTGCAGGTGATGGACGTGCCCCTGACGGCCGAGAACCCGCTCGTCATCCTCTTCACCCCGAGCCAGGTCACGTTCGAGCGCACGCGCTTCACCGGCCCCGGCACCAACCTGAGCTTCGGCGGCACGGCCGCCATCGGGGCCG
>DASZEK010000059.1:0-3261 GCA_035941045.1 Pyrinomonadaceae bacterium | reverse complement strand
GCTTTAACCGGCCCCCGACGCCCGTCACCCGATACCTTTTTGACTTACTCGCCGGCCGCCTGGCCCGTGAAGACGCTCTTGTCCACGCTGCGGGGGTTGCCGATGACGACGAACTGGAGGTTGCGCATGTAGGTGCGCGTGACGCGGGCCACGTCCTGCGAGGAGACTCCGCGCAGGCGCTCGATGAAGCCGCCCGCGTTGCGCCAGCCGCCGCCGATTAGCTCGTACTGCGCGAGCTCGCCGGCCTGCGCGGCGTTCGTCTCCTGCGCCAGATAGTGGCGCGTCAGGAATTGCTGCGCCGTGGCCTTCAGCTCGTCGGCGCTGACCGGCACGCTCTGGAGCTTGGCTATCTCGTCGAGCATGACGCGGACGGCCTGGTTGGCGTCCACGGCCGTGACGTAGATGCCGCCGGTGTTGGCGCCCTGGCTGCCGAGGAAGGCGTCGGGCGCGTAGGAGAGGTTGCGGCGGACGCGGACCTCGACGAAGACGCGGTTCTGGAGGATGGCCGAGGCGACGCGCATGGCGTAGATGTCGTCGGACGTGAGCGGCGGCGCGGCGAAGATGCCCTGCACGTAGTTGGTCGGCAACTCCCTCTGCGTCACGGCGACCGAGGGCGCGGCGAACGTAAGCTGCGGCAGCGGCGAGGGCTTGTAGTCGCCGCGCGGGAGCTTGGCGAGAGTGCCTTCGACCTTCTGCCTGATTTGCTGCGGGTCAACGTCGCCGACGACGACGAGGAGCAGGCGCGAGGTCTGCATCACCTGCTGGTGGTAGCGGCGCACGTCATCGACCGTCAGGCGCGCGACCGACTCGGCCGTGCCGCGCGGGTCGTTGAGGTAAGGGTGGCCGGCGTAGGCGACCTTCGACTGGAGGAGTTGGAGGAACGAGTCGGGCGTGTCGGCGTCGTCGCTGCGCGAGACGACGAGGCGGTTCTTGACGCGCTCGAAGTCGTCGGGCGTGAACGAGGGGCGGAGCGCCGCGTCGGAGAAAATCTCCCACGCGCGGTCGAAGTGGCGGCGCGTACTGGCGAGCGTCAACACGGAGTAGTCGTAGTTGAGTCCGTAGCTGATGGAGGTGCCCGTGCGCGAGAGTTCGCGCCGCATCCGCTCGCGCGGGAAGTTGGCGCTGGCCTCGGTCGCAACGTCGAGCATGAGGGCTTCGACGCCCGCGTTCTCGGCCGTCACGTTGCGGGCGCCGCCGCGCAGGAAGAGCCCCGCCACGACGCTCTGGCTCTTCTCGCGCCGCTTGACGAGCACCTTCAGCCCGCCCGTCTCGAACTCCGTGACGAGCTTCGTCAGGTCGGTCGGGTCGGCGGCGGCCGGGACGCGCGCCGGCACGCGTTCGGCCTCGGCGCCCGTCTGCTGCGCCGCCGCCGGAAGGAACGAGAGCGCGACGAGCGCCAGCGAGAGGGCCCACGCGGCCGCGCGCCGCGCCAGATTATTTTCGTTTTGATTCGCCGTCATATCTTTATTCGTTCTTAACGCCTTGCGGTGGCCGTCGCGCTCTTGGCCGCGGCGGCGGGGCCGACGAGGTCGGCTTCGGTCAGGCCCGAAGCCTTCAAAGACTCTTCGGACATGAGCGCCATGCCGACGTGCGGCTTGCCCTGGACGTAGGTCGAGACGTAGCGGCTGATGTCGGCGCGCGAGGTGGCGCGCAGCCGCTTCAGGTAGCCGCGGAAGTAGTCGAGGCCCGTCGAGGCCCACCAGAAGCTGATGGTGTGCGCGTAGTCGGAAAGCTTCTCGCGCGAGTAGAGGTCGTCGGCCTCTAAAAGTGCCTTGGCGCTCTCAAGCTCCTCGTCGGTGTAGTAGTCGGGGTCGTTGAAGTGCGAAATCTCGTTGTAGATGGCGGCGACGGCGGCCCTCGCCTTGTCGGGCGTGGTCTGGGCGACGACCTGAATGGGGCCGACGTTGCGCTGCGTGTAGTAGCCGAAGCCGACGCCCGTGGCGAGCCCCGTGTCGGTCAGGGCGCGCTGGAAGCGGGAGTTGGGCTGGCGGAGGATGAAGGAGAAAACGTCGGCCGCGTAGGTCGCCGCGTCGTCCTTGCCGACCGAGGGGCCGTGCCAGCCGATTTGGACGACGACGTTCTGTACGGGTTTGGTGACGATGTGGCCCTCGCTCTTCGGGAGCGGCGGGTGCTCGACGAGCGGGAACTCGGTGAAGGGGTCTTTCGGGCGCGCGGCCCAGTCGCCGAACATCTCCGAGACGAGCGCGAAGACGGCCTGCGGCTCAACGTCGCCGGTGACGACGATGGCCGAGTTGTTCGGGACGTAGTAGCGCGCCTGGATGAGTCGCATCGTGTCGGGCGTGGCGGCGCGCACGGTCTGGCGGTTGCCGCCGGGGTTCTTGCGGCTCGGGTACTTGTAGAAGAGGCGGTTGTTCAGCTCCTCGTTGAGCGCGCCGTAGGGGTTCGACTCGTGGCGGTCCAGCTCGCCGACGACGACCTCCTGCTCCTGCATGAACTGGACGGGGTCGAACAGCGGGTAGCGCGTCGCGTCGCGCATGAAGCGCATGGCGACGGGGAAGTTCGGAGAGGTGGTGGTGAAGTAGTAGTTGACCAGCTCCTCCTTCGTCTCGCCGTTGTAGATGATGCCGAGTTGGTCGATGTTCTTGATGTAGTCCTCGCCGTTCTTGGTCGCGCGGTTGGCCTTGAAGAACATGTGCTCGTAGAGGTGCGAGAGGCCGTTCAGCTCGGGCGGCTCGGTGAACGAGCCGTTGCGGACGGCCAATTCGACGGTGACGAGCGGGACCGAGTGGTCTTCGAGAACGATAACCTCAAGCCCGTTCGGCAGCGTCTTGCTGACGAGCGGCGCGGCCTCGGCGAGCGGCCCCTGCGGCGCGGGGGCCGGGGCGGTCGCGGGCGTCTGCGCCGTCGCGGGGCGCTGCGGCCGTCGCGGCGTGTTCCGCTGCGGGGCGGCGGCCGACGCCGAGAGCCCGGCCGGCGCGAGGAGCGAGAGGGCGAGGGCGAAGACGAGAAGTTGGCGTTTCAAGAGAGTTCCCTTCCCTGCGTACTTCAAAGTTTCTCAAGGGGTGACGCCCCGGCGCGTGCGCCGCGACGAGGGGCGCCCGAACAGGCGGGCACAGACACAATCTGTTAGCGTCTCAACCTTGGAGGCGATGATAGCACGCCGGGTTGCACTCAGCCAGAGACTAAAGGCCGGAGGTTGGGCGCTTGAGGCCGTTTAAGAAGAGAGGCCGCGGGGCTGAACGGCTCAACCCCGCGGCCTCTCTTTAGCTAGTCTCCGGCCGCTGACCTCTAGCCTCTCCT
>DASZEK010000058.1:0-24772 GCA_035941045.1 Pyrinomonadaceae bacterium | reverse complement strand
AAGCCCCGCCGGGGCGCTCCGCCGCCATTGAATCGCGACGCCCGCGGAGAGCAGGCAGGCGGCGGCGACGTAAGCAAGCGCCGCACGATGCGGCACGTTGAACGGCAAAGCCTGGATCGGCTGCCAGACGGTCGCAAAGTCACCCCAGACCAGGCCGACGAGGCCGAGTGCGACTGCGCCCAGCCCGTAAACACGACTGCCGAGATTCGATGAGGCTGTGCGGCTTAACATCTGCGGCCCTGTCTCTTGAGAGGCTCGGCCAACTTACCTGTCGGCTTCCGCCGCACCTCGCCCTCCAAGTCGGTTGTCTCCCGGCCCCGCCAAGACTTCCAGGAATCGCAACGTGCGCGTCACGATGTTGAGCTTACACTTGCAGTGGTACAATTGGTAGAGCCATTTATAACTGATTTCGTTAGACCGATCGCAACGGCATGGCTAAAACTGTCAGCTCGCTCGAAATCACGTTGAGTAGCCGGCCGCCACAGCAGACCTTGACGGACTGGCTGTACGCGGAGTTGCGCGGCTCGATTTTAGAGGGCCGCCTGAGGCCCGGAACCAGACTGCCCGCGTCGAGAGACTTCGCGCGACAGCACGCCCTCTCGCGGGGCACGGTCGTCGTCGTCTTCGAGCGGTTGCTGGCGGAAGGGTACTTGTCTTCCCGCGTTGGGTCGGGCACGTGGGTGAGTCATCGCGTTGCGGCGGGCGCCCACGTGCGCGCAGAGCCGCAGGCGCCGCCGGCTTACGTCCGCCGGGTGATTTCATCCTACGTCCGTCCGAAAGCCTACGAGGGCTGGGTCGCAAGAGAAGGCCGCCGCCCTTTTCAAATGCGAGAGCCGGCCCTCGCCGAGTTCCCCTCAAAACTTTGGGGGCGGATGGTCGCCCGCCGGGCACGAACATTCAAGTCGTGGTTGCAGGCGGAAGACGACGGACGCGGATACCGCCCTCTGCGCGAGGCCGTCGCACATTACTTGGGCTCGTCTCGGGGCGTGCGGTGTGGCGCCGATCAGGTGGTCATTGTCTCCGGCGTGCAGCAGGCGCTCGACCTCCTTGCGCGTCTGCTCTTGAAGCGGGACGACCCCGTGTGGGTTGAAGACCCCGCGTACGTCGGGGCGACCATGGCCTTCTCCAACGCCGGGGCGAAGGTCGTCCCGGTGCCCGTAGACGAGCAGGGGCTCTCCGTCTCGGCCGGGGTCAGGGCGTGCGGACGCCCGAAGGGAATGTACCTGACTCCGGCGCACCAGTTCCCGCTGGGGATGACGATGTCGCTGGAGCGCCGGATGGAAGTGCTGGAGTGTGCTTCGCGCGTCGGCGCTTTCGTCATCGAAGACGATTACGACAGCGAGTACCGTTTCGGGGGACGGCCCGTGCCCGCCTTGCAAAGTCTCGACCGGAGTTCGAGCGTCATCGTCGTCGGGTCGTTCAGTAAGCTTCTCTTCCCGTCGTTGCGCCTGGGTTACGCGGTGTTGCCCCCGTCCTTAGTCGATTACTTCTTGGCGTTTCGGCTTCAAACCGATTTCCGCTCCGTCAGCATCGACCAGGCGGTGCTGTGCGACTTTATCGAGGGCGGGCACCTCGGACGCCATCTGCGGCGGATGCGTGAATTGTACGCCGGTCGTCTGGCGGCGCTGCTCGACGGGGGGCGCCGACACCTGAAGGACCTACTTGAAATTTCAGATATTCAGGCCGGACTTTATACGGCGGGTTTTCTAAAGAACGGCATGACCTCGCGGGAAGCGGAGACGGCGGCGGCGGCGCACGGCGTGGAGGTCGTGGCTCTTGACCGGTACACGCTGAAGCGTCCCGACCCCAAAGGGGTAATTATGGGTTTCGCCGCCTTCGACGAGGGCACGATTCGCGAGGGGCTGGTCCGTTTGGCTGCCGCCTTGAGCCGACAGAATGGCAGAGCCCGGTGAGAACGGATTCCGCCGCCAGAGAGCCCCGCCCCGGCCCCCTCATCCGAAGTCTTTGACTGGCGCGCGTCGTGCAACACGCCCTCAAGGATTTCTCAACCGGGGCAAATAGGATTATGCTGTGCCCGTACGCCCGTACGCCCCAAGCACCCTACCCCATTCGTCTTTCCTGGGCAGCCCGGACCCGTATGACTCCGAGCGCCGACTTCGTGCGGCTTATCCTGACTACTCCTGAGGCCGGGGGAAGTATGTCCGAATCAATAACTCGTCGTCCGGTGTCGCGCCTTTCGGCCAGACGAGGGCTGCGCATCCTTCCGCTTCTACTGCTCGTCAACTTCACCCAGGTGAGCGCCCGCACGAAGGCCCTTGGCCCGCCCCCGGTCCAACCTTCGCCCCAGCCCGCCGCGCGGAGACAAAGCGCGGGGCCGCAAGACGCGGCGGGCATAACGTTGCTCGAAGCGAGTAAGCCCGCCGAGGGCGAGCTGTCCGGCGGGCATAAACAACGCTACCGACTCGCTCTGAGAGAGGGGCAGTACGCGGTCGTGACGGTGGAGCAGCGCGGCGTTGACGTGGTGGCCCGGCTGTTCGGCGCAGGCGGGCAATTAATCGCCGCCGTCGATTCGCAGAGGACGGCGCACGGGTCGGAGAGGATAGAGCTGGTGGCTGCGGCCTCGGGCGACTACGTGATAGAGGTCGAACCGAGCCTGCCCAACGCCGTCGCGGGGAGGTGTTTGGTTCAACTGTCCGAGCCGCGCGAAGCGACGCCCGGCGAGATACTGCTGCATGAGGCGCGGCGGCAGCATTACGAATCGTTGCGACTGAGCGAGGCCGGTAAAACCGACGGGGCCTTGCCCCTCGCCGCCCAGGCGTTAGAAACCCGGCAGAAAGTTCTAGGCCCGGTCCACGCGGAGGTCGCGGCCTCGCTGCTCGCCCTCGGCACGCTGTACTCGGCCAAGGGTGACGCCGTGAGGGCGGACTCGTTCCTCCGGCGCGCGGCCGAGGTCACGGCGAAGACTTCGGGGGCGGAAAGTCTCGACTACGCAGACGTATTACACGCCCTGGCCCGACTCCGATTTGCCAGGGGCGACTCGGCGCAGGCGGAGCGGCTGAACCGACAGGCGCTCGCCGTCAGGGAGAAGGCTGCGGGACCGGACAGCCTCGCGGCGGCGGCCTCGCTGCTCAATTTGGCCGCGCTGTACAGGGCGGCGAGCGAGCTGCCCGAAGCCGAGAAGAGTTTACAGAGGGTGCTCGCCATCAGGGAGAGACTGCTCGGGGAGGAACACATCGAGGTGTCTCACGCCCTGAACAGTCTGGGGCTGCTCTACTACGGGGCCGGGGATTACGACGGCGCCGAGCCGATGCTCCGGCGCTCGCTCGCCATCAGGGAGAAGGTGCTGGGGCCGAACCACACGCAGGTGGGGGCCGCGCTGAACAATTTAGGGCTGATGGAATGGAAGCGCGGCAACTATGACAAGGCCGAGGGTTACTACAGACGCGCCCTCGGCATCTTTGAAAAGGCCGACGGGCCGGAAAGCTACGGCGTCGCCAACAGCCTTCATAACCTGGGGGTGGTTTACAAGGAGGGCCGGGGCGACTACGCGAAGGCGGAAGAGCACTACCAGCGGGCGCTCACCATTCTGGAGAAGGTCAACGGCGAGAACCACGAGAACACGGCGAATTGTTTGGCTAGTCTGGGCATCGTTCGTCAGGCCGTCGGGGACTACGACGGCGCCGAGCGGTACTACGTGCGGGCGCTGGCGTTCTTCGAGAAGGCTTACGGGCCGCACAACCCCGGCACCATCCGCAACCTTAGAAGTCTGGCGAGGCTCTACGCGGCCAGGGGCGACGCCCGCCGCGCCGTCGAGCTTCAGAGGCGCATCAGCGAGAGCGAAGAGAGGATTACTCGTCTGAACCTGACGCTCGGCTCCGAAAAGCAGAAGCTCGCATACTTCGCGCAGTTGCAGAGGCCGGACAGAGTCATCTCCTTGCACGTCGGGCTCGCCCCGGACGACGGCGCCGCCCGCGACACCGCCGCGGCCGTCGTCTTACAGCGCAAAGGGAGGGTCCTCGACGCGCTCTCCGGGGGGCTGTCGGCGCTGCGGCAGCGGTTCGACTCGCAGGACCAAATGCTGCTCGAAAGCCTGGGGGATGTCACCTCACGCCTCACGCGGTTGACGCTAAGCAAGCCGCAAACGGCCTCGCCCGAAGAGCACCAGGGTCAAATCAAAGCTCTCGAACAGGAAAGGGAGAAGCTCGAAGCCGAGGTCGGCCGCCGGAGCGCGGGCTTCTACGTGACCTCACCGCCCGTCTCGCTCGATTCCGTCCGCGCGGCCGTCCCGCCGCAGGCCGCGCTCGTCGAGTTCGCCGTCTACCAGCCGTACGACTGGAAGGCCGCGGAGGAGAAGTCGGCCTACGGCGAGCCGCGCTACGTGGCCTACGTCATACGCAACCGGGGGGAGGTGCGGTGGGCGGAACTCGGCGCGGCGGCGGAGATAGACAAGGCGGTCAACGCCCTGCGGCAAGCCCTGCGCGACCCGTCGCGCGGGGACGTGCGTCGGCTCGCGCGCGCCGTTGACGAGAAGTTGATGCGGCCCGTCCGCGCGCTCGCCGGGGACGCGGGCCGCCTGCTCGTCTCGCCCGACGGCGCGCTCAACCTCATCCCTTTCGAGGCGCTGGTGGACGAGCGCGGGGGCTACCTCGTCGAACGTTACTCGCTGACCTACCTCTCCAGCGGCCGTGACTTGCTGCGTACGCGGGCGGCGCGCGAGGGCGGGGGACGGCCTGTCGTCGTCGCTGACCCCGCTTTCGGCGACCCGCCGGTAGTCGCCGACGCGGGGCGAGCGGGGAGGGGCGCGGGCGCCCGGCTCGACTACTCGCAGGTCTTCTTCGGGCCGTTGCCCGGCGTCGGCGACGAGGTACGCGCACTCCGCGGGCTTTTGCCCGAGGCCGAGTTCCTCACCGGCGCGCGGGCCACGAAGGCCGCGCTGAAGCGGGTCAGGGGGCCGAGCATCCTGCACGTCGCCACGCACGGGTTCTTCCTTCATAACGACTCGCGGCCGGCAGAGCGGGAGCCCGCCCGCGCCAAAGACGCGACGCGCCTCGGCAAGTGGGTAGTACAGGTTGACAACCCCCTGTTGCGCGCCGGGCTCGCACTGGCCGGCGCCAACCGCGGCCCCGCCGGGGACGACAACGGCGTGCTCACCGCCCTTGAGATGGCCCAGCTCGACCTCCGGGGCACGAAGCTCGTCGTGCTCTCGGCGTGTGACACGGGCGTCGGGGAGGTCAGGAGCGGCGACGGCGTCTACGGACTCAGGCGCGCTCTAGCGCTCGCCGGGGCCGAGAGTCAGTTGATGAGTCTGTGGCCCGTCTCTGACCGCAGCACGCGCGACCTGATGATCGGCTACTACGAAGGGCTGACGCACGACCTCGGCAGGGGCGAGGCGCTGCGACGCGTGCAACTGCGGATGCTCCGCGGCGCGACCCGCAACCACCCGTACTACTGGGCCAGTTTCATCCAGACTGGCGAATGGGCCGATTTGCGCGGCGAGCGCCGCTGACCGCTCGGGGCCGTTCGATGCAAGCCGGGTTAACCGCCGACACATTCGCCGGGCTGTTGAGTCGTCTGGACGCCGACCGCGAGCGCGCCGGCGAGAAGTATGAAGACCTGCGGCGCACGCTCATCAGGTTCTTTGAATGGCGAGGCGCACCTTTCCCCGAAGAACACGCGGACGAGGTCCTCAATCGCTTGGCCCGCAAGCTGGGCGAGGGGGTCGAAATCAGAAACGTCCGCGCCTTCTGTCACGAAGTGGCTCGTCTGGTGCTCCTCGAATCGGCAAAAGGGCGCGACGGCAGAACGGAGCCGCTGGAGTCTATCAAGTTCGAGCCGGCCGCCTCCCCGGACGGGGCGAGCGAGGAGGCGGAGAAAGAACTCGGCCTCGCGTGTCTCGAAGACTGCCTGCGCGCCCTGCCCGCCGAGAGCGCCGGGTTGATTTTAGAGTATTACCGCGGCGGCGAGGGCGGACAGATAGAACGCCGCAAGGCCCTGGCGCAACGCCTCGGTCTGCGGCGGGACGCGCTAGCCAACCGCGTGCAACGCCTGCGCGATAAACTCGAACGATGCGTGTCGGACTGCCTCAGGAAAAAAGGCGCGGTATGAATCCGCGCTATCCGCCACCTGTAAGTGGGGCCGATGAATAACCGTGAACAGAATCTGGGACGCTACCTCCTCGGCGAGATGTCAGACGCCGAGCGGTCGGAGCTGGAGCGTGCGTACTTTGAAGACCCGCGGTTGTTCGAGCAGTTGGTGCAGGCGGAGAACGAGTTGGTGGACGCTTACGCGCGCGAACTTCTTCCGCCCGAGAGGTGCGAACGCTTCGAGCGCCACTACCTGACCCACCCGGCGCGGCGCGAGCGGGCGCGGTTCGCCCGCTCGTTAGCCGCAGCCCTCGAAAGCCGTGGCGTGCCCCCTGCCGCGGCGCCCGCGCGAGCCGAGCCTTTTTGGCGCAGGCTCTTGGGCTCGCTTAGCAGGCCGAAGTTGGCTTGGGCTTTCTCGGCGTCTCTGCTGTTGGTCTGCGCGGTGGCGGTTTGGTTCTACACCGGGGCGGAGCGGCGGCCGAGGGAACCGGCCGGGGCCGAGCGCGCCACGCGAGAGCCGGACGGGGGAGAGTCGCGGCGGCCGGTTAATGACAGCGGGATTGAGACGGCGCGCGAACCCGAAGCGGTCTCCGCCGAGAAGAAGAAAGCTCGACCTTCTCCGACGCCGGGGGCAAAGGCGGCGCCGGTCGTCGCGACTCTGGTGTTGACGGCCGGAGGAACAAGAAGCGCCGAAGCCGCGCCGCCCGCCGTCCTCCCCCTCGCGGCGTCTACGGAGAAGGTTAGCCTGCGACTGAATTTGAGGGAGGCGGACTACCGGAGCTACAGCGCCGTGCTGCGGCGGGCGGGGGGCGGCGAGGTTTTCTCGTGGCGGCGCGTTACACCGAAGGCGGCTAAATCCGGCGCGACTATAACTTTCGCCATGCCGGCCCGAAGATTGACGGAAGGCGACTACGTTCTGACGCTAAAGGGGACGGGTGATGCGGGTGAAGTTGAAGACGTGAGCGTGTCCCTCTTCAGCGTCGAAAGAAAATGACGTGCGGGCGCCCGCCGCCCTCACGCGGGAAACGCACGGGACAGTCCGAAAAAAAATCTGCGATACCTTTTGCCCACACCCGCCACTACTCAGTAGAGCGGAAGCCCCAACCGTCAAATCCAGGTGTCCTGCCGTCAGGTCGTTGCCGACTTGTGTCCCCTCGGTATGTGGGGAGGCGGGAAGAAGCCGAAATTCAACAGAGGAGAGTGCGATGAAGTGGTGTAATCCGCGAAGTCGCGCCCGCGGCTTGCGGGCGCTAATCGTCACCGTGGCGCTGATCGGCTCGGCGGTGGGAGGCGTTTACTCTCTGGGTTCTCGGGGGGCGGGCGCGGCCGGCCCCGAAGCGCAGGACGCTATCCCCAACAACCACCCGGAGCGGAACCCCGGCGGGAAGGCGGCGACGTTCAGCACTCGGGGGTCGGTCGAGCTCACCGGCGAATTCTTTCAGGCGCAGGGCTCCAACGGCCGGAGCTGCGCGACGTGCCACGTCCCGGAAGAGGCGTGGAGCGTCACGCCCGGCACGCTCCAACAGTTCTTCGACGAGACCGGAGGCGCGCACCCGGTCTTCAACCCGCTCGACGCCGACAACCCTAACGCGGACTTCACCACGCCGGAGTCGCGGCTGAAGGCTTACAGTATGCTCCTAAGCCGCGGCGTGTTCCGCAGGGGCGGCGCCCCGCGGCCCAACTCCGAGTGGGAGCTGATTGCCGCCGAAGACCCGCACGGCTTCGCCAACCTCACGCGGCTCGTGCACTGGCGGCGCTCGATGCCGACAACCAACTTCGCCCTCGGCAGCGCGACCGTCAACTGGGACGGCGGCAACAGCGTCGGCCCGGACCAGCACGCCGGGCTCGTCAACCAGGCGACGCGCAACGTGACGGGCGGGCAGCAGGGGCAGCCGGCGCCGCCCGAAGTCATCGCCGACATCGTGAGCTTCGAGGAGTCGCTCTTCACCGCGCAACTGATTGTGCCGGGCGTCGGCCGCCTCGACTCGGGCGGGGCGCGCGGCGGCCCCGAGGCGCTGGCGAACATGCCGAAGGCGTCCGGCCGCTTCGACCTCTTCGACGCTTGGGCCGGCGACGGGAACCCGCGCCGCGCGCAGATAGCCCGCGGCCAGGAGCTTTTCAACAACAAGCAGAACTCCGCCGGGCGCACTTGCAACGCCTGCCACAACTCCGCGAACAACGGCACGAACGTTAACAACCTGCTCTTCGACGTTGGGGCAGCCGCCGCGACCGCGCGCACGCCCGACCTGCCGCTTTACACCTTCCGCAACCGCGCGACGGGCGAGACGCGGCAGTTGACGGACGCGGGCCGGGGCCAGGTCACGGGGCTGTGGGCCGACCTCGGCCGCTTCAAGACCCCGACGCTGCGCGCCCTGGCCGCCCGCGCGCCCTACTTCCACAACGGCATCGCCCCGACTCTCGACGCCGTGGTGCGCCACTACGAGCAGCACCTCGGCTTCACGTTCACCGACGAGGAGCGGGCCGACATGGTCGCCTTCCTGAACGCGCTCTAAGGGGAGGTGCTTCTTGAGGACGACGCATTTCGTCGCCGACGCGGTGCCGCAGAAGGTAAAGTGGGCGCGCGTGGTGTACAGTTTCCCGAACGTGAAGGGGTGGGACAAATGACCGATTTCACAGAGCTGAAGCAGAAGCACCGCAAAACTTGGGCGTCGGGCGACTACGACCAGATCGCCAGAGGCATTCTTGCCGTGGCCGACCACGTCGTCCGCTGCGCCCGCATCCGCGCGGGCGAGCGGGTGCTCGACGTGGCCTGCGGGACGGGTAACACGGCGCTCGCCGTCAGGGCGCGCGGGGCCGAGGTCACCGGCCTCGACCTGACGCCCGAGCTGCTCGCCGTCGCTCGCGAGCGCGAGGCCGCGGAGGGCCTGAGCGGTATTAACTGGCGCGAGGGGGACGCCGAGAACCTGCCGTTCCCTGACGCCTCCTTCGATGTCGTCGTGTCGTCGTGCGGCCTCATGTTCGCTCCCGACCAGCAGCGTGTGGCCGACGAGGTCGCGCGCGTGACGAGGCCGGGCGGTCGCATCGCGATTCAGGCGTGGACGGCGGAGGGCGGCGTCGGGCGCATTTTCAGGGTGGTGAGCAAGTACCTCCCGCCCCCGGCGAATGTGCCGAGCCCCTTCGTGTGGGGCGAGGAAGAGAGAGTGAAGTCCCTCTTCAACCAATCGTTCGACGGTTATCGCTTTGAGCGGTACGACTGCCCGGAGTACACGGACACGCCCGAGGAGCTGGCGGAGCTGTTCGTCAGCCAGTACGGCCCGACCAACCGCGCCTACCACGCACTACTCGAAAAGGACGGGGGCGAGGCCGAGGCGTTCCGCAATGACCTGATCGATCTGTACCGCGGCTACGTCACCCCGGCGGACGGCAAGGTGCGCTGGGGGCGCGAATACATCATCACGCTAGCCACGCGCGCCTGAAGGCGGTCGCGGCCGGCGGCGGCGCGCGGCCACTGAACCAAATACTTTTCTAATCGAACGTCAGCGATGCCGAACAGGCGCGCGACGAACTCCGCCTGCCCCGCCGCGTCTCTCCCGCCTCACCTTTTGACCCGCCCCCTCCCGAGAGGCCGTTCCTGCAACTGCGTGGCGTGGCGGCCGACCTCCGCAGGCGTTCGCTCACAATCGCCGCCGTGCTCACATTGGTCGTGCTAATCTTTCCCTGACTTAAATCCCTGAAATGAGGTGAAGCTCATGGACCCCGGAACGCGGCGCGCGGCGCGAGCGCCCGGCGGAACAACAGCACGCGCGCCGGGCGAAGACTCGGCCGGACTCGGGCACGAGGAGCCTCGCGCCGCCGCCGGAGACGCGCGTGACGACGGCCGGTGGTTTCCCGTCTACGTGGCTGTGGTCGTCGTGACGGCACTGGTGATAGCGGGCCTGTGGCTCTTCTCCCGCGCCTTCTCGTCGTAGGGTGGGGGCCGACACCTCGATATGAGATTCTTAGACTGGGCGGTCGTCGTCGCTTACCTCGTCTACATCATCTGGGACGGCGTCAGGATGACGAAGTACAGCAACCGGGTCGAGGGCTACTTCCTCGCCAACCGCAGCCTGCCGTGGTGGGCCGTCGGCCTCTCGGTGATGGCGACGCAGCTCTCGGCCATCACGCTCGTCGGCACGACGGGGCAGGCCTATTCGGACGGGATGCGCTTCATCCAATTCTACTACGGGCTGCCGCTGGCGATGGTCATCCTCTGCGTCACGGCCGTCCCGTTCTTCTACCGCGCGAAGGTCTTCACCGCCTACGAGTACCTCGAACGCCGTTTCGACGCCAAGACGCGCTCGCTCACCAGCCTCTGCTTCCTGCTCTCGCGGGGCTTAGGCGTCGGCGTCATCATCGCCGCTCCGTCCGTCATCCTCTCCATCGTGCTCGGCTGGAGCGAGACGGCGACCGTTTTCGCCATGGGGCTTTCGACGACCGCCTACACGATGGTCGGCGGCGTGCAGGCCGTGACGTGGACGGACGTTAAGCAGATGGTCGTCATCTTCTTCGGACTCTTCGTCTGCCTCTTCGTCATCGTCTCGAAGTTCCCGCCCGAGGTCTCGCTCGGCGGGGCGCTGCACCTGGCGGGCGCGGCCGGGCGGCTCACGACCGTGGACACGACCTTCGACCTCAAACAGACCTACACGCTCTGGTCGGGCCTCGTCGGCGGGCTCTTCCTGATGCTCGCCTACTTCGGCTGCGACCAGTCGCAGGTGCAGCGCTTCCTGACGGCGAAGTCGGTTGACGAGGGGCGCACCTCGCTTTTGATGAGCGCCTTCGTCAAAATCCCGATGCAGTTCTTAATCCTGCTCGTCGGCGTGCTCGTCTTCGTCTTCTACCAGTTCGAGCGCCCGCCGCTGGTCTTCAACCGCGCGGAGGAGGCCACCGTCACGGCCGGCGCCCGCGCCGCCGACTACGAGGCGCTGGGCGGCGCGTACGCCGAGGCGCACGAGGCGCGGCGGCGCGCGGCGACCGACTACGTGCGCGCCGGGCAAAGTGGCGCGGACGCCGCCGCGGTCGAAGCGGCGCGCGCCTCATACGTCGAGGCCGACGCGCGGTTCAACGAGGCGCGCGGGCGCGGCGTCGCGCTCGTCAAGGAGGCGGGCGGGAACAGGTCGTTCACGGACGTTAATTATGTCTTCCCGACCTTCGTCGTGCGGCACATGCCTGCGGGCGTCGTCGGCCTCATCATCGCGGCCATCTTCGCGGCGGCGATGTCGAGCATCTCGGCCGAGTTGAACGCGCTGGCGACCGCCACGACCATCGACTTCTACCGGCGCCACTACCGGCCCGAGGCCGACGACCGCCACTACGTCCGGGTCGGGCGCATCGCCACCGGCTTGTGGGGCGTCTTCGCCTGCGTCGTCGCGCTCTACGCCACCTCGCTCGGCTCGCTCATCGAGGTCGTCAACCGCTTCGGCTCGTTCTTCTACGGCTCGCTGCTCGGCGTCTTCGTGCTCGCCGTCGGCGTCCGGCGGGCGCGGGCGCGCGGCGCCTTCTGGGGCTTGATTACCGGCGTCGCGTCCGTCTGGGCCGCGAGCCGTTACACCGACATCGCCTTCCTCTGGTTTAACCTCATCGGCTGCGCGGTGGTGGTGGCGGTGGGCTACGTCGTCAGCCTCACGGACCGGAGTGCGCCGCCCGCGACCGCCGCCGCCGCGGAATAAGCCCGCCGCCTCCTTATAAGGGGTTGCGCGTGAGCCCCCGAAAATTTATCCCTCTTCGTTGTTAATAACTCGCCGCCGCGCACGTTCATACTTTGAGATGACCGTGCCGCCAAGACTGCCCGAACATACGGGCTCGGAGGAACGTTATCCACCTTTGCAACCGCTTCCGCGTTGCGGCCCAAGAAACAAGGAAATGAGAATCAGGGAAATGAATAGCCGGGATTTCTTTATACGAAACATCGTCGTCATTTTGTTGATGGTCGGTCTCGCCGCGGCCGACGTTTTGGGACAACAGAATATGACAGCTAAAACTCAGCCTTCCGATGACGAGGCGGCAAAGAAGGTGGACGCGTTTCTTTCTCAATGGGACAAGAACGATTTGCCGGGATGTGCGGTCGGTGTGGTTCGGGACGGCAGGCTTGTTTACAAACGCGGCTTCGGAATGGCGAATCTCGATTACGACGTTCCGAATACGCCTTTGACCCGGTTTAATCTCGCCTCGGCTTCAAAACCATTTACGGCGATGAGCATCGCGCTGCTGGCGCAGCAGGGGAAATTGTCGCTCGACGACGACATTCGCAAGTACGTGCCTGAAATCCAGAAATACGAAAACACGGTCACGATCCGGCATCTGCTTCATCATACGAGCGGAATTCGTGAATATCAGGCCCTGCTCTTTTTCAGCGGGTTCAACCCCGACAATGCCCTTAATGATAAAGCCATATTAAATATGCTGGCGCGTCAAAAGAATCCCAGTTTCGCGCCCGGAACAAAATACCAGTACAGCAATTCCAATTATCATTTGTTGGGAATCATCGTCGGGCGCGTGAGCGGGAAATCCTTGCGGGCCTTTGCCGAGGAAAACATCTTCAAGCCTCTGGGCATGAATAACACTCTGTTTTTCGATAACCGCTTCGAGGTAGTCAAAAACCGGGCTGCCGGTTATCGGGTCAATCCGGACAAAAGCATCCGCGCCCGCTCTTCGTTGTTCGACCTCGTAGGCGGCGGCGGCGTTTTAACTACCGTCGAAGACCTGTATCTGTGGGACCAAAATTTTTACGAGCCGAAGGTCGGAAACAAAGAGTTGATCAAGCTGATGACTACGCCGGGAAGCTTGAACAGCGGGGAGAAAATAGATTACGGCTTCGGGTTGTTCCATAACAAATACAAGGGGCTGCCGGTAATTAAGCACAGCGGTAATATGATGGGCTACCGGGCGCAGATCGTCTCCTTCCCCGAACAAAAATTTACGGCCATCGTCTTGTGCAACAACATGGCGATCCTTCCGCACGTCATTGTGGAGAAGCTCGCGGACATCTATCTGGAAGGACAGTTGAAAACTGACGCGCCGAGTCAGAAGAAAGTGGCAGAAGCTTTACCGCCGTCAATCGTTCTGTCTGAAAAGGAAGCTCTTCGCTACGCGGGAATTTACGCACACCCGGAGAGCGGCAGGGTCTTCCGGCTGAGCGTCAAGGACGGAAAATTAATTAACAGCAGAATCTTCAAGAACGAAATACCGGTGACGGCAGTATCCGAAGACCGATTACTGGTCGTCGAGGAAAACGGCATGGCGGAACTGCACCCCGTCTTTGACAAGTCCGGTACGGTTTCTGAAATAAGGGCGCCAAACAAGACCGGAAGGCCGGACATCTTCGTCCGCGTCGCACCGCCGCTCGATTCGCCGCAACAATTATCCGAATACGCGGGGACTTATTACAGCGACGAGTTCAACGCGGATTACACGATTTCGCTGAAAGGCAATAACCTTTCCCTTCAGATCGGCGAAAATTTCCAAGCCCCGCTCAACGCCGCATACGCCGATGTTTTTATGACTGCGAATGGGCAGGTCAATCTTTCTTTTACTCGCGACGATAAAGGAAAAATCGCAGGATTTGTGTTCAATTCAGCACTGGATGAACGAGAGGTTAAAGGAATCGCTTTTAAGCGACGACAGTAGAATTATTGGAGACAGTTAATTGGGTAGTGTTTCAAAAACTCGTCTCCCGGTTATAAACAACCCTCACGTCCTTCCGGCAAGCCGGTCAGGTCATCCCGGACGGGTCGCAGGGTAGAAGGACTGATACAACTGCTGAATCTTACCCGGCGCGAGCCTCCCCGTTTTTAACATCCTCAACAGGAAGTCGCGGAACGGCTCACGCGAGCCGTCATAATTTTCCCGCCTCATCATGCCGTAGAGGACTGCCGCGAAGACGTGTATCCCGTCGTCTTCCTCCGCCCAGCGGCGGCCCGCGTCCCTCGCGATCTTCAGCCTTTCGCCGATAACCTGCTCCAGCGCCCTCACGCAATCTTCTTCGACGAAGCCGTCGAACGAGTTGTAGCCGAATGAAGGGTTATGACGACGTACGACGCCCATGAGAAACGCATCACCTTCGAGGGCCTTAAGCGCCACCCGCAGCTCACGGTCGCGGGACGCGTCGAAGGGCGGGTGCAGCATCTCGTGGACGGCGTTTCTCAGCACCTCAAGGAACGGGTAGGAAACGTCCGCCAGAAACCGGGAGCCGGTGACCCTGATTCCGTGAGGCCGCGCGAAGTAGAGCAGGTAGACCGTAATTCTATTCGAGGGGAGCGCGAAGCCTAAATGCGCCTCGACCTCTGCCGCCACGTCATACTCCGCCAACCTCCCCTCTAACAAAGCCGCCTCCCGCGTCAAACGGGGCAGCACATGCCGCCCCCAGTAATCCGCAAAGCCCATCTCCTTCAACGACGCGAGAATCGTCCGCAGCTCGCTCCGCACGGACATGAATAGTCGCCAGCCCCCTTCCGTGAAGTAGACGGTCCGCCTCAGGTTGTTCTTCATCGACTCGGTCTTGTCGAGCGTCAGCAACATCTCGTCGAGCGTCCGGTCGTCCGCGGCCGAGAAGTGGAGACTTAAAAAAGCGGGGATGACGACCTTGTTCTCGTCTTTGAGCTTCCGCTTGAGGCGTCTCAGGGCGTCCCGCGCCGCGGGCGTGAGGAGCGGGGCGAACCTTGCGTATTCGTCCCGGTAGAAACGCCTGTAGAACTCGTCGCCCGTCAGCACGTTGAGGAAACACAAGGCGTCGAATTTCAAGGACGGGACGACTCGCCATTCGGTCTTGACGCGCGCCCCGCGGGGTCGGACGTTCGTTAATCGCCACGCGGCGGCCATGTCCGGCACGGTCGTGCAAAGCGCCGCGACGAGCAATGTTTTTGCGAGCAATGCCCGCGTCAATGCCTTCCTTCGCGTCATCTGTACGTCTCCGGCCGGGGCGGCGGGTGAACTTTAAAGGGGAGAGTTTGTGCGGAGGCTTCGCCCTAGGTCGGTCGCTCCTACCTGGTGAAGACCACGCCGAAGGAGAGGCGGAAATTGTCCTGACGCCCCCGTCCGAAGAACGTCGGGTTGTAGTCCGCCTGCACGGCGCGGACCGTGACCCGCCTGCTCGCACGGATGTCCAGACCGCCGCCGAACGCCATCGCGAACGATTTCGCGTCGTCAAAGAAATAGGTGTTGCTCGAAGGGAGCAGCACCGCCGAGAAGCCTCGGAAAAGCCCGCCGCCGAAGAGTGCGTGTGCGAACGGGGTCGCCCGGCTCCGGTTCCGCGCCCTGAATTGCAGGCCGCCGAGCAGATTATATTGCTCCCTGTCGTGTTGGAACTGGCCGGCGCCGGTCGCTAAAGTCTCCCTCCTGACGTGGCCGGAGAAGTCGGCCGTGATGCCGACGACGCGGTTGATGTTTCGCGTGTATTCAAAGTTGACGCCGTGGAGCCCCGCGCGGCCGGGGTCGGGGGTCAGGCTGTTGATGTCGGCGCTCTCGTAAGAGTAGCCGACGAAGAATTCGTTTTTCGTGTACTCGTCGGACTGTTGCGCTGACGAGAGCGGCGCGCAGCACAGAATCAAGAGCACGGTCAGCATTGATCTTCGCATAAGTCATTCCTCCGGGGTGTTTCAAAGGTCCGCCGCACGTCGAGAAGAGAGCGGCACGGGGCGGACAAGCCGTCGGCAGCCGCGGTGACATCTCGGGAGAGCCCGCGGGTTATGTAGCCGCTATTCCCCGGTAAAATCGCCCTCGGAGGTAAATCCGGACGTGCGGATTTACCTATCGGGACGTTTTCGAGGGGCGGCACGCGTGCGGCGGGTGAATGTTGGGGGCGGGCGAAGGGGACGTGGGCGACGTGACGGGCGGGGCGGGGGCGAGACGTGAGCCGTCGGGGAAGCACGACCGGGCCTGATTCTTTCAGCGGGAGGCGCGGCGGCTAATCGTCCGTCCCCGCACGACCTCGGCCGTCGTCGCCGGACGCTTTTCTGTATTCGGACGGGGTCATTCGGGTGTGCTTTTTAAAGACGGAGTTGAACGAGGATTTAGAGTTGAAACCGGCCTCTTCGGCAATGGCGAGCACGGAGTAGTGTCTTTTGAGGGGGTCGAGGAGCTTTCTTTTGGCTTCCTCGACCCGGTAGGTGTTGATGAAATCGACGAAGTTCTGATTCAGCCGCTCGTTGATGGTTTGTGAGAGGTGCGGCGGCGGGATGGAGAGCTTTTCCGCCAGCTTCGAGACGGTCAGCTCGGCATCCAGGTAAAGTTTTTCGTCCTTCATCGCCTGAAGCAGCCTCCTGAGATACCTTTCGGACGTTTCCGGCGTCAGGGTGGACCATTCATATTTCTTCGCCTGCGGGGGCTCGTCCGTCCGCGCCAAGGCTTGGGGATTTCTAAAGCTCACATAACCCAGCGCGTAAACGAACACGGAGGCCCCGAAAGGTACGAGCAGATTGGTCTTCGCCGTGTGATCCAACAGGTAGCGGAGGAGGCCGCCCGCGAAGAGGACAAGGAAGCCCGTGACAAAGAACCGTATTTGAAAGAGGACGGCCTTGTCGGCGGAAGAGTTCTGTTTCCTGCTTTCACGGGCGAAGGCCAGGATGGTCAACACGGTGAGGGCCAGATAAAGGGCCGCCTGTAGAATGATGAGCGCCGACCTCACGTAGTACCACGAGCCCAACGAAGGATGGTGGTATTCCGACATCAGGAAAGCGAGCTTCGCTTCCCGGCCCTGAAGGTAGTACGGAAGCAGATAAGCGCAGCAGAGGATGAACGGGATGAAGTGTAGAAATTCCCTCCTGTGGAATGAAGGCGTCCGCGCGGTCAATTTTCTGACGTAGAGGAATATCAAGGGGACGGCGAGAAAGGGGAGCGGGTCGTGAATTCTGCTCAGGTGGGGGACGACGAATTCATAATGTGAGGTGCGCACCACGGCCCCCGTGACGAAGAGCGCGATGGTCGCGACGAGCGTCGCCAGTATCCGGTTAGCCACTCTGTTGCCGCCCTTGACGCCGAGAAGCATCACGCTCAGGAAAAGCCCCTGGGCGGCGCCAAGGAGGTTCAAGACTGCGAGCACGTCAAGGGAGGGTTCCATCTCGGCCTGATTATAACTGCTCGCTTTTCAAGCGTCTCGCCGGGGCAACGTAACGTTGCACAGCTTGCGGCAGAGCGAGCGCGTACAGTTATTCGTTCATTTCGTTAAGCCCCCGCCGTGTTCCGCGTCAGGCTCATCCCGCCCCGCGGCGTCGCCGCGCCGCTCCTCCTTCATCTCCAAACTCAGGAAGAAGTTGAGGCCGGTGCGGATGACGGCGATGGCGCCGAGCTTCCCGATCTGCTCCCAAGAGGGCGCGACGGCCGTCGAGAGGATGTCGGCCCCGAGCTGGAATTCGAGCGCGAGGGCGAGGTAGCGCGCCAGCGTCAGGCGGATCTCGTTGTAGCGCTCGAACTGCGGCGCGGCGAGTGCGCGCGCGAAACGGTAGATGGAGGTGAACACGCCGAGGCCGATGATGAAGGCGCCTATCACTTCCACGGCGAGTTTCAGCCACAGGACGAGGTTGACGATGTTCGGCTCCACCCCGACTTCGCCCGGCGTGCGGACGAGGCTCTGCGCCCCCTCTTGCAGCAAGTAGGTCAAACTCTCACACCTCCTTGTTACTTGTTTGCGTCCAAGCGCCGGCGGGCCCCTCGCCCCCGGCCTTTCACCATTCGCGAAGGCCCGCTGCTCCGCGGCCACCTCGGCCTCCTCGTTCTCGGCGTCGCGCTCCGCCGGGGCCAAGCGTCGAAAGGAGAGAACTGAGTGCACGCCGCCGAACTACTTAAAGAGGGTCAGCGGTGGCGCCTAGTGCCGCGTCGATGGCGCGTATGAGCAGGGGTTGGTCCACGGGCTTCGCGAGGTGTGCCGAGAACCCCGCGCGCAGCGCCTCGTCCCGGCTCGACGGGGTGGCGAAGCCGGTCAGCGCAATCATGGGGACGGGCGCGAGGGTTTCGTCCGCGCGCGCGCGCCTCAGCAGCTCGAACCCGTCTTCGTCGGGCATGCCGATGTCGGTGACGATGACATCCGGCCTGACCTTGCGGGCTGCTTCGAGCGCCCCGCCCACTGACTCGGCGGTGTCCACGTCGTAACCGCCGCTCTCGATTAAAGCCTTGAGCACCGCGAGCGTGTCCGGCGAGTCGTCCACGACGAGCACGCGTTGGCGTCGGGAGGCGTCCGCACGCCGGACGAGGTCGCCGGAGTGCGGGCCTCGGGCACGCCCCTCCGCCGGCTCGAAGGGGCCGGATGCCGCCGGGAAGGTGACGACGAACGTCGCCCCGCGCCCGTCGCCGTCCGACTCGGCCCTGACGCGCCCGCCGTGTAGCTCGACGAGCCCCCTGACGACGGAGAGCCCGATGCCGAGGCCGCCGTAGCGTCTGGTGGTCGAGGTGTCGGCCTGGCTGAAGCGGTCGAAGATGCGCGGAAGGGCGTCGGGGCGGATGCCGACGCCCGTGTCGCAGACGAAGAACTCCACCTCGGCCGCGCCCCCGCGGCGCGCGCCGAGCGTGATGGTCCCGCCCTCGGGCGTGAACTTCACGGCGTTCGAGATGAGGTTCGAGAGTATCTGCTGGAGCCGCTTGGGGTCTGCGTAGATTGCGGGCAGCCCCCGCTCGATGCTCGACTCAAGGCGCAGGTCGCGGCCTTCGACCAGTGCGCGGGCGAAGGCGAAGGAGGCGGCGAGCGCGTCCTCGGGCTTGACCGGCTCCTGTTCGAGCACGACCTTGTTGTTCAGGATGCGCGAGAGGTCGAGCATCTCGTCAACAATTTGAAGCTCCTGCCGCGCGTTGCGCTCGATGGTGGAGAGCGCCTGGTCGAGGCTCTCGGGGTTTTGCCGTAACATGCCGCCGCGCAGCATCGAGACCCAGCCGAGGATGGGCGTCAGGGGCGTGCGCAGCTCGTGCGAGAGGATGGAGAGGAAGTCGTCCTTGGCGCGGTTGGCGGCCTCGGCCTCCTCGCGCGCCCGGTGCTCGTTCTCCAGCAGCCGCTCGCGCTCGCGCTCGACCCGCTTGCGTTCGGTGATGTCGTGGAAGGCCACGACGCCCGCGATGATACGGCCGTCGCGCCCGTAGACGGGGGCGGAGCTGACCCAGAGCGTGCGCCTCTCGCCGTCGGCGCGCTCTATCTCTATCTCCTCGCCGCTGACGGCCTCGCCTTGAGCCAGCGAGCGTGCCAGCGGCCACTCCTCGGCCGAGAGCGGGCGGCCGTCGGCGTGGTAGCCGCGCCACGTGGCGTACTGACCGACGCGCTCCGAGGAGGGCACGGGGCGGCCCCAGACCTCCTCCACCTGACGGTTCCCGAGGACGAGCCGGCCCGAGGGGGCTTCCGCGATGATGACGGCCGCCGGCATCTGCCGCAGGACTTCTTCGAGCAGCGCGTTGCCTGCCCGGTGCTGCTCCAACGAGTGCTCGCGCAGCCGCAGAAACACCCTCAGCCTCGTGACCAGCTCGGCCTTCGCCAGCGGCAGCCGCAGCACGTCGTCGAACCCGGCGCGGAGCCACGAGACGGCCTCGGCCTTCTGCGGCAGCGCCACGAGGACGGGCAGCAGGGCCGTGCTCGAACGGCGCTTCAATTCGAGGAGGAGTTTCCCGACCGAGCGCGCGGCCCGTTCGTCGGCGATGACGAGGCTGACGCGCTCCCACTCATCCATGTTCTCTTTCGAGAACGGGGCGACGTGGACGCCGTAGCCGGACGTTTGCAGGAACTCCGCGACCAGCTCGCGGTCGAGCCGGTTGGCGAAGAGGAGGCCGATGGTGTGCGACTGTTCTTCCATGCGAGGGGGTGTTCGGAGGCGTCCCCGCTCTAGTAGGCGGGGACGCCCGTCAGGATGCCGCGCAGGTTCTCAAGCTTCTCGCTGACCTCGATGCCTTCGGAGGTGATGTGCAGCTCGCGCAGCTCGGGCTGGAAGGTGCCGAGCCGCTTCTTCAGGCAGGCGATGATTTTGATGACCCGGCTGTTGTACTCCGCGTAGCGCATCAGGATGATGTTGTCGGCGACGTAGCTGACGGCGAACTCGGTGGCCTTGAGGTCGCCCGTGATGTTCTCGACCTCGTTGATGAGGAGCGTCGTCACGCCCCGGCCGTTGAGGTAGGTGACGAGGTTCGAGATGTTGGCGACAATCGTCCCGAACTCCTCCATCGCCAGCTCGTACCCGCGCAAAGAGTCCACCATCACGACCCTGCGCCCCTCGCGCTCGACGGCCTCACGCACCATCCCGAGGAACTCGTCCGGGTACAGCTCCATCGGGTTAACGCGCACGATGCTGAGCGTGCCCGCGTCAACCAACTCCTGTAGGGGCATGCCGATGCCCTCGCAACGCTTCACGATGGACTGGGCCGACTCCTCGAAGGCGTAAAGGACCACGGGGTCGCCCGCCGCGACCGACCGGCTCAGGAACTTCATCCCCAGCGTGCTCTTGCCCGCCCCGGCCGGCCCGGTGACGATGGTCGTCGTGCCGGACTCAAGGCCGCCGCCGAGCAGGTCGTCGAGGTTCGTGATGCCGGTGGTGAGCAGCTTCTCGGCCGGCTTCACCTCGCCCGGCTTCTCGATTTTGTGAGGGAAGATGCTCACGCCCTTCGCGCCGATGCGCATCTGGTGGAGCCCGGACATGAAGTCCGACCCGCGCAGCTTCTGCACCTCGATGCTGCGCAGGCCGATGACGCGGTTCGGCGAGACTTCGCGGTAAAGTCTGATGATGCCGTCCACGGCGAGCGCGACCGAAGTCTCCCTCTCCATCTCGGTCGGCTCGAAGACGAGGAAGGAGGTGCAGCCGCAGGCGTCGAGGAACGAGACGAGCGCCAACATCTGCTTGCGGAACTGGTACTCGTCGGTCGAGAGGTAGCGCAGCTGCGTGATGGAGTCGATGACCAGCCGCGTCGGCTTATGCTTCTCGACCGCGTCGTAGATGCCCTGCCAGACCGGGGTGCGCTCGACCTCGCTCGGGTGGAAGACCTCGTACTCGGCCGCGGGGCTGTTGGAGTTCGCCGCCGGGGGCGTGAGGTCTATTATCTCGACGCCTTCGAGCCGCCAGCCGAAGCTGCGCACGTTGCGCTCGATCTTCCCGCCCGGCTCGGCCAGCGTGATGTAGAGGGCCGACTCGCCCCGCCTCACGCCTTCGAGGAGCCACTGGAAGGAGAGGATGGTCTTGCCCGTCCCCGGCCCGCCGACTATCAGGTAACTGTTCTGCGTGATGAGGCCGCCGTGCACAGCCTCGTCCAGTCCGGGGATGCCCGTCGGCATTCGTTCGTCCATTCGTCGGCTCCTGACAAAGACTGCGGGGCCGGTCGGATGTCCTCGGCCTTCGGACATCCGACCGCGCGATAGAGAGTGGGAGTCAGACACTTTTAACTTTAATTCGGGAGGCGAGTCAACGGGGTCGGGCGGGCCGTTTAATTCGCACGAAAGGCATCGCCCACTTCACCCTTTTCACCGCCCGGACTCGCCCCCTGACGGCCCTTCCGCCCGCGCCCGCCCCCTCCTCATGAGGTAGACGCCAGAGAGCGTGAAGCCGCCGAGCAGGGGGCTTGCCGGGCCGGGTGCGCGAGGCCGGGTAAGGGCGGCGCACCTTCTCGTGAATTCCTCTTGACAGTTTCTCAACCTGCTCGGTGCGAAGGCGTACAGGTGGAGAAGGGCGACGCGTTTATCCTCATCCCTGTCAACGTCATACACAGCTCGAACCGGGGGAAGTTCTATCTTGCGTAAACTGTTCATTCAGTCTCTTCTCGTGCTCCTCTGCACGGTGCCGTCGGCGGCGCAGACCGAGTTCATGGCCGGCACGGCCGCCACGCCGGGCCTCGGGCAGAACAACAACAACGGGGACTCGAACGCCGACGCGAACGGCAACAGCAACCGCTGAGCCCGCCAAGGCGTCTACGGCTTGAACGCAGATGAAGATTGAGAGCATACGGACGCTGTCGGGGCCGAACGTCTACAGCCACAGGCCCGTCCTGCTGATGAGACTCGACCTCGGCGAACTGTACGAGCGTGAGAGCTACGAGCTGCCCGGCTTCGTCGGGCGGCTGCTGGCGCTGCTGCCGGGGCTCGGCGAACACCATTGCAGCAGGGGCCGCGCGGGGGGCTTCGTCGAGCGCCTGAACGAAGGCACGTACTTCGGCCACACGGTCGAACACGTCGCGCTTGAGCTGACGGGGCTCGTCGGCTGCTCGGCCACGCACGGCAAGACGCGATACTCGGGCGACGGGCGCGTCTACAACGTCGTCATCGAGTTCTGCGCCGAGCAGGCCACGCGCTACCTTTTAGAACGGGCCGTCGCGTTGGTCGAAGCGGTCATCCGCGGCGAGGAGTTTCCGCTGGCGGAAGTAATCGAAGAGGCGCATGAGATTGCGGCCGACACGGAACTGGGCCCCTCGACGCGCGCCATCGTGGACGCCGCCACTTGGCGCGGCATCCCGTGGGCGCGCGAGAACGACCAGAGCCTCGTCCGCCTCGGCTACGGCAAACACCTCCGGCTCATACAGGCGGCGATGACCGACGGCACGAGCGCAATCGGCGTCGAGGTGGCGGGCGACAAGGACTTGACGAAGGCGCGGCTGGGCAGAGTGTCCATCCCCGTCCCCGAGGGCGAAGTCGTCCGCACGGAGGAGGCGGCCGTCGCGGCGCTCCACGCGATGGGCTCGCCCGTCGTCGTCAAGCCGCTCGACGGCCGGCAGGGTAAGGGCGTCTCGCTCAACCTCTCCAGCCCCGAGGAGGTGTCGGCGGCCTTCCGCATCGCGCAAGGGTATTCGCGCGACGTGCTGGTCGAGGAGATGTTCGAGGGGCGCAACTACCGAGTCCTCGTCGTCGGCTACCGCGTGGTCGCCGCCAGCGAGCGCATACCCTGCCACGTCACGGGCGACGGCGTGCACACGGTCGCCGAACTCATCGACATCGAGAACAGCAACCCCCTGCGCGGCGAGGGGCACGAGAAGCCCCTAACGAAGATAAAGAAGGACGACGAAATCCTGCGCACCTTCATGCAGAAAGAAGGGCGGAGCATGGAGGACGTGCCCGAAGAGGGCGAGCGCGTCTCGCTCTGCGCCGGCATGAACCTCTCGACCGGGGGCACGGCCAAGGACGTGACCGACGAAGTTCACCCCGCGGTCAGGAGCCTCTGCGAGCGCGCGGCGCGCGTGATGGGCATGGACGTGTGCGGCATCGACCTCGTCATGCCGGACATCGCCGAACCGCCGACGAAGGGAGGCGGCGTCATCGAAATCAACGCCGCGCCCGGCCTGCGCATGCACCAGTTCCCCGGCGAGGGCAAGCCGCGCGACGTGGGCGCGGCGATAGTGGACATGCTCTACCCCGAGGGCACGCCCTCGCGCATCCCCGTCGTCTCCATCACGGGCACCAACGGCAAGACGACCGTCACGCGCATGCTCAGCCACCTCCTCATCGAGTCGGGTAGGGTGACGGGGACGACGACGACCGACGGCATCTATCTGAACGGCGAGCGCATCGTCCGCGGCGACACGACGGGGCCGGTCTCGGCGCTGACCGTGCTCGAAGACAGGGCGGTCGAGGTCGCGGTGCTGGAGACGGCGCGCGGCGGCATCGTCCGGCGGGGCTTGGGCTACGACTGGTCGGACGTGGGCGTGATGACGAACGTCGGCGCCGACCACATCGGGCAGGACGGCATCGAGTCAATCGAAGACATCCTGTGGATAAAGTCGCTCGTCGCCGAGCGCGTGCGCGAGGGCGGCACGCTCGTCTTAAACGCCGACGACGAGCTGCTCGCGAAGCTGCCCGAGCGGCGGGCCGTCGCGCGCGTGCCGAAGCGTTACGTCTACTTCTCCCTAAGCGCCGACAACCCGGTCCTGCTCGAACACGCGCGGGCGGGCGGCGGCGCGTACTTCTTCAGAGACGGCAAAATCTTTGAGGTGAAGAACGGCGAAGAGCACGCCGTCGTCGAGGCCGCGGCGATACCCGCGACGATGAACGGCGCGGCCGACTTTCAGGTCGCCAACGCGATGGCGGCCATTGCCGCGGCGCGCGCCCTCGGGTTGTCGAGGGAAGAGGTCGGCGCCGCAATCGCCCGCTTCCGCAGCGACGCGGAGAATCCGGGCCGCGCCAACCTCTACCGCGTAGGCAATGGCTACGTGATGGTTGACTACGGGCACAACCCCGACGCGTTCCTCGCCGTCTGCCGCATGGCCGCGAAGTGGGAAGACCGTCGGGTGACCGGCATCATCGGCGTGCCGGGCGACCGCGACGACTCGGTCGTGGAGGCGGCCGGGCGCGTCGCCGCGCGCGGCTTCCACCGCGTCATCATCAAGGAGGACAAAGACCTTCGCGGGCGCGAGCCGGGAGAGGTGGCGCGGCTGCTGTGCGAGGCCGTGAATAACGAATGGCCGGGCACCGAATGCCGCGTCGTGCTCGACGAGGTCGAGGCGCTGCGCGCGGAGCTTGAAGCCTTAGAGGAAGGGCAGGTCGTCGTCATCTTCTACGACAAGCTCGAACCCGTGCTCGCCGTGCTCGAAGAACGCGGCGCCGTCCCCGTCGGCGCGATAGAAGAGACGAAGCGGCGGCCGGAGGTGGCGAAAGTCTGAGGCGTCCGCCCGGCTCAACATCGGGCGGCGTCCCCGTCGCGGTCCCCGCCGGGGGGTTAGACACGGATGGACTCGGGCCGGCGGGCGCGGAGCTTTATTCGGAGAAGCACGTCATGACGGTCGCGCCCGGCGAGAACGGCTTTCTCAAACGGCTTGAAGAGTGGTAGTGACGTGATGAAGCGGGCACCTCCGGCCCG
>DASZEK010000057.1:0-3554 GCA_035941045.1 Pyrinomonadaceae bacterium | reverse complement strand
GGGATAAGGAGTATCTCGGCAACCCTTACGAGATGCCTTACCTGGACGCGCATCATTCGGGTTACATCGACCCGGACGCGAACCAGTCGGCCGAGTTTCGCGCCGTCCGCACGGAGATAGAAACCTTCGTCCGCGAGGGCGGCGCCGTCAGGGTGCGCCGCCAGGTCGCGAACCACCTCAACGGGGGGACGATTGAGCCGCCGTCATCCGCGACGCGCGCCGGCTCCGTCTCCGTCAACCGCAGGGCCCAAGGGACCGTCAAGGCGCTGATCAGGGCCGCCGGGGTGAGCGCCTCCGCGCTCAGGCGCACGGTCCCAACCATCAACGCGGGCGACCTGCCCGCGGACCTCGCGATCATGTACGGCCGCCGCTACCTGGCGCGCCTCAACAACCCGCCGCGCCAGGTCTCCATCACGATCCCTTACGTGGACTGGCGCGTGCGGCGCGGGAAGGTGTTTGAGGTGCGCGCGCGCGGCGGCGTGAGTCTCGGCCTCTTCATCGTCGAGGGCTACACGCGCAGGATAGCGAGCCTCGATTCGGGCGCGCCCGACTACTCGATGACGCTTTTGGCGCGGCAGGCCACGGCGACCGACGAGGCCGCGACGGCGCCGACGGTCTTCTCGATGAGCCTCGCCGCGGGCGCGGAGTCGCCCGTCTTCACGGTCCCCGTCCCCGCCCGGCCTGGGCAATTCCTCACGGCCGGCGGCGACGCTTCGGCGTCCGTCCTGGCGAGGGTGCAGGGGAGCGGCGCGCCCTTCGTTGACATCTCGGCCGAGCCCGTTGACCTGACGCCCTATGACGGCGACGAAGTCACCTTCGACGTGAAGGTCCTCGCAGCCGAGGTGATGGGAGTCAGGCGCGTGGCGATAGAGGTGCGGGCGACGGACGCGCCGTGACGGGTGATAGGTGACGGGTGATGGGTGATGGGTGACAAGTTCAAAGTCCCGCCTGGCTCGACGCTCGATGTCACGCTCGGGCGTAAGCGGCGGAAGGCCCGGCCGCAGGCGCCTCCCGCGCGCGACGAGCGGGGCATCATCCCCGTCGAGAGCAACCCCACCCGGTATGTCTTCCGCGGCAAGCCTTCAATCATCTTCCTCGACCTCGGCACGCGCCTCAGAAGCGTCGCCGCGGCCTCCTGGACCGGCGGCCGCTACCGGCCCGCGTCGGAGACGACCGCCCCCGCGCGCGACGACACGAAATTCGACGAGTATGTCGAACTCGAATACGAGCGCGCCGCGCCCGCGCAACTCGCCACGCCGACGCTCGCGGAGTTTCAGGCGCTCGACGCGCGACTTATCGGCAGCCGCGCGCCCGGCTCTTCAGACACGCTCGACCCGCTCTCGACGACCGCGGCCAACGTCACGGCGCGCGCCCTCTACAACTGCATGCCGCTCCCGCACGACGGCCGTTGGCTGTACGCGACCGTCGGCGTGGGCGGCGAGTTGTTCAAGCTGAGCGCCGACGAGGGCGAGCGCCCCGACGAGTGGAAGGCGCGCGAGGCGGCGGCCGCGGACGCCGACGAGCGGTGGAACGAGCTGAACCTCGCGGCGGGCGTGGCGCACGGGTCGGGCGTGCTGAAGGCGAAGGGCCCTGTGGGCAGGCTGCGCGTCGTCGCGGGCGACTACTCCGAGCACGGCCTCGCGCGCGCCGTCGGCGCCTACGAGGAGTTCGACACCGCCGACGAAGCCAACTTCAAAGTCACCTCCGAGTCGAGCTTTTCGGCCGACGCCGTACCACTATCCTTGGCGGGGTCGGCCGACGTGCGCGTCTACCTGAAGCCGCGGATGCTCCGGTACGAGCTGTCCACCGGCGCGGGCGGGGTCTTCCGCTGGGACGGGCGCGTCCCCGTCTACCCCGACCTTTACATCTTTAGGAACGCATCGTCGCAGGAAGACCTAAACCGCCGCGCGATGTGCGCCATGAGGCGGTCGCCCCTGGCCTCGGCCCACTACGACGCGAACCCGCCGCCCTCGGGGCAGACGGCGTTTCTCAGGTGGCCGTCTTTCACGGCCGCCGACGTGCCGCCCGTGCTGACGGTCGCGGGCGCGCTCTGCTGCGTCATCGCCCAAGGGGTTAAGGTCTTTTTCGTGTGGCGGAAGACGGCGCGCGCCCTCGACTTCGGCGAGGATAAGAACCCCTACAGCGGCGGCGTCCTGCTCGACACGCCCTGCTGACTACTTTGACGTTTTTTGACGTTTCGGCGCGGGCCGTGTGCTGGGTAGCGCCAGCGCCGAGCGGTGGGTGAGACAAGGCACGCACGGGTGGGTGCCACGGCCCGCGCTGACTATAAGGGAAGCGCGGCCGTCACCGGAAATCTTCCGCGGGGCCGACGCCGCGGCCGGGGTCAAAATCGCTGTCAAGATTTTGTCGAGGTTTGGTGCGCGTGGCGCGTAATACGCGCGTGGCGCGCGAACGGGCCGGGAGGCGGTCGCCCCGTTTTCCTTGGGAAATTGCGATTTCCGGCAAAAAGAAAGCCCCCGAATTTCGGGGGCTGACTCCGCAGGTAGGACTCGAACCTACAACCCTTCGGTTAACAGCCGAATGCTCTGCCATTGAGCTACTGCGGATTGGGCGTCACGGGCGTCGTTGAGGGCGCCGGGACGGGAATTTTTATAGCAGAGCGTTTGCGGGGGTGTCAAACGGGGTCGGGGGCTTGCGCGTGAGGGCGAGTTGGGGGATGATTCGGGGCACAGATTTCCGCCAGCAAGCTCGCTCTTCTATTCAGGCCGTGAGGCCCGCGCCGGAGGATTCGATAAAGGTATGGAGCGCCGCATCACTTCGTGGCACAGCCCCGCGCTGGGGATGGAGATGCCGATTGTCGCCTACGGGCACTCGGGCTACCCGCTGCTTATGTTCCCGACCGCCGCCGCCGACTTCCTCGAATACGAGCGGTTCCACCTCGTCGATGCCATCCGCCATCACATAGACTCGGGGCGCCTGCGCGCCTACTCCATCAACAGCGTCAACCGCTACAGCCTGATGAACGAGCAGGCGCCGCCCCAGTGGAAGGCGGAGCTGTTGTCGCGCTACGACCGCTACATCACGGACGAGGTGTTGCCGCTCATCCGCCACGAGGCAGGCGGGCAGTCGCCGATTACGACGGGGGCGAGCATGGGCGCGTACCTGTCGGCCAACACCTACTTCCGCCACCCGGACGTGGTGCGCGGCGTCATCGCCATGAGCGGCAGTTACGACGTGCGCCCGTGGTTCGACGGCTACTACGACGACAACGTCTACTTCAACAACCCCGTTGACTACCTGCCCAACCTCCACGACGGCCACTTCCTGCCGCGCCTCCAGCACGCCGACGCCATCGTCATCCTGACGGGGCAGGGCGCGTGGGAGGCGCCCGAGCGCAGCCGACAGCTTTCACGCATCCTCCAGTCCAAGGGCATCCCGCACACGCTCGACGTGTGGGGCCACGACGTGGCGCACGACTGGCCGTGGTGGCGGAAGATGCTGCCGTACTGGCTCGACCGGCTGCTGTAAAAAAGAAGGTGCCGGGTGAAAGGCGTCGGGCGCCGGGGGAAGCAACTTGTCTTCCCCCGGCGCCC
>DASZEK010000056.1:0-25348 GCA_035941045.1 Pyrinomonadaceae bacterium | reverse complement strand
CGATGGTGAGTTCGATGAGTCGGTCTACGACCGATTTGAGGTCGCCGGTCGCTTCGAAGACCCGCTTCTGCTCGTCGGCCGAGGTGCCGCGCTCCAGGATGGTGTGGATGTGCTCGACCTCCTTGCGCGAGTCCAGCTCGTCGAGCACGGGGTCGACGAACTCCAGCAGCTCGCGGATGAGGTCGCGCGCCGGCACCTCCTTCTGCTTGCCGAGGTCGAGGAGCTTGCCGTCGAGGCCGTAGCGCACCGCCCGCCACTTGTTCTCCTGAATGAGCATGCGGCGGTAGAGGCGGAAGCCGAGGTTCTTCTCTATCAGCTTGTCGAGGCGGGCGACGATGGCCTGGAAGAGCGCGGTGATGGCGACCGTGTCGTCCACGCGCGTCGGGATGTCGCAGATGCGGAACTCCAGCGTCGGGAAGAAGGGGTGCGGGCGCACGTCCCACCAGATTTTCTTCGGGCCGCTGATGCAGTTGGTGTCGAGCAGGAACTTGACGTAACGCTCGTAGGACGCGTACGTGTCGAAGTGGTCGGGGATGTCCGTGCGGGGGAACTTCTTGAAGACCTCGCAGCGGTAAGACTTGAGGCCCGTGTTGATGCCGAGCCAGAAGGGCGAGGAGGTCGAGAGCAAGAGGACGTGCGGCAGGAAGTAGCGCGCCGCGTTCATGATGTGTATCTGCCGGTCGCGGTCGGGGATGCCGACGTGGACGTGCATGCCGAAGATGAGCAGCGAGCGGGCGACCATCTGCAACTCCTCGATGAGGAGCTTGTAGTGCGGGTCGTCGTAGATGTGCTGCTCCTTCCACTGCGAGATGGGGTGGGTCGAGGCGGCGATGATGCGCAACCCCTGCTTGCGCGCGAGCCCGGAGACGATGGAGCGCAGGCGCGTGATGTCCTGCCGGGCCTCCTGGATGTTGTTGCAGACGCCCGTGCCGACCTCGATCTGCGCCTGAATCATCTCGGGCTTGACCTGCTCGCCGAGCATCATCTTGCCCTCTTCGAGCATCTCCGCGACGCGCGAGCGCAGCTCCCTCGTCTGCGGGTCAACGATTTGAAACTCCTCTTCGATGCCGAGCGTGTAGCGTTCTTCACTCATCTTTTTTTCACCGGCGGGGAAGAATCCTAGCGCGCCTTCAACGACTCTTCGAGCCGGGCGCGGTCCTCCTGCGAGAGCCCCTGAAACGTCACGCCGACGCCGCGGCCGGGGTTGCTGTAGACGACCTCGCCGTTGCAGACGAGGTCGTGCCCTTCGAGCGGGATGCGCAGCGTCAGGACCGAGCCCTCGGGCAGCTCGGCCCGCGTGTTCATGTAGAGCCCGCCGGGGCTGATGTCCTTCGTGCTGGCGACGCCGGTCAGGTCGGCCCCGTCGTAGAAAACGTCGATGATGAGGCGGGAGCGCTCGAACTGCCTGCGCTCCTCGCGCGGCGACTCGCTGTTGACGAAGTTCATCAGTTTTTCCTGCTGATGATGAAGGTCGGGACCATGCCGCCGCCCGAGCTGACGTTCGCCAGCTCGGTCGAAGAGAGGCGCGTGAAGGCCGAGCCGACGCGCCCGTTGAAGAGCATCGGGTCGAGGTCAACCAACTGTTCGGTGAAGACGACCGAGCCGTCCTCGCCGAGCGCCGGGAAGACTTCCCGCGCCGTGCGGACGCGCTCCTGCACCAAGTAGTCGCCGTCGGCGAGCGCCGCCGAGAGGGCCGCGGCCCACTCGCTCTCGTCGCTGTTCCAGCCGATGTAGATGCCGTGGCCGCCGTAGTCGTCGTTAGGTTTGAGCACTAATCGGTCGCGGCTGCGCGTGACGAACTCGACGAGGTCCACGCGCCCGCCGTCCTTGTCGGTCGCGCCCTCGCGCACGACGCGCGTCCAGGGGACGTGGCTGCGGATGGCCTCGCGCTCTTCCTCCGTGAAGAGGCGCGCGTAACGCTCGTCGGTTAAGACGGCGAAGATGGCCTTCTTGTGGATGAGCTTGGAGCGGAAGCTGTTGACCATGCAGACGGCGCCGGCCCGGTAGGCTTCGAGGAGCGCCGGGTGGTCGTTCATGATGGGGAGGTATTCGTTGACGAGCAGCCGCTTGTAGACGATGTCTATCTCGAAGCCGTCGGCGCAGCGCAAGCGCCCGCCTGAGAACTCAAGCTCGTCGGGCGAGCAGATGGCGGACGGGTGCCCTTGGGACTCGAAGTAGTCGCGGAACAGCTCGAACTCCTTCTGGGTGGGGAGGCCCTTGAGGTCAACGATGGCGATGGAGGGCGGGCCGTCGGGCGCGCGGCCGAGGTATTCGCGGTGCGCGGCGAGGAGGGTTTCGAGCATCTGCGGGCGGCCCGCGAAGTCGCGCAGGTTGTAACGCTCGGCGAAGCGTTGCATGACGGGCAGGCGCCGGAAGATTTCGTAGGCGGCGTCGGCGTAGGCGATGCCGGCCGGGCTCTCGCCGTTCAGCTCGACGAAGCTGTAGCTGTCTTCGATGAGGAACGAGTCGAGGCGGGCGGTGGGCGAGACGGCGCGGTAGCCGGGGTCGATGCGGACGAGGTCGCGCTCGATTTCGGTCAGGCCCAGCTCGTCGAGCACGCGCTCGTCCTCGACGGCCGCGTCCTTGACCTTCTGGATGGCCGACCAGACGGTCTCGCAGATGCGCGTGACGCGGGCGAAGTCCTCTTCGGTGACGAAGTGCGGGCGCAGGTAGGGGCACAGGCGACGCCCGCCGAAGATGAGCCTCGACTGCTCCAGCCCCTCGTCGAGCATGCGGCGCGAGGACTCCTGGAGGTCGCCCTCCGCGAGCAACTGGTGGTAGAACTCGACGGCTTCCTTCAACATGCCTTCCGAGAGCTATCCTGTCTTCAGTTAGACGAACGGTGAGACAAGAGTAGCACAGATGCGGGCAGGTTTGGAAAACCGCCGGAGGAGGCGGGCCGTCACTTTTACGGCTTCGCGTCCGGGGCGAGCGTGAGCGTGAGCGTCTGGCGCAGGCCTCCGCGGGCGATGCCGAGCGTGACGGGCAGGAGAACGTTGCGGCGCAAGCCTTCGCGCGTGAACCTCTGGCCGTTGACCGTCTCGACCACGTCGCCGGCCTTGAGGCCGCCCGCGGCGGCCGGGCTCTCGGGCCGCACCGCGACGACGAGCAGGCCGCCGGTCGAGCCGAGGCTCGCGGCGCCGCGCGGCGTCAGGCCCACGCCCTGAAAGCCGAAGGCGTGGAGCAGGCTGGCGGCCGAGGCGCCGGGGCGGGCGGGGGCCGGCGGGAAGGCGAACAACTCGCCCGCGGGGGCGTGCGCCTCGCTCATGCGCCGCTCGGCCTCCTTCAGAAGCGACTGCGCCTCCTCCACCTTCCGCTCGACTTCGCGCATCCGAGCGGACAGGCGGGCCAGTTCCGCCGCGTTGGCCGCGGCCGTGTTCGCGCGAAGGTTCTGCTCGGCCGCGCGGACCGAGTGCATCTCGGTCTGCGACTCGACGAGCTTCGTGCGCGCCGCGCGCATCTCGAAGTCGGCCGTGGCGAGCGCGGGGTTCTGCGCCCCGCTCAACTGCACGTGAAACTTCATCGGCACGGCCTCGAACGGCCGGAACACGGTGAAGTCGAGGTTGGCGCCCACGCCCGCGTCCTTCAGGAAGAAGGAGAGGTCGTCGGGGACGCGGACTTCGCGCGCGCCGACCTGCGAGATAACGTCGCCGGGACGCAAGCCCGCCGCGAAGGCCGGCGTGCCGGGCGCGACCGAGGTGAGCAGCACGCCGCGCCGGTTCTCGATCAAGCCGCGCGCGTGCTCGGAATTCCAGCCCGTGCTCTCCCAGAGCGCGAGCGGGGCGTGGAAGGCGGCGTCGCCGCGCACGCCGAGCCAAGGCTGGGGCACGCTCTTGCGCGCCGCCCTCACGCGCTCGACGGCCCGCCGCACGCTCTCGACGGGCACGATTTGCGTCTCGCCCGTCGTGCTCTGCGAGACGATGCCGACCATGTCGCCCGACGGCGTCGCGGCTACCGCGCCCGTCCACGCCGGGTTGGCGCGCGCAGACTGCGCGATGAAACGCGCGGGCCGCCCGGTCGGCGCGAGCTGGATTTCGGTCAGACGGCCGTCGGCCTGCCCCACGTTCAGGTAGATGAAACCTTCGCCGGGCGGCGCGGTGGGCGTCAGTGGAACCCCGGCCCTCGCCACGGGCACTGGCGCGTAGAAGCGGACGAGTTGGCCGACCGTGGGGTCTTCCTCGGTCGAGCCCTCTTCGCCGAAGGGGCGCGCGTCGAGGATGGGCTCGGCGGCTTCGAGCACGGAGAGTCCGGTCGAGGCGTCGAGCCCGACGAAGCGGGCCTTGACGTGCTTGTTGTCGTAGGTGACGAGCATGAAGTCGGACTGCCCCTGCGAGAGCGGGCCGCCCGCGCGTTGAAAGCCCAGCGGGAGTTGGGGCGTCGCGGCCGACTCGACCTCGGCGACGGCCTGCGGCAGTCGGGCCACGACGCTGCGGCCGTCGGCGTTGACGTAGCCGGCGACGATGTTGGTGTGAACGTCGTTGGCCGAAGGCAAGGCGTCGATTTCGAGCGCGGCCGGCCCCGTCGAAGCCAGCCACATCAGAAGCTTCCAGCCGCCGAGGCGGTGGACGACCGTCACGACCTGACGCGGCGCGGCGGCCGGCGCGGGCGGGGCCACTCTCGCGGGCGGCGTCGTGCGCGGCGTCCGTCCGGCGGGCGGAGTCCTCGCGGCCGGAGCCTGACGCGGCGTTTGCGTGACGGCCAGTGTCCGCGCGGGGGCGGGCGGGGCCGCGACGGGCGCGGGCCGAGCCGGCGGAGTCGGTGCCGGGCCCGACTGACGCGCGAGGGCGGGCGCGGCGAGCGATATGAACGCAAGCGCCGCCGAGCCCGTCATTGTTAGAAGCCTGCTTCTCATCTTCAAAACTACCAGACGCCTTCCTTGCTCTTCGCGGCCGGGCGCGTGGCCGTCTGCCCGCTGGCGATAAGCTGCTGCGCGCCGAAGCTGACCGAGCGCACCGACACGACGCGCGGCGAGCCGTCCTCGTTCCTCACGACGACCCGCATCGAATCCGACGAAGTCCCGACCGGGATGATGAGCGACGGGGGCGTCGCCCTTACGGTGTAGTCGAGCGTCTCGGCGACGGCGGCCTTCGCAGTCTCCTTTCTCGACAACTCTCTCCTGCGCGGCGCGACGGCCGGACGCGCAAGGGTCGTCCCCTTCTTAATCTCAGCCCCCACGGACGCGCGCTCGGCTCCGACCGGCCCCGACGGCGAAGGAGCCGCGGCCGGGGCGGGCGCGTTCGCCGCGGGCTGTTCCTGCTGCGCGACGGGCCGGACGGCGGAAGGGCCGCGCCCGTAGTAGAGCACGGCGGCGAGGCCGACGACGAAGACGAAGGCCGCGGCGGCGGCAAAGGCCGGCGCCATCGCGAAGTTGAAGCCGAAGTGGCCGCGCCCGCCGTCGCGGCGGCTCGCCATCCGCGCCCGCAGGCGGACATCAAAGTCGTCCGGGGCCGCGACCCTCCCGAGCCCGCCGACGAGCCCGACGAGCGCCGCCCGCTCCTTCAAAAAGTCGCGGCACGCCCCGCACGCGGCGAGGTGCGCCTCCGCCGGGCGGCCCAACTCGGCGCGGCCCGCGGCTTCTTCTATCTCCTGACGGCATGACTTGCAATTCGCCATCTCTCGGAACCTCATAAGTACGTCTGGAGCTTGTCGCGCAGGAAAGAGCGAGCGCGGTTGATGCGCGACTTCACGGTGCCCTCGCTCATCTGGAGGATTCTCGCAATCTCCTCGTAGCTGCGCTCCTCCACGTCGCGCAGCACGAGCGGCGCCCGGTATTTTTCCGGCAGCGTCGCAATCGCGCGGGCCACGGCCGCCCGCCGCTCGCCCTCGGCGAAGGTCGCGTCCTGAAGCGGCACAGGGTCGGGCAAATCCAGCTCGCAATCGTCCGAGCCGTGCTCGCTCTCGCGGAAGAAGCCGGTGAGCGAGACGAGCCGTCGGCGCTTGCGGCGGCGCAGCTCGCTAATCGCCAGATTGGTGGCGATGCGGTAGATGTAAGTCGAGAAGGCGTAGCTCGACTGGTAACGCTCGGCCGCCGCGTAGACCCGCATGAAGGTTTCCTGCGCCAAGTCCACCGCCAGCTCGTAGTCGTTCGTCATCCGGTAGGTGTAGTTCGTAATCTGGTTCCGGTAGCGCCTGACCAGCTCGGCGAAGGCGGCCTCGTCGCCCTCCCGCGTCGCCTCCAGCAGCCGGTGGTCGGTCCAGACCTCGGCCGTCGAGGGGTCCTCCGCCGCGCGCCCGGAGGCGGCGACGGTGAAGACTAAAGCGTCGGTGGGCGAGATGGCACTCATCGAGGACAGGCGGGCTCCGACTTAAATTAGAACTGACCCTCCCGGAAAATTCTTCCACTTCGGGGCCGCCCCGATTATACACCTCGCCGGGACTGTTCCCCCCGGCCCTGTACACGCCCGGCCGCCCCGCTCGGTTCCAAAAATTGGGTAACACGCGGCCGGCCGCGCGGTGCTATAATGCCCGCTCAATTCGATAGCTTCCATCCGCCTTTGAATCTACTCCGACCGCCGAAGGGTTTATGCCCACAGAGATTAAGAAGCACCAGACCATCCTCGAAGCCATCGGGAAGGTAGACATCATCTCCGAGCTTTTGGAGCGCCACGGCGGCCACTTCGAGCACGAGCTGGACCTCGAAGTCATCGCCTACGGCCGCAACTACAACGGCAAGAAGGTCGGCCCCTACGTCCACCTCTACGAGTTCGGCGCGGGCGAGAAGGTCATCACCGAAGGCGACTGGGGCGGCAACACCTTCTTCATCACCGTTGACGGCAAGCTCGACGTGTACGTCCGCGACACGGAGACGGGCGAGGACCGCCGCGTCGGCGAGATTCCGGCCGGCGTCAGCTTCGGCGAGATGTCCATCCTCGCGGGCGTGCCGAGGAACGCGACCGTCGCGGTGCCGCCGAACTCGAAGGCCCGCGTCCTCGAAATCCAGCGCCCCGCCCTCCGCCTTTTAAGGAAGCTCCCCAAGTTCGGCCAGATACTCGACGCCAACTACCGCAAGCACGGCCTCGGCCGCACGCTCGTTGACGTGCGCCAAGTCTCGGGCGAGGCTTTCAGTCAGGAGTTGATTGAAAGGCTCCGCGGGTCGGCCCGCTTCATGGTCTACGCCAAGAACCACGTCCTCTTCCGCGAGGGCGACCTCATCGACCGCGTCATCTTCGTCCGCAACGGCTGGGTCCGGCGGATGCGGGGCTTAGGCGCCGCTCCGGTCGTCGGCGAGCTGATGATTGAAGGCTTGACCGAAGACGTGGGCGTGGATTTCCTCGGCGCCGGCAACTGCCTCGGGCTCGAAGGCGTCGAGCGCGACGCGCGCTGGGCCTACACGGCGACTGTGCTCCAAAGGACGGAAGTCCTCGAAGTCGCCATCCCGCCGCTGCGCAAAGACCCGGAGCTTCGTGACGCCCTCTCGCGCTCCTTCGCCGAGTTCTCCATCGCCGACGACGACGTGAAGGTCACTTCGCGCTTCGACCGCCCGCTCGTCTCCGCCACCGAGCGCGAGATAGGGACGGGCGTTGTGGACGGCACGAACCTGCTCGTCATGGACATGGACAAGTGCGTCCGCTGCGGCAACTGCTCGATGGCCTGCCACCAGGTCCACGGCCGCTCGCGCCTCCTCCGGCGCGGCATCCACATCGAGCGCCCGAAGAATTACGGCGGCGTCTCAAGCGAGCAGATTCTCGTCCCCTCCGTCTGCATGCATTGCCAGGACCCCGAGTGCCTGACGGGCTGCCCGACGGGCGCCATCGGCCGCTTCGCCAACGGCCAGATAGACATCGACCCGAAGACCTGCATCGGCTGCGGCGACTGCGCCACGCAATGCCCCTACAACGCCATCACCATGATCCCGCGCAAGGCCGAGACGCCGCCGCCGCGGACCTTCCCCCAAAAGCTGCGCGACTGGCTCGACATGCAGCCGGACCAGCCGCCGCAGCCCGTGACGGCCGTTGACAACCTGCTCGCCACGAAGTGCAACCTCTGCGACGGCACGGCCCTCAACCCGCCCGGCGCGAAGACCCCCGCCTTCTCCTGTCAGGAGAACTGCCCGACGGGCGCTCTCGTCCGCGTCAACCCGCGCGAGTACTTCCCCGAGGTCAACGGCCGCCTCGGCCTCGTCAACCGCGACCAGACGCACGCCATCGGCCGCAACATCCACAAGCGCGACACGACCGCCCGCCTCTGGCACGTCCTCGGCATACTTTCAATCGCGCTCTCGACGGGCGCGACCGTCTGGGGCCTCGAACGCTACGGCATGGACGCGCGGCTCGGCGGGACGTGGCTGACGGTCCGATGGCTGACGGGCTTCGTCGGGCTCTTCGGCATCGCGGCCGTGATGGCTTACCCGTTCCGCAAGCAGGTCTACAGGCGGAGGGCCGGCGCGCTCCGCTACTGGATGCTGATGCACGTCTACTTGGGCGTGCTCGCCGGGATAGTGCTCCTCCTGCACGGCGGCGTCTCGACGGGCGGGCTGCTCACCTCCCTGCTCATGATTTCCTTCGACGCCGTCATCCTCACCGGCCTCTTCGGCACCGCCGTCTACCTCGTCGCCCCGCGCATCATGACAAGCATCGAGGGCGAGCCCCTTCTCGTCGAAGACCTGCAAGCGCGTCACAACGAGCTGCGCGAAACGCTCGCCGACATCGGCCAGCGCAGCGACGAACACTTGCGCGAGTTCATCCGCCGCAAGGTGCGCGGGCGCGTCTTCTCCTTCACCTATCTGCTTCGGCAATACCTCAAGCGCGAGCAACTGGCCGAGCTGCTGGCCGCGGCCCGCGAGACTTACGAGGACGAGGCGCGCGGGCTCGACCCCGACTCGCGCCAACTCCTGCTCGAAGCCGTCGAAGCGACCGTCACGCTCCGCCGCGTGGACTCGCTCATCTACCTGCACCAGCTCCTCAAGCTCTGGCTCGCCCCGCACGTCGTGGCGACGGCGCTGATGCTCGCCCTCATGCTCGTCCACATCGTTCAGGTCACGTTCTTCGCCGTCCGCTGAGCCTATGCCCGAACCAGACGAACAGACCACCGCCGGCCGGTTCCGCATCGTGCGCGAAGACTTGCAGCTCGACCCGGCCGAGCTGATTACGGACGGCCTCAAGATAGGCCGCCTCCCGACCTGCGAGCTGGTCCTCAACCACCCCTCCGTCTCGCGCCTCCACGCCGGCATCAACGAGACGGACGGCCGCTTCTACTTCTACAACTTCAGCCTGTCGAGCGGCACCACCCTCAACGGGCGCGTCGTCCCCACCGAGACGGCCGAAGTCCTCGCCGACGGCGACGTGCTGCAAATCGGACCTTTCTTCCTCTACGTCGGCCGCGACGGGGACGAACTGAGCCTCCGCGTCACGCTCGAAGTCGCCGTCAACGTCGGCGACGCAGAGGCGCGCACCCCCGACGCGCCGCCCGAGCCCGACGCGCAGCGCGAGGCCGCCGACAAGACGCTGGAAACGGCGGAAGTCTCGCAGGCTTTGAACGTCTTCTGGGAGAAGCGCAAGCGCGAGGCCGGCAAGATGCAGCGCGGCTCGCCGCTCCGCCCGCAGAAGCCGATGCGCGTGCTCGGCAAGGCCCGCTTCAACTGGACGCCGACGCGCGACCTCGTCCGCCCGTGGACCTTCTCCATCTTCGTCTGGGGCACGGTCGCCGTCGCGCTCTTCTCCGTCGTCGCGGCCGTCGTCTATGCGGGGGCCTACTCGCCCGCGCCCATCTCGGACGCGCACGCCCGCGCCGCCATTCGCTCCACGCCGGCCATCGCCCGCTTCCCCAACTCGAACTCCTGCACCGCCTGCCACACGCTCACCGGCAGCGTCGAATCCAAGTGCGCCTCCTGCCACACGGCCGAAGGCTTCAAGGCGACGGTCACTTCCGCCCACGCCGCCGCCGGCGTCGGCTGCACCTCCTGCCACGTCGAGCATCAGGGGACCGAGGCCCGCCCCGCAACCGCCAGCCTCCAGACCTGCACCGCCTGCCACACCGACGCCAACCGGAAGACCTTCAACGGCCGCCGCGTCTCCACTCCGCACGGCGGGACGTTCGGCTACCCCGTGGCGGGCGGCAAGTGGGTCTGGTCCGGACTGACGCCGGAGGAGTGGGCGCAGAAGTCGCCGGGGGCGCGCAGGATTGTCGAGGGCGTCGAGGCTTCGCTCAAACGTTCGCCGGGCGAGCGCGACCCCTCTGACGTGCTTCGCAGCGCAGAGTTCCACGCCCTGCACATCCACCGCGTCAAGGCCCCGGCCGGGTTCGAGTCGAACAGCGAAGGCGAGGTCTCCTGCTCGACCTGTCACCAATCGACCGCGCCCATCGACCGCGACACCCCGCGCACGACCTGCGCCGCCTGCCACAGCGGCGACCGCGGCGGCAAGTTCGAGCGCGTGCTCGCGGCCGACAAACCCAACTGCATCTCCTGCCACGTCCAGCACCCGCAATCGAGGCGCGAGTGGGGACAACAACTGTTGGCACAACAGCCGTGATATGAAGAAGGCACAGCTATTCGTCATCCTCGCGCTGCTCGCGCTGCTGCTGGCGTTCAATCAGGCCACGCAGGACCCGAGCAAGAGCTTCTTCGGCGGGCTCCCGTGGTGGGGCTGGTCGGTGATGGGGCTGCTGCTCCTGCTCCTCGGCGTCTCCTTCGCCATCAACGACGCGCGCCGCGCGCGCCTCCTCCTCGAAGAGCCTCTGCCGAAGGAGGAGGAGGAGGACGACGGCCGCATCATGCTCACGCCCGAGCAGTTGGAGAAGTACGACCCCGACGGGCCGTCCTACCCGCACCCCGTAGTCATCACCGAACGCTGCATCGGCTGCCACGCCTGCGTGGACGCCTGCCCGCACGACGTGCTCGCCATCGTGGGCGGCGTCTCCGTTCCGGTCGCGCGCGACCAATGCATGGAGGACACCGCCTGCCAGGTCGAGTGCCCGGTCAACCCGAAGGCGTGCATCGTCGTCAACACGACGAAGAAGATTCCGCCGCGCAAGGTGCCGAACCGCGACGCGCGCTTCATGACGAACGTCCCCGGCTGCTACATCGTCGGCGACGTGTCCGGCACGCCCCTCATCAAGAACGCTACGAACGAGGGCTCCGACTGCGTCGAGTTCATCTCGGAAGACCTGCGCGCCACGCCCGCCGAGCCCAAGTCGAACGTCGCCGTCGCCATCATCGGCGTCGGCCCGGCGGGGCTTTCGGCCGCCATCACGGCGCAGCGCCTCGGGCTCTCTTACGTCGCCATCGAGCAGGACCGAGTCCTCGCCACCATTGAGGCGTACCCCGCCAACAAGTACGTCTTCTTCAAGCCCGAGACGATGGAGTCGCGCGGCGGCATCCGCCCCGCAGGCGCCGGCCAGCAGCGCGAAGAGATTCTTGAAGGGTGGGCGCGCGAGATGCGCGAGGCAGGCGTGAGGGTCAACGAGCAGGAGTCGTGCAAGTCCGTGAAGAAGGCGGAGGACGGCGACTACTTCGTCGTCAAGACCGAGCAGGGGTTGGAGAAGACGCCGGTCACGTACCACGCCCGCCGCGTCGTCCTCGCCCTCGGGCTACGCGGCACCCCGATGAAGCTGCGCGTGCCCGGCGAGGAGTTGAAGGTCACGCGCGACGGCCGCGCGGAGGACAAGGTCAAGTACAAGCTGACCGACCCCGAGGCTTACAGGCGCAAGCGCGTCATCGTCGTCGGCGCCGGCAACTCGGCCATCGAGGCGGCGGTGGACTTGGTCGCGCGACGGCAGGGCGACAAGATAACGTTCCGCCCCGACGACGAAATCAACGAGGTGACGCTCGTCATCCGCTCGGACCTCAAGAACGACCTCAAGTTCGGCAACAAGCTACAGGTCTACGACTGCATCGACGAGGGCAAAATCAAAGCCTACTTCGGCACCTCCATCAAAGAGATACGCGACGGCGAAGTCGTCCTCCAGAACGCGCGCACCGAGGAGGTCAAGGCGACCGTCCCCAACGACTTCATCTTCGCCATGATCGGCGGCGACCGCCCGACCAAGTTCCTCGAATCAATCGGAATCAAAATAGGGTGACGGGTTAAGAGCTTGTCTTTAACCGACACCTGACACCCGTCACCCGTCACCCTTTTACGGTTCGTTGCCGAGTTCGGGAACGGGGCGGCCCAGTCCCTTGTAGATTTGGATAATCTCGTCCATCTTGGCGCGCGCGTCGGAGTTGGTGGAGTCGTAGCGCAGGCCGATGCGGTAGTCGCGGAGGGCGAACTTGTAGAGGACGGGCATGCCCTGGTCGCGGTAGAAGTCGGCGCGCTCGAAGTAGGCGTCGGCGGCGGCCTTCTTGTCGGCGTCGCTGGCGCCGGGCGCCTTAGCTTTGGCCTCGGCCTTCTGGATTTTGGCGTCGAGTTCGGGCGTCGCCACCGAAGGCTTGTCGGACGAGCCGGCGGCGGCGGGGGCGGCCGAGCCTCCTCCGTGGGACGCGGCGACGCCCACGTCGGCGCCCGTCTTCTGCGCGGAGTTGGCGGGCGCGGAGTTGCGCGTGTTCGTCGTCGTCGTGGGGGCGCCGCCCCCGCAGGCGTAGGAGAGCGCGAAGAAGAGGAGGATGGCGGCGGTCAGCGTCAGTCGCATTTAAGAATCACCCCGGCGATGTAGTTTGGGAGGATGATACACGGGAGCGCCCGCCGAAGTCACACGACACGGCGGGCGCTCTCGGCCTGCGGGGAAGATTTTAAAGGCGGGTCACTTGCCAGTGTGGCACTTGATGCACTCCTGCGTCGTCGGGATCTTGAGCTGCTTGCGCACCTCGACGGCCTTGTCGTGGCAGCCGTTGCAGTTGTTGTGGTAGGCGACCTCGTTGTCGAGGACGGTCGGGTCGGTCTCGCCCTCGTAGGTGACTGAGGGGATGGCCTCCATCAGCTTCGGCTTGCTGCCTGCCTGCTCGTGGCAGGAGCGGCAGGTGACGACATCGGGCGTCTTGGGGTCGGCGGCGCTGGCGGCCGTCAGCGTCACGGTGCGGTCGGCCGGGTAGGCGGTCTTGTAGGGCGGCGTCTTGGCGGCCTCGGCGGCGGGCTGGCCGGTGTGGTGGCATTCGACGCAGCCGATGGGCTTGGTGCCGTCGGGGCTGTAGTTCTTCGTCGCGTGGTTGACGTGGCTGAAGGGGGCGGAGATGGCCTTGGCCTTGTCCTTCTTGGCGTCGGTCGAGAGCTTGTACTCGTCCTTCGGGACGTTGTGACCGTCGGCCGTCAGAGAGGCCGAGCCCGACCTGAGCGCCGCGCTGTTACAGCCGAAGACGAGGCACAGGTAACACGCCAGCGCCGCCGTCACGATGAAAATTTTCATGGATGCTTTCCCTTATTCGCCGCCGGATGAGTCTAAAGAACGCGTGGGAGAGAAGCGGGCGGAATCATAGACAGCCGCTCGGAACGTTGTCAATGAAAATACTTCTTAAAATCTGAACGTCTGCCCGCGGTGGCAGCGTTTGCAGTCGGCGAAGTCGTCGCCGCCGAAGGTGCGGCGGTTGTTGTGGCAGGTCATGCAGCTCTGCGCGCGGGCCGAGCCGAAGTGTTGGGTGGGCGCGGGCGAAGTGACCTGGCGCCCTTGCCCCGCCCCGGCGCGGAGGTTGTGGCAGGCGGCGCAGTCGAGTCGCTGGCGCGGGCCGTGCGAGGCGTGCGTGAAGCTGACGCGGTAGGCGCGCGTGTCCGTAGGCGTGCGTGAGTAGCCGCCGGGCGAGTGGCAGGCGCCGCAGGAGGAGATGTCGCGGCCCTCCGATTGAGCGCGCGGCGCGTGGCACTGGTAGCAGTTCTCGTGCGCGCCGAGGCCGGCCGGGATGGAGAGGGCGACGCCGCGCCGCGCCGGCTGGTGGCACGAGTTGCAGCCCTGCTCGGGACGGGCGGCGCCCGCGGAGTGCTGCGCGTGGTCGAACCGGGCGTTAAAGCTTCGGAGCGGCGGGAAGGCTTTGAGCGGCGGGTTGCGCGAGGCGACATCGGTGTGGCAGACGGCGCAGAACTCGCTGCCCGAAGTCATAAACTGTTGGGCGTGACAGTCGATGCAAGCCTTGTGGCCGGGGAGCGCGGGCCGCGGCGAGTTGTCGGCGCGGCGGTGGCACGAGTCGCAGGACTGAGCGGCGTGGCCCGGCGTAGAGTGTGAGAAGGCGCCGCCCTGGAACGTCGCGGCGAGAGGCGAGCGGATGAAGGCGACCGTCGTTTGCCGCGTGGCACTGGCGCCGCGCCCGTGCGCGAAGACGAAGAGGAGGCCCGCCGCCGTCGCGGTCAGCAGCAGGGCGAGCCTCCATCTGTCCTTCACGTCTCTCTTCATCAGGCTCTACTTCGCGGGCGCGGGGAACAGGTCGGAGTGCGACTTGGGCGTCGGCTCCTTGCCGTAGTTGACGTGGCACTTAACGCACTGTGTGTCGGGCGGGCCGGGGTTCCTGCGGCGCGTCACCTCGCGGTAGATGTCCTTCGCGGGCTTCGGCCCGCCGTGGCACTTGGAACTCGAACAGGTCTGAATGGGCACGTACATGGTGTTGGCGTTCAGGCCCCCGGAGGAGGTGATGGCGATGTGGCAGGCGGTGCAGCCAAGCTCCTCATGCGACGAGACCTCGTGCCGGAAGCGGGCCGCGCGCCGCTTGGCGAAGAGCGCCAGCACCTCGGGGTCAGTGATGGCCTTGGCCGAAGGGTGCGCCACGTCGGCGTCGTCGCCCTTGCGCACGTCGGCTGGCGCGGTCAGTTGGCCGGGCGCGGGCTTGAGCTTGTGGCAGCCGGCACAGTCGTTCGAGAAGGGGCGCTCGCCCCCGTCCTGCCAGTGGCAGTTGAAGCAGGACGCGTGGCTCGTGGGCGTGGACTTCAGCGTGCCCTTGAGCAGCCAGTAGGCTTTAATTCCCCTGTCCACTTCCGGCAGCTCGCCGGGCGGCTTCGTCGCGTACTCGTCTTTCGAGTCGCCGAGCGGCTGGTAGGTGACGTGGCAGATGGAGCAACTGTCAACGGGCTTCGACGCCGTCTGCCGGCGGGGCGCGAACCCGGCGCGCATGAAGAGGGCCGTGCTGTCAGGCGTGTCGGGCGGCACGGCGTGCGCCATCACGTCCTGGTGTCGGTCGTGCGGGAACTCGTTGGTGAAGTCGGAGAGGGGGCGGCGCCCCTTTTTGGGCGAGGCGTCGAAAGCCTCGTCGGGGTTCTGGAAGGGGAAGCGGGCGTCGGCGCGGGGCGAGACGGCGGTGTGGCAGACGGTGCAGATGACGGGGCGCGCGCCGCTGAAGAACTGCTGGCGGTGGCAGCCGAGGCAGGAGGAGTGGCCGGGGTAGTCGGTCACGTCGGGGAAGGCCGCGTCCTTTGAGCGAGCGCGCGTCCAGTTCGCGGTCGGGGCCGCGTGGCAGGAGGCGCAGGAGTCGCGGCGGTGCTCGGCCGTGCGGTGCCAGAAGCGTGAGTAGTCAACGCGCGGCGCGGGCGTGCGTCGCCGCTGGCGCGAAGGGGGGCGGCGTCGCTGCGGCTCGGGGGCGGCCGAAGAGGTCTGGTGGAAGTGTAAGAAGGCGGCCGCCGCTGTGAGCAGCAGGAGAGTGGCGAGCTGATTCGTGCGGCGCTTCATCGGGGACGGTTGAGCCGATGCGGGTTGTAACACGGCGGGCGCCGGGATGACAACAAGTTTCTGCCCTTACTTCGCCGCGCTCATCTCGACGGTGACGGAGTGGAGCTGTTTGGGGATGGGCGGCCCGGCCGTGACCTGACAGTCCCAGAGGAGGCCGCCGTCGAGCGGCGCGAGGTTCGAGACGAAGTAGGCGCGCGGGCGGACGCCGGTGAAGAAGGCGGCGCCTTTCTCGTCCGTCATGACGGAGGAGACTTTGCCGGCGCGGCGCGCGGCCTCTTCGAGCCAGGCTTTCTTGCGCCGGTAGTATTCGGTTCGGACGTTCTTGAGCGGGAAGTTGACGGTCAGCCATTGGAGGGCGAGGCGGTCGGTGCCGTACTTGCGGAGGCCGTCGTCGTAAGCCTTCTTGAACTCGGGAACGGTCTTGACGGCGTCGGCGTACTCGGCCTCGTACTCGGGGCAGTAGAGCGTGTCGCAGTCGTGGCGGGCGAGCCATTCGCGGAGTTGCGGGCTCGCGCCTTGTAGGAAGTCTTCGCGGCGGGGGGCGGCCGTTGAGCCCGCGGAGGAGGCTTGCGCGCTGCGCTCAAGCAGGTAGAAGCGTTTCCTCTGGACGGGCTTGCCGTCGGCGCCCGTAACGGTGATGCGGATGCCGGTCGTCGCGTCCGGGCCGGGCGAGGCTTCCGGCTTGACGCCCTGCGGCGTGTTCACCTTGCAGGCCCCGGCGGGCGCCGACTGGGCGCGGGCACAGGCGACGACCAAGAGAAGAAAGCCGAGCGCGAGTGCGACGCGATTTGCTCCGGGCCTCATTCGTGCGGCTCCTCCTGCACTAAGAAGAAAGTTCAGACTGCTTCTTACAGAGACTAGCCGGCGGGCGGGATGTTCTTCTTCTTGTCGGCGGCGGGCTTCTCGGCGCCGGCGGCGCGGGTCTTCTCAAGCTCGCGGCGCAGGAGCGGGACGTTGTTGCCTTCGGGGTCGAGCTTTTCGAGCCGCGCGAGCGAAGTCTCGGCGCCCTCAAGGTCGCCCGTCTTCATCTGGACGAGCGTCAGGTTGTGAAGGGTCGGGACGTGCTGCGGGTCGTAGTCGAGCGCGCGGCGGAACTCGGCGAGGGCGCGGTCGGTCTGCGGCGGCTCGCGCAGGAAGAAGGTCAGGCCGAGGTCGGAGCGCACGTCAACGTCTTCGGGCTTCTTCCTGAGTGCCTCGCTGTACCAGCGTTCGGCCGCCTCGTAACGCTTGGCCTCGAAGTTGGCGTGGCCGAGGCGGACGACCGCGTCCGAATCAGCGGGCCGCAGCTCGACGGCGCGCGTCAGGAAATCGATGGCGCCTTCGGAGTCGCCGGCTTCGAGCGCGGCGTTGCCGGCGCGCATCTGCGCGTCGAAGTCCTTCGGGTCTTGCCTCGCCTGCTGCGCCGCCGACTCGGCCGCGGACGCGAGCCGCTGCCGGTCCTTCACGTCGTTCGTCGGCACGGCCGCCCCGCCCGCCGCGGAAGCCGTCCGCGCCTGCGCCGCAGGCTCGCGCTGGTTGATGTGGAAGACGACGTGGAAGGCTATCACGTAGCCCAGCAGCAGGCCGACGAGCGCGAAGAGGATGTTTTCTCTGGACATAAAGAAAGGGTGCCGGGTGACGGGCGTCAGGTGCCGGGTAAGAGCACTGTCTTTACCCGACACCCGGCACCCGTCACCCGACACCTGCTACGCGTAAGAGTGCAGGCCCGGCAGCAGATAGCTCACGCCGAGGTAGGTGAAGATGACGAGGAGGAAAGCGACGATGGCGAAGTAGGCGGCGGCGCGTCCCGTCCAGCCGCGCGAGATGCGCACGTGGAGGAAGGCGCCGTAGGTCAGCCACGCCACGAAGGCCCCCGTCTCCTTCGAATCCCAGCCCCAGTAGCGCCCCCACGACTCGTTGGCCCACACGGCGCCCGTCATCAGCAGCAGCGCGAGGCCGGCGAAGGTGACGCCCGCCGTCTTGTACATCAGGCTGTCAATCTTCTCGCGCGACGGCAGCGCCTCGCGCAGCTTCTCCGTGCGGAAGCCGAAGATGATGACGAAGAGCGTGCCGGCCATCGCCGTGATGAGCGCCGCCAGTTCGACCGGGTTGGCGTTCAGGCTCAAGAACATCTCGCCCTGCCGCTGGTTGACAAGCGCGCCGGCTTCCCTCTCAAGTACCGCCGGGTCGAGGGCCGCAATCACCTCGGGCGGCTGCTTCTGCTGCTGCCGCATCCACGAGCCGAACCGCGCGTAGCCGCGCCGGTCGATGCAGGCCGTGTTGGCGGGCCGCTCGCCGGGGGCGCAGACTGCGACCTGCTCGATGGCCTTCACCTGCCAGACGAGCAGGCAGACGGCAACGACCTGCGCCACGAGCGCGGCCTTCAAGACGTGGTGCCCGAGCCGGCGCGCGCGCTCGTCGTTCTTGAAGACGTAGAGGCTGAAGAGGACGACGACGCCCGCGAGCAGCAGCCCCGAGGCCAGAAGCAGCCAGCCGACGTAGGGAATCTCGGCCCGGAGCGGGAGGGGGAAGCGCGGCGGCAGGAAGACGGCCGAGCCGTAGGAGCCGAAGGCGCCCGCGTCGAAGCCCCAGAAGATGGTGCCGAGCGCGAAGACGCTCCCCTTGCTGACGGTGCCGATGACGAGGATGGCGAAGATGCTCGACCAGATAGCCATCGACTCGGGCTTCACGCCGTCTTTCAACAGGTAGACGACCGCGACGGAGAAGCAGACGAGCGCGATGCCGTAAGAGAGCGAGGCGATGCCGACGTGGATGGGCCGCCAGTAGGAGTCCAAGACCGGCTGGAGCATCAGGATGTCGTTGCCGATGAAGCGCGCGAGCAGGAGGATGAGCGCCGCCAGCGGCAGCGAGAAGGCCGCGAGGAAGCGGAAGTTCTTGCGGTGCGCTATCAACAGCGTCGTGATGCCCGCGCCGAAGGCGAACGCCAAGCTGAGGTCGTAGAGGTTCGCGAACGGGATGTTGCGGAAGAACCACGGCCACTCCGAGACGGGCCGCCCCTCGCTGACCCAGATGGCAACGTCGTGGTCGCGGTAGGCTATCCAGCGGACGCACCAACTGGCGAGGTTGAAGAAGACGCCGAGCGTGGCGCTCCCCAGCCCGATGCGCTCGTAGAGGCTCGAAGGCGCGTAGAGGTTGAGCAGGTAGAAGACGGCGGCGATGAGGTAGGCGGCCAGCGCCAGCATCATCAGCGCCCCGTCGGAGATGAAGTTGTCGCCCCCGGCGCGGGCGCGCGCAAACGTCAGGAGGAGCGCGCCGCCGACGGCCAGCGCCGCCGGCAGGTACGAGCCGAGCGAACTCTTCAGCTTAAATTCTGGCGCCTCGACGACGGGCTGCTTCAGCACTTCACTCATGATTCCTTCACCTCTAGTGGCTGGCCGCTGGCCTGCGCGACGACGCGCCGGAAGCGGTCGCCGAAGGCCAACTGGTTGCGGTTGGTGTTGCCCCCGACCACGACTTCATACTTCCCCGCCCCGCGCTCTTCTACCAAAGCCCACACGCGCTCGTGCGAGAAGAAGAAGACGGCGCAGAGCGTGAGCGCGAGCAGGGTGAAGCCGACGTAGACGACCGTCGCGCCGGGGTCGCGCTGGACGGCGAGGATGTGCGCCTTGGGCGCCTTCTCGAAGTCCACGAGGCGGAAGGTGTAGCCGGCGACGGGCTGCTTGGCGAAGGGCGCGCGCTCGGCCATCTCGGGCGTGAAGGCGAAAGCCTTCGCCGCCTGCCCGCCCGGCGGCGTGACGGCGAGGACGGCCGCCGGGTTGTTGTAGACGCTCCCCTCTTCGTCGCTCTGCGGCCGGTTGCGGCCGAGCGAGAAGTTCGACTGGAAGTCTTTGAAGTCGATGCGCGTCCCGTCGGCGAGCTGCGCCGAGCCGTCGCGCGGGATGCCCACTTCCTGCGGCGGCCCGCCCGCGGCCGGAGTCACCTGGAGGCTAATCCGGCGGGCCTTGCCGTCGGCGATGAAGCTGGCCTGGAAGAAGCGGTAGCCGCGGTAGTCGTAGGGGTTGTTGAGGCTCACCAGCCCCTCGCGCTCGCCGTAGGCGGGGTCTTTGATTTTAATCCGCGTCAGCCAGTTCAAAGTGTTGTCGGAGGTGATGGCGCCGTCCTTGCGCATCAGCTCCTGCTGGATGTCCGTGCACTCGACCTGGAAGGGGAGCTGGTGGGTGCGGACCGAGAACTGGTCAACGTCTATCACCTGCTCCTGAATCTCTTTCGAGGTGGTGCCGGGCTCCAGCGGCATGTTGCCGTTGCGGCCGAACTGCGAGGTCATGAAGCCGCCGAAGAAGATGGTCAGGAGCGCGACGTGGACGGCGTAGGCGCCGAGTCGGTTCCACGCGCCGCGCTCGCCGAAGACGAAGGTCTTGCCGTTCTTCTCCGTCACCGTCGGCTTCAGCTTCTCGGCGCGGAAGGCGGCGGAGATTTTGCCGGCGACTTCTTCGCGGCTCGCCCCGTCGGCCATGAAGCTGGTGCTGGGCTGCTGGCCGCGCAGCCAGTGGGCCGAGGCGTCGAGCTTCTTGCGCGAGATGTAGGTCCACGCCGCGGGGAAGCGGTCGATGGAGGCGAGGACGATGTTGAGCGAGAGCAGGAGGAGGAGCGCGTTGAAGTACCAGACGTGATAGATGTCGAAGAAGCCGAGCTTGCCGTAGATGAGCTTCTGCGCCGGGGTCAGGTCGGCGTAGTAACGCTCGAAGTCGGGCTGGACGTTCTGCTGGACGATGAGCATCCCGAGCATGCAGGCCGCCGCCAGCAAGACCAGCAGCACGACGCCGAAGCGCACGGAGCTGAGCAGGTTCAACACCCTGGTCACGAACGAGGGGGACGCCGGCCTGACGGCTTGCGCCGCCACCGGCTGCCGCAAGGCGGCTTCGCTTTTGGACTCTTCAATTGCTGACATCTTTTTTTTTGCCGGGAGTCGAAGCGGACACTTAACATCAAGTGAAGAGGACGACCAAGAGTTCAGACAGATTCTAACCAAACCCGGCGGCGGCGGCAACCGAGCCGTGCCGCCTTTGTGTTATCATCCGCCTTCAAATCGACGGCGGCGGCGCGCAACTTTTGGATGCCGCGGCCCGCGGCCCCGCCGAATTTTCTTCAAGCCGGAACTTTCTACACGTTGATGTCTAAGAACCTGCTCTACTGCTCGCTCGGGCTCGTCCTCGGCCTCGTCATCGGCTTCTTCGTCACCAACCCCCTGACGCGCCCCGGCGCCCAGACTCTCAGGCAGCCCGCCGCGGCGACGACGGACGCCGGCCCGCTCGACGCCGAGCAGGCGGGCGGCGAGCTTCCGCCCGGCCACCCCGACATCGGCGGCGCCGACACGCCCGGCGCGGGCGGCGGCACCGGCACGGCCGCCTCCACCAGCGCCGAGGCGCAGGGCGCGATGGACCGCGCCGACCGCGACCCCAAAGACTTCAAGGCGCAGAAGGAGGCCGGCGAGGTCTTCTACGGCCTGCACGACTACGAGAAGGCTTCGCTCTACTTCGGCCGCGCGCTCGCCCTCAAGGCCGACGACTTCGCGACGCTGGTCGCCGCCGGAAACGCCCGCTACGACGCCGGAGACTTCGCCGCCGCCGCGCCCCTCTACGAGCGCGCCCTGGCCCTCAGGCCGGATTCGGCCGACGTGCGGACCGACTACGGCAACACCTTCTTCCAACGCCAGGACTACGCGCGCGCCCTCGCCGAGTACCGCAAGTCGGTCGCCGTCGACCCCACCCACGTCAACTCGTGGCGCAACCTCGCCGTCGCCGCCATCAACCTGAACGACAAGGCGGCCGCGTCCGAGGCGCTGGAAAAACTCGCCGCGCTGACGCCGCAGAGCCCCCAGGTCGAGACGCTGCGGCAGAAGCTCGCCGAGCTGCCCTGAAGCCGGACGCAGTCAGAAATCCTCAACCGCCCGAACCCTACAAAGGAGAACGACCGTGGACCAAACACGCGACTTCCTTGAAGATCAGGCGCAGAGATACGAGACTCAGCTCGCGTCCCTGAGATCGTTCTTACAGACTTTGAAAGAGACGGCCTCCAAGCACGGCACGGACGAGGCCGCGCTGGAGGGCGACCTGACGGAAGCCGAGCACAACATTCGCTACTACGAGGGCGAGTTGGAGCGCGTCAGGGCGGAGCTGCGCGGGCGCGGCGGGTGGGGAGGCGGACACGTCCCGCGCCGGCCGCCCGCTTACGACTCTATCATCCCGCGCACGCCCCGGCAGGGCGTCGGCGGGCTCATCCTCGCCTCGCTCGGCATGCTCGCGGGCGTGCTCATCGGCTCGCAGCTCGCTTCGCGCAAGCGCGGCGGGTCATAAACTTTTAACCGAAAGACTTCATCCACGCGACGCACTCGCCGAGCAGCTCCCGCATGCGCGGGGGCGCGTCGTGGTGTATGCGCCCGTGGCCGGGCAGCACCCATTCGAAGCTGTAGTCGAGCAGGCGCTCCATCGAGCGCGTCTGCGCGGGCCACGAGTACCAGCACGCGCTGCGGAAGGCCGTGAGGGCTTTGCGGTCGGGCGACCAAGCGAGGTGGTCGCCGGTGAAGAGGAAGCGGTCTTTGTAGAGCAGGACGGCGTGGCCGCGCGTGTGGCCGGGCGTGGGGACGGCGACGAGGTCGGGGCCGAGGCGGACTTCCGAGTCGCCTTCCAGTACGTGCTCGACGCCGTGGCGCGCGGCGCCGTCGTCGGCGTGCATGACGCGGCGGGCGCCGAACTTCCGGGCGTACTTCGCCTGATCGGCCACGTCGTCGCGGTGCGTGAGGAAGATGAGACGGACGCCGCCCAGCGCCTCTATCTTCCTGACGAGCGGCGTCGTAAAGCGCGGCGAGTCAACGAGGACGTTGCCGCCCTCCTCCTCCGGCCTCACGACCAGATAGCTCCACGCGCCGAAGCTCGACTCGGAGGTGAAGCCGCAGAAGTAGACGTTCTCGGCCACCGGCGCGGGGAACGCATCGACGCCGCGGCGCGCGTCGTAATGCCGGCTCGTTCCGATGGACGCGGTCGGGCAGGCGACGAGGCTCATCAAAGCGCGCGTCACTTCCCTTTCATCCTCCGGCTGCTTGTAGACGCTCGACTGGTCGCCGTGGTCGCGGAACGTCTCGGGCGCAATCTGCCGGCACGCGTCGCAGTCGATGCACGAGTCGTCCACGTAAAAATCGCCCGCCGCGTTTTCAGCCAGCCGCCTCGCCGGGTTCGCCATACCGGAGAGTCTAAGGTTACTTGCCGAGCCCGTCCACTATGATTTTCGAGAGGCGCGACATGAGCAGGAGGGCGGGGTTGTCGTCGGTCCAGTCGGGCTCGGGCATGTCGTCGCAGGTGACGGCGACGGCGATGCGGCCGCGCGGCGTGTAGATGAGCGCCACGTCGCTGCGCAGCAGGTCGAGCGCGCCCGTCTTGTTGGCGACCGGCAGCTTCCAGTTCCAGCGGAAGAGGCCGTCGCTGTTCTTCTCTTTCTTCAGCAGCTCGATCATCTCCTTCGAGACGGCCGCGCCCGCCACCTCGCCGCGCTCAAGCTTCTCCAGAAGCATCACCATCTCGCGCGGCGACGAGCGCCCGAGCCCGAAACGCTTGTTCTCTTCGAGCTTCCCTTCCTTACTCTCGCCCCCGCCGCCGACCCTGCGCATCAGGCGCGTGTCCTTGAAGCCGAGCGAGGCCATGCGCTCGTTGACGGCGTCGGCCGTCAAATACTCAATCGCGAGGTTCGTCGCCGTGTTGTCGCTGACGGTTATCATCAGCGTGACGGCGTCGCGCAGGCGAAGACGCAGGCCGTCGTCGAGGTCGTTGAGGACGCCCGAGCCGCCGTAGCGGACCGCCTTCGTGAGCACGACCTCGTCCGTCCACTTCGCCTTGCCCTCGGCGACGCGCGAGAAGGCTTCGACCATGACGGCCAGCTTGATGGTGCTCGCCGTGCGCACGCGCTCGTCGCCCGCGAGCGAGTAGACGGCGCCCGTGTCGAGGTTCTTGGCGTACAGGTAAACCTTGCCCTTGAAGGCGGCCACCTCGGCGCGCACGCGCGCGTCCATCTCGGCCGGCGCCGCGGGCGTCTGTGCCCTCGCACTCACCGCGGAGAGGGCGAGGATGAGAAACAGCGTTCTTCTCATTGACGTTTCTTCCTCATTGGTCAGCGCGCGTGCGACAGAAACTCGCGGGTCCGCGGGTGCTGCGGGTTTTCGAGGAGCACTTCGGCGCGGCCGAATTCGACGGCCTCGCCGGCCTCCATGTAGAGGAGGTCGTCGGCCAGCCCCTCGATGAAGCTGATGGAGTGGGTGACGACGACCATCGTGTGGCCCGTCTCGACGAAGCCGCGCAGGGTCGTGCGAAGCTCCGAGGTGCGGCGCGGGTCGAGCGCGCTGGTCGGCTCGTCGAAGAGGAGCACCTCGGGCTTCGTCGCCAGCGCCCGCGCGATGGCGACGCGCTGCTGCTCGCCGCCCGACAGCGACTCGGGGAAGCGGCGCGCGGCCTGACGCAAGCCGACCGCCTCAAGCAGTTCGAGCGCGCGCTCCTCGGCGGCCTTGCGCGCGACGCGCTGGACGTGGACGGGCGCCTCGGTGATGTTGTCGATGACGGTCAGGTGCGGGAAGAGGTAGAGGTGCTGAAAGACCATGCCGACCTGCTTCCTCAACTGCTTGACGCGCTGCTTGTACTCGTGGTCGGTCAGCGTCGCTTCGAGCCGCACGCCGCCGCACTCGACGAGGCCGCCCGTGATTTTTTCGAGCCCGTTGAGGCAGCGCAGCAGCGTCGTCTTCCCGCTGCCCGAGCCGCCGATGATGCCGAGCACCGTGCGCGGCCGGACCTCGAACGTCAGGCCCTTCACGATGCGCTTCTCGCCGTAGCTCTTCTCAAGTTTCTCGACTCGTATCAAGCGGCCACCTCCCCCGCCGTCTCCATCTGCTCGCGACGGCTCTTCAGCCTCCGTTCGAGCCTGCCCGCGAGGTGCGCCAGCGGCAGGCTCATCGCCATGTAGAAGGCCGAGACGGTGACGCCGAGTAAAAGGAACTCGCCCGACGCGTTCGCCAACTCCCTGTAGGCCGTCGCCAGCTCCCAGACCGAGATGGCGAAGGCGACCGACGTGTCCTTGAAGAGCGAGACGAAGTCGTTCGTCATCGGCGGCAGCGCGATGCGGAAGGCTTGCGGCAGGATGATGCGCCGGAACGCGAGCACGGGGCTCATGCCGAGCGTGTAGGCCGCCTCGAACTGGCCCTTCGGGATGGCGTCAAGGGCCGCGCGGTAGACCTGCGACTCGTAGGCCGCGTAGTTGAGGCCGAGGCCGACGAGCGCCGTCAGCCAGCCCGGCATCGCGAGCCCCACCTTCGGCAGCCCGAAGTATAAGAACAGGAGTTGGACGAGGACGGGCGTGCCGCGGAAGAACTCGACGTAGGCGGTCGAGAGCCAGCGCAGCCACCGGGGGCCGCGCGACTGTCCGAGCGCGAGCCCGAGGCCGAGCGAGACGGCGATGAGCATCGCCCCGAACGAGAGCAGGACGGTGACGAGCGCCGCGCGCGCCAGTCTCAGCAGGGCCTCGCCCCAGTTGAACTGCGTCGAGGTCATGTCGTAGGCGACGCCTTCGGGCTGCTTCTCGTCGCCCGTCTTTACGTCGGTGACGGCCGCGGCCTGCAACTCGGCCTGCGCCGGGTTCCAAAGGTTCCAACGTCGCAGGATTCTTTCCAGCGAGCCGTCGCGCACTATCTTGTCTATCCCTGCGTCCACCTCCTTCTTCAAAGCCTCGTCGCCTTTGCGCAGGCCGACGACGTAGGCGCCGCGGAAGAAGGGCTCGCCCGCGGGCCGCAGGCGCGGGTTCGAGCGCGCGTAGTACATCTCCATCGGCACGTCCATCAGCACCGCGTCGATGCGCCCCA
>DASZEK010000055.1:0-62001 GCA_035941045.1 Pyrinomonadaceae bacterium | reverse complement strand
GCCAGCTCGCCGACCAGCACCCCGCTCGACCACCCGTCCGAGACGATGTGGTGCATCGTCAGGAGTAGGGCGTGCTCGTCTTCCTTGAGCCGCAGCAGCCGCGCCCGCCAGAGCGGGCTCCGGGTGAGGTCGAACGGGCGGCGCGCTTCCTCCTTGCTCAAGCGCAGCACTTCCGCCTCGCGCTCGGCTTCGGCCAACGCGGTCAGGTCTTCGACGGGCAGCGCGATTCGGCAATCACGCGAGACGACCTGCTCGGGCTGGCCGCCGACGGTGACGAAGGAGGTGCGCAGCGCCTCGTGGCGCCGACAGATTTCGTCGAGGCTGCGGCCGAGCGCGTCCGTGTCCAGCCGGCCCGCCATGCGCAGCGCGCCCGCGATGTGATAGGCGGGGCTGCCGGGTTCGAGCTGTTCGATGAACCAGAGGCGCTGCTGGGCGAACGAGAGCAGCAGTCGCTCCGTCGCCGCGCGCGGGCTGATGCGGTCGGCCGCGGGCGCGACGCCGACGCCTTCCTCTTCGAGCAGGTATTCCAAAAGCTCCAGACGGTCGGCGTCCAGTTCGGCCATGTTCAAGTAGTCTTCGGGCTCGCTCATCGCTCGACTCTCTCGCGGCGCTTCTTCTGTAGCTCCTGCCGCGCCTCCCCGGCCGGGATGCTCTTGAGTTTTTGCAGCACGCGCGCAATCTTCTCCACCTGCCCCGGCTCGGCCTCGAAGGCGGCGACGGCGGGCGCCAGCTCCGCGACCGTGGCCGAGTCGAAGAGCACCCTGAGCGGCAGGTCGATGCGGAAGATGCGCCGCACGTTCGAGAGCACGCGGGTCGCCATCAGCGAGTGGCCGCCCAACTCGAAGAAGTTGTCGTGGACGCCGACGCGCTCGACGCCGAGCACCCCGCGCCAGATGTCGGCCAGCGCCTCCTCCAGCGGGTTGCGCGGCGCGACGAACTCCGCGCCCGCCTGCGCCCCGGCCGAGTCGGGCGCGGGCAGCGCGCGGCGGTCAACCTTCCCGTTCGGCGTCAGCGGCAGCGACTCCAACAGGACGAAGGCGGACGGGACCATGTATTCCGGCAAACGCCCCCGCAGGTAGGCACGCAACTCGCCGACGACCTCGCCGCGCTCGCGCCCGTCGGCGGCCACGACGTAAGCCGCCAGCCGCCGCTCCCCGCGCGCGTCTTCCCTCGCGACGACGACCGCGCCGCCCACCGCCTCGTGCGCCGCGAGCACCGCCTCTATCTCGCCAAGCTCAATCCGGTAGCCGCGCACCTTCACCTGATGGTCGAGGCGGCCGAGGAACTCTATCGTCCCGTCCGGCAGGAGGCGCGCGAGGTCGCCCGTCTTGTAGAGCCGCGCGCCCGCCTCTCGGCCGTAAGGGTTCGGGACGAAGCGTTCGGCCGTCAGCCCCGGCCGCCCGTGATAGCCGCGCGCCAGCCCGTCGCCGCCGACACACAACTCGCCGACGACGCCGACCGGCACGGGTCGCAACAGCCGGTCGAGGACGTAAGCCTGCGAGTTGGCGACGGGGCGCCCTATCGGTATCTGGCGCGCGTCGTCGGCCACCGCTTTGACCTCGTGCCACGTCGAGAACGTGCAATTCTCCGTCGGCCCGTAGACGTTCAGGAGCCTCCCCGGCGCCCCGCAGTCCAACACCTCTTTGAACCATCGCGGCTCGGCCGTCTCCCCGCCGGTCATCACGCACCCGATGCCCGCGAACGCGTCCGGCATCTGCCGCGCCATCTCGTTGAAGAGCGCCGTCGTCATGAGCAGGACGCTGACCCGCTGCCGGCGCACTTCATTCAGCAACTCGTGCTGCGACAGCGCCACTTGCCTGTCGATGATGACGAGGCAGGCGCCGTTCAGCAGCGCGCCCCACATCTCGAACGTCGCCGCGTCGAACGCGACGTTCGACAGGTGCGCGACGCGGTCGGTCGCGCGGACGTGCAGATAGTCCGTGCCGCAGACGAGGCGGACGACGTTGCGGTGTGTGACCGAGACGCCCTTCGGCCTGCCCGTCGAGCCGGACGTGTAGATGACGTACGCGAGGCTGTCGGCGCTCGTCTCGTCGCGCGGGTTCTCCGCGCCCCCATCCGTCAACAGGCGCGCGTCGGCGTCGAGGCGGAGGACGTGGACGGCCGAGTCGTCCGGCCAGTCTTGCGCGAGCCGCGCCGTCGTCAACAGCACGCGGGCGCCCGCGTCACCGAGCATGTAGGACAGTCGCTCCCGCGGGTGCGCGGGGTCCAAAGGCAGGTACGCCCCGCCCGCCTTGAGGACGCCGAGCAGCGCGACCACCATCCCCGCCGACCGTTCCATCAGGACGCCGACCGTCGCCTCCGGCCCGACCCCCTTCTCCCTCAACCGTCGCGCCAGCCTGTTGGCCCGCGCGTTCAACTCCGCGTAGGTCAACCGCTCTTCGCCGCAGACGACCGCCGGGGCCTCCGGCGTGCGCTCGGCCCACGCCTCGAACAACTGTCGGACGGTCTGCTCGCGCGGGTACGCCGTGGCCGTCTCGTTCCAGTCCGCGAGGATGCGCCGCCGTTCGTCATCGTCGAGCAAACGCACGTCGGCGAGGCTCTTGTCTTCGCCCGCGGCGATGTCGAGCAGCAGACGCTTCAAGTGCGCGAGGAGGCGTCCGGCGGTCGCGTCGTCGAAGCGGTCGTTCGTGTAGAGGGCTTGCAGGCGCAGGCCGTCGCCGGGGAGCGCGGCCACCGTCAGCGGGTAGTTGGTGCGCTCGGAGGAGCGCACGTCTTCGAGCTTCAGGCCGCCGCTGCCGTCGAGCAGCGCGGCGTCAACGGGGTAGTTCTCGAAGGCCAGCAGGCACTCGAACAAAGCCTGCCCGCGCGGCACGTCGCTCCAGCCCTGAATCTCGGCGAGCGAGCCGTATTCGTAATCGCGCAGGCCGGCCAGTTTGCCTTGCAGGCCGCGGAGCCACGAGAGCACCGAGGCCCGAGGCTCGACGCGCACGCGCACCGGCAGGGTGTTGATGAAGAGGCCGACCATCTCGTCCACGCCGGCCAGCGCGGGCGGGCGGCCCGAGACGGTGGTGCCGAAGACCACGTCGTCCTCGCCGCTGTAACAACCGAGCAGCAGCGCGAACGCGCCGTGAACGAGCGTGCCGAGAGTCAATTGAGACGAGCGCGCGAAGGCGTGCAGGGCGGCCGTCTCGTCCGGCGTCAGACGTGCCTCCTGCTTCGAGACCTGAGGCGGCTCGTCGGCCGCGGCGCCGCCCGCGTGCCGGCCCGCCGTCAGGAGCGTCGGCTTGGCGAAGCCCTTCAGCTCGTCGCGCCAGAAGCGTTCGGCCTTCGAGGCGTCCTGTTGCCGCGACCACGCGATGTAATGACGGAAGGGCGGCGGGCGGCGGGCGGGCGTTGCCTCGCCGCGGCGCAAGGACTCGTAGCCCGCCAACACTTCGCGCAGCAGCGACGCCGCCGACCAGCCGTCGAGCAGCAGGTGATGATGCGTCCAGACGAAGTGATACGCGTCCTCGTCCGTGCGGGCGAGCGCCAGACGCATGAGCGGCGCGCGGCTCGGGTCGAAGGGGCGCAGCCGGTCTTCGGAGAGATACGCTTCGAGAAGCCTCTCCTGCTCGGCGCGCGGCAGACCGCGCCAGTCGCATTGGTCAATCGGCAACGAAACGCTTTGCCGAACGACTTGCAGCGGCTCGTTCAAATTCTCCCAGACGAAGGCGGTGCGCAGGACCGCGTGGCGTGTGGCCGCGTCACGCCACGCTCCCTCGAACGCGGCCACGTCGAGGCCGCCTTTGAGGACGCAACTGAGCTGTTCGACGTACATCCCTGCCGCGGGCGCGTAGAGGCTGTGGAAGAGCATCCCCTGCTGCATGGGCGAGAGCGGGTAGATGTCCGCCACGCCGCCCGCGTCCCGCAGCAATTCGTCGAGCCTTCGCTGGTCCAACCCCGCCAGCGGGAAGTCGGAAGGCGTGTGGCCGCCGGCTCCGGGCGACAGGCAATGGGCGACGACGGCGCGCAGCGTTTCGAGGTAGTCGGCCGCCAGGCGCTCGACGGTCGCGCGGTCGTGGAGGTCGCGGCTGTAAGACCAGTCGAGCCGCAACGCGCCGTCGTAGACGCCCGCGTTCACTTCCAGCAGGTGCGTCCGGCGGTTACGCCCGCCCCGCGTCCCGCCCACGCCTTCGCCCGCCAGCGTCCAGCCCGCGGCCGACTCAAGCATGCGGTCCACCCGCCCGAGGTAGTTGAAGCTCACCTGTGCGGGCGGCGCCGACGCGAGCGCGGCCTTCAAGTCCTGCGCGCCCTCCGAGTAGCGCAGCACGCCGTAGCCCATGCCGTGGCCGGGCACGGCGCGGAGTTGTTCCTTGACCGACTTCAGGGCGGGGCCGGGCGCGAAAGGCTCGTCCAGCCGCAGCAGCACGGGGAAGACGTTGGTGAACCAGCCGACGGTGCGCGAGAGGTTGACGCCCGCGAAGAGTTCTTCGCGCCCGTGGCCTTCGAGGTCAACGAGCAGCGCGCCGTCCCCCGTCCGGCGCGAGAAGGCGGCGAGGAGCGCCGTCAGCAACACGTCGTTGACCTGCGTGTGATAGACGGGCGGCGCGTCGTGCAGCAGAGCGCGCGTCTCCTCCTCGCTCAACGAAACCGAGACGACCCGCGTCGAATCTTCGAGCGCAGCGCCGCCGCCGGGGCGGTCCACCGGCAGGCTCTTAAATTCCTTCGCCGCGAGTCGCGTCCAGTACTCCGCGCCCCGCCGCGCCGAGTCCGAGCGCGCGTGCTCGTCCAGACGCTCGGCCCACGTCTTGAAAGATGTCGTCTTCGGCGGAAGCTCGACCCCTTCGCCCCGTCGCAGTTGTTCGTAAGCGCCCGCGAGGTCTTCCAGCAGAATTCCCCACGAGACGCCGTCCACCGCCAAGTGATGAGCGACGAGCAGCAGCCGCGGCGCGCGCCCCTCGCCAAGCTCGAACAGCGCCGCACTCAACATCCGCCCTTCCGACAGACTGAGCCGCGCCTGCGTCTCCGCCGCGACCGCTTCGACGGCCGCCGCCTGCTCCGCTTCCGGCGCGGCGGACAAGTCCACCCGCCGCAGCGCGAACGAAGCCTCGGAGGCTTCGGCGACGAACTGCCGCCATCCCCCGCCCTCGCGCGCGAAACGGAGCCGCAAAGAATCGTGCCGCGCGACGAGGATGGAAAGCGCCCGCTCCAACAGCCCGGCCCGCACGGGGGCTTTGGCTTCGAGCAGCAGGGCCATGTTCCAGTGGTCGGCGGCCTCGAACTCCTGCTCGAAGAACCAGCGTTGAATCGGCGTCAGCGGGGCTTCGCCGACGGCCGCCGCTTCGTCGTCGGGCGCCGACGCGGTCGGGCTCGCCGCGGCGGCAAGCTCGGCGACGGTCGGGCTTTGAAACATCTGTGTCGCGCTCAGGTTGATGCCCGCCTGATGCGCGCGCGCGACTATCTGGATAATCAGAATCGAGTCGCCGCCCAGCTCGAAGAAGTTGTCGTGCAGGCCGACGCGCTCAAGCCGGAGCGCGTCGGCCCAGATGCCTGCCAGCGTCCTCTCAAGCTCGGTCCGCGGGGCGACGAAGTCTGGCGCGGGCTCCGCCGCCGAACGCTCCGGCGCGGGCAGGGCGCGGCGGTCAACCTTGCCGCCCGGCGTCAGCGGCAGCGCGTCGAGGAAGACGAAGGCCGAAGGGAGCATGTACGCGGGCAGGCTCTCTTTGAGGTGTTGACGCAGGTCTTTTGTAGCCGGCGGCTCGGGCGAGTCGGCGACGACGTACGCGACCAGACGATTCTCGCCGTCGCCCGACCTGACGACGACCGCGGCCTCGCGCACGCGCTCGTGCCGGACGAGCGCCCTTTCAATCTCGCCCGGCTCGATGCGGAAGCCGCGCACCTTCACCTGAGAGTCGAGGCGCCCGAGGAATTCGATGTTGCCGTCGTGGAGGAAGCGCGCGAGGTCGCCGGTCTTGTAGAGCCGCGCGCCGGGCGTCGCGCCGAACGGGTGCGGGATGAACGCGGCGGCCGTCAGCGCCGGGCGCCTGAGGTAGCCTTGGCTTAACGCGTGGCCGCCGACGTGCAGCTCGCCCGCGACGCCGACGGGCACGGGTTGCAGCCGCGAGTCGAGGATGTAGGCTTGGGCGTGTCTGAACGGGCGGCCGATGGAGATTTTGCGGGCGGAGTCGGCCGCGCCCGTGACGCCGTCGAGGTCGCAGATGGTCGAGCCGACGGTGGCCTCCGTCGGGCCGTAGACATCGACGAGGCGCGCGCGCCCGCCCACGGCCGCGTGCCATTGCGACAATCGTTCGGGCTGCAACTTCTCGCTGCCGGTGACGACGAGGCGCACGCTCTCAGCCAAGTCCCAGTCGGCGGGCGTGAGGACGGCCGCCAGTTGATGCCAGTAGGCCGTCGGGAGGTTAAGTATCGTCACCCGCTGCTCGCGGCACAGTCGCAGCAGCGAGACGGGCGAGGCCGTCGTCTCTTCGTCGCGCAGGACGAGCGTCGCGCCGCGCGTGAGTGAGGAGAAAATCTCCTCCACGCTGATGTCGAAACTGAGCGAGGCGAATTGCAGCATCCGGTCGGCGGGCGTGATTCGGTACTCGTCGGTGACGGTCGCGATGTAGTGCGACAGCGCGCCGTGGCTAATCATCACGCCCTTCGGCTTGCCGGTGGAGCCGGAGGTGTAGATGACGTAGGCGAGGCTGTCCGCGCCGACTTCAACCCGCGGTCGCTCGTCGCCCTCCGGCGAGACGGGCGGCAAGTCTTCTTCCAGGAGGACGATTTCGGCGGGGGACGACTGAAACGCCTCCGTGAATTTTCGCTGCGTCAGCAGGAAGGGCGCGGCCGTGTCTTCGAGCATGAACCGGAGGCGCGCGGGCGGGTACGAAGGGTCGAGCGGCACGTAGGCGCCGCCCGCCTTGAGGACGGCGAGCACGCCGACCAGCATCTCCGGCGAACGCTCGGCGCAGAGCGCGACGACGACGTTCGGCCCGACGCCGCGCGCGCGCAGGTGGCGGGCCAGCCGTTCGGCTTTGGAGTTCAACTCCCCGTAGCTCAAACGTCCGGCCGCGCCGACGACGGCCGTCTGCTCGGGCCTCTGCGCGGCCTGCCGCTCGAACAACTCGTGGACGAGCGCGCCCGCGCCCGGCGCCGGCCGCACGTCGTTCCACTCGTGAAGCAATCGCCCGCGCTCCGCGTCCGTCAACAGCGGCAGGTCGGCGAGGGGCCGCGACGGCTCGGCGGCAATCGCCTCCAGCAGCACGCGGAAGTGTCCGGCCATGCGCTCAATCGTCGGCGCCTCGAACAACTCCGTGCTGTACTCGAACGACGCCGCCAGCTCTTCGCCCACCTCGGCCGCCGTCAGCGACAAATCGAACTGCGCGGCCCGCTGGTCGAGAGCCACCGATTCGAGCCGCAGGCCGCACACGTTAACTTCCGCGCCCGCCTCGCCCAGCGCGAAAGCCGCCAACGCCTGCTCCTCCGGCCGCCGCGCCCTTTGCAGCGCGAACATCGCCTGAAAGAGAGGCGCGCGCGACGCGTCGCGCACGGGCTGCAACTGCTTCACCAACAACTCGAACGGGTAGTCCTGATGCGAGAAAGCGTCCAGCGTGTCGCGCCGCGCCCGCGCCAGCAGTTGCTCGAAGGACATCTCCGGCGAGAGCTTGGCGCGCAGGACGACGGGGTTGACGAAATAGCCGACGACGTTTGAGAGCCGGGCGGAGCCGCGCCCCGCGAAGGGCGACCCGACGAGCAAGTCGCGCTGCCCCGTGTGGCGGTAGAGCAGCACCTCGAACGCCGCGAGCAGGAGCGTGTAGAGCGTCGCGTCGTTGGAGCGCGCCAACGCCTTCAAGTTCCCCGTCAGCGTCGCGCCGAGCCGCAGCGGCAGCGCAGCGCCGCGGTAGCCTTGCACGGCGGGGCGCGGGTGGTCGGTCGGCAGGTCGAGCGCGGGCGGCTCGCCCGACAGTCGCTCCAGCCAGAACCTCCGCTGCCGTTCGCCCTCGGCCGACTCAAGCCACTCGCGCTGCCAACTCACGTAGTCCGCGTACCGCGAGGCCGGCGGTTCGAGGGCGGCGGGCCTGCCCTCAACCTCCGCGTCGTAGAGTTCTCCCAGCTCGCGCATCAGGACGGACAACGACCAGAAGTCAACGACGAGGTGGTGGGCCACCAGCAGCATGACGTGCTCGTCGTCCGCGCGCCCGAACAGGAAGACCCTCAACAGGGGCGCGTCCGCGAGGTCGAAGCGGTGCCGCGCCTCAAGGCTCATGCGCTCGCGCAGCCGGGACTCGTCCGCGAGGCGCGCGTCTTCCGTCTTAAAGAAGACCGGCGCGCGCTCGTGAACACGCTGCGCGGGCTCGCCGTCGATTGACTCGAAGCTCGTGCGCAGCGACGGGTGGCGATTCACGAGGGCTTGAAAGGCGCGTCCGAGCGCGTCCGTCTGAAGCCTTCCGCGAATCCGCGCGGCGAAGCTGACGTTGTAGGCGGCGCTGTCCGGCGCGACGTGGTGCATGAACCAGAGCGACTTCTGGTTATGCGAGAGCGGATGCCAGCCGCCTTCGGCGCCGTTCGTTTCGAGTTTTAGACGGGGCGGCGCGGGGGCCGACGCTTGCCGCGCCGCGCGCTCGGCAAGCTCGGCGAGGCTCGGGCTTTGCAGGAAGTCCGCCGGCGGCAAACTGACTCCCGCGCGCGTCTCAAGGTCGTGCATCAGCTCGACGGCGAGCAGAGAGTCCACGCCGTAGCGAGCGAGCGGGCGGTTGACATCCAGCCCGCCTGCGGGCAGGCCGAGCCTCGCTTCTAGTTTTTCGCGCAGCCAGTTCTCGACGGACGCGGCGCTCGAAAAAGTCAGGGGCGCGTCGGGCTCGGCCTCTTCGCCGCGGGGCGCGCTCCACTCCGCGACCGCCTCCCACTCGCGGCGCAGGAACATGGCCCTCGAATCGGCGCGGCGGATTTTCCCGCTCGAAGTCTTCGGGACGGCGCCCGGCTTGAGCAGCACGACGGAGGCGGGCTGTATCTCGAACTCTTCCGTGACGGCTTCGCGTATGCTCTCGACGACGGACCGCCAGTCCGCCGGCCGTCGCGTCTCGACCTCCTGCGCGATGACAAGTCGCTCCTCGCCGTCAACCTCGACGGAGAAGGCGGCGCCCGCGCTCGGGCGCAACGACGGGTGGGCGCGTTCGACGGCCGCCTCGATGTCCTGCGGATAATGGTTGCGCCCGCGGATGATGATTAAGTCCTTGAGGCGGCCGGTGACGAACAACTCGCCGCCGCGGACGAAGCCCAAATCCCCCGTCCGCAGGAACGGCCCCTCGCCCGTCTCGGGCAGGTAGGCGCGGAAGGTCCGCTCCGTCTCCTCCGGCCTTCGCCAGTAGCCGGCGGCCACGCCCGGCCCGCCGACCCAAATCTCTCCGACCTCGTCGGGCGCGCACTCGTCCAGCGTTTCGGGTCGGACGATGCGAACTTCCGTTGACATCGAGGCGCGTCCGCAGCCGACCAGAGGCCGCGCGTCCTCTCCGCCGCCCGCCGCCTCTTCGACGCGGTTCTCTTCCAACGCGACGGCCCGCGCGGTAAAGATGACGGGCTCGCTCCCGCGGACGCCGCCGGAGACTTTCAAGGTTGCTTCGGCCAGCCCGTAAGCCGGGTAGAAACTCTCCCGGCGGAAGCCGCAGGGCGCGAAGGCTTCGGCGAAGCGCCTGAGAGTTTCCGCGCGCACCGGCTCCGCGCCGTTGTAGGCCACGCGCCAACTGCCGAGGTCGAGCCCGGCGCGCTGTTCCGGGCCGACGCGGCGCACGCAGAGGTCGTAGGCGAAGTTAGGCCCGCCGCTGTGCGTCACGCGATGCTGTGAGATTGCCTTCAGCCAGCCGAGCGGCCTTTGCAGGAAGGCGGCGGGCGACATCAGGAGGCCGGGGAATCCGCCGTACAAAGGCTGGATGATGCCGTCGAGCAGCCCCATGTCGTGGAAGTGCGGCAGCCAGCAGAGCGAGACGCTTTCAGGCGTGTGCCCGAACCCCTGATGGATGTAGGCGGAGTTGTGAAGCACGTTGGCGTGCGTCACCATCACGCCCTTCGGCGCGGACGTGGAGCCGGAGGTGTATTGCAGGTAGGCGAGCCCCTCTTCGTCTGGCGATGCGGGCTCGCGCCACCGGCCGTCCGAGTCGGGCGCGAAGCGGTCGGTCGCCAGCCAGGTTAATTGGCCGAAGCCGTCCTTCTGCTCGGGGCGCGACGACACCCGCTCGAAGATGCGCTCGGTCGTGAGGGCGAGCGCGGCTTGCGAGTCGGCGGCGATGGATTCGAGCCGCTGCCTGCGGTTGGCGTGGGGCGGGTAGGCCGGGACGGCGACGACCCCGGCGTAGAGGCAGCCGAAGAAGGCGGCGACGTAATCGAGCCCCGGCGGGTAGAGCAGCAGGGCGCGCTCGCCCTCGTCGCAAGTGCTTTGTAAGACCGCGGCGACGGAGCGCGCGCGCCCGTCCAGCTCGGCGTAAGTGACCGACTCGCCTTGCGCCTCGCCGTCCGAGAGGAAGCGGTAGGCGACGCGCCCCGGCTCGCCCTGCGCGCGCGCCCGGAGCAGACCCGCGAGGGTCCGCGGTTTGGCGACGGCGACGGGGGGGTGGTTAACGCCGGTGGTCATGTTTTGTGCTATCGCGAGTGAGACTGACGAGGCCCGAATTCTATAGCACAACTGCGAGCCGGGATGCGAGACTCGTCGCCGCCTTCACGCCGCGGCGTCAGGCGTCAGGGTGAATTTTCCCGACGCCCGCCCCGGCAGAAACGGCAAAGCCTCCTGCCGGACCCAGTAGCCGTGCTGGTCGTCGTAGTTCTCCGAGAGCGGGTGGCCCGACTGCCCGCAGGCGATGTGGAGGACGCCCGCGCCCTCGCGGCCCGGCGAGACGACCATGCGGACGGAGGCGCCGAAGGCCGGCTCTGACGCGCACACGCTGAAGGCGCAGCCGGGCAGGGGGTCGGGCGGCATGTTGAAGATGCCCCCGAAGAACGAGCGGTCCTTCGGCGTCAGCAGGTGGTAGACCTCCGCCCTGTTGACCTCGCCCCAGCGCAAGCCCTCCAGCGACCTCACCTTCAGCTTCTCTTTCAACTCCGCGACGCCGCGCTTCAGGTTAGCCATGATGAACTCTTCCCAGTTCTCGTAGCGCCCCGGCCCGGCGAACCACTCCGCCGGCCTCTCCGTCAGGATGATGCGCAGCGGCGTGTCCAGATTGGGCCACGCGTAGACGAACTGCTCGTCGGCCTCCGCGCACGCGCGCACGAGCGGGGTGAGGACCGACAGCGCAAGGCTCTCCCGGAAGTAGTGGATGAAGACGAGCCCTTCGCTCTCAAGCTCCGCGCGCTTGTCCCACGCGAGGACGGCGCGGCGCACGGCCGCCAGCTCCGGCTCGACCTCGACCGCCCGGTCGGTCAACACTTCGAGCGCGAGCCCGGCGTAGAACTCGTAGACGTGGCAGGCCGTGTCGAATTGCAAGCGGAACATCTCGGCCTCGCCCACGCCCGACATCTCGCGCAGGCGTTCGGCTATCCGGTAGGCGCGGTAGCTGTGCGGGAAGCCCTCGCCCAAGACGTGCGGGTAGTCGCGGCCGACGGAGACGTTGTTCGCGCTGGCGAGGAAGCCCTCGCGGCTTTCGACGATTCTCGGCAGCTCGTCCGGCTCGATGTAGCCCGCCCAGCCCGCGCTCCCGTCGGCCCAGCCCGCGCCGGTCGCCGCGCCGCCGCCTTTGCGCACCGGCAGCCGGCCGCAGACGGTGTAGGCGATGCGCCCGCGCTCGTCTGCGGCAATCACGTTGAGCGGCGGCCCGGCGAAACTGTTGGCGGCGGCGACCGCCTCCTCCACCGTCCGCGCCCGCTCCATCCTCATCAGCCCGAAGTCGACCCCGGCGTCGAGCGCCGTCCAACGCAGCGCCACCGGCTTTCCCATCAGCTTCTTCTCAAGCACCGGCCCCCACACGGTCTGCTTAACCTCGACCTCGACGAAGTCGCCGCGCTTGCGCTTGACGGACTCCTTGACGACCTCGAAGGGCCGCCAACCCTCGGGCGTCAGGTAATGGTCGGGCCGCTCGGGGTCAACCTCCAACTGCACCAGCTCGACCGAGCCGCCGAGCATGTTGGTCAGGCCCCACGCGACGCGCGTGTTCGAGCCGGCCAGCACCATCGGGATGCCTGGGATGGTGACGCCCGAGATGTCAACGCCGTCGAAGAGGAGCCGCGCCCGATACCAGAGGTTCGGCACGTTGAGGCCCGTGTGCATGTCGTTGGCGAGGATGGCGACGCCGTCGGCCGTCTTCGTCTTGTCCACCGCCCAGCAGTTCGAGCCGGCCGCCACGCCCTCGGTGCGCACTATCTTCCTGTCGAGCGGGGCGGCGCCTTCTCGGCCCGCCCATTCGAAGAGCGCGGGCAGGTGGGCGCGCGGGAGCGGTCGGACCGGCCTGCGGGCCTCGTCGCCCCAGCCGAGCAGGGCCGAGTAGGGGCTCGCGTCCGGCGTCAGGAACTCGACGACCTCTCGGGGCAGCGTGCTCTCCATGACGGCCAGCGTCCGCCGCTTGCCCTCCTCCTCGGCGTTGAGGCTCTGGAACATTTGCAGCAGCGCGAGCACCGAGTCCTCGCCCCGCCACGCCTCGGGCCGGTACTTCAGGAGGAGGAATTCAAACGGGCGCCCCCGCATCTGCGACAGGTAAGCGTTGACACCCTCGGCGTAGGCGAGCAGGCTCTCTTTCTGTTCGTCCGGCAGGCGGGAAAAGATTTCTCCGGCGACGCGGTTGCAGCCGACGACCCGCTGCGCCTTGTCCGTCTCCAACACCCCCTTGCCGAAGATTTCCGTCAGACGCCCGGCGGCCCCGCGCCTCAACAGGTCCATCTGAAAGAGCCTGTCGCGCGCCGACACGTACCCGAGGGCGCGCAGCGCGTCGAGCCGCGACTGAGCCTCGATGGTCGGGACTCCGAACTCGTCCAAAGTGACGACGACTGCGCCGTCCAACCCCTTCAGCCCCGCGTCGCGCGCGGCGCGCGGCACGGAGGCGCGCAGCTTCGGGACGACGACGAACAGCATCAGCAGCGTCATCCTGTTCTTTAAGACGACGGCGACGACCAGCAGAACGAACAGCCCGAGCGCCGCCCACCTCAAGGGCTTCGACGTAATGTTGTTCAGCAGCCACGCGGCGCCCGCGACGAGGATGACAACGGAGCAAACGGCTAGCGCGAGGGCCGACCAGTGTGCGCGCAGGAGCCGTTTGAAGGGTGACATAGGATTTAAGGGGAGCGCCGGGTGAGGTGGGGTCGCAAGTCCGCGAGTCGGTCGTCAGTCCGCCAATCTTTCCTTCACCTGATTCGCACTTCCAGCTCGCCGCTCAACGGGTCTTCGTTCTGGAGCCGCCACAGCGAGGCGTAGAGACCTTTGCGGGTGAGCAACTTCTTGTGCGTCCCCTCTTCGATGACCTTCCCGCGTTCGAGGACGAGTATCCTGTCGGCGGAGCGGATAGTTGAGAGCCGGTGCGCGATGATGACGACGCTCTTGCCCGACGCCGCCTTGCGGAGCGACCTCTTGAGGGCCGCCTCCGTCTCGTTGTCGAGCTGCGAAGTCGCCTCGTCTAAGGCGAGCACGGACGCGCCGCCGAAGAGCTTCAGCAGCGCCCGCGCGATGGCGACCCGCTGCCGCTCGCCGCCCGACAGCCGTTGCCCGCGCTCGCCGACCTGAGCCTCCAAGCCCCCCGGCAAAGATTCGAGCAGGTTGAGCGCCTCGGCGTCGCGCAGCGCATCGACGACCTGCTCCTGCGACGCGAACTGCTGGCTGTAGAGCACGTTCTCGCGGACGGTCCCCTGAAACAGATGCACTTCCTGACTGACGAGGCTGACCGCCGCCCGCAGGTCTTGCAGGTCCAGCTCGCGGATGTCCGTGCCGTCGAGCAGTATCCGCCCGGAGTCCACGTCGTAGAAGCGCAGGAGCAGGTTGAGCAGGGTGCTTTTGCCGGAGCCGGTCGGGCCGACGATGGCGAGCGTCTCGCCGGCCGCGAGCTTGAAGGAGACGTTGTCGAGCACCTTCACCGAAGGGTCGTAGCCGAACGAGACGTTCTCGAAGACTATCTCGCCGCGCACGCCCCCGGCGGGCAGGGCGACGGGGCCGCTCTGGATGTCCGGCGTCGAATCCAGCACTTCCGCCAGTTGCTCCGCCGAGTTGGCCGCGCCGTGATAGAGCCGCGTTATCTGCTCCACGTCCCTGAGCGCCGAGAGCAACTGCGGGAAGAGGAAGGCCGAGAGCACGTACTTCTCTTTCGTCACCTTGCCCGTCGCCGCCAGATAGCCGCCGTACCCGGCGGTGAGAAAGAACCCGGCGTTGAAGAAGCTGTAGTTGAGCTGCGCCTGAATGGCCGAGGTCGAGACGGCGGCGAGCGACGCTTCAGATAGCTTTTCGTCGGACTCGCTCAGGCGTCGGGCCTCCCTCCGCTCGGCCGTGAAGCTCTTCACGTCGGCGATGCCGGTCAGGTTGTTCTCCAACATCTGCGTGAAGTCGCCGGAGGCTTCGCCCGCGCGCGCGTAACGCTCTCTGGCCCGCCCGGCGTAGACGCGCGACGACAACATCACGAACGGCAGCGTCAGGAAGGTGAGTATCGCGAGTCCCGGCGAGGCGATGGCTATCAGGGTGCCGTAGACGACGATGACCATCCCCAGCTCGACCGTCTCGTCGCCCGCGCGCTCGACGAACTCGCGGATGCGCGCCGTGTCCTCCGTGACGAGGCTGATGAGGTGGCCCGTCCCGTAGCGGTCGAAGAAGGCCATGTCCTGCGTCTGAATCTTGGCGATGAGTTGGGTGCGCAGGTTGTGCTGCGTGTCCTGCGCGAGCTTGCGCCACGCCCTCTTGCGGCGGTTGCGGGTCAGAAGCTCGGCGCCGACGAGCAGCAGCGTGAGCCCCGTCATGAAGAGGATGCTCGCGCCCTTGCCGACGACCCCGAGGGCGCGCAGGAAGGCGGGGCCCTTCCCTTGCGCGGTGTTAAAGATGCCGACGAAGGAGAGCCCCAGCACGGCGCTGACGGTGTGGCCGATCATGGAGAGCCAGACCGGCCCGACCAGTTCCCTGCTCGGGGGCAGCGAGAGCTTGACGACTCGTGTCAGGGGTGAGGCGGGGCGTGCGTTCGGGTTTAGTTTGACGGCGCCGGACGCGAGGTCGTCCAGGCAGTTCAGGATGATTGACTCGACGTGGAGGCCGACGGTTTCGGGAGCGTAGAGGACGAGGACCCTGCCGGAGACGGGGTTGGCGTGGGCGTCGAGGATGCCGGGGTACTCCAGCAACCCCTTCTCCAGCGCCTCGGCCAGAGCGGGCCGGCGCCCGATCGACTTAACCTCCCAACGCTCCCGCCCGCGCGTGGCCGAGAGCCGCCTGATGCCCGAAGTCACTTCCGGAGAGACCCCTCTCCTGCCGGCCATTACATAACCTCCCGGTCATGCTCCGAAAGTTCCTGCGTGGCTTCGGCCGTCAAGTCGCCGATGTCTTCGATGGCCTGCTGTGAGACTTCCTTGACCACCACACTCGCCTTGAGGCCCAGCTTGATCCCCTCCTTAACGATGACCCTCCACTTGTGGGCCAGCACGACCCCCGAGGCCACGCCGGCGAGGCCCACGAACAATGTGCTCTTTTTCATCTTCGTTTTCGCTGACCACGTTCGGATGAGGTCTACTTCTTCGTCGTGTTGTCCGGCCCGCGCATGGCGTCGTAGAGATTGTTGCCGGTGGTGGCGCGCGCGAACGAGTTGGCCGCCACGACGATCAGCCCGATGGGGCCGAAGAGCGCCCCGGCGACGATGCCGGCGACGGCGTGGATGCCGGCCTGCTTCATGTCCCCGTTGATGAGGTGGCTGCCGCCCGGAATCACCGCCTCGCTGGCGAACTGCAAGCCCGTCTTGACTGTCTGCAAATTCTCTGTTGCGTTCGGCATTCTTTCGTCCTCCTCTGCGTGTCTGGTTAGTACAGGCGAAGTGGGAGTGCTCTTCGCACGGACTCTGCGCCGTGTTCTGACGCCCTCTGCCATAAAATAGGTATCGCCCCCTTTTCGCTAACTGTATTCCTAACGCCGTTTTTCCGCAAGGGATTTTTGTCCCTTGCGAACGCCCGGCGTACGGGACGAAAAAAGGCCGGCCCCGCGAGCGGCCGACCTGTTTCCCCTGCGCGCCCCTCCGGTTCGCGGGCGGGCCCTAATTCTTCTTCTCTTCGGGCGCGGGCGCGGCGTCGAGCGAGAAGGCGGAGAGTTCTTTCGGGTTCCGCAGGTTGAAGACGCGGCCCGCGAGCTCGTCCACCTGATAGTCGGGCTCCTTGTCCTTGAAGAGTATCTGGCGCTCGCCGCGGCCCGTGTCCATGCGGATGCCGACGAGGCCGGCGCCCTTCTCCTTGCCCTCCCTGACGGTCGTCAGCACGTAGACGAAGTTGCCCGCCGCCTTCATCGCGCTGTAACGCCTGCTCACGAACTGCTCGTAGGCGACGAGCGAGTTGATGCGCTGGCGGTTCGCCCAGCGGTTCTCGGCCGTCCCGTAGTAGGTGCCGGCGGCCGACGCCGTCGCCGACGTGTAGGCGAGCGCGGTCAGGCCCGCCATCGCAAGCTTCTGCCAGCCGGGGACGCCCGGCGCCTCGTACTTCAACGACCAGGCGATTTGCCGCGAGCGCGGGTCGAAGGCGAGGAGGTGTTGGCGGCCCGCGACGACGACGGTCCCGTTCTCGCGCCGGTAGAGCGCGACCGGCTCGTCCCTGTCGTCGCCGCCGCCCTTCCCGATGGCGCTCAAGCCGCCGAAGCCGAACTTGGCGACCTTCGCCGCGGTCGCCGCCGCGCCGAGGTTGTTCTTGAATTCGAGCTTGACCTTGTAGGACTCCTTGACCTTGCCGCCGCTCTTCGTGTCGAGGCCGATGAGGCTCTTGGCGTCGGCGACGAGCACCGTGCTCAGCTCGGGCAGGACGGCCATGTTGGTGATGCTGTCGTCGGCCTTGTCGTAGTACCAGAGCGTGGCGCCGCTGCGGGCGTCCACGGCGGCGACGCCGAAGGGCTTCTTGTTGACGTACTCGCGCTTGGAGAAGTCGTAGAAGGCGCCGCCGAGGCGGCCGTAAATCACGTCGCCGTCGGTCTTCATCTCGGCGACGGCGCCGCCGAAGTCCTTGCTCGTCCAGCGGACGGCGCCGGTCTGCCGGTCGATGGCGCGGAGCTGGCCCTTCGCGGACGTGTAGACCATGTCGCCGACGATGCGAGCCTGCGCGTTGCCCTGCTTGATGGAGCCCTCGGTCACGTCGTACTTCGTGCCCCAGAGGAGCTTGCCGTCTTCGAGCGAGTAGCGGTGCAGGCCGGCGTAGGTGAAGTAGATGGAGTCGTTGTCGTAGACGGGCGGGTTGGCGCCGGAGAGGTCGAACTTGGGAAAGAAACGGCTCTTGCGCTCGATGCCGTAGAGGTCAACGGAGTCGGGGTAGTCGGCCTCCCAGACGAGTTCGCCCGTCGTCATCCGGAGCGCCGTCAGGTGCGGCTTCGCCTTGTTCGCCGAGTTGTTCTCGACGGTGACGAGCAGCACGAGGTCCTTCTCGTAGACCGGCTCGACCGCCACCGTCGCGCCCCTGAGCTTGCCCGTCTCCCAGACGTTCTGGCCCGAGAGCAGGTCGAGTGCGAAGAGCCGCGTGCCCTTCTTGAAGGCGCCCGAGTTGTCGGAGACGAAGAGGAGCGGCGTTCCGGCGATGGATTCGACTTCGTACTCCTCGGCGCCCGCCAAGTCAGAGCGCGACCAGATTTCCTTGCCCGTCTCGCCGTCGAGCGCGTAGAGCGCGCCCTTCGCGCCGACGAGCAGACTCCCCACGTCCGTGACGCGATACCACTTGATGTCGTTCGGCGGCTTGTGCGTCCACAGCGGCGAGCCGAGCGCCGCCTGCGAAAGCACCAGGCACAGCAGCAGCGAGCACAAGAGGAAGGCGAGCCCGACCCACCACGGCTCGCCGCCTTGCAGCGCGCCCGCGTCGCGCGCGACCTTCTTCCGGGGCAACAGTCTTGCGGACATACGTCTCCTTGCGTCTTTCAACGTTTGAAAGCGTTGGAAATCTCGGCGAGGTTGGGAAAGTGCTTGCGAGGCTATGGCGGATTCTATGTTCCGGTGGGCCTTAAAACATCTGGCGAAGGTTGTAGCGGCGGGTAAACTTTAGATATAGGCTACTCGAAGCGGAAGAGGCCGCGCTGGAGTGCGAGCATGGCGGCGTGGGTGCGGTCGTTGGCGCCGAGCTTGTTGAGGATGTTGTTGACGTGCGCCTTGACCGTGCCCTCGGCGATGCGGAGGGCGTCGCCTATCTCGCGGTTGGACTTGCCCGAGGCGACGAGCCTTAAGACTTCGACCTCGCGCTCGGTCAACTCCTCGCTGCCCATCCGCTCGGCGAGGCGGCTGGCGACCTGCGGCTGGATGTGTCGGCGGCCGGAGTGCACGGCGCGGATGGCCGCCAGCAACTCCTCGCGGAACACGTCTTTGAGGAGGTAAGCCTTGGCGCCGGCCTTGAGCGCGCGGTAGATGTCCTCGTCGCCGTCGTAGGTGGTGAGGACGATGATGCGGCTCGAAGGCTCGAAGGCCGTTATCTCGCGGGTGGCCTCGACGCCGTTCATCGTCGGCATGCGCAGGTCCATGAGGATTACGTCGGGGCGGTGAGCGCGGGCAAGGGCTACGGCCTCTCTGCCGTCCGAGGCGCGCGCCACGACCGTCATGTCCGGCTCGGCCTCGACGTTGGCCGCCAGCCCGTCCACGAAGAAGGGGTGGTCGTCGGCGACGAGGATTCTAATCGGCCCTTCGGTCTTCATCACTTCCCGTTCTCCGCCCGAGCGGCAGCGTGGCCGAGACTTCCGTGCCCGCGCCCGCGCGGCTGTTGATGAGAAGAACGCCGCCCGCCTCTTCGACCCGCTCGCGCATCCCGCGCAGGCCGAACCCGCCCGACGCCGGCCCGCCCGACTCGGGCTGAAAGCCCCCGCCGTCGTCGCGCACTTCGAGCCGGACGTGCTCGGCGTCGTAGTCGAGCCTGACGCGCACGCTCTCGGCCGCGGCGTGCCGGACGGCGTTCGTCATCGCCTCCTGCCCGACGCGCAAGAGCGTCTTCTCCACGGGCTCGGGCAGGCGCCGCGGCGTGCCCGTCACGCTCACCTCGGCGCGGACGCCGGCCCCGTCGGTCAACTGCCGCGCGACGCCCGAGAGCGCGTCGGCGAGGTCGTGTCCGTCTAAAAGCTCGGAGCGCAGGTCGCGCACCGAGCGTCGCGCCTCGGCCAGACTGCTGCGGACGAGCAGGCGCGCTTGATTTAAATGCTCGCGCGCCGCCTCGCCGCCGTCGCCCATCTTGGCGCTGACGGCTTCGAGCTGCATCGAGACACTGGTGAAGCCTTGCGCCAGGGTGTCGTGCAGCTCGCGCGCGATGCGGTTGCGCTCGCCGAGGACGGCGGCGAACTCGCGGCGGAGTTGGCGCACGCGCACGCGGTGCACGCCCCACATCGCGCCCGCCGCGCCGAGCGCGCACAGGAGGTAGAACCAGACCGTCTGGTAGAAGTAAGGGCGCAGGCGGAAGCTTACTCCGGCGCCCTGCTCGTTCCAGACGCCGTCGTCGTTCGAGGCGAGGACGCGGAAGCGGTAGCTGCCGGGCGGCAGGTTCGTGTAGAAGGCTTCGCGCCGCGCCCCGGCCTCCACCCAGTCGCGGTCGAAGCCTTCGAGCCGGTAGCGGAACTTGACCTTCGAGGGGTCAACGAAGCTGAGCGCCGTGAAGTGGAACTCGACGGCGCGGCTGCCCGGCTGGAGCACCACGTCGCCCGCGCCGAGCGGCTTCGGCTCGCGGTCAACGACGAGGTCTTCGACGACGACGGGCGGCGGCACTTCGTTGCGCCTGAGCGCGGCCGGGTCAACGACGGCGACGCCCTTCGAGGTCGGAAACCAGAGTCGGCCGTCGCGCGCGCGCCAGCCCGCGGGCTGCGTGCCGCCGCTGCAATCGGTCGTCGGCAGGCCGTCCGCCTTCCCGTAAGCCACGCACGAAACAGATTTAGTCCGCCCGTCGGCGAACGCGTTCAGCTCCTTCAGTCCGACGCGCAGGACGCCGCGCGTGCTCCCCATCCAGAGGTCGCCCGCGCCGTCTTCGAGGATGACGGTCACCGTGTCGTCAACGAGCCCGTCGGCGGCCGTCACGGCGGCGAACTTCCCCCCGCGCAGGCGCGCGACGCCGCCGCCGACGGTGCCGAACCAGAGCGAGCCGTCCGACGCCTCGTGCGCCGCGATGACGATGTCGGAGCCGAGCCCGTCGCGCTTGGTGAAGACCTCGAAGCGCCCGTCTTCGCGCAGGCGGTTGAGGCCCGCGGCCGTGCCGACCCAGAGGCGGCCGGCCTTGTCCTCGTGGACGAAAAGAACGCTGTTGTGAGAGAGGCCGTCGGCGGTGGTGAAGGCCCTGAAGGCGCCGCCCTCGAACAGGTGCAGCCCGCCGACGGTCCCGACCCAGAGTCTTTGTCGCCTGTCCACGTGTACGGCGCGCACGTTCTCGCTGAGCAAGCCCTCGCGGCGCGCGTAAGTCTGGAACCTGCCGCCCGTCATGCTCGTCAGCCCGAGCGTCGAGGCGAACCAGAGGCGGCCGTCGGCGTCCTCCGCGATGCTGACGGCGCCGCTGGCGGCCATGCCGTCGCGCGCCCCGTAGACGGCGAACTTGCCTTCGCGGAGACGGTTCACGCCGCCGTTGGTCCCGACCCAGAGCGAGCCGCGCGAGTCCTCGAAGACGGTCCACGCCGTCTCGTTCACGAGCCCGTCGGCGGTCGTGTAGGCTTTGAAAGGCATCGGCCTGAGCCGCGTGAGCCCGCCGCTCGAACCGACCCAGACGTTGCCCTCGCGGTCGGAGTAGAGGGCGTTAATGCTCCCGCCGGGCCACGCGCCTTCCGTCACGACTTGAACGCCGCCCGCGCGGGCGAGTCTTAACTCGGACTTAGCGTTCGCGTACCAAAGGTCGCCGCCCGCGCCTTCGTGCGCGAGCACGGGGTGGTCGCCGGGCGCGTAAGGGGCGTCCACCTGTCCGTCGCCGAAGCGCGAGAGCGTGTTGGCCGCCGCGTCGTCGAGCCAGAAGGAAGAGGCGCGTCCGGCGAAGGCCGCGACGGAAGGCCCCGCGGGGAAGGGCGAATCCTCGCCGGGGTGAAGCTCGCCGTCCTTGTAGAAGAGGAGCGCGCCGCCGCCGCTGTGGTTGAGGCCGCGCGAGCGGAAGAACCAGACGCGGCCTTCGGCGTCTTCGTGGAACGGGACGGCGTAGACGCTCCGGCCCCCGTCGGCCGTGCCGAAGGTCTTGAAGCGCCCGCCCTCGAAGACGGTCAGCGCCTCGTAAGAAGTGACCCAGAGGCGGCCCTCCCGGTCTTCGTAGAGGCCGTTGACCACGTCGGTCGGCAAGCCCTCGGCCCGGCCGTAAGTCTCGAAGCGCCCGCCGCGCCGCCGCATCAGCCCGCCGCCGATGGTGCCGACCCAGAGCGAGCCGTCGGAGCCTTCGAGCAGCACGTTGCACTCGTCGGTGCGGAAGGCGGGCTCGTTCTGCTTGCCGTAGACCTTGAAGCGGACGCCGTCGAAGCGCGCGAGGCCCGCCTGCGTCGCCACCCACAGGTAGCCGTCGCGCGTCTGCGTGACGGCGCGCACGGTGTCGCCGGGCAAGCCCTGCTCGGTCGTCCAGGTCTGCGCGTGGTAAGAGGGTGAAGGCGGCTCGGCCGCGGTCTGGAGGCAGATGAACGCGAGCAGGGCGGCCGTCGGCAGGAGCCGGGATGTCGGGGAGAAGTTTCTGCGCAAGTCGGGGGAAGCGTCCGCTTGAAATAAGGGCTGACGACGCCCCGGATTATCACTTCACACCGTTCGGAAAGGCAAGAATTTTAGTAGAACAAAGTCACGGCTCGACTCAAGCGGACGCGGCCTCACATGAAGGTGTGAGACCGCGTCCCTTCAATTGACTACCTCCCACTCGGTATTGTCGCCGCGTCGTTCCACGCCGAGATGACGGCCGCGGCTTCCGTGTCGCCTTTATTCTCCAGCCTCAGCTTCCACGTCCCGCCGCCCGAAAGCTTTTCGACGAAGATGGTGCGGAAGAGGCCCCGCGACTCGGGCGAGCCCGAGAGGTTCGCGCCGCGCGCCGCGCCCGTCTGGTCGAGCAGCGTGGCCGAAACTCTCGGGTCGGCCATGAAGGTGACGCCGAAGTTTTTGAGCGCCGAGACGGGGATTTCTATCTCCAACACCTGCTTCGGCGCGAGCGTCAGCTCTTTGGCGAACGCCGGGCGGAAATCTTCCGTCGTGACGGAGCGCGGCGACGCCTGCGGGGCGTAGGAAGCCTTGACGAACATCGCCGCGAAGGGCGTGTCGGCCCGCCGTCCCGTCTGGCTCGGGTTCTCCGGCGGCTCGGGGTTGTGGTTGCCCTTCGGGCCGACGGCGAGGCGCGGCTTGACGAAGCTCGAAAAGTCTTCCGTCCCCGTCAGGTCGGTGTGGAGGTTCCTTGAGAGGGCGTTGTCTCTAATCTTCCAGAGGGCCGACTCGACGGGCACGACGCCGTCGTTGAGGACTACCGTCTTGCACATCACCGGCAAAGGGTTGCCGGCCAGCACGGAGAACTTCACGCCCTTGCGGTTCGTCGTCACCTTGTTGAAGTCGGCGACGACCGACGGCTTCAACTGCCTGATGGCCTCGACGTTCTTGCCGAGCACTTCAAACGTCGCGTCCATCACGTCGGCGCAGGGGCTCCCCATGTTCGGCGTGCCGAGCATGACGAGGTGCGCGACCTGCGGCCGTCCGTCGGGCGAGGGCGGCATGAAGTTGTGCACGTAGTGGCGCGTGATGAGGCCGCCCATCGAGTGGGCGACGACATCGACGTGCCACGCGTTGCGGTCCTCCTGCGCGTAGCGGATGTATTTGCCGACCTGCTGCGAGTTCTCGAAGATGCCGTTGGTCGGCCCCGTCGAAAGAAACTCGCCGCCCGTGTTCATCAACCCCTTGTCCGGTTTCTCGCCGACGGGGAAAGCCTTCCAGTCGTAGCTGTGCGCGGTCGTCAAAATGTTCTGCCAAGACTCCCACGCGCGCCAGTTGCTCCAGAGGCCGTGGACTAGGACGAGCGGCTTCGGCGCGACCTTCAGATTCTTCGTCAGCTCGTCCGACTTCTTGCCGTTCTCTTCCAGCTCGGCCTTGATGCGCTGGACGAGGCGCGGCCGGCCGTCGTCGTACCACGCGTAGCCGGACGAGTCCCAGACCGTCTCGACCTCGCGCTCCTCGCCCGGCTCAAGGCGGACTGAGACGACGTTGTCGGAGAGCGGCGCGTCCGCCCGCGCGCCGTCCCACTTGTCGCCCTTGTAGGTCTCCTTGAAGCGCACGTCGGCGTACTTCGTCTCGCCCGAGGCGTTCAGCACCCGCGCCTTGATTTTGACCATGTTGCCGTCAACCGTGCCCGTCTGCTCGGCTATCTCCTGCCAGTCTTCGAAGTTCGGGTAGCGCGGGTGCTCGAACTTGAGGTCGATGAGCCGGAGGGGCGCGCCGCACTTTTGCAGGCTCCACGTAATCGTCTCGGTGACGTTCTGCCACGTCTTCGAGTAGGTGCCCGACAGGCGGTCGGCGTCCGCTGGGTTGACGCGGTGCGTGCCGTCGGTCGTCAAGGAGTTGCCTTCGATGCGCGTGTCGGTCGGCGGCAGCGAAAGATTCTTGCCCTCCTTCGGCACGCACTGGCCGCTGTAGGAGGAGGTCTGCGAGCCCGTCGTCTTGCCCTGTATCTCCGGCAAAGCGACGCTGACCGTGTAGGTGCCGTCGGCATTCACGCCGACGTGGACGTTCGCTTCGAGGCCGCCCGCGCTGCCCGTCGTCTCGGTCTTGGAAGTGGACGTGCCGGTCATCACCTGCCACGTCTTGCCGCGGTCGCAGGAGTTTCTTTCCTTGGCCTCGACCGTCTCGACCGAGCTGAAGGAGTGACTGATGCTCGCCCTGCTGGCGCTCGAACCGTTCCGCTCGGGACTTTCGACGACGGCGACCGAGGCCCTGTAGTTGTAATTCATCTGCCAGTTGGTCGTGTCCTCGCCGCGGCCCGAGACGCGCTGCACGGTCTTGTTGTTCGAGTTCGTCTGCGTGCGCGTGTAGGTGACGACGCCGGTCCAGGCGCCCGAGCAGGCAGGCGCCTTCGTCTTCGTAGCGGCGGCCGTCTGTCCGCGCCGGGTCTGCGCCCCGGCCAAGGCCGAGCCCCAAAAGACGCTCGCTACGAGCAGGAGGCAGCACACCTGTCTTAGTTTTCTCGAAAATCCGGCGCGCGTGTTCATCGTTCGTCACCCTTTGGTAGAAGAATTGCCGGGAATCCGGCTCTACCTGTTAACGCGGGAAGCGCGCGCGCCGGGTATCAAATAAAAGCGGCGAGCCTTGATACCTCCCGCCCGGCCGCCCCGCGTTAGTGGGTAGAGCCCTTCGCGCTCTGCGGAATCCTGAAATCATTTCGAGTCAAACAAAGGGGACGGGTGAGAGCCATGAACATACTGACGAGGGCCGCGCGAATCGCGCTGCTGCTGGCCTGCGCCGCGGGCGCGGCGGCCGAGGCGCGCGCCGACGTGAAAATCAAGTCGCGGCAGACGACGCAAGGGCAATCTTACGAGAACACGACCTACATCAAGGGCAAGCGCCAGCGCACCGAGCAGATGGGCGGGCAGATGGTCATGATTCAACAGTGCGACCTGCGCCGCGACCTCCAGCTCATGCCGCAGATGAAAGCCTACACCGTCCGCCCCTACGACGGCGGCGGGACGCCGGGCGCCAGCACGTCGAACGCCTCCGACACGCGGACGACGACCGAGAGGACGCGCGGCGGCCTCGTCACCATGACCGTCACGACGCGCGACACCGGCGAGCGCAAGCAGATGTTCGGCCACACCGCCCGCCGCATTATCACCACCATCGAGACGAAGTCTTCGCCCGACTCCTGCTCGCCCGTCAACAGCAAGATGGAGACGGACGGCTGGTACATCGACGCCGCCTTCGCCCTCGACTGCGACACGGAGCGCGCGGGCGCCTACCGCAACTACCAGCCGCGCGCCGGCTGCGCGGACCGCTACGAGACGAAGCAAATCGGCACGGCCAAGCGCGGCTACCCCGTCTACGAGAAGATGATTATGTTCGGCGAAGACGGCCGCGAAAGCTTCTCGACCGTCAACGAGGTGGTCGAGCTTTCGCAGGCGACGCTCGACGCCGCGCTCTTCGACGTTCCGGCCGACTACCGCGAGGTCAAAGACTTCTCCGGCGCCTCGATGGCGGCGGCGATGTCCGGCTCGGACGACGACGACAACAATGCTGTTGCGGCCCCGCGTCCTTCCGGCGGCGCCGGCACGGCCGCGAGCGTTAAGAGCACGGCCGAGCAGCCTGCCTCGCAGCCGGCCGCCGAACTCGGCGCGAAGAAGCCGGGCGTCGTGCGCCTCGGCCTCGCGGCCGTGAAGACTGGAAGCGTCGGCGAGGGGATGAACGCCGCGAACCTCGCGGCGGCCGTGAGGAACACGCTGGCCGGGTACCTGAAGGGCTCGGCGGTCGAGCTGGTGCAGCTCGAAGCCATGCTGCCCTCGCAGGTCGAGGCGGAGGCCAGGCAGAAGGAGTGCGACTTCGTCGTCTACGCCAGCGTCTCGCACAAGAAGGGCGGCGGCGGCTTCGGCGGGATGTTCGGCAAGGTGGTGGCGCCGGCCGTCGGTCAGGTCGGCATCGGCCACACGGGCAGCACGGCCGGCAACATCGCCGGTCAGGCGGCGACCAACGCCGTCGTCAGCGCGGGCGAAGTCTCGGCCAACGTCAAGCAGAAGGACGAGCTGACGCTCGACGTGCGCGTGCAGGCGCCGGGCGGCGCTACCCCCGCGGCCTCCCGGCAGTTCAAGGGCAAGGCCAAGTCGGCGGGCGAAGACATCATCACGCCCGTCGTCGAGCAGGCCGCGCAGATGATTATCGACTCGGCCGGGGTGTAAGAAGTCGTCACTTAAAAATCGAAGCGGGGGCGCGAAGTTGATTCGCGCCCCCGCTTTCTTATCCTTCAAATACTCACTTCCGCTTCGCCTGAGGGGGGCGGGGTTGCCGGCAGGGCGTGAGCTGCCAGGTGTATGTGGTCGTCGAGCCGTCCTCTTCGCGGACGGTGACGGAGCCGGTGAGGCTCTGTTGGCCGGGGGCGACGGGGAAGGAGAAGGAATAGCTGCCGCCGCCGACGGTCGCGCCTTCGTCGGTCGCCTGGTTGGTGTTGGCGCGGTCGTGGTCGGGGCAGGCGGACTTGTGCGTGTAGCTGTGGACGGTCGAGGCCACCATCTCGGGGAGCGAGAAGGTGATGTGGCCGGTGCCGGCGCCGACTGAGAGGACGTAGCGCAAGGCGCCGTTGTAGGTGGCCGCCGTCTTGCTGGTCCGCGTCTTCTCTAGCGGCGCCTTGTAGGGCGTCGCGTTGGGGCCGCAGTAGCCTTCGTCAACCTTGTATTTGTCGTACTCGAAATCGACTTGCTGCTGCGAAGCGTCGGCGACGCCTTCGTAAGCCCCGTCGCCTTCCGACGAACCGACGCGCCGGCCGCCGAGCTTGAGTTGAACTTGGGCCGTCGTCTCAAGGTGGCCGCCGTTCTCCGCGAGGTTGTCGCCCGAGCGTTTCTCGCGCTCCTCGCGCCGCTTCCTTTCCGCCGTGACGACGCCGGTCCAGCCGGCCGCGCAGAGCGTTTCTTCCGCCTCCTCCTTCTCCAAAGCGAAGTCTAAACCGCCGATGCCGATGCCGCGCTTCGAGACGGATTCGACCGTGATGCTGGAAGGGTTGCTGCCTTCACTCAGGCCGGTCAGCACGAAGGAGGCGCGGGCGCCACGCTGCTCTTCGGGCGTGACGCTCTCCGAGCCGGTCGCTTTAAGGAGGCCCGCGACCGCGCCGCCGTCGTTCTTGTGCGTGCTCTCGGCGCTGACTTCGACCTGTTCGCCCGGCTTGAGCTTCGACTTGGGGGCGCGGCAGACGACTTCCACGCAGCCGTAGTTGCGCCAGTTGCTCCGGGCGCGCTGGAAGCTGTTGTTGGCCTCGTTCCAGACCGCGCCCATGAGCTTGCCGGCCGACTGGTCGAGCCGTTTGGCGTCTTCGGCCGAGGTGTTCGCGCCGGCTTTGACGGTGACGGTGCCGGCCTTCGGCGGCGTGCGGACGATGCCGCGGTCGGTGCTGTCGTTCGTGCCGGCGAAGTTGTTTCGGAAGAGGTAGGAGACGCGGGCGGTGCCGTCCCTTTGCGCGGAGTCTTTGACGAGCCCGCGGCCGGCGGCCTCCGCGAAGCCGGAAGCCGTCTCGGTCACGTCGCCCTCCATGTCGTAATGCGTCATCTCGGCGTCGTCGTTGACGTGGCCGGTGAGGCGCATCTGTATCGTCACGTCGCGCGAGACGAGCGTGCTCGCGCCGCCTTCGCTGATGAGGTTCTTGCTGTTGACGCTCTCGGAAGCCGTACCGGCGACGACCCCTGCGGCGTCGGGGCAGGCGGCGACCTCGACGCGCCAACTGACGACCGTCTCCTTGCGGAAAGCCTTGTCGGCGATCTTCGAGCGGGCGTCGATTGTCTCGGTCGTCTTGTACTCGACGCCGACGGTCCGGCCGTCGTCAATGGCCTTCGTCTCGACCTTGTTCGTGCGCTTGACGGTGCCGTTCTCGCCCTCGAACTCTTTGCTCGCCGAGCCCGAGGCGCTGACCTGCCCTTTCGTCTCGTTGACCTGAACCTGTGGCCCCTGCGGGAAGGGGCGGAAGCCGAAGGCGAGCGCGCGCCAGTCGAGGCGCGGCCCGGCGGCGGGCGCAAGCCCCTTGAAGCCGGAGACTTGTTTCGCGCCCCTTCGGAAAGACTTGACGCGGTCGGCGAAACGCTGCCCGAGTTTCTCTTCGAGCGCGGCGTCCGCGTCGCGGAAGAGCCCGCCGCCGTCCTCGTCTAAAGCTTCGAGCGCGCCGGCCGCCTCGCCGCCGAGGACGTGTTCCAAGAGCGCGGCGAACTCCGGCCCCCGCGCCTCGCGCAGCAGCGAGTCGAAGACATCGGCCCGCCCGTCGTCGGGGTTTTGCGCCGACGCCCCGGCCGGCGCGGCGAAGGCGTTAAGCAGAAGCGACGAGGCCAGGCTCAGTCCGAGCCAGGCGTTTCTGTATTTGATTTTCATTTTTTTGAAGCCGTCGTGGGTTTTTTTGCGTCGCGCGAATATTCGCAGCACACGCCCTTTAACGCGCAGGGAAGGCGCGAAAGAGATCACGCCTCTCGTCCGGAAGGCTGGCGTCGGGCGTCGGGTGCAATCTATGCTTATCAAAGCGGAGGAGTCTATGAAGAAAGTTCTCGCCGTCTTCTTTTCCGGCGCCGCCCTCTCGGCGGCCGCCTCGTTCGTGCTCGTTCACGGACGCGCGCAGGCGTCCGAGGGGTACGTCATAGAGCGCGACGCCGAAGTCGCCAAACAGGAAGGCGGGCCGCACCGTGGGGCGGGGCGCACGACCGGCTATAACTTCTTCGGGAAGGCGCCGGGGATGAAGCTCGCTTTCCGCAAGCGGGTCCTGCACCCCGGCTCGTCAATCGGCTACCACCTGCAAGAGACCAACGAGGTCTACTACGTGCTCGGCGGCCGGGGGACGATGAACATCAACGGCCGCGAGGTGCCGGTGGGCCCCGGCGACGCCGTGCTGACGCGCAAAGGCAGCTCTCACGGGCTGGTTCAGGCGGGCGCCGAAGACCTGACAATCATCATCGCCTACGACAAGTGAGGCGGGGCTTGCGGGGAGGACGGGTGAAAAGCTGTTTACTCCTGGTCGCGCTCTTGTTGGCGCCCGCCGCCTCTGGACAGGAGAAGGTCAGGCGCATTGGCGAGATAGAGTTTTACGGCTACGCGGGCCTCGACCTTGAGAGCGTCCGGGCCGCGATGCCGGTCCGCGAGGGCGACGAGTTCGTCGCGACCGGCGACTCGGTCTTCGACTTAATCGGCCGCGTGGGCGGGGCCGTCAGGCGCGTGACCGGCCGCGGCCCGACCGACGTGTCGCCGGTCTGCTGCGACGCGCAGGGCAACTGGATGGTCTACGTCGGCCTGCCGGGCAAGTCCATCACGAGCTTTTCCTACAACCCGGCGCCGACGGGAAAGCCGCGCCTGCCGCCCGAAGCCGCGACCCTCTACCGGGAGGCGATGGAAGCCAACTCGGCAGCGGTGATGAGGGGCGCGCGCGAGGACGACTCGCGCGGCTACGCGCTCTCCAGCGACCCCGAGCAGCGCGCCAGCCAACTCGCCGTCCGCGCCTACGCCTTACGCCACGAGCGCCTGCTCTACCTCGTGCTGGAGTCGTCGGCGGAGGCGGGGCAGAGGGCCGTCGCCGCCCACCTCATCGGTTACGCGCGCCGCTCCGACGCGCAACTGAAGGCGCTGGTGAGGGCCAGCCGCGACCCCGACGAGACGACGCGCAACAACGCCGTGCGCGCCCTCGGCGTGCTCATCGAGTCCGACCCCGGATTGGGGAAGAGAGTCCCGGCGGCCGTGTTCATCGAGATGGTCGGCTCCGGCTCGTGGACGGACCGCAACAAGGCGGGCCGGGTGCTGGAGCAACTGAGCAGGGGTCGCGACCCGAGACTGCTGCGGCAGTTGCGCGCCCGCGCCCTCGATGCGCTCACGGAGATGGCGAGGTGGCGCGGGGCGGGTCACGCGCAACAGGCCAGACTCATCCTCGGTCGGATGGCGGGGATTGAAGAAGGGCGGCTGCGGCGGCTCGAAGCGGCCGGGCAGGTGGACGAGATTATCGGCGCCGTTAAAGGGAGGTGAGCGGGTGACGCCGGTTCGATTAGTGTGAGAGTCAAACGTATGACCGACAGCGAATCCTTCATCCACGCAGATTTGGAGTTGGCCCGCAGGCTCGAAAGGGCCGAGGCCCGCAGCAACGCGGAGTTCGTCGAGGCCCGCGCGAAGACTTCCCCCGACAGCGGCGCCGAGTGGATTGAAGTCGCCGGGGCCTACGCGATGTTCGACGGCGTCGCGTCGCCGCTGACACAGACGTTCGGCCTCGGCCTGTTCGAGCCGGTCACGCGCGCCGAGTTCGAGCGCATCGAAGAGTTCTTCCGAGAGCGCGGGGCGCCGGTCTTCCACGAGGTCAGCCCGCTCGCCGAGTCGGCCTTACTCGATTTGTTGAACGGGAGGGGCTACCGGCCGATCGAGTTCACCAGCGTCATGTTCCGCCCCTTACCGTTCGGCGTCAGTCGGTCGGCGCCGCGCGACGAGGGCCTTCGGGTTCGGGTGGTCGGCGTCGGCGAGCACGAGCTTTGGGCGCGGACGGCGGCCCGAGGCTGGGGCGAGTCGCCGGAGCTTGCAGACTTCATGCTGGGCCTGGCGCGGGTCAGCGCCGAAAGGTCCGGCGCCGTCTCCTTCCTGGCCGAATTGGAAGGCGAGCCGATAGCGACCGGGGCGCTGAGCATCTGCGAGGGGGTGGCGCTGCTGGCCGGCGCGAGCACGGTCCCCGAAGGGCGCAGGCGGGGCGCGCAGCTCGCCCTCCTCGAAAGCCGCCTGAGCTACGCGGCCGGGCGCGGCTGCGACCTCGCCATGATGTGCGCCCAGCCGGGCAGCGCCTCCCAGCGTAACGCCGAGCGGCAGGGCTTCCGCATCGCCTACACGCGCATCAAGTGGCGCCTCTCTCAAGGCTCGGCGTAACGCTCCCCGTGGGCGTGGCTGATCCAGGTGAAGATTATGACCCAGAGCGTGAGGGCGAGCGTGAAGAGCGGAAACTGCAACAGCGGCGGCAGGCAGTAAACGAAGACGACGACCGGCAGCCAGAACCCCACGCCGCTGACGACCGACGGCAAAACCTTCCGCCGGTAGAACCCGCCCGTCAGCGCCCGCGCCGTGCCGCCGAAACTGTAGCCCCGCTGCCTCCACTCGAAGACGGCGACGGTCAAAGGTATCGACACGAACGGCGTGAAGACGAACTGGTCCACCACCGTCTTCTTAAACACGGTGGCGAAGTCAACCTTAGGCCCGAACACCGCCGCCTGCGCCCTGTAGAGCGCGTCCACCATCACCCCCATCACGCCCCAGAAGCACGCGCCGAACAGCACGTTTCCCAAATTCCCCCGCCGCACCCGCCACCCCTGAAACGCCGCCACCCTCAACACCTCCGGCAACACCCCTCCCGCCACCACGCCCGCCACGAACGAGAACAAATACCCGCCCCCCCGCTTCACCTCCGCCAGCCGCGCCAGCCACGCCCGCGAAGGCTCCCAAAAGTAATAAGCGAGCACCAGCGCCACCACGGCCGCCTGAATGACCAGCCCCGGCACCACATTAGCCCTCGCCGCCCGCAGCCCCACCGCCAGCGGCCGCTCGTGTTCGTTCGTCATGGGAAGACTGCCAGCTTACCACGCGAGCCCGTCGCCCAGACACGGGCCGCGTCGAACGGCTAGCGGGGAGGTTGGGGGCCGGGGGCGGGGGTGAACTCTTTCTTGTCCACGTCCACTTTGAGGATGTTGGCGCCGGGGACGCCGACGCGGCGGTTGGGGCCGAAGGTGATGCGGGGGGTGACGCCCGTCTCGTAGTCGTAGAGCCCTTCGAGCGCCGTGATGAGCTTCTCGCGGCTCAGCTCGCGGCCGGCGCGGCGCAGGCCCTCGGCGAAGACCTTGGCGGCGGCGAAGGCCGCGAGCTGCGAGGCCGTGTGGCGGGGCGGGAACTTGTACTTCTCCTGAAGGGCGCGGAACTCGGCGAGGCCGCCCGGCGTCAGGTCCGAGGGGATGGTCGGGAAGGCGACGAAGACTCTGTCTTTGAAAGCGGGCGGCACGGACGCCGTCAGCCTGCCGCCCGTCAGCGCGCCGAGCAGGAAGACGCTCGGCGTCCAGCCCGCCGCCGCGGCCTCGCTTAAAACCGTCGCCTCTTCGCCGCCCGTGCCGAGGATGAAGAGCGAGTCGGCGGCCGTGCCTTTAATTCTCGTCACGAGCTGGCGGGCGTCGAAGCCGCCGCGCGCGTAGGGCTGTCTGAGGACGGGACGCAGGCCGTCCTTCTGCGCCTGGTCTTCGACGGCCGCGGCGACCGCCGCCGCCAGCTCGCCCTCCGGGTGAAGGATGACGACGCGGCCCTTCTTCGGCTCCGGCCCGGCGGCGGCGAAGTTGACGAGCGCGCGGGCCTGCTCGGTCAGGCCGGGCAGGAGGTAGAAGACCTGCCGGTTGAGCGGCTGGTCGGTCTGCGGCAAAAGCGTCGCCGGGCCGACGAAGGGCGTCTCGGACTCGCGCGCCAGCGCCGCCAGCTCCTTGTCCGCGCCGGCACTCATGCCGCCGACGAAGGCGAAGACGCCTTCCTGTTCGACGAGGCGGCGCGCGTTCGCGGCGGTCGTCGCGGCGTCGGCGCCGGACGCGGCCACGTACAGCACGACGCGGCGGTTGTAGATGCCGCCGCGGGCGTTCAAGTCTTCAAAGTATGAGTAGAGCACATCGCGCATGGCGAGGCCGAGTTCGGTCAGCGCGCCCGTCGTCGGCAGCACGACGCCGACGCGGACGGCGTCGTCGGTCAGGCCGGGGTCGGTTTCGGTCTCGATGCGGCGGAGGTAGGCGAGCAGGTCCGCCAAGTCTTCGGGCGACAGGCGGAAGCGCGGCATGGCGACGGCCAGCTCGTTGCCCGCCGGGTCGGTCCCGGCGCGGACGGCGCGCGCGAACGAAGCCTCGTCGAAGGGGCCGTGTTTGCGGCCGGTCGGGTGCGTGTGCGGCTTCAGGAGGTTCGACCAAGTGAGGCCGCCGGCCGTCACGCCGCCCTCGGTCTTGCCCTCGCCGCGCAGGCCGTGGCATCCGGCGCACGTCACGGTCGAGGCCGGCACCGGCACCTCCGCCACCTCGGCGGTAATCTCCTTACCCGAAGGGCTCTCGCCGCGCAGGTAGATGGTCTTGCCGCGCTGCTCCTGCGGCGTCAGCCCGCGGCGCTGTGCGGCGGCCGGGGGCGCGGCCTCGTGGGCGGCCGACGCCGCGAAGAGGGCTAGGGCGCAGAGCGCGACGACGAGCCGGATGTTTTTCTTCATTCTGCGTATCACCGAACCCGCTTCGGTGTTTCACGCTGAAACACCTTCGGGTCAGTCCGTCTCAAGCGCCGCGGCGACCAGACGGATAATCTCGGAGGGCGGGAACGGCTTCGAGACGACGCCGGCCGCGCCCAGCTCCATCGCCCGCGCGCAAACTTCCGGCGTGCAGGAAGAGGTGATGAGGATGACGGCCCCGCCGCCCCCCTGTTCGCGGAAAAACCCTATCACGTCGAGGCCGTTCATGTCCGGCAGCCGCAGGTCCGTGATGGTTAGGCGGAAGGCGCCGCGCCTCGCCTGCTCTATCCCGTCGCGGCCCGTCGCGGCGACGACCACGCCGAAGCCCTCGTCCTCAAGAATGAGCCTCAGGGCGTCGGCCACGCTCGGCTCGTCGTCGATGACGAGCACGCGGGCGGCGCCCCCGCCCGTCTCGAAGGCGAAGCGCCCTGGGTGAATTCGCCGCGCCGCCGCGTAATGTGACGACCCGTCGCCGCCGCCTTGCCCAAACTGGAACATAAAACGGCCCCTCCTTCAAGGGCACGACGGTCGTTGGCAAGTGCCGTTCCGCTTCAAGGCCCCGCCGCCTCTTCGGGCGCGTCGCCCTTGAAGCCGAACTTCCTGAGCTTACGGTAGAGGGTCGGGCGGTGGTAGTCGAGTATCTGCGCGGTCTTCTTGACGTTGCCTGCCGTGCGTTCGAGCGTCTGCGCGATGGCCTCGCGCTCTATCTCCTCCATCGTCATGTAGGGCGGGATGACGCAACGGTAGTGCGAGGCTTGGGCCGCGTGCAACTGCTCGGGCAGGTCTTCGGGCATGAGCTGGTCTTCGAGCGAGAAGAGGACGGCGTGCTCGACGACCGACTCCAGCTCGCGCACGTTGCCCGGCCAGTCGTAGCGCGCCAGCATCGAGAGGGCCGCCTGGGAGATGCCGCGCAGCCGCTTCTTGTACTTCTCCGAGTAGCGGCGCAGGAAGTGCTCGGCGAGGAGCAGCACGTCGTCGGGCCGCTCGCGCAAAGGGGGCACGCGGACCTTGATGGTGCTGACGCGGAAGTAGAGGTCTTTGCGCAGCGCGCCCTCCTGAATCATCTGCGTCGTGTCGCGGTTCGTCGAGGAGATGAGGCGGAAGTCCACGGCCACCTCGTGCTCGTCGCCGAGGCGGCGCAGGCGGCGCTCCTGAAGGACGCGCAGCAGCTTCGTCTGGAGGTGCGCGGGCATCTCGGCTATCTCGTCGAGGAGGAGCGTGCCGCCGGCCGCGGCTTCTATCAGCCCGCGCTTGTCGCGGTCGGCGCCCGTGAAGGCGCCCCGGCGGTAGCCGAACAGCTCCGACTCTATCAGCTCCGAGGGGATGGCGGCGCAGTTGATGCGGATGAAGGGGCGGTCGGCGCGCTGGCTCTGGCGGTGGAAGGCGGCGGCGATGACCTCCTTGCCCGTGCCCGACTCGCCCTCGATGAGCACGGAGGCGTCCGAGGGGGCGGCCGTGCGGATGACCTCGTGAATCTGTCGCATGCGCGGGTGATGGCCGATGAGCCCGAAGTCGTCGCCGCCCGAGCCGAGCGTGCCGCGCAGCACGCGGTTCTCACTCTTGACGGCGGCGAACTGCAAGGCGCGGTCGGCGAGCACCGACGCCTGGTCGGGCGTGAAGGGCTTCTCCAGGTAGTAGAAGGCGCCGCGCTTGATGGCCTCGATGGCGAGGTCGAGCGAGCCGTGCGCGGTCATCAGGACGACTTCCGTCTCGGGCGCGTCGCGCTTGACGCGCGTGATGAGGTCGATGCCGCTGCCGTCGGGCAGGCGCAGGTCCGTGAAGACGAGGTCGAAGGCGCGCGCCTTCAAAAGCTCGTCGGCCTCGGCCGTCGTCTGGGCGGTGCGGACCTCGTGGCCGCGCTCGCCGAGGACGAGCGCCAGCGCCTCCGCGATGCTCTGCTCGTCGTCCACGACGAGGATGCTGTTAACCCTCGGCATCTGCTGCGCCCTCCTCCGCCCCGCCGGGCAGCTCGACGCGGATGGTCGTGCCCGCGCCCGGCCGGCTCTCGATGGCGACCGTGCCCCGGTGCTGCTCGACAATCTTCTGCGCGTACGACATGCCGAGCCCGAGCCCCTGACTCTTCGTCGTGTAGAAGGGCTCGAAGATGTTCTTCAACTGCTCCTCCGTCATCCCGCGCCCCGTGTCCTCAATCTCGACGAGGACGGCGCCGCCGCGCGTCTGCGTGCGGACGGTGAGCGTGCCGCCGCCGGGCATCGCCTGCACGGCGTTGAGGCAGAGGTTCAAAAGCGCCGAGCGCATCGAAGGCTCGTCCACCGAGGCGCGGCAGCCCGCCGGGTCGAGCCGCGTGCGCTGCTCGACGCGCGCCGCCTCCGACTGCGGCCGGAGCAGTTGCAGCACGTCCGAGACCACTTGGTTGAGGTCGACGGGGCGCGGGCTGAGTTGAACGGGGCGGGCGTAGTCGAGCACCTGATTGACGGTGGCGGTCAGGTGGTTGATGGTGTTGACGATTTTGTCGATGACGGTCAGCTCCGACTCGGAGAGCTTGCCGGCGGCCTTGTTCCTGAGGTGCATCGAGTAGAGGAGCAGGCCCGCTAAGGGGTTCTTGACCTCGTGCGCGACCTGCGCGGCGGCGCGCCCGAGGGCCGCGATCTTTTCCTGATGGGCGAGCCGCTTGTGCGCCTCGACCAGCTCGGCCGTGCGCTCCGAGACCCTCACCTCCAGCTCGGCGGCGTAACGCCTGACCTCCTCTTCGAGCCGCGCCTTCTCCTCGACGAGCCGCTTGCGCTCGACGGCGCGGGCGACGGCCTTAATCAGCGCCTCCTTCAGGATGGGCTTGGCGATGAAGTCGTAGGCGCCGGCCCGCACGATGTCGGGCACGAGCGAGGAGTTGGGCTCGCCGGTAATCATGACGAAGGGCACGTAGGGCTCGCGGCCGGCGAACTCCTTCAGCAGCTCGACGCCGCTGCGGCGCGGCAGCACGATGTCCACGACGGCCGCGTCCACCGCGGTCGAGTCGAGCGCCGCTGCCGCCTCGTCGAAGTCGGCCACGGGGACGGGGTCGTAGCCGGCGCGCTTCAGGAACTCGCCCATCGTCCAGCGCATGTTAGGCTCATCGTCCACCACCAACACTCTTGGCTTGCTCATGCCTGACCTCTCTGGAGCCGGCCGCCGGCAGCTCGACCGTGAAGCGGGTGTGGCTTCCCTCGACGCTCTCGACCGTGATGGTCCCGCCGAACTCGCGGACGATGCCGAAGCTGAGGCTGAGGCCGAGGCCGGTCCCGCCCGTCGCCCGGCGGGTCGTGAAGAAGGGGTCGAAGACCTTGTCCAAGTCCTCGCGCCGGATGCCGACGCCGTTGTCGTAGAACTCGACGCGCACCCGCTCGTCGCCGCCGCGGGCGACGAGCCGCGCCGTGATGCGGAAGACCTTGCGGCCCGCGGCCTTGGCGCGCAACGCGTGGTGCGCGTTGCTGATCATGTTGACGACCACCTGCCGCAGCCGCGAGCCGTCGGCCATCACGGGCGGCAGGCCGTCCTCCAAATCTATCTCGACCTCGATGCCGTCCTTGCGGAGCTGGTGGGCGAAAAGCGACATCGAGGCTTTGACCGAGTCGCTGATGTGGACGCGCGTGAGCTGGTGCGGGTCCTGACGGGCGAAGGTCAGGAGGTTGCGGACGATGCGCGCGATGCGCTCGCCCTCGTCGATGATGCCGTCCACCATCCGGCGCTGGTCCTCGGTCTGCGCGACGGCGTCGTCCTTGAGGAGCTGCGCGAAGTTGATGATGCCGTTGACGGGGTTGTTAATCTCGTGGGCGACGCCGGCCGACAGCTCGCCGATGGAGGCCAGCTTCGAGGACTGGAAGAGCTGGCGCTGCATCTCCTCGCGCTCGGCTTCGAGCCGCTTGCGCTCCGAGAGGTCGTGAACCATGAGGAGGACGAGCCGCTCGCCGTCGGCCCGGACGTGGTTCGAGGTGACGGCGGCCGAGACCGTCTGCCCGTCGGGCGTCTGGAGCTGCAACTCGACCTCCTCGTCGGGTGAGGCGTCGGCCAGCAGGCCCGCGAGCGGGTCGGGCTCGGCGCCGTCGGCGCGGACGAGGGTGTGGATGTCTTTGCCGATGAGCCCTTTCGGCTGGCAGCCGAGGATTTCGCAGAACTTGTTGTTGACTTCGACGAGGTGGTGGTCCGAGGCGTTGACGACGCCGATGCCGTCGCTGGCGTGCTCGAAGAGGGCGCGGAAACGCTTCTCGCTGGCGGCGAGCCGGTGCTGCTGGCGGCTCACGACCCTCAGCAGCAGCGTGACGATGAGCACGTCCACGGCCGTCGAGATGACGAAGTGCTCGATGCGCTGCTCGATGTAGTAGAGCCTCGCCTCGTCGCCGGGGAAGCTCGCCGCGACCCAGGCGTAGAAGGGGAGCATGAACACCTTCTCCCAGATGAGGACCACCACGCCCGTCACCAACACCGTCAGGGCGGTGAAGAAGGCGACGACCTTGGGGCCGCTGAAATTCTCAATCTCCAACTGCTCGATGAGTTTCACGGGTGAGCCCTCCTCGCTGTCGGGTTTCGGGAAAGGGCGGTCGCGGGGCAGGGCCGCGCCAGGGCGGCGGTCCCCTGGGGGTTACGACTTCGGACTGATGTGAGAGGCAGAGCTTCGGGGCGTCGAGATTATAACCGGGCTGCCGGGGAATGCTAAGTTCAGGGCACCGCGCCTGTCAAGAAGTTCGGGGCCGCGCGCACGGGGGCGCGGCCGACGCAACCTTTGCTTTAAAGGTTGCGTCGGCCGCGGACGCGCGAGGCGCGGGAGGCGTTACTGGACGTTGAGCGTCACGTCGTCGAGGGCGAACGAGGTCTGCAAGGTGCTGTCCTCGCGGCCCTGGAAGTAGACGCGGACGGTCCGCCCGCGGTAGGCGGAGAGGTCGAAGCTGCGGACGACGTAGCCGCCCGAGCGGTTCAGGTTCGAGTAGGTGACGAGAGTCCTCAGGACCGCGTTGTTGGCGTCGCGGACCGTGACGGTCAGCGTGTCGTAGGCGGTCGTGGTCGTCGTCTCGGCCGTGTCAATCTTCAGGTAGAAGCTCAGCGTGGCCGACGCGGCGGTCGAGGGGATTGTCACCTGCTGGTAGACGAAGTCGGTGTTGGCCGAGCCGTAGCCGTTGAGCCACGCGTACCAGAGGCCCGAGTTCGGCGAGTTGCCCGTCGAGTTGGTGATGACGCCCGAGTCGGCGACCCAGCCCGCGGCGCCGGACTCGAAGCTCGGGTTGACGAGAAGCTGCGCGGAGGGCGCGGGCGTCGGCGTCGGCGTCGGGTTCGGCGTGGGCGTCGGGGTCGGCGCGGCTCCGAAGCGCGAGTAGAGCAGGCGGTTGGGCGAGCCCGTGCCGGCGCTCGTCACCTTGTTCGGCGTGGCGTTGTCGCGGACGGCCGTCGAGACGGCGGCCGGCGACGCAGCCGGGTTGGCTTGCAGGTAGAGCGCCGCGACGCCCGCGACGTGCGGCGTCGCCATGGAGGTGCCCGAGATGGTGTTCGTCGCCGTGTCGGACGTGTACCACGCCGAGGTGATTGAAGAGCCGGGCGCGAAGAGGTCGAGGCAGGTGCCGACGTTCGAGAAGGACGAGCGCGAGTCGGAGGCGGTGGTCGAGCCGACCGTAATCGCGCCCGCGACGCGGGCGGGCGAGTAGTTGCAGGCGTTCTGGCCGTAGTCGTTGCCGGCGGCGACGGCGTAGGTGACGCCGTCGTTAATCGAGTTGTTGACGGCCGTGTCGAGCGCGGAGGAGGCGCCGCCGCCGAGGCTCATGTTGGCGACGGCGGGCTGGCCGGCCTGGTGGTCGGACGTGACCCAATCGACGCCCGCGATGACGCCCGAGTTCGTGCCGTTGCCCGAGCAGTCGAGGACGCGGACGGGGACGAGCGTGACGCCCTTGGCGACGCCGTAGGTCGAGCCGCCGACGGTGCCGGCGACGTGCGTGCCGTGGCCGTTGCAGTCGACCGAGCCGTTGCCGTCCTGGATGGCCGTGAAGCCGGGGGCGACGCGGCCGGCGAACTCGGCGTGCGAGGCGCGGATGCCCGTGTCGATGATGTAAGCCTTCACGCCCGCGCCCGTGGCGTCGTAGGTGTAGGTGCTGTTGAGGGGCAGGTCGCGCTGGTCGATGCGGTCGAGGCCCCACGTGGCGCCCGTCTGGTCGGCCGAGAGCGTGACCGTCTGGTCCTCTTCGACGAAGGCGACGGCCGGGTCTTCGGCAATCTTGCGGGCCGCGGCGTCCGAGGTCCAGATGGTGAAGCCCTTCAGGGCGCGGCGGTAGGTCTTCTGGTTGTGGCGGCTGCCGCCGTGGTTGACGACGAGGCGGTCGGCCTCCTGCTCCACGTCGGCCACGTCGTCGTTGAGGACGACGATGAACTGGTTGGGGACCTTCTTATCGGGGTGGGCCTTGCGGAACTTGGCCTTGAGCTTGGGCGAATCATTCCGGGCGCCCGGCGGCACTTCCTTATCTTTCTTCTGCGCGGCGGCGGTGCCGGGCAAAAGGGTCGCGGCGCACAGTGCGGCCGTCAGAAAAAACGTCGCGAATTTCTTCATCTTCCCTCCGTCAAAAGTTGGCAGTCGGTTGGTGAGTATTACCTTCCGGCGGGCCAAAGCGGGGAACTAAGACTTCGCCTGGGTATCTTGCTTAAGCGTCTTCGGAATCTACCGGGACTGGACTTCAGTTTGAAGGGCGGCGTGTGGTGTGGCCTTCGCCCCCGTTGCGTTTGCGTTGCGAAGCTGACAATGACTGACCGTCCTGGGCGTGCTTCGCAAGTGCAACTTAGATGCCAAACAGGTCGGCCGGTTCGCCGCGCTTAGAGCGGGAATTGCCGCGCGCGCGTTGATGCGTGCTGAAACAGACGGCGCCGCGGATGTTTCATGGTGGAACACTCGCGGCGCCGTCTCGCGCCCGTCCTCTTCATCCGGTCGTAACCGAATCGCATTACAATTCTTTACATAATCGCATTACAAAACCCTTGCGAACTCGCAGCGGCATGCCTCTTGCCGAGAGCCGTCTCGCTCAGGTTCGACCAAGGCGTTGATTACGCCGCGCCCTTACCCCGCGCGGCGGTCAAAGCTAAACCACATCCTCAAGATTCTCGCGCGGGCCTTCGCTCATTCAAGCCGACGCCCGCGCCCGGCACACACAGGACGTTAACTTAAGTTGGGAGTTCCACCGCAGATGACACACCTACGTCACTCGAAACTCGAACGTTACGTCCGCCTCGTTTGTCTACTTCTCTGTTTTTCACTTGCGGCCCCCCAGTTCGCCATCGCCGCCGCGCTCGGCACGCCCCGGATGGGCGCCGTGCCGGCTGCCGGCGTCGTCGCCGAACGCGGCGAGGCGGCCCCTGCGAACAGCGCCCGCGCGGACAGCGCGCCGGCCCTGACGGGAGCCGCGCAGCAGGCGCCCGCCTCGGAGGCCGCGCCCGCGCCGCAAGAGCGAGAGAAGAACGCCGACAAGCAAGGCGGCAGAATAAATCCTAAATTTTCAAACACACGGAAGGGCGGCGCACTCGCCCCGGCCCGCGTGACGCGCGTCGTCAAGCCGGCCGCCGCCACGCAGGCCGCCGACGGGGCCAAGTCCCTCGCCAGCCTTCTCGGCGAGGCGCCCGCCGCGCCCGTCTTCTCGGCGCAGCTCGAAGCGCCCGCCAAGAGCGCCGCCGCGAGCGAGGCCAAGCCGCTGGCCGCCGCTCTCGAAAAAGGCGCCAAAGAAAATCACGCCTCGGGCGCTGTGCCCGACGCCGGAGCCAACGGCGTCGAGGCGCTCCCGAGGCGTGAAGTCGTCTCCGACACCACGAAGGCGTTGCCGGAAACGGCGGCGCCGCTCGCCATTGATCGCCTACTCACATCAACGAACAAAGCGGAACGGGCCGACCGTTCTGATGTCCTCGCCGCGGCGAAGGTTGTTGAAACCTCGCCCGCCGCGGCGCCGGCCCCGCAGCCGGTCGCCGGCGACATCGTGACGTTGCAGCCGGTCGTCGCCCCCTCGTTCATCCCCGGCGCCGACGCCCGAAACGTCGTGGCCGCCGCGCCGGCCGAGACGCCGCTCGTCGCGGCCGTCTCGTCGCCCGAGGCCGCGGAGGCGGGCGGGCAGGCCCCCTCCGCCGCCGACGGCGAGGTCGGGAAGATGGCCGCGACCGCCGCGGCCCTCGCGCCCGTCGTGGCGCCCGCCAACGACAACTTCGCCGCCGCCCAGCTCATCGGCGGCGGGCTCGGCACCGTCTACGGCTCCACCCTCGGAGCCACGAAGGAAGCCGGCGAGCCCTTCCACGCCTACAACAAGGGCGGCGCCTCCGTCTGGTACAAGTGGCAGGCGCCCGCCAACGGCACCTACGACTTCAAGACCGACGGCAGCGCCTTCGACACGACGCTCGCCGTCTACCGCGGCCCCGCCACGGGCGCCACGGCCGCGAACCTGACCGAAGTCGCCAGCAACGACCAGGCGACCTCCAGCGTCTCGACCAGCCGCGTCACCTTCGACACGGCGGCCGGCGTCGTCTACTACATCGCCGTTGACGGCTGGAACGACGGCACGGCCGTCGCGCAGGGCAGCGTCACGCTCCAGTGGGGCGCCACGCCGCGCCCGGCCAACGACGGCTTCAACACGGCGACGGCACTCCCCGCCGCCACGGCCGGCACCGCCACGGGCACCAACCGCGGCGCGACCATCGAAGCCTACGAGCCCTACCACGCGGGCAACGACGGCGGTAAGTCTGTCTGGTACAAGTGGCAGGCGCCCGCCTCGGGCAGCGTCGAGTTCTCGACCTCGGGCAGCGACTTCGACACGCTGCTCGGCGTCTACACGGGCGGCTCCATCAACGCCCTGACCTTCGTCGCCAACAACGACGAGGAGGACTTCAACGCGGGCGTCCACACCAGCCGCGTCGTCTTCAACGCCACGGCCGGCACCACCTACCTCATCGCCGTCGACGGCTTCTTCGACGGCTACGGGGCGGATTGGGGCAACGTCAACCTCCAGTGGAAGGTCGGCCCCGCCGCGCCCGTCAACAACAACTTCTCGACGGCGCAGGTCATCACCGGCGACGAGGGGCGCGTCAGCGGCTCCAACTGGCTCTCGACGAAGGAGCTGGGCGAGCCGGCGCACGCCGGGGTCGCCGGGGGCAAGTCCGTCTGGTACAAGTTCACGGCGCCGGGCACCGGCTCCGTCACCTTCGACACGCTCGGCTCCACCGTTGACACCGCGATGGGCGTCTACACGGGCACGGCCGTCAGCGGCCTCACCCAAGTCGCCAGCAACGACGACGCCAACCCGTCGGCCGGCATCTGGACCAGCCGCGTCACCTTCAACGCCGTGGCCGGCACCACCTACTACATCGCCGTTGACGCCTGGAACGGCGACGGCGGCACGGTCGTCCTGCGCACGCCGCGCAAGCGCGGGCGCGTGGCCTTCGTCAGCAGCCGCGACGGCAACGACGAAATCTACACCGCCAACGCCGACGGCAGCGACCTCAAGCGGCTCACCTCGAACGCCGCCACCGACACCCGGCCCGACTGGTCTCCCGACGGCAACCGCATCGTCTTCGAGAGCAACCGCGACGGCAACACCGAAATCTACGCCATGAACGCCGACGGCTCGGGCGTCGTCCGCCTGACGACCAACACGGCGAACGACAGCCAGCCCGTCTGGTCGCCCGACGGCAAGCGCATCGCCTTCACCAGCGACCGCGGCGCCGACCTCGGCGGCTACGAGCTGTGGGTCATGAACGCCGACGGCACCAACCCCGTCCGCATCACCTTCCAGGAGGGCACCGACTCGCGGCCCGAGTGGTCGCCCGACGGCGGCAAGCTCTACTTCGCGAGCACCTTCTTCGGCAACTCCGAGATTCACCGCATCAGCGCCGTCACCGGCGCCGACCAGTGGCGCATGACCGCGGGCACCGCCGCCGAGACCAACCCGACGGCCTCGCCCGACGGCCTCCGCTACGCCTTCCAGTCGAACATCAACGGGAACAACGAAATCTTCATCGTCAACCCCGACGGCTCGGCCGTGAACCTGACCGACAACCCCGCCTCGGACGAAGCGCCCGACTGGTCGCCCGACGCCGAGAGCATCCTGTTCGCCACCACGCGCGACGGCAACGCCGACGTGTACTCCACGGGAAGCCGCGTCTACGCCGCCGTGCCGGGCGCCGCCGCCGGCCCCGCCAACCTGACCCTCAACCTCGGCGTTGACAACCTGCCCGACTGGCAGTCGGTGACGGCGACGCCCAACACGCTGCCCTCCGTCACGCTGACGGCTCCGGCCGACGGCACGAAGTACACGACCGGCGGCCAGATCACCATCACCGCCACGGCCTCCGACCTCGGCGGCTCCATCAAGCAGGTCGCCTTCTACTCGGGCTCGGCGCTCATCGGCACCGACACCGCGGCGCCCTACTCGATAGTGATGACGGCGACGAACGCCGGCACCTACACGCTGTCGGCCGTCGCCACGGACGACCGCGGCGCCACGGCCGTCTCGAACGCCGCGCGCGTCACCGTCAACCCGGCTCTGACCGTCCAGATCACGAGCCCGGCCGAGGGCACGAAGTACGTCTCGACGGCCGCCACGAAGGTCACGGTCAACGCCGTCGCCGCCTCGGCCGCGAGCACCGTCTCGAAGGTCGAGTTCTACCGCAACGCCGTGCTGGTCGGCACCGACACGACCGCGCCCTACAGCCTGACGCTGACGGGCCTCGCCGTCGGCAGCCACCAGTTCACCGCCAAGGCTTACGACGCCGCCCTCCTGACGGTCACCTCGGCGCCCGTCAACGTCACGCTGACGGGTGCGCCGCCGGTCACCCCGGCCGCCACCTGCGCCAAGACCGTGACGGCCAACGTCGTCGCCTTCGACCAGGTGTACACCTACAACCGCTTCGGGGCCTTCAACCCGGCCGGCATGATGTACGCCCTCAAGCGCGACGTGGTGGCGATTGAGTCCTCGAAGGGCCTCGTCGCCGGCAACGTCCAGCTCCGGCCCGACAAGCGGCCCCGGCCGCTCGTCCTGCGCGTCAACGAAGGCGACTGCTTGCAGGTCGCTTTCACCAACCTGCTGACGCCGATGGCCTCGGGCGTCGAGTCCATCAACTTCACCAATCAGCCGAAGGAGACGACGTACACGAAGGAGCCCGTCAAGCTCCACCAGAACGACACGACCGCGACGCGCGCCGCCTCGATGCACGTCAACGGCCTTGAGTACGTCAACGGCCCCGGCGTCTCAGACGGCGCCAACGTCGGCAACAACGCCTCGTCGCTCGCCAACCCCGGCGACACGAAGACCTACACGTGGTTCGGCCGCAAGCAGGGCCAGTACCTCGTCCACTCGATGGGCGCGCCCGTCGGCGGCGAGGGCGACGGCGGCCAGACCGTCCTCGGCCTCTTCGGCGCCGTCGTCGTCGAGCCGCAGGGCGCCAAGTGGTACCGCTCGCAGGTCACTTCCGAAGTGCTCCAGAAGGTGACGGCGGGCCGCAACCCCGACAACACGCCGAAGATCAACTTCGAGGCGACGGACGCCAGCGGCGCCCCCGTCCTCAACATGCTCTCGGCGGCCAACGAGATCGTCCACACGGACGTGAACGCGCTCATCACGGGCTTCACCGAGGACTGCACCAACGCGCCGCCTTCGAGCACGTGCGGCCAGCCCTTCCGTGAGTTCATCGTCGTCTTCCACGACGAGACGAAGACCGTGCAGGCGTTCCCCGAGTTGGACGAGGAGCTGTTCCACGGCGTGCGCGACGGCTTCGCCATCAACTACGGCTCCAACAGCTTGGGCGCCCCGCTCGTCGCCAACCGCAAGAAGCTCGGCCCGGCCAAGGACTGCGGCGAGTGCAAGTTCGAGGAGTTCTTCCTCGAATCGTGGGCCAACGGCGACCCCTCGATGGTGGTGCGCAAGGACTCCTACGGCCGGGTCAACGAGGCGCTGTTCCCCGACGACCCGTCGAACGTCCATCACTCCTACCTGGGCGACCCCGTCCGCTTCCGCAACATCCACGTCGGGCCGAAGGAGACGCACGTCTTCCACCTCCACGCGCACCAGTGGCTCCACGAGCCGCGCGAGGACGACTCGACCTACTTAGACTCGCAGACCATAAGCCCCGGCAGCGGCTTCACCTACGAGATCAACTACGGCGGCTCCGGCAACCGCAACTTCACGCCGGGCGACTCCATCTTCCACTGTCACCTCTACCCGCACTTCGCCCAAGGGATGTGGGAGCTGTGGAGAGTCCACGACGTGTTCGAGTCGGGCACGCGCGACCGCAACCTGCCCGACGCCGAAATCGCGGGCGGCACGCCGAACCCGGCCGTCGTCCCGCTGCCGAACCGCGCCATGGCGCCGATGCCGACGGGCGACTTCCGCGGCTACCCCTTCTACGTCGAGGGGCAGGCCGGGCACCGCCCGCCGCAGCCGCCGCTCGACATGGAGCGCGACGGCGGCCTCCAGCGCCACCGCATCCTTGACTCCGAAGTGGTTGACGGCAAGGAGGCCATCGCGCCGGCCCTGCTCGCCGACCCGGTCGCGAGCCGCGTCCTGTCGCTCAACAACGACCCGAACCTCCTGAACTTCGCGCGCGAGCTGACCTCGGCCCAAATCGAGCTGCTCGACCCGGCGGGCACGCCCGTCGAGAAGCGCGCGATGGACTTCCACGAGGGCAAGGGCGGCGTCCGCGTCACGACGCAGTACGACTGGCCCGCCGCCGCCTTCTCGGCCTACACGCCGTCGGGCGCCGCCGGCCTCTTCCTCGTCAACGGCCAGCCCCGCCAGCCGGGCGCCCCGTTCGCCGAGCCCTGCGCGCCGAACCTCCCGATGCGCAGCTACCGCGGCGCCTACATCCAGTTCGATATGACCGTGAACAAGGCCGGGTGGCACGACCGCCAGGCCCGCATCACGACGCTCGAAGACGACGCCCTCGCCACCCGCGACGGCCTGAAGGCCCCCGAGCCTTTCTTCTTCCGCGCCAACTCGAACGACTGTATCAAGTACGCCGCGACCAACCTCGTGCCGCACACGCTGAATCTGGACGACTTCCAGATCTTTACGCCGACCGACACCATCGGCCAGCACATCCACCTCGTGAAGTTCGACGTGATGGCGTCCGACGGCGCCGGCAACGGCTGGAACTACGAGGACGGCACCTTCTCGCCCGGCGAGGTGCAGGAGCGCGTCCACGCCAACAACAACTTCGTCGCGACGACCGGCATCGGCAAGACGCTGACGCTCGTCTCCAACCCGAAGTTCGGCGACGGGCCGGACCTCGACGGCAACGGCATCGGCGACTACGTCGGCGCCCAGACCACGCTCCAGCGGTGGTGGGCCGACCCGCTCCTGAACAACGCGGGCCAGGACCGCACCATCCGCACCGTCTTCACGCACGACCACTTCGGCCCCTCGTCGCACCAGCACCACGGCCTCTACGGCGCGCTGGTCGTCGAGCCGCAGGGCTCGAAGTGGGAGACCGTGGACGGCACCCTGATGGGGACGCGCGCCGACGGCGGCCCGACCTCCTTCAAGGCCAACATCCTCCCGGCCGACTCCGGCCGGAGCTACCGCGAGTTCAACCTCGCCATCGCCGACTTCGCCCTCGTCTACACGAAGGAGTTGACGCCGATTAACCCGCCGGGGCGCAACGACGGTGTGGGCCTGCCCCACATCCTCCTGCCGCCGGCCATCCCGCAGCCCGAGTCCATCTCGGCCGACGACCCCGGCACCGGGTTGCTCAACTACCGCAACGAGCCCATCCCGCTGCGCGTCGCCAACGGCACCGTGCAGAAGACGGGCGCGCTCGGCGACATGGCGAACGTCTTCCGCTCGAAGGACGACGCAGGCAACCTGCTGCACGGCGACCCCTTCACCCCGCTCCTCGAAGCCTACGAGGGCGACAAGGTGCAGATTCGCTTGATTCAGGGCGCGCAGGAGGAGCAGCACGTCTTCTCGCTCCACGGCGGCAAGTGGCTGCACGAGCCCTCGGCGGCCAACTCCGGCTGGTATAACGCGCAGGGCTTGGGCATCTCCGAGCACTTCGAGTTCGAGGTGCCGCCGCTGCCGGCCGTCGGCAACATCGGCGGCGCCAACAAGACGGAGGCCGACTTCCTCTACGGCAGTCTCGCCACCGACAACCTGTGGAACGGCATGTGGGGTATCCTGCGCTCTTACAAGGGTCTGAGGGGCGGCCTCAAGGCCCTGCCGAACAACGCCGCCGGAACGGTCGCGAGCAGCGACGCCGGCCTCCGCACGGACTTCTGTCCGGCGACGGCGCCCGTCAAGACCTTCGCGGTCGAGGCGTGGCTGGCCCGCGACCTGCGCGGCGCCGACGGCATCACCTACAGCAAGAAGTTCGGCCTCAAGGACCCGGCCGGCATCGTCTTCGTCCAGATGGGCGATGTCGCCGCCGTCAAGGCCGGGACCAAGAAGCTCGAACCGCTGGTGCTGCGCGCCAACGCGGGCGACTGTATCAACGTCGAGTTGACCAACAGGCTGCCCGCCACCGGCGACATGCCCGACTACGCGGCGTGGAACTTCATGCCGATGATCGTGCCGCAGTTCAACCTGAACCAGCTCAGGATGTCGAAGGAGGTCAGCCTCCACCCGCAGCTCCTTGAGTACGACGTGCGCACCAGCGACGGCGCCAACGTCGGCATCAACGACCGCCAGACGGTCGCGCCGACCGAGACGCGGAAGTACCGCTGGTACGCCGGCAAGGTGACGGTGGGCGCCGACGGCTCGCGCACCGCGACGCCCGTCGAGTACGGCGCCATCAACCTCACCGACTACGGCGACATCATGAAGCACGGCTCGCACGGCGCGGGCGCCGTCCTCGTCGTCGAGCCGCAGGGCGCGACGTGGACCAACCCCGTCGCCGACACCAACACGGTGGCCGACGTGACCGCCGCCGGGGCGACCTTCCGCGAGTTCGTCACCGTCTACCAGGACGACATCGTCATGGTCGGCCCGAACGCGGCGCAGGGGACCACCATCCTCGGCCTCGCGGGCGTCAACCCCGTGCGCAACTACCAGGACGAGTCCGACAACGAGGACTCCGGGATGAAGGGCTTCAACTACAGGACCGAACCCCTGTGGGCGAGGCTCGGCTTCCTGAGCGAGATGACCAAGCGCGACCCGGCGACGTTCCAGCCCGTGTCGCAGCTCCTCAACGGCGTGAACCAGGCGGCCGTGCTCAACTCCGCGACGCACGGCGACCCCGAGACACCCGTCTTCTCGGTGACGGCCGGCTCCCACGTCCGCTTCCGGGTCGTGCAGCCGACGGGCCACCAGCGGCAGCACGGGTTCACCATCTACGGCCACAACTGGTTCCACGAGCCGTGGACCAACAACTCGACCGCCATCTGGCGGCCCGACCAGGCCGAGCCGACCTCGTCCACCATCGGCACGCAGGGCGGCCACTCGGCACGGCGCCACTGGAACATCGTCCTCCGCAGCGCGGGCGGTCTCTTCAAGCAGCCGGGCGATTACCTCTACCGGACGCAGGAGAGCTACCACTTCACCAGCGGCCTGTGGGGCATCTTCCGCGTGACCGCCCCGGCGGCGAGCGGCATCAACATGACCACGGGGACGGCAACTACGACCGCCGACCAATAGTCGGAGGGTCTTTTACCGGGGCCGGCCGCGCATGTGCCGGCCGGCCCCGGCCTAAACAACCGGGGCAATTTTTTTTATCGGGCGGCGGCTGCCCTTTGCAGCCGGAAAGGCGCCCGAGGCATCAAAAAAGTCTACCAGCGGGCTTCGGACATCAACCCTCATCGTTAAGTCAGGATTTTTAGGAATACCGACCATGAAGCGACTTCCCTACTCGACCGCCGGCGCGTGCTTAAGAACGTTCCTGCTCGTCGCGCTCTCGGCCTCGGCGGCCCTCGCGCAAATCGGCGGCCCGAAGGACATGAAGCCGGCGGCCGACAAGAACGCCCCGGCCGACGCCCCGAAGACGGCCTCGGGCCGCTTCGAGAAGGAGGGCGTGCGCATCGAATTCAGCGCCAAGCCGGCCGACCCGAACGGCGCGCTCGTCGCCGGGCAGGACGCCCTCGTCACCTTCAGCGTCAGCGACGCGCGCACCGGCCAGCCGCTCGCGGGCGTGCGGCCCAGCGCGTGGATCAGCACGCGCAAGGCCGACACCTCGCCGAGCGAGGAGGAGTGCAAGGACAAGATTCGGACCTTCATGGGCGGCCTCCTGAGCGCGCGCCCCGACGTTGACCTCAACAGCTACCTGCTGCTGACGCTCAACCACGACAACACCATCTCGGTCATCAACCCGCTCGTCTCCTTCAGCCGCACGCAGCTCGAAAACCTCATCACGCTGCCCGGCCCCGGCGCCGACTGGGCGCTCTCGCCCTCGGGCGAGACGCTCTACGTCACGCTGCCCGAGCAGTCGGCCGTCGCCGTCGTCAGCACCGTCACGCGCAAGGTCTTGACCACCATCCCCGTCGGCGACAAGGCGCGGCCCATGCGCGTCGCCTTCGAGCCGGGCGGCGCGCGCCTCTGGGTCGGACTCGACAACTCGCCCGCCGTGGCCGTCATCGACGCGGCGACCAACAAGCTCGCCGCCACCGTCGAGGCCGGCGCCGGCCTCCACCAGATAGCCTTCACCGACGACGGCCGCTTCGCCTACGTCACCAACAGCGGCGCGGACACCGTGACCGCGGTTGACGCGAAGGCGCTTAAGAAGATTGCCGACATCCCCGTCGGCAAGACGCCCGTGCCCGTCGCCTACAGCGCCGCGAGCCGCCGCGTCTACGTCGCCTCCGTCAACGCCGAGGCCGTCAGCGTCATCGACCCGGCCCGCCAGCAGGTCGTGCGCACCGTCCCCGTCAAGCGCGGCACCGTCGCGCTCCGCTTCGACCCGACGGGCCGCTTCGGCTTCGCCGTCAACCAGGTCAACAGCGAGGTCGCCGTCATCGACGCCTCGACCGAGCAGGTCGCCGGCACGGTCACGGTCGCGAAGTCGCCCGACCAGGTGGTCTTCACCGACCGCTACGCTTACGTCCGCGCGACCGGCTCCGAGAAGTTCTCGCTCGTCGAGCTGGGCGGCATCCAGAAGGGCAAGTTCGCGGCCGTGGACGTGACCGCCGGCCAGAAGCCCGCCAGCGACCTGCCCGCCGAAATCGGCGTCGCCGACATGATAGCCACCACGCCCGAGGGCAACGCCGCGATGGTCGCCAACACGGCCGACGCGATGGTCTACTACTACGTCGAGGGCATGATGGCGCCGATGGGCACGCTCTCGAACTACAAGCGACGGCCGCACGCCGCGCTTGTCCTCAACCGCAGCCTGACCGAGACGGCGCCCGGCGTCTACACCGTCCCCGTCCGCCTCAAGAAAGGCGGCCGGTTCGACGTGTCGGTGCTGACGGGCCAGCCGCGCATCTCGCACTGTTTCCAGATGGAAGTCGCCTCGACGCCCGAGGACGAGAAGGCGAATGCCGGCGCCTCGGTCGCCGTCCGCGCGCTCTTCGACGGCCGGAAGTTCAAGGCCGGCGAGGCGGGCGCGCTCCGCTTCCGCGTCACCGACTCGGCCACGGGCCAGCCGCTCAAGGGGCTCGCCGACGTGCAGGTGCTCGCCTTCGAGCCTCCCGGCATCTGGCAGCAGCGCCAGATGGCGAGGGAGGTCGGCGAGGGCGAGTACGAAATCACGCAGACGTTCCCGCGCCCCGGCCTCTACAAAGTGATGCTGCGCGTCGCCTCGCGCGGCGTCACGTTCGCGGACCTGCCCGCCACGCTCGTGCCCGTCGTCTCGGGCGCGGACTCGATTGAAAAAGCTAACTGAAACCTTCGGCCCTTATAGAACGAGAAGAAAGGAACCACGTCATGAACCGCAGACTCGCAAACGCCCTCGCCGCCGCCGCCCTCTTCGCCCTCGTCTCGATGCCCGCGCCCGCCCAGCAGGACGCGGCCACGCCGCGCACCGGCGAGAAGAACACCAAGTCGGTCGAGACTTCGTGCCCCGTCCACCCCGAGTTCAAGGCCCGCACCGCCGGCCGCTGCCCGAAGTGCCGCGCCGAGGAGCGCCGCCAGAACGTCGGCCGCGAGAAGGACAAGAACAACGTCAACCGGCGTCAGCAGCAGGAGGAGGGCTCGGCCGCCAATGACTAAGAGGTTCACAGCCGCACTCGCACTCCTCGCCCTCTGCATCGTGGCGCTCGCCCCGGCCGGCGCCTCGGCGCAGCGCGCCCGCGCGCCGCGCAAGCAGCAGCCGGCCGCGCACGCGCACAAAGAGGCGGGCGCCTACTCCTGCCCGATGCACCCCGAGGTCGTCTCGGCGAAGCCGGGCCGGTGTCCGAAGTGCGGCATGAACCTGACGGCCGCGGAGAAGAAGGGGGCGACGCCCGCCAAGGACGCCGCCCCCGCCCCGCGCGCCGCCGACGGCGAGGCGCCGCAGATTCCTGACGTGCCCGTCCTCGACCAGACGGGCCGCCGCCTCAACTTCTACACCGACCTCGTCAAAGGCAAGACCGTCGCCGTCAACTTCATCTTCACCACCTGCACGACCGTCTGCCCGCCGCTGACCGCGACCTTCCGCCGCGTGCAGCAGGAGTTGGGCGACCGCGCGGGGCGCGACGTGCAACTGATTTCCGTCAGCGTTGACCCCACGACCGACACGCCCGAACGTCTCAACAGCTTCGCCGCCAAGTTCCACGCCGGGCCCGGCTGGACCTTCGTCACCGGCGGCAAGCCCGAGATCAGCGCGCTGCTCAAGTCGCTCGGCGCCGCCACCGCCGACAAGAACGACCACACGCCCATGATTCTCGTCGGCAACGAGCCGGCCGGCCACTGGACGCGCACCTACGGGCTCGCGCCCGCCTCCTCGCTCGTCAAGGTCATCAACGACGCCGCCGCCAAACCCGACGCCGCCGCCTCGAAGCCCTCCGGCGAAGTCTCCCTCCCGATGCCCAAGGCGGGCGGCGAGTCCGGCTCCGCCCAAGGCGCCTCGGCCAAGTACTTCCCCAACCACGTCCTCATCACGCAGGACAACAAGCCCGTCCACTTCTACGACGACATGCTCAAGGGCAAGGTCGTCCTCATCAACTTCGTCTTCACCACCTGCACCGGCGTCTGCCCGCCGATGACGGCCAACCTCGCCAAAGTGCAGAGCTACCTCGGCGACCGCGTCGGCAAGGACGTGCACATCATCTCCATCAGCGTTGACCCTACGGTGGACACGCCCGAGAAGCTGAAGAAGTACGCCGACGGCTTCAAGGCCCGCCCCGGCTGGTACTTCCTGACGGGCGAGAAGCAGAACGTGGACTGGGTGCTCTACAAGCTCGGCGGCTACGTCGAAGACAAGATGCAGCACAGCGGCATCCTCATCATCGGCAACGAGGCCACCGGCGAATGGCTCAAGACGCCCGCCCTCCGCAACCCCGCGCAAATCGCGCAGGCCGTCGTCGAACTGCTCAAGAAGAAAGAGAATTAACGTAAGGGGCGAGACAAGAAGAAAGAGGGGGCTTGAGATGTCGCAATCTCAAGCCCCCTCTTTCTTCATCCGACTACGATTGAAAATGTGGCGGAGAGGGTGGGATTCGAACCCGCGGTGGCCTTTCGACCACTCCGGTTTTCGAGACCGGTCTACACCCTCACCCCTGAGAGTACGCGGCAATACTTGACCTGCCCCAGAAATATCCAGAATCGGCTCCTTTGCGGGCTCATGTCATGGCCGCGAATAACGCCCTTCTCGGGCCTTAGAGTTCCAGCGGGCTCTTCACGCCCTTGCCGCCTCTGTTGAGCACGTGCGTGTAAATCTGCGTCGTCGGCACGTCCGCCGCTTCTCCTTGCCGTGCAGTCGCACCTCCCACGCGCCCTCGCCGTAAAGCTTCAACCCGGTCGAGTCCACCGCCAGGTGCAGCGACCCCTTCGCGTGCGGCTGAAGCCGCACGTCGAGAGGTGCCGCCCGGCGTGACAGCGTCGAGCAGTGCGGCGCGGTCAAGTTCGCACCGAGTAGCCGTAGCACCGACGAGACGAGCCCCTGTGTGGCTCGCAGCGGCAGGCCGTAGACCTCCCTGAGCGTGAGGGCGCAGGTGATGGCGAGGTCGGAGTGGAAGCGACGCCGGCCTCGTGTCACGGGGGCGGCCGTGTCGCGCCGCCTGTCCACGGCGCTCTGTTCTACCCACAGCGTAAGGCTTCCGCGCCGCACGAGTGCTGAGTTATAGTCGCGCCAGTTGCGGATGCGGTACTGACGCTTCCGTCTGTTGGTCACGCATCGAACTTAGCAGACGTACTGCCTCCGCGACCTTTTATGCAACAACGCCCTGGGGCGGTCTAACAACTGTATGCACCCGACCGCGAACGGCGCGGCCTTCATGCGCGAGACGTTCGCAATCCAAAGGTTCGTCGCGGCGCGTGAATCCGGGCGTTAGACAGCATGTGCTTTGGACGGGCAGATAGCAAAGACTTATGAAATTCATTGCCGTCTTTATTTTAACTTTGACATTTCTTCCTATACTTGAGGTTAAGAGAAAGTCAGACCTCCGGCATGACGGACTTGTTGGTCCTGTGCGCACCGTCCTCGAATTTAGATTTCACGAGACCGAGGAGACGCCAAAGTATAAGGCCGGGCGCTTCAAGGAAGGGCGAGGGTCGCCGTACCTGACCATCTCATATAACGAAAAAGGTGATAGGACGGAGGAAACATATCTGTATGGCCCACCCAAGATTGTCTATTGCTATAACGCTGAAGGAAATAGAATTGTAAATCAGTGGTTCGATGGGAGGGCCACAAACAGTGGGGAGCCGAAATACCCGGTTCCTGGCCAACCTTACCAAGAGGAGTATAAATATGACACGCTTGGGCGGAGAACCGAGAGGCTGATCAGAGAACACCCTTATCAGTGGCGCACTGTTTATTCGTACGGTAATAGCGATAGGCTTGAAGAGGAACGTCTCTATAGTCTTAAAGACGGCTCGCCGATCAGGAGAATATCTTATACATATAATGCGAAGGGGGCCGTTGAACGAGAGGTGTGGTACAGCGCGAAGGGTTCTGTCGACGATGAAATGACTTACTCAGATTATAAATATGACTCCAGAGGAAACTGGCTTGTTAGGAAAGCGGCAAGACATCAGCATTACGATAAGAATATGCCAGAGCATCAGATGTGGTGGACATATAGAGAGATAATCTACTATTGAGGGTGGATAAACAGAACTTTTCTAGACGCACCGAAGGGATTTAAGTAAACAAGAGCCTGTAAAGCTTGGATGGCTGAGCCGCCGTCTAACAACTCATTCGACCGGAGCGGCGATAGCATCTCTTTCATGGTGCTCTCTGCGATGTCAATTGTGTAATTTCGCGCCGCCCGGTTAATTCGGGCGTTAGATTGCTGTTGAATACCAATGGAAGAAGTGTCAGAGCTGAGGCTTGAGTGGAAGAGGCGCGAGGGCGGGGGAGGCCGGACGCAGAGAGATTTCCTTGACTTTATCGTAGACGGCCGGCCGCTGTCGGAGGCGGTAGGGGATCAGGTGTCCTGCTTGGGCTGGCTCGTTCCCGAAGAGAATGCGAAGGCCGCCCGCCGGCTCCTGCTCGAAGAGCCCGCCGACCTGCCCGACAACCGCCGCACCCTGTACGTCTGCCCGGAGTGCGGCGACATCGGCTGCGGCGCAGTCTCGCTCGTCGTGGAGCGGGCCGGGGGCAGAATCATCTGGCGCGATTTCGGCTACGAGAATGACTACGAGGGTATAATCCATGCCGAGGGCTTCGAGGGAGTGGGCCCGTTCACCTTCGACCGGGCCGTGTACGTGCGAGTCATCAGGCAAGCCCTTTGACCCGAACGCGATCTAACAAAGGCATGCACCCGACCCAATTCAGCTCGGATGTCATCCGTTAGCTTGGAGGGCTGCTCAGTTGCGCGGGCGGGTGATGCCGGGCGTTAGATGCTCGCGCTGCGATCATTGAGGTGAACATTTTATATGATCAGTTATTATTGAGATAAGCTGGTGGCTTGTAGTATGAGTTCTTGTCCACTTTGCAACTCTAATGCGGTGCGCCCGTCCTGGCTCGGGGAGATTTTCTACAACGGACATCGCCTCCCTTATCTTGAGTGCGTTTCCTGTAAATCTTTGTTCTGTCACCCCATGCCGTCTAATGAGATGGTCAATAGAATCTATGACACAGCATACAAGGGGGCGTTGTCGGAAAATCCCACCGAGAATGAGCCCGGCGAGCCCGGCAGGGTGATTCAATGGCTGCGTAAGCAGCCATTGCCGGGCACGTTTGTTGATTATGGCTGTCGTGAGGGGGGGCTGTTAGTCGAAGCTAAGAGACTCAAGTGGCGGGCGATGGGAGTTGAGGTCAACTCGGATGTCGCGCAGGCAACGGAGAAAAGAATTGGAGCGCCGGTCGTGCAACCGGGCAGCCCGCTGTTAACGGCTCACTTAGCTGACGTGCTCCATCTGGGGGACGTGATTGAGCACCTCACTGAAATAGATGAACAGATGCCGTACATACTCAGCTTAATAAAGCCCGGCGGGCTGCTCATCGCGCAAGGGCCGTTGGAGGCTAACAGCAATCTTTTCACGATAACTATTCGTTGTTCTCGCTTGCTAAGACGCTCTAAGGTAATTCACACCTCCCCGGAGCATGTCATCCTTGCGACAAGTAAAGGGCAAAAGGCGTTATTCTCCCGGTTGGGTTTGAAAGAAATAGAGTACAGGTTAAGTGAAGTGGCATGGCCCGCACCGAGCAAGATTCCTCGCGGAGAAGAGATGAATATGCGGGCTGTAATCCTATATGCGGTGCGACGCCTTTCTCAACTTGCGACTCGGTTGCGGCCAGACTCATGGGGCAATCGCTACTTTTATGTGGGTCAGAAGCCGCTTAATGAACAGAACGTCGAGCAGATATGACCTCCGTTAATGGACCGCCGCATCTAACAACGGCATGCACCCGACGCCCCTTCAGCACTCCTCTCATGATAGTTGCGTAGGGGCGCGGGTGATGCCTGGCGTTGGGCCGCTTCTTCTGGGGCCTGCTTCATCACATCACAACCCTATTGTTGGTAGCGAGGATTAGAAGGATAATCGAGCAGATAAAAATGCCGCCGTTTCCGGGCGCATTCCTTTTTCCGTCATGCAGCCGGATGGGCGTTAGAGGGCTGTGCGGGTAAGCTGTTACACGTTGCGTGTGCTGAATGGCCGGTGACATCCGTCGGCGATTACAGCCCGCCGGATCATTGCTCGTCGCTAACCAGTGTCTACTGCTACACCTCGATGCCCACAGTGCGGTAAGGACGACATGGTTCGTACTTTCGCGGAGCTGTACGCCTTCTAGTTGCACGCCTCCCCGAAAGGCTACGGCTTCGACCCCTTCGACCTGTTCACCACGGCTCCCGACAACGACCACGACGGCAAAGGCTCGGCGGTCGACCTGCTCGGCGGATGCCTCGTCGCCCTCGTCGGCTTTGTGACCATCCCCTGGCGGAGTCGGCGCGCGGCGAGGGCCGCCCCCGAAAAGGAGCGGCGCGAGCGGGGGCTGAAGGCCGAGCGGCTGAGGTGGCGGCAGACGCTGGCCGCGTGGCCGGCGGTCTACGCCTGCAAGCGCGACCGCACCGCCTTCCTGCCCGGCGAGGGGCGCGGGGCCCCTGCCCCCTCCGTCTTCCTCATGCTGCGGGAAGGGCAGGACGCGGTTGCGGTGACGAGCGCGCTCCGGGGCGGCTAACGTCTTGCGGATCGCGCCTCGCTCAGCACGACGGCTGATTCGCGGGCGAGCACACGTCCGTGTGGATCGACGGGTGGATGCAGGGGGCGCTCGAATCGGGCGACCGCGTGGCGCGTGAAGTGAGCGGTGCGGTGTGAAGTTGCCTTATACTGCCGCCGCGCCCGACGACGGCCTGCCCCGACCCGCAAGCGGCGCGGCCCTTATCCGCAAGGTTTACTAGCGGCGTCCAGCCGCGGCGGGCGTAACGAACCGCCACGGCCCTCGCCGAGACCGCACCCGTAGGCAGCGCCAGTGTCACCAGCACCGGCCCCTTCATGCCGAAGAAGTTCTCGTCATCCTCGCGCATGGCGGGCACGAGCAGCCCGAGCCCACTCACGCTGACGCCCCGCGTCTGACAGATGATGGTGGGCCAGCGCCCGGCGCCGTCAACTCCGTGCTCATCGGAGAGCCGCTTGACGAACTGAAGGCACGCCACGTGACGCGCCTAGTAGCGGCGCGTAGACCGAGGTTCCCTTACCGCCTCACTCGACTCCCCTTCGTTCATCGCGACCTCGTCCTCGGACACACGCAAGCGTCTAACTACTTCGCGCCGGACGCCGCCGCGCCACCCCTTCCGCGTACTCGATGCCGTCCCGGAGGCTCCTGCGCGTCACCATGCCTTTCAAATCGACGCCGAGCTGTACCAGGGCTTGCGCCACCCCCGCCCTGATGCCCGTTATTATCACCTCCGCGCCGAGCAGCCTCACGGACTGCGCCGCCCTCATCAGCATGTTGGCGACGTGCGTGTCCACGGTCTGGACCCCGGTCACGTCCACTATCGCCACCCTCGCCTCGTTCCTCCTGACGCCGCTCAGCAGCGCGTCGAGCATCTGCGAGGCCCGCTCGGCGTTCATCGCCCCGATCAGCGGCATCACCACGACGCCCTCCCCGAGCGGGATGAGCGGGGTCGAAAGCTCCGCCAGCAGCGTCCGCTGCGCCTCCATGACCTCCCGCCGGAGCCTCTCCCGCTCCTCTTCGACTCTCTTACGGCCCGTGATGTCGCGCGCCACCCCCTCGACGACCGGCGGCCCCCCGTTCGGAGACGTGACTCTTGTGCTTACCTCCAGCGTGAGGCGGCTCCCGTCCCGGGCCACGATGTCCAGCTCGTAGACGGTCGGCGAGGGGTCGCGTAGCTTCTGCTCCGTCATCTGCCTCGCCAGCTCCAGGTGCTCGGGGGCGACGATTTGCGCGATGTTGAGGCCGCCGAGAATCTCCTCGCGCGTGTAGCCCGTGGCATCCACCCCGGCCCGGTTGATGGAGAGGAACGAGCCCCCGAGGTCGTGCGAGTAGATGATGTCGTTGGCGTTCTCCAGCAGCGAGCGGAAGCGGTCTTCCCCGCGTCGCAACTCGTCCTCCATCGCCTTCCGTTCGCTCAAATCGCGGACGACGCTGAAGAGCAGGCGCTCGCCGCCGATGTCCGCGCCCGTGGAGCTGACCTCGACGGGGAAGGTGGAGCCGTCGCGCCGCCGGTGAGTGGTCTCGAAGAGGGCGCCGCCCTCGTTCGCCTGCCGCAACTGCTCCGGGAGAGATTCGGCCGCCTCCGGGGCGCGCAGGTCGGCGACCGTCATGGAGAGCAACTCCTCGTGGGTGTAGCCGTATGCCCTCTCCGCGGCCCGGTTCGCCTCGACGATGCGGCCGTCCGGGCGCACGAAGAGCATGACATCGCGGGCCATCTCGGAGAGCAGCTGGTAGCGCCCCAGCGCGGCCTCGGCGCGCTTGCGCCCGGTCACGTCCTGGAAGAAGACCGAGAGGCCGTCCGGCGAGGGGTAGGCGCGCACTTCGAGCCAGGAGTCGATGGGCGGGTAGTAGAACTCAAAGTTGACCGCCGCCTGCTCGGCCACGGCGCGGTGATACTCCTCGTAGGGCTTCGAGCCGACCAGCTCCGGCAGCTCCTCCCAGATGTTCTTCCCGACCAGCTCCCCCGCATCTTTCTGCAAGCGCGACACCAGTCGCGCCGCCTCCCGGTTGATGTAGGTAACGCGCCAGTCGAGGTCGAAGGCGACGAAGCCGTCCCCGATGCGGTCGAGGATGTTGGCGCGGCGCTCGGCCGAACGGCGCAGCTCCTCCTGCGCCCGCTTCTCCTCGGTGGTGTCGCGGACTTCGATGACGGTGCCGACGGGGCGGCCGTTCTCCCTGAGCGGGCTGGCGGTGAAGGCGACGGGGTAGAAGTGGCCGTCCTTGTGCACGAAGACATCCTCGCCCTGCTCCTGGTTGTTCTCGGGCAGCGCGCGGTCTATCGGGCACTCTTCGAGCGGGTAGGGCGTGCCGTCGGGGTGGCTGTGGTGGACGAAGTAGTGGAGCGGGCGCCCCCGCACTTCGGCGATTGTGTAGCCGGTCAACAGCTCGGCCGCCGGGTTCATGTAGGTGCAGTGCTGGTGGGAGTCCATGACGAAGAGCGCCACGGTGGCGTTCGTGCAGACCGCCTCCAGCTGCCGCAGGTAATGGCCGGCGTCTGCCGAGGGTCCCGGTGTGTTCATCTCGCAACCACGCTTGTTCCTGTCTGATAGAGCTGTATGGCGGTGAGCACACATACTAAAGCTTTTCCCGGGGGTAGTCGAGAGACGCCGCCCGGCCCGGGCGGCAACAACAGAGAGCGTAGGAATCCTTACCGTGTCGGTTTATACTCTTAAGCCCTAACCCGCTTTCCCAAGGTCGGAAGTCACGCAGACGCGTTCGGTTGAGTCCGCCTATGCCCGAGGAAGCGCCCGTTGATTCTCTGCCCGCCGACGAGCCCGGCGCCAACGTCGAAAGCCCGCTGAGCCCGGACGTGGCCGCCTACTGGCTGGCCGCGCTGATCGACTCGGCCGACGACGCCATCATCACCAAGACGCTCGACGGCCGCATCACGAGCTGGAACCCCGGCGCCCGGCGCCTGTTCGGCTACACGGCCGAGGAGGCGATAGGGCAGCCCGTCACGATGCTCATCCCCGAAGACCATCCTGACGAGGAGCCCGACATCCTGGCCCGCATCCGGCGGGGCGAGCGCGTCGAGCACTACGAGACGGTGCGCCGCCGCAAGGACGGCACGCTCGTGGACATCTCGCTCACCATCTCCCCCATCAGGAAGCCGGACGGCGCGATCATCGGCGCCTCGACAATCGCGCGCGACATCACCGGGCGGAAGCGCGCCGAGGAGGCGCTGCGCCGGCGCGAGGAGGAGCTGACCGACTTCATCGATAACTCGGCCGTCGGCCTGCACTGGGTGGCGGCCGACGGCACCATCCTGTGGGCGAATCAGGCGGAGCTCGACCTGCTCGGCTACGCGCGTGAGGAGTACGTCGGGCGCCACATCGCCGAGTTCCACGCCGACCGGGAGGCCATCGAAGACATCCTCGCGCGGCTCACCCGCGACGAGACGCTGCACAGTTACGAGGCGCGCCTGCGCCGCAAGGACGGCTCAATCAGGCACGTCCTCATCAGCTCCAACGTGCGCAGGCGGGACGGGGAGTTCGTCCACACGCGCTGCTTCACGCGCGACATCACCGAGCGCAAGCGGGCCGAGGCCGAACTGCGGGCGACCGAGCACCGCTTCACGATGTTCATGGAGAACCTGCCGGGGCTGGCGTGGATCAAGGACCTCGAAGGGCGCTACGTCTACGCCAACGAGGCCGCGGTGCGGGCTTTCGGCGTCGGCCGCACGGAGCTTTACGGCAAGACCGACGGGGAGGTCTTCCCGCCGGAGACCGCCGCACAGTTCCGCGAGAATGACCGCAGGGCGCTCGAAGGCGGGGCGGGCGCTCTGGCGGTCGAGGTTCTGGAACAGGCGGACGGGACTCATTACTCGCTCGTCAGTAAGTTCCCCATCCTCGGCCCCGAAGGCGGGCGGTTGATGGTGGGCGGGGTGGCGGTCGATATCACCGAGCAGAAAAAGGCCGAGGAGGCGCTCAGGTCGTCCGAGGCGCGGCTGCGCGCGCTGTTCGCGGCGATGACGGATGTCGTGTTCGTGCTCGGCGCCGACGGCCGCTACTTGGAGATCGCCCCGACCGACCCGCGGCTACTCTACAGGCCGCCCGACGAAGTGCTCGGCCGGACGCTGCATGAGGTGCTCCCCGCGGAGCAGGCCGACTTCTTCCTGAGCCACGTCCGCCGGGCGCTGGAGACGCGACAGACGCACACGGTCGAGTATCAACTCAGAATCGGGGCTGAGGAGGTCTGGTTCGAGGGCCGGGTCTCTCCGATGACCGAGGGGGCCGTCTTTTGGATCGCGCGCGACGTGTCGGAGCGCAAACGTGCCGAGGTGGAAAGGGAGCGCCTGCTCGCGGGCGAGAAGAAAGCGCGGGCCGCGGCGGAAGAGGCGAGCCGCCTCAAGGACGAGTTCCTCGCAACAGTCTCGCACGAGTTGCGGACTCCTTTGACCGCCATTCTCGGCTGGGCTCACATGCTCCGCACCGGGCAGCTCGACGCCAACTTGGCGGCCGGCGCCTTCGACAAGATAGAGCGCAACGCTCGCGCGCAGGCGCAGCTCATCGACGACCTGCTCGACGTCTCTCGCGCCATCTCGGGTAAGCTCCGCCTCGACGTGCGTCCCGTGGACCCGAACTCCTTCATTGAGGCCGCCGTCGAGGCGGTGAGGCCGGGCGCGGAGGCGAAGGGCGTGCGCGTGCAGAAGGTGATAGACACGGGGCTCGTCACGGTCTCGGGCGACCCCGTGCGGCTCCAGCAGGTGGTCTGGAACCTGCTCTCGAACGCCGTCAAGTTCACGCCGCGCGGCGGGCGCATACAAGTGAAGCTTGAGCGCGTCAGCTCTCACGTCGAGATCGCGGTGAGCGACACGGGCGCCGGAATAGACCCGGAGTTCCTGCCCTACGTCTTCGACCGATTCCGGCAGGCCGACGGCACTACGACCCGCGCACACGGCGGGCTGGGCCTCGGCCTCTCCATCGTCCGCCACATCGTCGAACTTCACGGCGGGACGGTCATGGCAGAGAGCGCGGGCGAGGGGCAGGGCGCGACCTTCACGGTGCTGCTGCCGGTGGCGCCGGTCTACGCTCCCGAGAGATCCGAAGGGCGTGTCCGCCCGGCGGCGCGAGACACGCCGCCCGCTTTTGACAGACCCGAACGACTCGACGGCCTGCGCGTCCTGGTTGTCGATGACGAACCCGACACGCTCGGGATGCTCAAGGCGGGCCTCGGCCGGTGCGGGGCGGAGGTGGCGACCGCCGGGTCTGCGACGGAGGCGCTCGCGATGCTGTCCGAGTCACCGCCGGACCTGCTGATTAGTGATATCGGGATGCCTGATGAGGACGGCTACGCCCTGATCCGAAAGGTCAGGGCCCTCGCCGCCGAACGAGGGGGGAGGGTGCCCGCAATCGCGTTGACCGCCTACGCGCGCGCCGAGGACAGGCTTCAGGCTCTCCAGGCCGGCTACCAGATGCACGTCGCGAAGCCGGTCGAGTTGACGGAACTGGCGGCGGTCGCGGC
>DASZEK010000054.1:0-164291 GCA_035941045.1 Pyrinomonadaceae bacterium | reverse complement strand
CCTGCCGCGGCCGTCCCGCAGGCGGCGCGGGCATTCCGCGGCCAGCACCAGCCGAAGCCTCTGCCGTTCGACCCGGCAAAGCTCAAGGGGCTGTCGGAGAAGCTGATTCGCTCACACTGGGAGAACAACTACGGCGGCTCGGTGGGCGCCCTCAACCTCGTCGAGAAGCGGCTCGACGCGATGATGCGCGAGAAGGACTTGCCCGCCTACGTCTACGGCGACCTGAAGCGCGAGGAGCTGCACCGCACGGGCTCGGTCGTCCTGCACGAGCACTACTTCGCCAACCTCGGCGGCGACAACAAGCCCGGCGGCGAAGTGCTCGGCGCACTCAAAGAGTGGTACGGCAGCTACGAGGCGTGGGAGGCGGAGTTCAGGAAGACGGCGCAGGCGCTCGCAGGCGGCTCCGGCTGGGCGGTGCTGACTTTCAACCTGTACACGGGCGAGCTTCACAACTACTGGGCGTGGGACCACATGCACAACGCGCCGGCAGGCAGACCTCTACTCGTGCTCGACATGTACGAGCACTCCTACCACATGGACTACGGGTCGGCGGCGGCGAAGTACGTCGAGGCGTTCATGCAGAACGTGAATTGGGAGGAGGTCAACCGTCGGTTCGTCGGCGCGCGCAAGATGGCGGCGTTGATTTAACGGTCTTCCGGCACACGTGTAACAAGGCGCTGAGGCTGAGGGGTGATAGTTGCGGCGGGGAAACGGTGCGTTAACTCTTGACGGGGTGACATTCGGTGGCGGAGGCTAAAGCGCCCGGAGCAGCGGGCCCGCGCCTGTTGTCTAACGCAAGGCCCGCAACCCACCCCCACAGCACAGTGCCTCCAAGCGTTCTCCTCGCTTCACATCCGGGAAGGTGACACATGGCGACAAGTCCAAATACTCCGGTCACGGATTTCACCCGCGACGTGCTCGGGCGCTTCACCTGCAACGGTCTCGACGAGGCGCTGCGCAGCGCCGACAAGAGCGTGCGGCCCGACGCCCGCCCCTTCGACCTCATCATCCTCGGCGGCGGCAGTTTCGGGGGCGTCCTCGCGCAGCACCTGCTCTACAACGACAAGACGCACAGCCACCGCATTCTGGTGCTGGAGGCGGGGCGCTTCCTGCTGCCCGAGCACGTGCAGAATTTGCCGATGCTCGGACTGAACCCGCCGCCGCCTGCCGTCCATGACCCCGGCCCGCGCGCGGAGGTCTGGGGCTTGCCCTGGCAGACTGACGTGCCGAAGGGCTTCCCCGGCCTCGCCTACTGCCTCGGCGGGCGTTCTATCTACTTCGGCGGTTGGTCGCCGCTCCTGCTCGACGGGGAGACGCAGACCTGGCCTGCGTCCGTGAACACGGACCTGCGCAAGCCCGACGGTTACTTTACCCAAGCAAGCCGACAGATAGGCGTCAGCGCCGCCAACGACTTCATCCAGGGCGCGCTGCACACCGCCCTGCGCAAGATGCTCTTCGACGGCGTCAACGCCAACAAGATACCCGAGGCCATCCCGCTCGCGCAGCTCCCGCAGCACGTCGAGAACGTCCCCGCAGGCCCCGGCTCCGAGATTTTCAAACTCGAAGCCCCGCTGGCCGTGCAGGCGGGCCAGCCGCGCTCGGGCTTCTTCCCCTTCAACAAGTTCAGCAGCGTGCCCATCATGGCCGAGGCCAGCCGCGCCGCGCAGTCCGAGTCGAACGGCGACGACGTGAAGAAGCGGCTCATGATCGTGCCGAACTGCCACGTCAAGCGGCTCGTCACCGTCCAAAACGGGGACGACTGGCGGGTCGTCTCATTGGATACGGACCAGGGGAACATTCCCGTCCCGGACGGCGGCAAGGTCGTCATCGCCCTCGGCACCATCGAGAGCGCCCGCCTCGCGCTCGTCTCCTTCCCCGACCTGAAGAACGCCGCGCTAATCGGCAAGAACCTGATGGCGCACCTGCGCTCGAACCTCACCATCCGCATCCCGCGCGCCTCGCTCCCGGCGGGCCTGCCCAACGAGTTGCAGGCGTCCGCCCTCTTCCTCAAGGGGCGACACAAGCACGCCGACAACAGCCTCGGCCACCACCACATCCAGATCACCGCCGCCGGGCTCGACCGGCCGACGACCGACACCGAGCCCGAGCTGTTCAAGAAGGTGCCGAGCCTCGACCTCTTCAAGCCCTTCCTCACCGCCAACGACGACCACGTCGTCATCACCCTGCGCGGCATCGGCGAGATGGAGCCGAACAACCCTTCGAGCCTCGTCTCGCTCTCCGGCACGAATGACGAGTTCGGCCTGCCGCGCGCCTTCGTCAAGATCAACCCGACGGCCAAAGACCTCGACCTCTGGAACGCGATGGACAGCACGGCCGACGACGCGGCCCTCGTCTTCGCCAACGGCCAACCCTACCAGGTGCTCGTGGACGGCGCCTACCAGCAGGTCGGCGCCAACCAGAAGGCGAGCACGGTCGCGCCCTTCGCCAAGCGCCGCGACGGCCTCGGCACCACCCACCACGAGGGCGGCACGCTCGTCATGGGCGACGACCCGACCAAGTCCGTCACGAACGCCAACGCCCGCTTCCACTTCTCGCCCAACACCTACGCGGCCGGCCCGGCGCTCCACCCGACTGTCGGCTCGCCCAACCCGATGCTGACGGGCGTCGCCCTCGCACGCCGCCTCGGCGACCACCTCGTCCCGCCGCCCACGCCCTTCGCGCCCGAGCCCGGCTTCACATCGCTCTTCGACGGCTTCGACATGAGCAAGTGGAGCATGTCGAAGATCACGAACCAGCCGCCCGATAAGAGCAACCCCGGCTCCTTCATCGTCGTGGACGGCACGCTCGAATCCACGCCCGGCAACGACCTCGGCCTGCTCTGGCACACCGACCCGATGCCTGCCAACTACGTCCTGCGCCTCCAATGGCTGCGCTGGGACGATCACGGCAACTCGGGTGTCTTCGTCCGCTTCCCGAACCCGAACAGCAAGGGCTACAACAACACGGCCTACGTCGGCGTCCACTTCGGCTTCGAGGTGCAGATAGACGAGTTCGGCGAGCCCGACGGCCTGCCCAAGCACAAGACCGGGGCCATCTACGACGTAGGCGGCCAGACCTTGACGCAGAAGGCGGCGAAGCCCGCCGGTCAGTGGAACGACTTTGAGATAACAGTCAACGGGCAAGACTACGCGGTGAAGCTCAACGGCGACGAGGTCGCCAAGTTCACCAACGCCGACCCGAACCGCGGCAAGCCTTCGGCCCCCGGAGCGCCCAGCTTCATCGGCCTGCAAACGCACTTCGGCTCGCGCGTCGCGTTCCGCCGCATCCGCTTCAAGCAACTGCCGTAAGCCGCCGGGGCGGCCCGCCGTCGGTCAGACACACTCACCGAGCCGACCCACCCGCCGAGCGCAGCGGAGGATTCGCCCACAGTGGCTCTCCGCTGCGCTCGCTTCAATTCGCGCGGGATGCTGAGGTATGCGCGTCCTCCACCTCACCACCGAGTTTCCACCCGTTATCTACGGCGGCCTGGGCACGGCGCTGGGAGGGTTGGCCTTCGCTTCGGCGCGCGCCGGGATCACGGTCGGCGTGCTGCTCGCGGGCGAGATGGGGCGTTCAGGATACGCGGGGGCCGACTCGGATTTAGCGGAGCAGTCGGGCGACGGCGATGACCGCGTGCAGGCGGTCACGCGGCAGGGCGGCGTGACTATCTTTCACGTACCGAACTACCTGCCGGTGGAGGCCGCGGTGCGCCTCGTGCGCGCGTGGAAGCCGGACGTAGTGCACCTGCACGTCTACTGGCTGTGGCCCGTCGCCCGCGCCATCCAAGAGCGCACCGGCGTCCCGCTCATCTACCACGTCCACTCGCTCGACCGCGCCGAGTACGAGATCGGGCACGGCCCCTCCGAGTGCATCACGCAGTGGGGAGTCCAAGAGGAGGTCATCGGCTCGGCCGACCGCGTCGTCGCCCTGACGCGGAGCGAGAGCGAGCTGCTCTCCGAATACTGCCCGGCGGTGCGGGGCAGGGTGCGGATCGTCGGCAACGGCATCGACGACAGCCCCGCCGCGCTCGCGGCGGTAAATAAATGTCGGGACACGGACTCGCCACTCGTGCTCTACACCGGCCGCTTCGTCGAGCGCAAAGGGGTTAGGGAGTTGATCTCCGCAATCCCCCGCGTGTTGGAGCGGGCACCGGCTACCCGCTTCGTCTTGGCCGGCGGCCACCGCAATTGCAGCGGCGCCGACATGGAATACTGGTGGCTGCCGCCCGAACTCAAAGGATACCGCGACCGGATTCATTTCACCGGCTGGCTCACCCCCGCGCAACTCGTGAACTGGTATTTAGCGGCCGACGTGCTGGCCGTGCCTAGCTGGTATGAGCCCTTCGGCATGGTCATACTCGAAGGCATGCTCTACGGATTACCCATCGTCGCGGCCGAAGTCGGTGGGCCGGCGGAGATACTGGAGCACGGGCGGACGGGAGTTCTGTGCCCCCCGAAAGACGCCGGGGCGCTCGGTGATTCGATACTGGCGCTCGTAACGGACGCGGGGCTCCGCCGCCGACTCGGGGTCGCGGCCGCGGCCGAGGTCAGGAACATGTGGCTGTGGACGCACGTCGTTAAGAAGATGCGCGCGGTGTACCGCGAGGCCGCGGCCAGCCCCCTTGGATTCCCGTTCCTTCAACAGGGCAGCCCCTTTTTCGGCCCCAGGTTATCAGCGCAGGGCTGACTGGCATCACCTACTTGACCCGCCCGAAGTCGGCGGCAGCATCACTCGTACGCGGACGTGTTGACGATGATGAGCTACGCGCACATCCTGAACAGGAGGGTAGGGGGTGAAGAGCCTGCCGGAGTTATGACTGCTAAGAATTCCACTGCTCGCAGTCAAGAGTTGGGTACGCGAAGGAGCCGGTTTCGTACCCCTTTTAGTTTAACCTTCTCTAACGACAAGTCCTTTCACTACGCCGAGAGAAGAGGAAGCATCAAGCAAAGCGTGATTGGCTCAGGAAGTAAGAGGGAAGAGCAGTGAATGCGCCTTTGGGTCGGCCAGTGTCGTCTTAGGGGCTCTCGCCGCCTCGAATAATGAAGCCGTGCTGCAACGCGGTCTGACGCGGGCCGAGCGCGACACGTGCACCTTTATGTGGCGACGCAGTGATCTTGAGGCAAGGGCTAAGGCTTTCCGACGCAGAGCTTGATTGACTGTCGCAGGGCTCTTGCCAGTCCTTCCGCCCTTTCCCTGTTGTCATATTGCAGGTCGAGGCCGTTGTAGCTGTTCACTGTGCCGCTTCCATCCCCTTTTGCCTCACTGATCGCGCCCTTGCCCCCGGCCGCAGAGATGCTCACGTCCCAAACCTCAATCGAGAATGTGGTGCCCGGCCTGCTCCGTGGCCCGACCCTGACGGCTTCGGGGTCGAGCTCGGAAAGTGATACCCGGATGGTGTCTTTCTGGTCGCGCCACTCGACGGTGCAGCCCTCAAATTTAAGCGGCTCGTAGTTGATGCTAACTTCGGCGGTAGCGGCCTCGGATGCATTACCTGTGAGCCTGACCCTGTAAGAGAACTTTGACGGGAGCAATCTTCGCAACGAATCCAGCGTTGCCTCTAAGGTCTCGGCGGCGGCCGGGGCGGCGGAACCGCTCGGCTTCGGTTGGTCGGCTGCCGGCTGCTCCTTCAACGGCTGCTCTTTATTCGGTTGCTCTTCCGCCGATTGTTCCTTCGGCTGCCGCGCAATGCCGTCGGGAGCCGCGGTTGGTGGGAGAGGTTTCGTTGAAGTGGCGTTCACGGCAGCATCATCGGCGGGCGGAGGCGGCTTCGGCTCGGAGCCCCCGCCCGGTGCCTCTTCCTTTTTACCGGCGAGCGCGCGCATACGTATCTTCGCCAGTTCCGCGAACTGTCCTTCGGGATATTTATTGAGATAGGCGGTGAACTCTTCCGGGTCCCTACTGTTTTTGATGCTGTCCCAGAAGCTCAGCTCGACGGTCAGCGCCGCGTCGCCGCCCGGCGCGGTCGGGCGTGGCACCGACGTGGGGGGGCGCGTTGAAACGCCGCCCTGATTCGGCGCGGCAGGTCGGACGGGGTCGCCGGAAGCCTGTTCCTGCTCGGCGTTCGTCGTCACAGATTTTTTGACGGGGGGCGGCGCACTCTCAGCACGACCATCCCGCTCACCGCGGTCGGGCGGCTGCGCAACGCCCCGCGCCCCCGCGATCTCCTTTTCGAGGGTCGCCGCCGCGGAGGCGTCGTTCCCCGCCAGTAGTTTGAGCTCCCTCTCCGCGGACTTCACGTCCCGCAGTCCGAGGTAAGTCTGGCCGAGAGCAAGGCGCGCCTCCCAGTAATCGGGCTGTATCTGCACCGCGCGGCGCAGGTAGACGAGTGCGTCCCTGTAGTTTTCGAGCCTGAGGTATGCGTAACCGATGCCGTAGTGTGCCTCCGCGAAATCGGGCTTGAGGCGGATGGCCTGGACGAAGTGCTTGAACGAGTCGCCGTACTGCGCCATGTCGTTGTAGGCAGCGCCGAGGCTGTAGTGCGCGTCGGGGTTTGACGGTGTGACGCTGATCGCCTGCCTGTATGCTTTAAAGCCCTCCTCGTACTTACCTATGTCCATGTACGTGTCGCCCATAGCGATGTAGGCATCCCCGTACTGTGGGCTGATGGCGAGCGCCTGGCCGAAAGCCTCCACGGCCGCGACCCAGTCCTTCTGGTCGGCGCGACGTAATCCATCCTCCACGAGCGCGCGCGCCCTCTCATTTCCCTCCTTCGGCTGCGAGCGAGTCGCGCGCGACGCGGCCCTCACCTGCGCGGCTCTTTTGGGGCCCGCCTGAGCGTGCGCCTCCAACCCCGTCGCGTGGCAGAGCATGATGAGGGGCGTGATAACACCTGTGAGGATCCGTTCCGATGGGTAAGGGATCATGATGCTACGGATTGCGGTCGGCCGCACGTCAAGGTCGAGTTAGAGAGCACTCGGACTCTTCGCCGGCACTTCAGAAGGTGAGACGGCGGGTGCGAGGCGGGCGCAATGTATCACGGCGGGCGGGCTCCCACAAGGGGTTTTCAATTCGCCTCCCGGGTCGGGCTGCGGCCGCGAAAAAGTGTTTACTCTCACCCGAATAGTCTGTATTATTTGCCGCCGTCTCACGAGCGGTGAATCCCCCTCCTCGAAGGGGAACGTCGCACCGAACTTTCACATGACAGACAGGCTGTCCCGGAAGGCAACCCGACAGCTCGTCCGGAAAAGGCCCATAAACCGTCTTTCAGAGCGGGCGACCTCATGGGTGACAGCGCGGCCCACGTCTTCAGCCGCCGCCCTCGGGCGCGCATCGCTCCGGCGTCCTCAAACCAGCCTTAAAGAAAGCGAGGACTCATGCGAAACGCTTCTCTTCACTTTAGAGGCTCGCACCCGACACTTATTCTAAAAAGACTCTGCCTCGTCGCCCTCGTCTGCCTGCTCGCGGCCTCAGGCGCGTCCGCGCAGGGGAAGCAGCAGACGATCAGCGGGTACGCCGAATACTATAAGGGCGGGTTTTTAATCGTCGAAGGCCAGCGCATCGCCGCCAACCAGTCCACCGTCTTCAAAAAGGTGCCGAGCCTCGCGGGGACGCCGCTCGGCTCCGAGGTCAAGGTCAAAGGCGTCAGGCAATCCGACGGCACCTTCCTCGCCAGTCAGGTCGAAGTCAAAGCGAACGGCATGGCCATGTTCGAGCACGACGCCCTGACGGTCACGACCGCGCTGGAAAACTTCTGGGTGAGTAACGGGATGATGCTCGTCCAGGCGGCCGACGGCGAGATGAAGAACGGGGGGCGCATCATCAGCGACGGCCCCGGCGTCGATCGCGTGCGGGCCATCATGGCGCGCCTGCTGCCGCCTTACATCCCGTCCGACAGGGTGCGCGTGCGCCTCGTCGAGAGCGAAGAATGGAACGCCTCGGCCATGGCGAACGGTGCGATCTGGGTCCACACGAGCCTCCTGCGCGACATGTCGGACGACGAGCTGGCTATCATCCTGGGCCATGAACTCGGGCACTTCACCTACGAGCACACGCGCCGGCAGATGAAGCAGCAGATGTGGATTAATCTGGCCGCCGCCGCGGCCGCGGGAGCGACGAAGAACCCGACGGCGCAGCAGTCCATTGCGCTGGGGCTCTCGGCCTGGAGGAACGGCTTCAGCCGTGAATACGAAGACCAGGCGGATCGCGTCGGACTGCGTTACGCTTACGAGGGTGGTTTCGACGTGGCGAGGGGCCACCGCGTCTGGCGGCGGTTTCTTGAAAGATACGGCGAGGCCGACAAACTCACCAACATCATCCTCGGCAGCCACTCGCGCCCGAGCGAACGGCTCATGAACCTGGAAGGCGAAATCGCATTGAACTACGGCACTCCGCTGCCTCAGGTGGAAAGGCCGACCGGCGAAGTGGCCGGCATACCGCCGGCCGGAGGGCCGGTCGAGAGTGCGCCCCCCCCGGTGATAATCATCCGCTCCGGGGCGACGACCGAGGCGGCGCCCCGCCCCGTCGCTCCGGCGACGGCCCGCCCACTCGCGCCGACGACGGCCCAGCCGGTAGCGCCGCCGACGCCCCGGCCTGTCGGACGTAGGCCGGACGCCCTGCCAACGCTCAGCCTGTCCCCCCCGGCCGCGGGCGCGGCGGCCCTTCCACTCCCCCCGCACGTATTACGCGACGCGGCCGGCAAACTCCTCCCCGCGAGCGGCTACCAGTGGGTTAATCCCGTAGACCCGCACGACCTCCGCGTCCGGCTCATGCCGGGGCTCTACAAGGCCGCAGACGGCAGGCTCCTTCCCGAGAGCGGGTACCAGTGGGTCAACCCTGCCGACCCGAAAGACTTCCGCGTGAAGCTCATGCCGGGGCTCGTCAAGACTCCGGATGGCCTGCGCCCTGATAAAGGTTACAGGTGGGTCAACCCCAAAGACCCGAGTGACCTCCGGGTCGAGCCTGCCCCGTAGGCTCACGCAATGCGGCTGCGGGAATGTGTGCGGGGCGCGGGACTGCGGGTCAGCGCCGGTAATAGTGTCTGATGCGACCCTGGGCGGACAGGCCGTCCTGATTCTGGATGACCATCAACTCAATGTGTTTCCCGTCGTGCCACTTGATCGTCCCGCTGGAGTAGCCGACCGGGTCGCGCTGAGTGAGAATCCCCTTCTCGTACTGCCACTGAGACCTGCTGTGCACGGTGCCGCTGGACGAGGTCAACCAGGTGTCGAGTGTGGCGTCGTCGTTGAAGCGTGTGGTTATCTTGACGGGGTAGCCGGGCTCGGTGACTTGCGCCTCCCAGATGCCCAGCAGGTTGCCCACGAACCCGCAGGGGTACGGCCCGCCTTTCAACCCGTCGAGGAAGGAGTTGATTCTCTGGAAGCCCCTGCCGTGAGCCCTGGGATCAAACCACTTTATCTCTTCAGGGTCCTTCAAGTTGAACAGGCCCATCACGCCTTCATCCAGGTCGCCCTCTTCTATGTAGCCGGCCTTGTCGGCGTTCTTCGCATACGCCCCGCAGAAACAGTCCGCTTGAAGCTCCACCTGGATGCCGACGTATTTAACTTTGGTGATGCCTACCTGACTTTGAATCGAGTGCCCCCACTCGTGAGCAAGGATGACCAGAACAGTAAAGTCGCCGAATTTTTTGTAGTATTTGTAGAGCAGGTTGTAGTCGGCGTAAATGCTGTGTGAGGGCGGGCAGTAACCGGCGTTCCCCGCTTCGGACTTCCCGCAGGCAGTATCTATCTGCACGTCGGAGACCTTGATCTCTTTGGGCGGCCTGTAGGCCCAGCCCGCCTCCGCGAAAACCCCCCTCCAGTATTTGTCGAGGTCGGCGGCGATAAACTTGATGAGCTGGTCTAACGGCATGTCCGCGCGCGGCCGAAGAGAAGGGCGGCCCCCTAACGGCTCCGCGCTGAAGTCGGTAATGCTGAAGGAACGAACCTCCGCGCGTGGCCGCCCCGCTTTACCCCCGGCCGAAGCGGGGGCGGCAGAGAAAAGCGAGATGATGAGGACGCACGTCACCGCTGCCGCTTTGCCTATGGTGCAAATCGCGAATTTCATAAACCCTCAGGTTGGAGTGAGTCGGTCCCACCCGGCGGGCGGAGAACCCGGACTTCAAAAAAGGAACTCTGCTCCGGACACGTTGAAGTGAGCGAGGTTGAACGGACCTGATGATTAAGTGAGGCTAACGAAACGTTCTCATGAGCCGGGGTGAGAGGTGGGAGGCGGCGTAAGCGAGCTCCCGGACCGGTCACTCAACCGGCGACCATGATTGCTGCGACGAACAGCCCCTTACGTTAGACCAACAGAGACGGCCGGCGAAAATTGCGCGGGCAAGATACATCCGCGTGTCGCGGCTGTCAATAGAAGCAGTCTCATAATGTAGGCGGCACATAAGATGTCCGGTCTCAGCAGCTCGACGTGGAAGCGCGACCAACCCGGCGGCGGCATCACCGGCATCGGCGGCAACGATGTCTTCTGGTTCGCCGGCGGCCAGCCCGACGACGTGCCGATGCCGGAGGGCGCCGTCAGGAACAAGGTCGGCAAGTGGCACTTCCGCAACTACGGCGGGAAGACTTGGAAGATTAACCAGGCTACCGGCAAGCGCGAGCGGGGATGGGAGACCGGCCGGGACGTGCTCAACGACCCGCACAAGAAATGCAACTGATCCGAACCTACACGGGACAACGACATGAAGGGAGTAGTTTACGTTCTCGCACTGGTTCTCTTCGCCATTTCCGGCGCGAGCTACTGCAACCCGCTGGCGGGAGGCGACCCGAAGGCGGGGCCGGCCGCCGACGCCGCGCCGCACGCCCTCCGGCCAGCCGCCGCCCCCCGCGGGCCGGGGCAAGAGGCGTCAGTCCTTTACTTCTTAAGCCGCGAGGCGGGGTGGGTCGTCCTCGGCGCCGACCTCTACGCCACGCGGGACGGCGGGAAGTCATGGACGCCGGTCAACAGGGGCGGGGTTGCCGGGGTGCAGGCCATCCTCTTCGTCAACGAGAAGGACGGGTGGGCGATACGTGACGAGTGGGCCACGCAGCGCCACGCGAACTTCGTGCTGCGGACGCGCGACGGCGGGCGCACATGGCAAGAGGCTTTGAGGGTCGGCTCGCCCGTCTTCGGCCTCGACTTCTTCGGCGAGCGGGTCGGCTACCTCAAAGCCCGTTGGGAAGAGATTCAAGGCACCGTCGACGGCGGGGAGACGTGGGAGGAGTTGGTTCCCGACAACGGCGGGGATTCCAACCTCGCCACCTTCGAAGGGCTGCACCGCATCTACCCGGTCGGCGAGACGGAGGCGTGGGGCTACGGGGCGGGCATCTGGCACACGGCCGACGGCGGGCAATCGTGGCAGCCCGTCGTGCCCGACGACGCGGTCCGCGGCCGGCTCTACAGCGCGTTCTTCTTAGACAGGGAGACCGGGTGGATTGTCGGCAGCGGCCGACAGGTCTGGCGCACGACCGACGGCCGCACGTGGCACAAGTCGTCGGGAGGGGCGGCCGCGGAGGCGCCCCCGGACCCCTCTGCGAAAGAGCCGCCGGGTGAGCTCTACGGTGTCAGCTTCAATAACCGCGCCGAAGGATGGGTGCTCGGCGGTGACGGCGCACTTCTGCATACGACCGACGGCGGCGTGACCTGGAAACGTCTCCCCGACCCGCCACGGCGTCTAAGGGCGCTCAGTTTCACGAACTCTCGTGAAGGGTGGGCGGTTGACGAGGAGAATAATTTACTTCGCACTGGAGACGGCGGCAGCCGGTGGGAGGTGCAGCGCATCCCGACATGAACGCTCGTACCTTCCTGCGAAGTAAGCAGCGCGCGTTTTAACCCGCACACAGATTAGGAGTCTCACCCACGACGTTTCACGCTATCGCGGCGGATGATTATCATTACGTCCGGGTCACACATTTCCAGTCTCGTAGCGATAGAAGGTTAGTGACACATAAGGAAGTCAGACTGTGTGAAAACTCATTGTGCTCTCTGTTGACACGGTGTGCTCCCACAGCGAGGCTCTGCATGTCGCCTTTAGCGCCAGTGCAGCCAGACGAGGTGAAGGAGAATCACAAACAGCGACCCCGCTTTAATCCTTAACATTTCTACCGCCCGCCTCAGGTAGTCACCCGCCAACCATATAGTAAGTCACGGCTTTTCACATTTATTCAATCGACGTTGAATATTCGTGCAAAGCCGTCCCCTTACACCTTCTCCCAATAAGCCCGAGGCGATTCGGTTACTCGTAGCGTAGAGCCGTCATCGGATCGATCTTTGATGCGCGCCGTGCCGGCAGGTAGCAAGCCACCAGCGCGATGACCGCCAGCAACCCCACAATCGCCACAAACGTCGGCGGGTCCATCGCGCTCACACCGAACAGGTAGCTCGTGATGAACCTGGTCAGTGCGAGGGATGCCGCCAGGCCGATCGCGATGCCGATGATGGTCAGGAGCGTGCCCTGACCGATCACCTTCCGGAGAATGTGGCCTTGGGAGGCGCCGAGCGCCATCCTGAGGCCGATCTCGTGCGTCCGCTCGGCGACCGCATAGCTCATCACGCCGTACAGCCCGATGCTCGCCAATAGGAGTGCGAGCAGCCCGAAGACGCCCGTCAGCCATGCGAAGAGCCGCTCCTGCCCGAGCGCCTCGTCGGCCAGCTCGACTTGCGTCTTGACGGCGAAGACGGGCAGGTCCTTATCCACCTCCCGCACGGCTTCGCGGACGACCTCGACCGACTGCCGGGGATCGCCCGCCGTCCTCAAGGCGAAAGTCGTCTGCCCCAGCGACTCTTGCGTGTACGGGATGTAGGCGACGGACGGTGACTCTTGTCGCGGTTCCTGGTATTTGGCATCGCGGACGACGCCGACGACCTCGATCTCGCCGCTCTTCTCCGGGCCGAACCCGAAGCGCCGGCCGACGGGATTCTCGCCGCCGAAGTACACGCGCGCCATCGTCTGATTGATGACGGCAACCTTCGGCGCGCGCCCGTCATCCTGCGGCGTGAGGCCGCGCCCGGCGAGCAGGGGGATTTCCATCACCTCGAAATAATTCCACCTGGCCCGCTGCTGATAGACGTTGTTCTCGGCCGGCGACAGTGGGGCACGCCCTTCTACATAGGCCGGACCCATCCTCCCACTGTTGGTGAGCAGGGCGTACTCCGAGAGCGTCGCCGACCTGACGCCGGGGACCGCCTCGAAGCGCTCGATCATCTGCTCGTAGAGGCGGCCGACCTCCTCACCCTTATAGCCTTTCAGCCGCGGGTCAATTTTGAAGAGCAGAAGATTCTCGGGGTTAAACCCCAGCTCCACGCTGTGCAGGTTGTAGAGCGTGCGTATGAACAGCCCCGCGCCGGCCAGAAGCAGCAGCGACACGGCCACCTGCGCGACGACCAGCGATTTGCCGAATCGGGAAAGTGACCCTCTCGCCCCGCGGGCGTTCTCTTTGAGTACCGGGGTCAGTTCGACGCGGGTCGCCGAGAGTGCGGGCGCGAGCCCGAACAGGATGCCGGTGAGTAACGCGACGGCCGCGGTAAAGGCGAAGACGCGCCAATCCATCTCTAGGTGAGCTTGGAGTTGCCCGCTGCCCGAGGGGCGCCACATCAGTAACAGGTCTTTCGCCCACCAGGCCAGCAGCCATCCTAGCGCGGCGCCCATCACCGCCAACAGCACGCTCTCAGTCAACAACTGCCGGATCAGCCTGAGGCGGCTTGCGCCCAGCGCCAGCCGCACCGCTATCTCCTGCCGCCGCGCGGACGCGCGCGTCAGCAGCAGATTAGCGATGTTGGCGCAGGCTATCAGCAGCACCAGCCCGACTACGATCAGCATCAGCCTCAACGGGCGCTCGTAGCCTTCACGCAGGTAGGCCAGGCCCCGGCCGCCCGAAGTCACCCGCAGCCCCGGCAACTCGCGCGGCCCGTAATCGGGCGGGCGTCGAGCCGGCGGCACGGCCTGCCAGCCCTCAAGGGCACTCTGCTGAAAGACACCTTCGAGTTCGGCGCGCACGGCCTCGGCGCTCACGCCGGGCTTCAACCGCCCCATCACCTGGACCCACCAACTCCATGACTCCTTCGCCTCTGACCTGCGGGTCGGGCTGGGGTTGATGCGCGGCCCCGTCATCATCGGCAGCGATAAATCCGGAGAGCTGCCGACCTCTAACCCGCCGTAAAACTGCGCCGGGGTGACGCCGATGATGTTAAAAGGGACTCCGTTGACGCTGATGATTTTACCCACCACGTCGGGGTCGAGGCCGAACCGGCTTCGCCAGTAATGGTAGCTGAGGACCGCGACGGGATCGGCCGCCTCCCGGTCGTCATCGGGGCCGATCACACGCCCCACGACGGGTTGCACCCCCAGCCCGGTATAAAAGTCGCCACTGACAAGCTGCCCGCTGGCGATCTCCGCTTGGCCGCCCTCATTCACGTTGAGTTGGGGCAGGGGGGCGAAGGCGAATACGTCTGAGAGTGTTTGGGTTTGGCTGCGGAACTGCTCGAAGGCCGGGTACGAGAAGGATGAGCCGATGTGCAATCCTGTCTCGGGGTCCTGAGTTATCGACCCGCTCATTGAGGCGAAGATGAATTGTCCCCCCGTACTCCAATCGAGGAGGACCAACTGCTCCGGGTGTCGGACCGGAAGCATCTTCAACAGCACCTCGTTAACCAGGCTGAAGATGGCCGTGTTGGCGCCGATGCCGAGCGCGAGGGTGAGGACCGCGGTGGAAGTGAAGCCGGGTTTCTTCAGCAGCATTCGCGCGCCGAAGCGCAGGTCCTGCCACAGCTCCTCGAAGAACCGGAAGCCCCGCACGTCACGGCTCTCCTCCTTCACCCGCTCGACCCCGCCGAAGCTGACGAGCGCGGCGCGACGTGCCTCTTCAGGGCTCATCCCCCGCGCGAGGTTCTGCTCGGTCTCCTTCTCCAGATGGAAGCGCAGCTCCTCGTCCAGCTCACGCTCCACTTCCGCCTTGCGGAACAACGCACGCAGCCGCACCCTCAGCCCGGAAAGCATCCCCGCCTCCTCCCCCTCAGTTGGTCTTCAGGATCAACTCCACCGCCCCGGTGAAGCGCTGCCACGACTCGGTCTCGGCGGCTAACTGCTTGCGCCCGGCGGCCGTCAGCTTGTAAAACTTCGCCCGCCGGTTATTGTCGGAAGCCCCCCACTCGGAGCTGATCCAGCCCTGCGCCTCCAGCCGGTGGAGCGACGGGTAGAGCGACCCCTGACCCACCTTCAGCACGTCCCGCGAGACCTGCTGAATCCGCTGGGCAATGTCCCAGCCGTGCGTGGGCCCGGCCTGCAACGTCTTGAGCACCAGCAGGTCGAGCGTCCCCTGCAACAGGTCCATCTGTCTTCCCTCCATGGTCTTCCCGTCGACATTCGACAAGGCGGGGTTATATTCGATTACTTGTCGAATGTCAACAGGAGAGCGGATTGTCATGGACGAACACAGGTGCTGGCATCCATGTCGGCGTAGTGATCTGCGTCGCCGCGGCTGATATCTGCCCTTCGATATCCGAGCCCGATAAGAGTCATTATGGGTTCACGCGCGGCCGCCGCATAGGACATGCCACCCCGCTTGGCTGCCCTTGACGCGCGTCACCACCGCGCCGCCCGTTGTAAAAGCCTCGGAGGGGCCTCGATTCGGCGTTTGCCCATACGTGACACGGCTCAATCTGTAGGACAATATGTCTTGATCCTGAAGTCAATACACAGTCGGAGGAGAAGCTGGCGTGAGGCAAATGTCGAATCTCTGGGCGAGGCGGGCTCGCGCGTGGTCAACCTATTCTCGTTTGGTGATCGTTGGGCTTGCGCTCGTCGCCGCGCTCGCATCGCCGGCGCGGGCGCAAGACGACCGGATGACGCCCATCGCCACGCCCGCGCAGCCCGACGCCATCGAACTCGGGACCGGCCCGCTGCCCGGCGCGAAGAACCCTGAGTCTTGGCACAGCCAGTACGGCAGCCGGTTTGCGCGCAACGTGACGGTCGCGACGCTGACACCCTTCCTGCCTGACCCCGCCAAGGCGAGCGGCGCCGCCGTCGTCGTCGCGCCCGGCGGCGGTTTCCGCACCTTGTCCATGGAGAATGAGGGCTGGAACGTCGCCCGCGCGCTGGCGGAAAGGGGCGTCGCCGCGTTCGTCCTCAAGTACCGCTTGAACCAGACCCCGGCCGACATGCTGGGGTTCGAGCGGTCCATGCGGGAGATGTTTTCGGCGACGCCGCTGCCGCCGCGCCCCGACCCTGATAAGGCGATGGCCGGGCTCGCCCCGCAGATCGCCGACGCCCGCGCGGCATTCGCGCTGATCCGGAAGCGCTCCGCCGAGTGGCGCGTCGATCCCCGCCGGATCGGCATGGTCGGCTTTTCCGCGGGCGCGATGCTGACGATGGCGACCGCGCTCGCGGGCGAGGATGCGAAGCCGGCCTTCATCGGAAACATCTACGGCCCGCTCGCGCCGGTCACCGTGCCGGCCGACGCGCCGCCGTTGTTCATCGCCCTTGCCGCCGACGACCCTTTCTTCGCGAACGGCGGCTACGGGCTCGTCGATAGCTGGAGGGCGGCGAAGCGCCCCGTCGAATTCCATCTCTATGAACAGGGCGGCCACGGCTTCGGGATGTACCCGAAGGAGACTACGAGCACGGGTTGGTTCGACGCCTTCGTGCGCTGGATCGGGATGCATGGCATGCTGAAGCCAGCGGCGTCGGGAGGCGGCGGTGATGCCGGGCATTAGAGGGACGGATTGGAAACCATGATGGGGCGGGTGGGTTGGGAGGCGCTCGGGCAGTGGGGTGTTGACGCCGCTCGCATCGAACCGCTCGCCGGCGGGGTCGCCAACGACGTGTGGAGCGTGCGCGTCTACGGGCGCCTTGCGGTCGGCCGTCTCGGTGCCAGGAGCGACGCCGACCTCGCGTGGGAGACCGAACTCCTCCGACACCTCGACCGCGAAGGTCTGACCGTGCCGGTACCGATTCCGACGACGGACGGACGGCCGTTCGCCGACGGTCTGGTGGTGATGACCTACGTGGAGGGCAAAACGCCCGAGACGGAGGCTGACTGGCGTCGCGTGGCGGACACGCTCCGCCGGCTCCACCGGATGACGCGGGGCTGGCCGCAGCGGCCGGGGTGGCGGTCGTCTACAGACCTCCTGCACGCCGAGACGGGGACGAAGATCGACCTCGGCTCGATGCCGCGTGAGGGCGTCGCCCGATGCCGTGCGGCGTGGGCGCGGCTCGCCGGACGCGAGACGTGCGTCGTCCACGGCGACCCCAACCCGCGCAACGTCCGGATGACCGCGGACGGGGTCGCGCTGATTGACTGGGACGAGGCGCACGTCGACATTCCCGACCTCGAACTGGTGCTGCCCCACAACGCCGCCGGCCTCGACGACGGCGCTTACGACATCGCCGCGCAAGCGTCGGCCGCGTGGGAGGCGGCCGTCTGCTGGGATGACGAGTACGCGGTCAGGCGGCTCGCCGAAGTTCGGGCGGTCTGAGCGGCGGCAGGGAATCGATGGTAGTGTTGCGGGAATTACCTTGAGGCCAGAAGGGGTGCTCTGTGGCTTTCGTTAAGCAGCGACCCCGAAGAGGCTGGCGACGAACTCCGCCCGCCCTGCCGCGTCCTTACCGTCTAACTTCTTCACCTGTCCTTTCCTCATTAAGTGCCGAGACTCAATTCCTTTAGGACTTTCTCATTAACGGAGGCGGCGAAAGCCTACGGGTAGGAGGCGTGCCCGTCGGTGCCCATGGTGAACGGGTGGCGTCGGCAATCGGCGCTCGCCAACTTCTTAAAGAAGCGTTCTGCCGCGGAAACGTCCCGCTTCGCGCCGAGTATAAATTCGATGGCCTGGCCCTGAGAATCGACTGCGCGGCACAAATACTCCACCCTGTGCCGACCTTCACGTAGGAAGACATGACGCACAACCTGCACAACAAGAGGGCCGTCGAGAGTTTTTCGCGACACAGCCGCACGGGTTAGGGTGTGAGATTCATGCGCCTTAACAGGTCGGCGTAGCGGGGGTCGGAGCGGAGCGGGTCGAACTCGGGTAGCACCCTGATTTGCCACAGGAAGGGGTAGCGCTCGCGGTACGCCTCGTCGAGCAGAGCGAACGCCCGGTCCCTCTCGCCTAGTCCGGCCCAGACCAGAGCGACGTAGAAGGTCTTCGGCCGGCTTTGATTCTCGCGCATACGGGCCAGGATTTTCAGAGCCTCGTCGCGCCTGCCCGCCCGCGCGTGCGCGTAGCCGAGACCCGACAGCAGCCACACCTGGGTGGCCGAGACCGGCCCGTTCTTCTCGGCCGCCCCGAGCCCCCGCTCGAACTGCGCGAGGGCCTCCTCGTGCCTGCCCTGCATCATCCGGGAGCGTCCCAGAATCCAGTGCACGAAAGGCTCGTCGGGCTCCAGCCGCAGCGCCTCCGTGCAGCGGTCGATGGCCTCGTCGTAGCGGCGGGCGAGGTATAAGCTCTCGATGTAGTCGCGCGCCGGGACCCGCCACTGTGGGGCCATCTCCGCGGCCTTGCGCAGTTCCTCGACAGCCTCGTCGGTACGTCCCAGGGCCCAGAGGTAATACCCGTACAGGTTCTTCCCGTTCACGCCCTCGGGCCCTTCCAACTCCTTGGCCCTCTTCAACTCCCTCTCAGCCCCCGGCCAATCCCATTCGTAGAAAATCTTGTTGCCGCCTATCGCGGCATGCCCTTCGGGGAGGCTATCGTCTAACTCGACCGCGCGTCGGGCCGCCTGGCGTGCCTTCTCCATGGACTCGGCGGCCGGGAGCGGCCCGTAGATGCCGATGACGGTGTAGGCGTTGGCGAGGCCCGAGTAGGCGAGCGCGTAGCGCGGGTCCTTCTCAATCGCCGCGTTGTAGAAGTTAAGGCTGTTGAGCAGGCCGTCATGGGTGAAGGTGCGCCAGTGGTAGAGCCCCTTGAGGTAGAGTTGGTAAGCCTCGGGGTTCTCGGTATATCGCTTGGCGAGGCCCCGCCTCTCTTCACCCGTCAGTTGCAGGGCGAGCTTCGAGACCACCTCGCGGGAGATGCGGTCCTGCACTTCGAAGATGTCGGTGAAGCGTGCCTCGAAGGTGTCGGCCCAGATGGGGGCCCCGTCGGCGGCCCTGACGAGTTGCACCGAAAGCCTGATGCGCTCGCCCGCCTTCTGCACGCGCCCGTCGAGGAGCACGTCAACACCAAGTTCCTCGCCGACCTTGTATAAGTCGTGCCCCTCGCCCGTGTACTTCAACACCGAGTTAGTCGGGCGGACGGCAATCTGCCTGAGATTGGCGAGTTTCGTGATGAGCGCGTCGGTGATGCCGAGTTCGAGCGCGGGGTCCGTATTCGAGGCGACGAGCGGCTTAAGCGGCAGGACGGCTATCGACCTCGGCAGCGGCGCGCGCGCGGCCCGTCCCTTAAAGGCATACCAGCCCGCGACGGCCAGGGCGACTGCGAGGAAGGCACCCGCGGCGGCGGCGAGCCGGCCGAGACGCCGACGGCGCCGGGCGGGAAGGGCGGCACCGGGCGGAAGCGCATCCTCGGCCGCCACAGGTCCGGCCCCGGCCTCGCGCGCGGGCTCAGACTTCTCTTCGAGAATGATGTGGCTGCGTATCCGCTCGGCCACGACAATCTCCGTGTCGCCTTCATCGGAAACCGTCTCGCCTTCCGCCCTGAAGCGGTAGCCGTGCTTGGGCACCGTCTGGATGTATCGCTGCGCCTTCGCGTCGTCCCCCAGCGCCTTGCGCAGGAGCGAGATGTTACTCGCGAGCTGGTTCTCCTCCACGACGGCGTCGGGCCACACCCTCTCCATCAACTCGTCTTTGGAGATGAGGCTGCCCCTCCTCTCCAGCAGCGCCACGAGCACCTCGAAGGACTTGTCCGCCAGCGGCTTCACCTCAGGGCCGCGCCGGAGCCGCCGCTCGGTCACGTCGAGACGGAAAGGGCCGAACTCGTAGATGCGCCTGCCGGTGTCTTCCATCAGGTATGTTACGGGTGCCGCGGGGCGTTCGCCCACGGCCGCAGATTCAGACGCCGCATCAGCTCCGCGTAGCGCGGGTCGTCGCGGAGGAAGTCGAAGTACGGGTCAACGATCATACTGTCAACGATAGGGTGGCGGGCGCGCTCCGCCTCGCGGAGCGCCTCGAAGGTGCATTCCCTGTCGCCCAGCCGGGCGCAGCTCTCCGCCCAGGTGCCGATTCTGTGTTCCGGCGGCACCGCGGGGTCGTGCCGCATCAATAGCGCCCGACGCAGGAAGCCCTCCGGGCCGCCCGCGCGGTAGGCCGCGAGGAAGTCGGCCTCAAGGCGGCGGGCCGGTGCCTCCTCGCCGCGGCTGAAGGTGAGCGCCCGCTCGCGGATGGCCTCCTCGTACTCTCCGCGGTCGAAGTGGATGCGCGAGAGAAAGACGCGGGCGCGATAGAGGCCCGGCTCCAGTTCGAGTGCCCTTTGAAGCTGCGCGGCCGCCTCGTCATGCCGCCGCGCGAAGTAGAGCATGACGGCGTACTCGAAGGTGATGATGGGCGAGAGCGGGTCGAGGCGCTGCGCGGCCTCGGACTCGGCGATGGCCTCCGGCAGATGCCCCGTCATCATCAGCCACTCGCTGTGCCACTGGCGCGCCGTCGCGTAGTTCGGGTTCAAGCCGATGGCGCGGCGGTAGTCCTCGCCGGCCCCGTCCCAGTCGCGGTCGCGGTAGATTTTCACCGAGGCGAGCGCGGTGTAGGCCTGCGGGAGCCGCGGGTCGAGTTCGAGCGCGCGGCGCGCCTCCGCCTCGGCGGAGGTGAAAGCTGTGTCGGGGTTCGCGCCCGTCCAGTTCGGCAGGAGGATGTAGGTCTCGGCGAGGCCCGCGTGGGCGAGCGCGAAGTCCGGGTCGGCGGCGACGGCCTGCCGGTAGTAGTCGAGGGCGCGGCCGAAATGGTCGGGGCTGCGCTTGTTCCAGAAGAAGCGGCCGAGCAGGTAGAGCCTCTGCGCCTCCGCGCTTTCGGTCGGGCGGCGCGCGAGGCGGCTCGCCTCCTCGCCGCTCAAGCGCAGCTCAAGCGCCTCGGCGACGCGCGCCGAGATGGCGTCCTGGACGGCGAAGAGGTCGGTGAACGGCTCGTCGAACTTCTCGGCCCAGAGCGGCGAGCCGTCCGAGGCCCGCACGAGCTGGACCGTCACGCGCAGGCGGTCGCCGGCGCGCTGGAAGCTGCCGTCGAGCACGGCGTCCACCTTCTGCTCGCGCGCCACGGCTACGAGGTCGGGCTTGGCAGCGCCGTACTTGAGCACGGCGCTCGTCGGCCGCACGGCGACTTGCCGGACGTTGCTGAGCCGTGTGATGAGCGCGTCGGCCAGCCCCTGCCCTAAGTACTCGTCTTCGGCGGTGCCGCCCCCGAGCTGGCTAAGCGGGAGGATGGCGAGCGACCTGAACTCGCCCGCCGACTCACCCCGGCCCCACCCGCCGCGCGCGATGTAAAGGTAGGCCGCACCCGCCAGCGCCGCCAGCGCCGCCAGCCCCACCGCCAGCAGCACTCTGCTCATCCTCTTGCTCGCGCGGGGCGCGGGGCGCGGCGCTACCGGCGGCTGAAGGAGGGGCCGCTCGTCCGGCCCCGGCGCGGGCGCGTCCGGCCCTCTCGACTCCTCCTGCGCGCGGAAGTGCGCGCGCGTACGCTCGATGACTGCGACCGGCTCCTCTACGACCTCCCGCACGTCGGCCGCGAAGCGGTAGCCGCCCTTCGGCACCGTCTCGATGTAGACGGAATTTTTGGCGCGGTCGCCGAGGAACTTGCGCAGGGTGGAGATGTTGTCGTCCACCCGCCCCTGCTCCACCTGGACCTCCGCCCAGACCGCGTCCAGAATCTCCTGCCGCCCGAGCGTCTCGCCGGGCCGCCTGAGCAGGAAGAGCAGCACGTCGAAAGCCTTCGCAGGCAGCCGCTCGCCCCTCCCGTCACCCTCTCCCCCCAGCGTCACCTCACGGCCTTCGAGCAGTAGGCGCCGACCCGCGTCGTCAACGCGGAACGGGCCGAACTCGTAGAAGCGCCGCGGTTTACCGTTCATCGGAGACTTCTCTCCAACCGCCGGAGAACTTTCGGAGAAAAAACAGAGGACTCCCGGAGGACTCCCGAGCGGGGCCGGGTGTACAAGTCCGCCAGTGTCTCAAAGGGTTGTCTGCCGTCGGGAGCGGAAGGGGCCGGGGCGGCGCGGATTTTAACCCGAACGCGGCGCGCCCGGCAACGAAATCGTCCCGACTGACCCTGTCAGGCCGCGCCACCCGACCCCGTATGAAAGGCGGACGAAGCCACTTGAAGAGGAGAGTCGAGATTACCGTGGAGACCGAGAGGGTCCTGCTCGTGCGCGGGCGCACCGTCTCCTACACGGCCTGGTGCACGGGCTGCGGCGCGCGCGTTCGGATGGTCACGGCCGGGGAGGCCGCGCGCCTCTCGGGCATCACGACGCGCGAAATCTTCCGCCGCGTGGAGCGGGATGCGCTCCACTTCGCGGAGACGCCCGAAGGCGAACTGCTCGTCTGCCCCGACTCGCTCTAAGCCCGCGGGCCATCACCCGCCGGAGGAAAGAAAGGAGTAAGGAGTGTTTAAAAGTTCCGCACGTTTTAACCCGCGAGGCCCGGCCCGGTGCCGTGCGAAGGCGGTCGCGCTGGCCGGGCTCGTGCTCCTGGCGCTCTCGGCGTCGGCGCAGACCCCCGCGCAGCCGGGGCGCGTGACCGACCGGAAGCCTGCCGAGTCGAGGCCGCCGGTCGCGCAGTACGACATCGGCCTAATCTCCCGCCGGCTCGTCGCCTTGGAAGCTCAGGTCGCCGAGTTGACGAAGAGGAACGAAGCTCAGGCCGCCGAAATCGCAAAGCTGAAGATTCCGCATGGGTTGACCACGGTAAAGGGGAACACACTCAGCGCGGGCCCGTCAGTCCAGGACCGGCTGAACAGGCTGGAGCAGGCCATGGGCAGCCACACACATTACCTCTCCGGCATCGGCGTCATCGCCCTGAACGCGCTGCCCGGCATGCAGGACATCGCCAACAAGGCGGGCGTCGGCCACGTCATCCAGCAGTGGAAGGACCTCAAGGTGCACGTCACCTTCGGCACCGGCGCAGGCCCCGAGCGGACGGGCCCGCCCGTCACGCAAAACAGGTAAGGCAGTCTCCGCCGCGGGGACGGCCCCGCGAGGCGGAGCTGTCGAAAGGGGGAGGAGATGACGTTCAAGAGATTCGGATTTTTCTGCGGCCTGCTGTTCGTGTTCTCGCTCGCGTCGGCGTGGGGCGGGCCGGCGCCGCTCCGGCGGAAGGCCGCGGCAGCCTTCCAGGCGATCAAGACCGAACCGCTCTACCGCTTCCGCAGCCGGAAGGGCTACCTGCTCTACAAGACGGGCGCGGGGCTGCCCGGCGGGCTCACCGACGGGCCTTGGAAAAGCGAGGGCGTCGTCTGCCACGTCCCGAACAATACCCGCCAGACGAAGCCACTCTACGAGCTGATGAAGGCGGACGACTACGCCGTGCGCTACGCCTACACAAACAACACGGGCGCGGCGCAGGGCGGGTGGCAACTGCGCGGCGTCGCCTTCTACGTCGCCGCCGAGCAGCTGCCCGGCACCGTCCCGCTCTACCAGCTCCACCTGCCCCCGCGCGAGACGGACCCCGGCAAGGAGTTCAGCGGCATGGTGGTCGGCACCGACGCCTACCTCTACACGGCGAGCGCCTCCGAGAAGGCCGCCGCGCAGAAGGCCGGGTGGAGGTTCCAGGAGGTGGTCGGCTACGTGTGGCCTTCGCCCTACCCGCCGCCCGCCGCGGAGATGCCGGACCTCTCCGTCCGACAGGTGGAGGCCGAAGAGTTCTCGGTCAGGGCCGTCGTCTTCAACGGTGGGAAGGCCAACACGGGCGGCGCGCACCTCTACGCGCACCTCCTGCTCTACGACAAGGCCGGCAAGACGCTCTTCTCCGACGGCAAGTACGTCGGCGGGATGTCGCCGGGCCAGTCGCAGCAGGTCGTCTTCGAGACCGGGGGCCGCAGCCTCGTCGGGCTCCGCTATCAGGTCAAGGTAGACCTGGCGGACGCCGTCAGGGAGGCGGACGAGTCGAACAACGTGACCGCGCCCGCCGAGTTCCGCCGGAAGCTCAAGATCAACTCCGACCCGGGCGCCGCCGGGCGCGTGCCCGTGCCCTCGATAGCCCTCACGGGCGTCGAGGCGAACCCCGCGCAGGGGCGGCCGAAGCGCACCCGCTACCGCCTCACAATCTCGAACGCCGACGCGTACCGTCCGGACTGGTTCCAGTCGCTCCGGGGCAAGCTCCCTCCCAACCCGTGCGGCGACGGGATGACGGACGCGCGCATGCTGCTCCGCTTCACGGTCGAGCGCGGCGGGCAGTCGCGCGAGGTCGGCTGCAAGCCGCTCGGCTCGCCGCAGGAGATGCGCAACGTCGCCTTCGACAGCGCCGAGCCGCTCGCCGACTCGGACCGCGTGCGCGTCACGCTCGAAGACCGCGCCGACGGGGCCAGGTACGAGTCGGGTTCATACGCCGTCGGCTGGTTCGGCCTCGGCGACGTGCTCACGACGGTCGGCTGCAAGAGCTTCCTCGGGCGCGCGGGCAGCTACCTCTGCACGACCGACAAGGGGATGAGCGTTTGCGAGAACCTGCGCGTGCAGGGCAAGCCCGTCCAGTGCACGCGCGCCGGCAAGGCGCAGGACTGAACCGCACGCGGGAGGGAGAGATGAGAAGAATCGTTGTAGCCCTCGACGGGCGATACCGACACGAAGTCAAACGAACCGAGGAGAGAATGATGAACACGAGCAGATACGAGAAGAACGCGCGCCGCCTGTCGCGGCTCGCCGCCGCAATGTTAACGGTCGCCGCGTTCGCCGCACACGCCGCGGCGCAGGTCTCGACCGACCCCGACAGCCCGACTCCGATGACGACGAACGTCGTCGCGGGCAAGGGCAACGGCAAGGCGCGCACACACTACTACAGCTTCGTCGCCACGGCCGCCGACCCCGGCGAGGTCAAGGTCAAGGTCACGGCCTCGACCGACGAGCGCTCGACGAACCTGCGGGTCAACTTCCTCGGCGATGAGGGGAAGGAAGTGATGGACGAAATCTACCTCATCCCGCACCGCGACCCCGCGACGAAGGTCGGCAAACACACGTTCGCCGAGCGCCAGAAGGTCGTCATGCGCGTCACGCTTCCCGACGACCCGCAGGTCAAGCTCCTTAACTACAAGATAGAGGTGACGGGCGCGGTCGAGTTCGAGCAACCCGCCGCGACGCCAGACCCGGCGTCCGCGCATCCTGCTGATGCTCCGGCCGCCCCCGACCCGGCAGCGCCGACTTCGGACGCGGCCGGACAGTCCGAACAGCCCGCGCAGCAGGCCGCCGAAGTGCAGCCCGGTAAGAGCGTGAAGCATAAGGTCAGGGACGGCGCGAAGAGGGCCGGGAAGAGCGCGCTCAAAGACCTGCTTAAAGACGACAACCTGTTCTGAGACGCGGGAGGTGTGAGGTGGGTGCGAAGAAGAGACTGAACCGTATCGCCCTGTGCGCGTCGCTGGCGGCCTGCGCCGCGGCGCTCTCGGTCCCGGCCGCGCCGGAGCGCGTCGGCTCCGCGCAGACCCGGCAGACGAACCCGCGCCCGGCGCCGACGCAACAGCGGCCCGTCGGCGCCGCCGTGCCCGGCAAGTCGGCCGCGCCGACGCCGGGGAAACTCCCCGATTACTCCCAGACCAAGGTCGAACTCAAGCCCCAGTACTTCGCCCCCACCAAAAACCCTAACCTGAGGCCGAACCCGGCGTACACGCCGTTTACGGCACAGGAGCTTAAGCAGAAGGGCGGCGCGCGCGTCGTCGTCAGAGTTGACCCGCAGACGAAGGCCGCCAGGACTTACGTCTCCCTGAAGCGTATAGACCCGGCCACGAAGGCGCCGCGGCTCGTCCCCGTCGATGACTACGTCGCGCGACTCAACGAGGTCGAGCAGTACCTCAACGGCGTCGGCTACAGCCTGCGCTCCGGCCCGCAGAACCTCGGCCGCATACTCAGCCTGAAGAAGCGGCCGATGCCCGACGTGCGTGATCAGGTCTACCACAAGCCGCTCAGCTTCGACCCGGCCACCTTCAACCCGCTGGAGAAGCTGAGGCGGTTCGACGACTACGCGGGCGGACGCGCGGCGCAGGGCGGCTCGCCCAAGTTCCAGGGCGGCGTGCAACTCATGCGGAAAATGTTCACGCGCCCCCGCGCGACCCTCGACGTGCCGCTGCCGGGCTGGGGCGCGGGTGTGCCGCGCAAGGCGAAGGCCGACATCACCTGCGGCTGCACCAAGTGCGGCGGCACCGTCGGCGTGCCTATGGGCGAGCCGTGTCTGGAAGGCATCGACCCCAAGACGGGCGCCTTCACGCCGTGTAAGGCGCGCGGCGGCGGCGGGGGCACGAGTAAGGGCTACCAGGTCTGCGGCAAGGTGCCGGCTGAGTGCCGCGCCGCCTGCCTCTACGACGGCTACCTCGCCGGACACTGGCCGGGCATCGCCGAGAGCTACCCCGGCTTCTCGCTCAACGGCTGGTTCGGCGGCAACTTCGAGATGCTGCTCGGCTCGTCGAACTGCGGCGCGGCGGGGGCACTCAACCTGAGCAACGGGGCCTCGGCGGCGGCGAACCTGCTCGTCTTCGGCGTCAGCATCCCCGTCCTCGACGCTCACGTGGCGGCCGGCTATGACGGCCAGCCGCAACAGGACTACGGCTTCTCGTTCCTCGGGCGGGAAGTGAGCGCCCTGCAACTCAACCACTCGATTCAGGGGCCGACGGCCGTCATCCCAATCCCCCCGGTGCCCGTCCCGATTACCATCAAGACGGGACTCGACATGAGCCTCGCCGCGGGCCAGCCGAAGTTCACCTTCCCGGAGTTGTCACCAAGCGACTGCAACAGGTCTGGGACGCTCGCGGTAGACATGGGCGTGGACCTCGACGCGAGCCTCTCGGTCAAGGCCGCCATTGACGCCTACGTCCTGGAGGTCGGGATGGAAGGGAAGCTCATCTTCGTGGACGACTGGTTCGGCCCCGGACTGGCGACCGAGGTACGCCCCGCCCAGAACGAGGTGGTGGTCAGGCCGGCGTTCCGCTACCGGATGCGCCACCTCGCCGGCGAACTCTACCTCTACGCCGAGGTGGACTACCTCTTCGGCAGCAAGCGATGGGAGGTGCAGATACTCGACCTCGACAGCGGCCTCGGCACGCCCGGCAATAAGGTTGTGACCGTGCCCATCGCGGAAGAGAAGTATCAGGCCGCGAAGCAGGCGCCCGCCGGCAGTTGAGCGCGGGGAACGGCCACGTCCCTTTAACCCCCCGCGGTAGCGTTGCAGGAATAAATGAGGACGGTCGTGCGGCCAGTCTCGGGCGAGCGCACAGACAGAGGCAGCGCCCCCGCCGGATGGGCGAAGGGCGCTGCTGCTCTGGACGATGCTCTGACGCCGTCGGCGCCAGGGCGTCTCAAGAAGCCGGCCGCAGAGGAGATGGCCGGCAGTCTTACTCGGAAAGCTGCCGTCAGACGGTGCGACGCCCGGTCAGCAGGTTGATGACGAGGACCACGGCCGCGATGACGAGCAGCAAATGAATCAGGCCGCCGCCGACGCCGCCGATCAGACCCAGCAGCCACAGAACCAGCAGAATCACCAGGATTGTCCAAAGCATGTTCCCAACCTCCTCAGTTACTCACCCACAAATTTTGAACCCTCAAGTGCCTGCCGGGTTTAATAACAACGGCCGTGCCATAGCGGCCGAGGTGAGGCGGGGGCGCCGAGTAAAGCTTATGATTTCAACACTTCAACCCCGTCAGGCCGAAAGTCCGAGGCCCCGCGCCGCGGTTCCGTGCGTCGGGGGCGCATCAAAAGATGTCTACCTTTCGGTTACGCACCGGCCTGAAAAGGTACGGGCCGTTCTCGCAGATTGATTGTCTTGGCTGAGTCGCTTGATGAGCAACATGTATGTGGGCCGGGCTGAAGTCTGCAATATATTTTTTTACAGAACGGTCGTGAGTGGAGGCTCCGGAGATTTGCTGTATTCTCGCAACGAAGTCGCAACCAAACCCGAGGGGCCGGAGGTTACTCTCTACTCACGTAACGGGCATTCCTTCTGAGAACGAGTGAAACTTTGGGGCAGGCCGCGAGAGCGGCCGTGGGCGGCGGGAGTGGGGGCTCCCGCCGCCCTTTCTTTGTCATAAACATACCTGACTCACCCGTCTTCGGCCCGACCATCATGGTGCCAGCCCTCGGCGTCGTGCAGGTCTCGACCAACGCTTCCGATGCGGCGAACGACGCGGGCAACGCCAACATCGGCCACTCCCTCAAGCCTGGGTCTTAATAATCGAGGACATTAAGCTGTTCCAGACCGGCCCCTCTGAGTCTTCGGCTTCGCTCGTACGCGAAGGCCGCCCCCGCGCGTGCGAGTTCACGCCCCAGTCGGGCGAGGAGGATTTCGCCCTCCTGACGCCACTCTCCGCCGGATAACCGCTCAAGTTTTTCGCAGAGCATCTCCACCCGCCGCGCCCCGAGGCTGGCGCTGCTACCCTTGAGGCCGTGCGCTGCCCGTCGCAATGCCTCAAGGTCTCCGGCCGCCAGCGCGCCCCGGATGGCGTCGAGACGGCGGGGTGAGTCCTCGGCGTAGAGGTCGATAAGCTCGACGATCAGGTCCGGCTCCCCTTCGACCTGCGCCCCCGCAAGGCCGCGCAGCACGTCCAGCTCCACCGCCTTTTCCGTCGCGTCGAGAACGCTCGCCATGCTCACACCTCACCTGGCGGCGTACGAAGGCTTCGCGGCCTTGCCGTTTTTGCCGAGCAGCAGCCGCAACAGGGATTGCAGTTGCATCGTCATAAAAGGCTTCGGGAGGAAGACCGTCGCGCCCGCTTCAAAGCCGTCCTTCATAAGCTCAAGCGCCGTCTCGGAGGTCATCAGGATGACGGGGATTCGCATCAGACGTTTCTCCGTTCTCATGTGACGGATGATGTCCGTGCCTTCGAGGTGAGGCATCTTCATGTCGAAGACCGCCGCGCCGAATCCGGCGTCCGACTGGAGGATGCGGACCGCCTCGCGGCCGTCTTCTGCCACGACCGGGGTGTAGCCTTCCCGCCTGACGACGGACGAAACCAGTTGCCTGACCACCGGGTCGTCGTCGGCGACCAGGATGCGCCGCGGCGCCGCGTCGATTGTCGTTGACATACTCCTAAGCCCCTTTCCTTCAAGCCGGCACGCGGCCGAACCTCTCTTGCAGGAACAGCCTGACCCGCTCGTACTCTCTGCCGACCTGCATGCGTAGTCGCCCGGCCCCCGCCAGCCGATTCTCACGCCCCATGCGCTCCAACTCGCGCAGCGGCCCCACCACCGCCGACATCCCGCAGTTGGCGCTCACGCCCACGCAGTTATGCGCGATCATCTCCACCCCGGCGGCGTCCCCCGACTCGACGGCGTCCGCCAGTTTCCCGAGGCTCTCGGACATCTGTTCGAGGTAAACGCCGAGGATGTCGGCCACCTCCTCCGGGTCATCGCCCATCGCGTGACGCATCCTCTCCACATCGACGGGCGGCGAAACCTCCTCGGCCGTCGGGCCGGCGGGGCGCACGCCCGAAGCGTCGCCCGCCAGCAGCCTTTCGAGCACGGCGGCCAACTCCTCCGGCCTGACCGGCTTGGAGACGTAGTCATCCATCCCCGCCGCGAGGCACTTCTCGCGGTCACCTTCGAGGGCGTTCGCCGTCATCGCCACGATGGGCGTGTGCCGCGCCGCCCCTTCGCGGCGGCGAATCTCGGCCGTCGCCTCGTACCCGTCCATCTCGGGCATCTGGCAGTCCATCAGCACGAGGTCGTAAGTAATCCTCCCCAGCGCCTCGACCGCCTCCCGCCCGTTGGCGACGGCGTCGGCTCGGTAGCCGAGTTTCTGCAACTGGCGCACGGCCACCTTCTGATTCACGACGTTGTCTTCGGCCAGCAGGATGAGCTTATTCGATATCATCTGCGTCCCTTTCGCGGCGGCTCCGGCGTGCAGGCTCGGCGGCGCGGGCGCGGGGGGCGCCTGGCTCATGACGGTCGCCAGGCAGTCGAAGAGTTGGGATTGGCGCACGGGCTTGGTGAGGCACGCCGCGATGCCCGCCTCGCGCGCCGTCGCGGACTGCCCGCGCTGCCCGTACGAAGTCAACATGACGAGGCGCGTGTCGGAGACGGCGGGGTCGGCTTTGATGGCGCGGGCCAGTTCCAGACCATCCATGCCCGGCATCATCAGGTCGAGCACGGCGAGGTCGAAAGGCACGCCCCACCGCGCGGCCGTGCGCAGCGATTCGAGGGCGCGGGCGCCCGAATCGGCCTCGGCATGAACCACCCCCCAGGAGTTGAGCTGGTACGACAGAATCTTCCGGTTGGTCGCGTTGTCGTCCACTATCAACACCCGCAACTTGTCGAGACTCATGACCTTCGCCTGAGCCTCCGCGGCGCCCGCCGACTGCCGGTCGAACCTCGCGGTGAACCGGAAGGTCGAGCCCTTACCCGGCGCGCTGGTGAAGCTGATTTGCCCGCCCATCAGCCCGACCAACTGTTTCGAGATAGCAAGCCCCAGACCGGTCCCGCCGTACCTGCGCGTCGTCGAGCCGTCGGCCTGCGTGAAGGGATTGAAGAGGTGGCGGCCCGCGGCCTCGTCGATGCCGATGCCCGTGTCGGCCACCGTGAAGCGGACGACGACCTCGTCGGCCGTCTCGCTCTCCTTCTCGGCCCGCACGACGACCTCGCCCCGCTCCGTGAACTTGATGGCGTTGCCGATGAGGTTCGTGAGCACTTGCCGCAGGCGGCCGGGGTCGCCGCGCAGCCGGGTCGGGATGTCGCTGTGCACGAGCGAAGCCAGTTCGAGCCCCTTCTCCCGCGCGCGCTCGGCCAGCAACTCGACCGTCTCCTCCACCGGGTGGAGGAGGTCGAAATCCAGCGTCTCGAACTGAAGCTTGCCCGCCTCTATCTTCGAGAAGTCGAGGATGTCGTTGATGATGGTCAGCAGCGCGTCGCCGCTGGCGCGGATGGTCTCGGCGAAGTCGCGCTGTTCGGCGTCGAGGTCGGTGTCGAGCAGCAGCCCGGTCATGCCGATGATGCCGTTCATCGGCGTGCGAATCTCGTGGCTCATGTTGGCGAGGAATTCCGACTTGAGCCGCGCCGACTCCAGCGCGGCGTCGCGCGCCTGCTCCAGCTCCGCCTCCATCCGCTTGCGCTCGGTGATGTCCTGAAGAGTCGTGCGGATGCCGTTGACGTTGCCCTCCGCGTCGTAGATGAGCCGGTCTTCGACCTGCACGCGAATCCGCCCGCCGTCTTTGCGGATGAACGTCCGCTCGTACGCCGTCAGCGGCACGACGCCCGTGAGCTTCCGCCGGACGGCCTCCTGCGACACCTTCTCCGCGACGAGTTCCCAGACCGGACGGCCCACCAACTCCTCGGCCTTGTAGCCGAGCAGGCGCTCCCCGGCGTGGTTGATGCGGGTGATGCGCCCTTCCTTGTCCAATTCGTGGTAGGCCATCGGGGCGTCGTCGAAGAGCCCTCGGAACTTGGCCTCGCTCTCGACGAGCGCGGCCTCGGCCCGCTTGCGCTCGATAGCCATGGCTATCTGGCCGCCGACCGACGTAAGGAATTCGAGGTCGCGCTCCGAGTAGGCGTCTCTGTCCGTGTAGTGTTGCACGACAAGCACGCCGATGGCCCCGGAGGAGGTGCCGAGCGGGATGCCGAGCCAGCAGGCCGGGGAGGTCCCGACCGGCTCGACTTCGCCCTGCTCCAAGAGTCTGACGAAGACCTCGTCCGTCATCAGGGCGGGGCGGCCCGTGCGGAAGACGTAGGCCGTGCGGCCCCTCCCGAGCTTTTGCGGGGACGGTGCGTCGTCGTACTGGTCAACGAAGAACCGCATGCCGAACAGCCCCGTCTGTTTGTCGTGGAGCGCGACGAAACAGTTCTCCGCGTAGAGCACCCTCCCGATGGCGCGGTGGATGAGGCTCAGCAGTTCGTCGAGATTGGATGTCTCGCTGACGCCCTGCATAATCTCGAACAGGACATGGCGCTCCGTCTCGCCCTGCGTGTGTGCCGACTCCATGATGGTCATTACTCTTCCTTCGCTGATGAAAGCCGCCGGCCGGGGCGGCGGCGGCGAGGCGTGTCGGGAAACGGGAGGTGAGGCGCGGGGGGTGTCGGCTTCTTGACACTCCGGCGCATCCGTCGGGCCGGGGAGGGGAGGCGTTCGGCCCTAAGCCGGGACGTGGCCCAGCATCTCCCCGGCCTCCTCGTTGGTCTGCTCGTGAATGCGGGCCAGGTCGGAGCGGGTCAGCCGCAGCCGCGCGAGGCGGTCGGAGCCGCACGCGTCGAGCCCCGTGACCTCGCTGGAGTCGTGGGCGTGCGCGATGGCGTCGGCCACGTACAAGAGGAGGGCCGCCGGGTCGTTGGTGCGCAGGGCGTCGTGGTGAGCCTGGACGGCGAGCGCCAGCCCGCGCGGGGCGCCGCAGGCTTCGAGTATCCACTGGCCGACCTGCGCGTGGTCGACGCCGAAGGACGTGACCTCCTTGTCGGTGCGCGCCCCTGTGTCGTCGAGCCAGGCGATAGCCTCCATCTCCTGCGGGAAGAGGGTGTGGAGGAGGACTTCGCCAATGTCGTGGAGCAGGCCTGCCGTGTAAGCGGCCTCGGGGTCCAGCAGGCCCGTCTTCTCCGCCAGCAGCCGCGCCGCCGCGGCGCTGCGCCGCGAATGGACGCGCAGCACCTGCGACTCGTAACAGACACGCCCGCACAAGTCCGCCTGTGCGACGACGCGACTCACGGCGTCCGCCCCGAGGCGGGTGCAGGCGGCCTTCAGACTCGCCGTCGGGCCTTCGGCGGTGCGGACGGCGTTGGCCGCGCGGAGAATCCTGACCGCGAGCGCGGGCTCGGCCTCGACTTCGCGCACCAACTCGGCCGGCGTGAGGCCGCGCGGGTCCGCGGGCCGCACGGCGGGGAGGAACTGCGAGCCGAGGTGTCGGCGGATTTGCGCCAACGCCTCCAACTTCAGGAACGCCTTAACGACTTCCGGGTCGAACAGCGTCCCCGACTTTTGAACCAGCTCTTCGACGGCGGCCTCGTGACTGAGGGCGTCGCGGAACGGGCGTGGGCTGGTCATGGCGTCGTAGGCGTCGGCCACGCGGATGATTCGCGAGGCGAGGGGTATCTGCTCTCCCGCCAAGCCTTCGGGGTAGCCCGTGCCATCGTAATTCTCGTGGTGGTGGCGTACCGCCGCCGCCAACTCCTCCATCTCGGGGGTGCCCGCCAGCATCCGAGCGCCGCGCTCCGCGTGCAGCCGGACGACCGCTTGTTCCTCGCCGGTGAGCGCCGAGGGCTTGAGCAGCACCGTGTCGGGCGTGCCTATCTTGCCCACGTCGTGCAGGAGGGCGGCGAGCGCGAGCTTTTCGAGCGTCTCCGCGCCGAGACGCATCCGACGGCCGATGGCCCCGGCATAGCCGCCGACGCGCCGCGCGTGCCCGTAGACGAAAGGGTCTCTGGCCTCCAGCGCGTCGGAGATGACGCGGACGAGGCCCCGCGTCATCTCCCGCAGCCGGAGGGAGAGGCGCCCGTTCGCCACTTCCAGCTCGTGATGCGCCTTGTTCGTTTCGTAATGCTCGACGGCACGCGCGACCGTCAGGCGCAGGTCGTCGTTGTCCCACGGCTTGGTGACGTAGCGGTAGACCTGCCCGCAGTTGATGGCTTCGACGAGCGCGCCCACGTCCATGTACCCGGTGAGAATCATGCGCACCATGTTGGGCCGCGTGTCGGCGATATGCTTGAGCAGCTCGATGCCGGTCATGCCGGGCATCCGCTGGTCGGTGACGAGCAACGCCACGTCGTGCTGGCCGAGGAGCTGCAACGCCTCGCGCCCCGACGCCGCCGTCAGCACGGAATAATCGCGCCGGAGCAGCCTTTCGAGCAGCCGCAGATTGGCCGGCTCGTCATCGACAATCAATATTTTATAGGTCATGTCTGGCTAAGCTACCGCCGCGCACGCGCCGCGGGGGCGTCTATCGGAATTGTGACGGTGAAGGTCGTCCCGTCGCCGGGGCGGCTCGCGACTGCGACCCTGCCCCGGTGGCGCTCGACAATGCTGTAGGTGACCGACAGCCCCAGCCCGGTGCCTTCGCCGACGGGTTTCGTGGTGAAGAAGGGGTCGAAAATCCGGGGCAGGTGCTCGGGCGCGATGCCTTCGCCGGTGTCGCTCACGGCGACGACGGCCGCGTCGTCCTCGCGCCGCGTCTCGATGCGCACCTCGCCGCCGCGCCGCACGGCGTACGCGGCGTTGACGAGCAGGTTGAGCCACACCTGATTGAGCTGTCCGGCGTAGCAGTCTACGGGCGGCAGGTCGCGGTAATCACGCACGAGCCGCACCCCGTCGGCGGTGTAGTAGCGCGTGAGCAGGCGCAGCGTGGACTCGATGCTTTCATGAATGTCCACCTTCTTGAACTCGGCCTCGTCGAGCCGCGAGAAGGTGCGCAGGTTCTGCACCACGTCGCGGATGCGCCCGGCACCCTCGCGGCAGTCCGCGATGATGGAGCTCAGGTCGGCGAGCGCGTTCTCGTAACCTGTCTCTTCCTTGAGAGCCTTGACTCGCGCCGCCACCTCGGCGGGGAGCGGCGCGGCGTCGTAGAGGGCGAGGAGGAGTTCGAGCCCGCGCGCCGACTCGGCGAGCAGTTCCATGTTGCCGTAGATGAACCCGGCGGGGTTGTTAAGTTCGTGCGCCACGCCTGCGGCCAACTGCCCGAGCGAGGCCATCTTCTCGCTCTGGATGATCTGCGCCTGGAGGCGCTGCAGCTCGGCCTTGCTGCGCCTGAGTTCCTCGTTCCTGCGCTCAAGGTCGAGCTTGTAGTGGCGGGCGGCGCGCAGCAGGACGCGCCTCTCCAGCGCCCGCTCGACCGTCATCGAGAGGACGCTGAGGTCGCACGGCTTAATCAGGTAGTCGTAGGCGCCGAGGCGGACGGCGTCGAGGACGCGCTGCGGGCGGGCAACGCCCGAAACCATGACGACGGCCGTCTCCGGGTGGCGGGTCATAATCTCGCGCAGCAGCTCGACCCCGTTGCGGCCCGGCATCATCACGTCCGAGATGACGAGCGCGTAACTCTCGCAGGCCATGCGCGCCAACGCCTCGTCGGCGGACGAGGCCGCATCACAGTGGTAGTCCTCGCCCAGATGGAGGCAAAAAATCTCACGCAGGTTCTCGTCGTCATCGACGATGAGGAGTCTCCGGTCGCCGTCTTCCATGAATTCGGACGCGGCGCGGGCGGCGGTGGCTTGACGGGCGAGGTCGTACGGCATGGGTTGATGAGAGTCGAAACGTATGGGTCTTCGGCGGCGGCGGGACGGGACGCCCAGCGCGGTCACAAGCACGAACCATGCCAGCGAACCGCGCCGGGCGCACGGCGGCGCGGACGGGAGAACCGGCGGAGGTGCAGAAGGGGGATTCTTGAGGTATTAGGCCGGTTTTAGCGGCGCTGTAAGGCATCAACCCGCATCGTCGCGTGAGGGCGACCCGCGCCGCCTTGTGGCCGCGGCGCCTGACAGAGTGTCAATTTCATGACGACACGGCCGTCGAACAGGAAAAGCCGGACGCGCTCATCCGCCCTCACAAGCGTTTGAAGTAAGTCGGTACGCGTGCGCGCGCGTCCGGCATTCTTCAAAAAATTGGACACACGTCAAAATCTTGAAGTAAAGTGGCGGCCGAAGTTTGTGGGCTGTGGCCGGTAAAGTACATGGCGCGTGAAGTTTAGCCTCAGTGTGGCGGGCGTCCGCCCGGCTGGAATATTTCTTGCGTTATGAACAGGCATCAGAAGCTCTGCCCCGCGGTGGCCTACAAAGCCCCCACGAATTATCCCGACAGGCACCGCGAACAAGTTCTCGTAGCAAGACCTCGCAAACTGCCCGCGCGTGAAGCCCCGAGCGGCTGAGTCGAATCAGTCCGGTGACCGAACCGTCAAAAATTGCGTCTCTCGTCGGCCGAGCGAAAAGCTGCGGCCGCGGTTCGGCGCGGACTCGGCCGCCTGAGAACAACTCTGGAGGAGTCCATGAAGAACAAATTCAGCAAGTGGCTGGCGAGTCTGCTCTCGCTGGTCATGATTACGATTAGCTCTGCGCCGCTCACGATGGCGCAGGCGACGACCGGCACCATCGAAGGGACGGTGACCGACCCGCAGGGCGCGGTGGTGCAGAACGCGACAGTCACCGCGACGAATAAGGCGACGAGCTTTTCCCGTTCCGCCACCACCAACGACAACGGGCAGTTCAGCATCCAGCAGCTCCCGGCGGCCACCTACGAGGTGAGGGTGCAGGGGGCAGGCTTCAAGACTTCGGTCGTCACCGACGTGAAGGTTGATGTCGGCACCAATCAGGCGCTCGACGTGCAGCTTCAGGTGGGCGGCGCGGCGGAGGAGGTCAACATCCTCGGCAGCTCCGAGGCGCAGATTGACCGCACGGACAACGTTGTCGCGGGCGTCGTCGGCACCGTGCAGATCGAGAACCTGCCCCTGAACGGGCGCAACTTCCTCGACCTCGCGCGGCTCCAGCCCGGCGCCGAGACGGTTGACGGCGGGGCCTTCGACCCGACGAAAGCCAACTACACGGGCGTCTCGCTCGGCGGCCAGGCCGGCCGCTCGACGCAAATCACGGTGGACGGCGGCTCGGTCGTGGACAACGTCGTCGGCACGACCGTGCAGAACTTCTCGCAGGAGATCGTGCAGGAGTTCCAGCTCGGCATCTCGAACACGGACGTTTCCTCCGGCGCCTCGGGCACGGGCACGGTCAACATCGTGTCGCGCTCCGGGACGAACGAGTTCCGCGGCAACGTCTTCGGCTACTTCCGTGATTCGTCGTGGGCGGCGTTCCCCGGCCTCGACCGGCTGGACGCGGCGCACGGCATCAGCGCCGACGCCCAGGCCGAAGAGATACCCTTCGACCGCCAGCAGGTCGGCGGCACCATCGGCGGCCCGATCAAGAAAGACAGGGCGTTCTTCTTCTTCAGCTACGAGCGGAACAACCAGGACGGCGCTTCAATCCGCAACCCGCCGCCCACCACGCGCGGTTTCGCCGGTTTCACCGGCGCCCCGTTCGACGAAGAGCTGATTACCGGCAAGGTCGATGTCGTCATCAACAGCAGGCACAACCTGCTCTTCCGCTACTCGCATAACGACAACCAGCAGCAGAACCCATTCCCCGTCGGCCGCGGCATCGTCCCGCGCGAGTCCAAGACCGGGATCTTCGGGTCGAACGACCAGCTCAACACGAACCGTTCCGACGGCTTCGTCACCGGCCTGACGAGCGCGCTCACCACCAACGTGGCGAACGACTTCCGCTTCAACTTCAACGACTTCGAGAACAAGATCGACGCGGTGACAAAGGGCGTCCCCGAGATTCGCCTGCTCGAAGGCGGCTCGATCTGGCGTTCGGGCAACAACAGCATCACGCCGCAGACGACGACCCAGAAGCGTTACCAGTTCAAGGACGATTTGACCTGGGTCAACGGCAGCCACACCTGGCGCTTCGGCGGGAACTACGAGTACACACAAATCGGCGGCCTGATCCAGTTCTTCGTGCCGGGCGTCGCCCGCATCCTCGGCCCCACCCAGCGCGACCCCGTACTCGACCCCAACGATGGCGCGTACGACACCGAGGAGGACTTCCTCAACGCCCCCGTGCGCGACATCTTCGTCGGCGTCGGCGACTTCAACCTGCCCTTCAACACCGACGCTGAAACGACCAACAACCACCGCTTCCAGGTCTACTTCAACGACAACTGGAAGATCAAGCCCAACTTCACCTTTAACTACGGCGTCCAGTACCGCATCGACTCGAACCTCTGGAACCACGACCTCGGCCGCCCCTCGATCATCGCGCCGCTCTTCGGCAAGGGCACCGAGGCGGCGCCGCGCGACACCAACAACTTCGGGCCGCGCGTCGGCTTCGCGTGGGACATCGGCGGCAAGGGTAAGACGGTGCTGCGCGGCGGCGCCGGCATCTACTACGACACCACGATTGACAACCTGCGCGTGTTCGAGCGCGCCGACCTCGGCCCTCCGGGGACGGGCCAGTTCCTCACCCAGTTCGACGTGACGAGCGACCTGCTGCCCGGCGGCGACGGGTTCTTCGGCACCACACCGGGTAGCGCCGAGGGCTTCATCCGCCTGCGCGACATGCTGCCGCTCTTCGGCCCCGTCCGCGCCGACATCGAGAGCCGCCTGGCGAAGTGCAAGGAGGCCGTCGCGCTGCTGTGCCCCGGCGCGCACATCTCCGGCCCGCTCTTCTCCACCGAGTTCGAGGTGCCGTACTCGATCCAGTACAACTTCGGCGTGCAGCGCCAGTTGCCCTGGAACCTGCTCTTGCAGGCCGACTTCAACTACCGCAAGGGCGTGCACGAAGTCCTCACCTACGACGCCAACTTCTCGGCGGCGGTTAACTCCCACGGCGACTTCCTGACGAAACTGCCGAACTACGAGTCGTCGGTTCCGTACGCCGACTCGTCGGGCTTCTCCGAGTACAAGGCGCTGCTGGTGCGCGTCGACCGGCGCTTCCAGAACGGCTTCCAGTTCACCGGCAGCTACGCGCTCTCGCGCCTGAACACGTTCGGCGGTGAGGGCCTCGGCCTCGGCGCACTTCTCTTCAACCCGTTCGACTTCAGGGCGCAGGACTACGGGCCGGGCGCGCTCGACCGCACACACCGCCTGGTGCTGAGCGGCGTCTGGGACCTCCCCTTCTTTAAGGGCAGCAGCAACTGGGCCAAGCGCAACGTGCTCGGCGGCTGGAACGTCTCGTTCATCTCGACGATGTTCAGCGGCCTGCCGACCTTCGCCGAACTCCCCGACTTCGTGGACATCCACGGCGGGGGCACCTTCACCTCCTACCTGCCGGGCACGCGCTTCGGCAGCATCGGCCGCGACATCAAGACGGTTCAGGAACTCAACAACCTGATCACCGCCTACAACAACAACGTCGCCGTTCCGGGCGCGACCGACCCGCAGGGCACGCCCCTGCGCGACCTGGCGCTCCTTCCGGCGAACGCGCAGATCGGCGGCGACTCCGTGATTTCGCAGGACATCCGCCTGACCAAGCGGCTCCGCTTCACCGAGAACACGCGGCTCGACCTGAGCATGGATGTCTTCAACGTCTTCAACGTCGCCAACCTGACGGGCGGATTGACCAACGTCATCATCCCGGCGGCGACGGCGGCCAACACGGCGAACCCGAACCTCGTGACGACGTTCCGCCCCATCTCGCGCACCTCCAGCATCTTCGGCACGGGCGGCCCGCGCGCTTTCCAGTTCGGCGTGAAGTTCAGCTTCTAACCGACCTGCGTCCCGGCTGTTTGATTTTCGTGGTGGAGCCTCCGACTCGGAGGCTCCACCACGAATGTTTCCCGGCCGATTGCAGTTAGAATCCTTTCCACCCAGAAGTTCATTCCGCGCCCGCGCCGCCAATCCCCGAAGGAATCAGGTCATGAAGGCCAGAATATTTGCATTCGTCACCGCCGCCCTCTTCGTACTCTCCGCGCCCGCTCCCGCGCGCACGCAACAAGGGGGGCACACCATCCGCGGCAAGCTGCGCAACGCGACGGGGGATGTGCTACCGCGCATCATCGTTGACCTGCAAACGGGCAACGGCTTCCCCATCGGGAAGACGACGACCACCGAGGACGGCGACTTCGAGTTCAACGGCCTGCCGGGCAACAGCTTCCTGATAGTCGTCACGCACCCCGACTACGAGTCTTATCAGGAGCGCGTGGAGTTTCTCTCAGACGCAGGCGAGAACCGCCCCGGCGAGACGCGCGCGGTCGAAATGACTTTGACGCCGAAGCCCGGCGCGCGCCTTCGGCCGGGCCGCGTCGCCTTCGCGCAGTCAGTCCCGCCCGCGGCGCTCGCGGCCTTCGAGCGCGGGACTAAACTCTCGCGCGAGGGCAAGCCGCGCGAGGCCGCCACCGAGCTGCGAGAGGCCGTCCGCCTCTTCCCCGACTACTTCGACGCGCACTTCACGCTCGGCGCCGAACTCCTCAGGGCCGGCGACCACGAGGAGGCCATCAAAGAGTTCGAGCACGCGCGCCGCATCAACCCTAAGGACGACGTCGTCTACGGCGCGTTCGGCGCGGTGATGATGCTCCAGCGCAAGTTCGCCGTCGCCGCGGCCGTCTACGCCGAGGCCGCGCGCCTCGCCCCGCGCGACCCACAGTATCAGCTCTTCCGCGGCATGGCCCTCGTCGAGCACGCCATCTCGCTCGCGCCCGCGGCCCCCGAGCGCAGGCAGGCGCTCGACGCCGCCGAGGCCGCGTTGCGCAAAGCCTTCGACCTCAGCAACCGCCGCCTCGCCTCCGTCCACCAGCAGCTCGCGCGCGTATACGAGCGGCGCGGCGAGCCCGCGCGCGCCGCCGACGAACTGGAGAAATACCTCCGCGCTAACCCCGGCCTCAAGAACGCCGACGCCCTCCGCCAAGCCATCAAGACGCTCCGCGCCTCGGCCGCAACGCAAAAGCCCTGAATCGTAAATCGTAAATTGAAGGTACAAGGGGGAGGGCCGGCGTGGCTACGGAACTGTAGCCATCAGGGCAGCGTCCGGGGCCACGGCCGCCGCGAGCAAAAGCCATAAGCACGCGGCGCGCCGGGGAGGATTTTAGTGAAGCTCGCGGACTTAGTTGGTCCAAGCGGATGAGAGATTCCCCGAGGAGTCGGAGCCGCAGCGCGGGCGGTTCGCCGGAGCGACGGAAGCTCGAACGACATTACCTGCGACAGCGAGACGAATAAGATATTATTTGAGCGAGTGATCTCCATTTCAGGTATCTTCATGCACGACGCTTTCATTTCAGCCCGTGCAAAACCGGAGAAGCACACGCATGAGACAACGCCCCGTTGCCGACTTATGCCGGTCGCTGCTTTGCGCCCTCTGCCTGCTCGTCGCGCCGCCCACCCGCACCGGCGGTCAGACACAGTCTCCGCCGTATAAAGACCCGTCGCTGCCCGTCGACAGGCGCGTCGAAGACCTCGTCTCGCGGATGACCCTCGAAGAGAAGGTCTCGCAGATGATGAACGCCGCGCCCGCCATCCCGCGTCTCGGCGTCCCCGAATACGACTGGTGGAACGAGGGGCTGCACGGCGTCGCCTTCTCGGGCGTCGCGACCGTCTTCCCGCAGGCCATCGGCCTCGGCGCGACCTTCAACCCGCCGCTCGTCGGGCGCGTGGCCGAAGTCATCTCGACCGAGGGGCGCGCCAAGTACCACGAGGCGCAGCGGCGCGGCGACTACTCCCGCTTCCGCGGGCTGACCTTCTGGTCGCCGAACATCAACATCTTCCGCGACCCGCGCTGGGGCCGCGGTCAAGAAACTTACGGCGAAGACCCCTACCTCACCTCGCGCCTCGGCGTCGCGTTTGTTAAAGGGTTGCAGGGCGACGACCCGAAGTACTTAAAGACGGTTGCGACGCCGAAGCACTACGCCGTTCACAGCGGCCCGGAGCCGGAGCGCCACCGCTTCGACGCCGCCGCGACGGAGCGGGACATGCGCGAGACCTACCTGCCCGCCTTCCGCGCCACCGTCACCGAAGGCCGGGCCGTCTCCGTCATGTGCGCCTACAACCGCGTCAACGGCGAACCGGCCTGCGCCAGCACGCACTTACTCGGCCGTCTCCTGCGCGGCGAGTGGGGTTTTACCGGCTACGTCGTCTCCGACTGCGGCGCCATCGACGACATCTTCCGGCGCCACAACTTCGTCAAGACGCCCGAAGAGGCGTCGGCCGTTGCCGTCAAGCGCGGCACCGACCTCGAATGCGGCGATGTCTACCGTGCGTTAGTCTCCGCCGTGAAGCAGGGGCAGATTTCCGAAGGCGAGATAGACACGGCCGTCAAGCGTCTCTTCGAGGCGCGCTTCCGCCTCGGCATGTTCGACCCGCCGGAGTTGGTGAAGTACGCGCAGATACCTTTCTCCGAGAACGACTCGCCCGCGCACCGGCAACTCGCGCTCGAAGCGGCGCGCGAGTCCATCGTGCTGCTCAAGAACGAGCGGAACACGCTGCCGCTCCGCAAGGATTTGAAATCAATCGCCGTCATCGGCCCGAACGCGGACGACATGCAGGTGCTCCTCGGCAACTACAACGGCCAGCCCTCGCGCTCTACCACACCGCTCGCAGGCATCCGCCAGAAAGTCTCGCCGCAGACGAAGGTGCTCTACGCGCAGGGGACGCCGCTCATGCAGTTCTCGGGCGTCCCCATCCCGCCCTCGGCGCTGCGCGGCCTGAAGGCCGAGTTCTTCGCGAACCGTAAGCTCGAAGGCGAGCCCGTGCTGACGCGCGATGAGGAGGCCGTCAACTTCGACTGGGGGATGTCGGGCCCCGCGCCCGCTGTCCCGGCCGACGACTTCTCGGCGCGCTGGACCGGAAAGCTCGTCCCCAACGTCTCGGGCAAGTACCGCCTCGGCGCGACCGCCGACGACGGCCTGCGCGTCTACCTCGACGGCAAGCTGATAGTGGAGGACTGGACCGAGCACGCCCCGACGACGCGGACGGGCGAGGTCACGCTCGAAGCGGGCAGGAGCTACGACCTGAAGTTCGAGTATTTCGAGGGGCGCATCGGTGCGGTGGCGAAGCTCGTGTGGCAGCCGCCCGCGCAGCAGGCGTCCGGCTCTCCCTACGCCGAGGCGCTGGACGTGGCGAAGCAGGCGGAGGCCGTCGTGCTCGTCCTCGGCATCTCGGCGCAGCTCGAAGGCGAGGAGATGAACGTGACCGAGCCGGGCTTCAAGGGCGGCGACCGCACGGACATCAATCTCCCCGCGCGCCAACAGGCGCTGCTCGAAGCAATCGCCGCGACGGGCAAGCCGGTCGTCGTCGTGCTCATGAACGGCAGCGCGCTCGCCGTCAATTGGGCGCAGGAGCATACGGCGGCAATCGTCGAGGCGTGGTATCCGGGCGAGGAGGGCGGCGCGGCCGTCGCCGACGTGCTCTTCGGCGACTACAACCCGGCGGGCCGCCTGCCCGTCACCTTCTACAAGTCCGTCGAACAACTCCCGCCGTTCGAGAGCTACGGCATGGAGGGGCGGACGTACCGCTATTTCAAAGGCGACCCGCTCTACCCGTTCGGCTACGGCCTGAGCTACACGAGCTTCCGTTACGACAATTTGAAGTTGAGCGCGACGAAGGTCAACGCGGGCGAAGGGCTGACGGTCAGCGCCGAGGTGCGGAACACGGGCGGGCGCGAGGGTGACGAGGTTGCGCAGGTCTACCTGTCGCACGTCGCCGCTGCCGTCCCCGTGCCGGTGAGGTCGCTCGCCGGAGTCAGCCGCCTCTCGCTCAAGCCAGGCGAGAGCCGCCGCGTCTCGTTCACGATTACGCCGGAACAACTCTCCGTGATAGACGACAAGGGGCGGCGCGTCGTCCGGCCCGGAGAGTTTTTGATTACGGTCGGCGGCAAGCAGCCCGGCTTCAAGGGGCACGCCGACGCCGCGACGACCGGCGTCGTCACCGGCCGTTTCGCCGTCACGGGCAAGACGACGGAGCTTCCGCAGAGGTGAGCTTGGAGACTGGCGCGCCCGCTCTCGTCTCCGCTTACGTCATCGCCCGACCGAGATGACGGTGACCGACTTGGGCTCAAGTTTCAGAGTCAGCTTTCCGCCCTGCACCTTCGCCGAGATTGGCTTCGGCGCGACCGTGTTTGGCGAGTCGAAGGTGTTGACGCTGTCAACCCTCGGCGCGGTCAACGTCTCACCGGCCGCCGACGCGACCGTGACGCCTGAGAAGCTCGCCTCGACCTCGACCGGCCGGTTAGGGTCAACGTTCGTGACCGCCAGCCACAGCCTGCCGCCCGCGTCCTTGGCCGCGACGGCGTCCACGCGCGGCAGCGTGATGTCGCCGTGCGTGTAGGTGCCGGCGTTGAAAGTGACCGGCACGAACGTGGCGCCCTGAAACGGCACGTACATCTTGAAGACGTGGTAGGTCGGAGTCAGCACCATCTTCTCTTTGTCCGTCAGAATCATCGCCTGAAGGACGTTAATCATCTGGGCGATGTTGGCGATGCGCACGCGGTCGGCGTGGCGGGCGAAGATGTTGAGGTTGAGGGCGGCGAGGACGGCGTCGCGCTGGCTGTTCTGCTGGACGAGGAACGCGGGGTTGGAGCCGGGCAGCGGCGCGTACCACGCGCCCCATTCATCGACGACGAGGGCGACCCTCTTCTGCGGGTCGTACTTGTCCATGATGGCTGAGTGCTTACTGACAAGATTCTCCATCTCCAAAGTGTTCTTCAGTATCTGTGCGTATTCGTTCTCGCCGAATCCGACTGACGCGAACTTCTTGTCCCAGTTCACGACCGTGTACGAGTGCAGCGAGAGGCCGTCCATGTCCCAGCTCCACTGGCGGCCCTGGTAAGCCTTCATGACGACTTCAGTCCATTCGGTGAAGCGCGCTTCGCCGCCGCCGGGGCCGACGGCTATCTTGAGCATCTTCTCTTTGTCCTGCTGCGCCGGGTTGAAGTTGCGAACGAAGCGGCTGTAAATCCTGAGCTGGCTCAGGTAGTAGTCGGCCGACATGTTGCCGCCGCAGTCCCAACTCTCGTTGCCGATGCCGAGGAAGGCGATTCTGTATGGGGCGGGGCGACCGTTGGCGGCGCGCTCCTGCGCGAGCGTCGTCGGCTGCGCGGTGGTCAGATATTCCAGCCACTCGGCGGCCTCCTGCGGGGTGCCCGAGCCGACGTTGACCGAGAGGTAAGCCTCGGCGCCGATCTGTTCGAGGAAGTCCATGAACTCGTGCGTCCCGAAGGTGTTCGGCTCGACGACATCGCCCCAACTGGGGTTGAGCGTCACGACCCGCCGCGGACCGACGCCCTTGCGCCAGTGGTAATCGTCCGCGTAGCAGCCGCCCGGCCAGCGGACGTTCGGCACCTTGATGGCCTTGAGCGCGGCGACGACATCGTTGCGGATGCCCCGCGTATTAGGTATCGAAGAACCCGGCCCGACCCAGATGCCTTCATACACGCCGGAGCCGAGATGCTCGGCGAACTGGCCGAAGATGTGACGGTCGATCTTCGCCCCGCTCTTCGTCGCGTCGACAGACAACTCGACCTTCTGTGCGACGGCGAGCGAAGGGGCTAGTCCCACGCCAATCAGCGCAATACAAAGGAACAGTGCGCGCATGCTAAGCAGGTCCTTTCGGGTCGGAAGTTGAATGGAAAGCAAGCTCCGGCATTGTAAAGTAACTGCCCACGTCGCGAAAACAGGATTGAGTTGAGCCGCGGGCGGAGTAACAGGAATTGCTCCTCCGGCTATATGAGGAAGGGTGAGGTCGAAAGGTTGGCGGGAGGTGATGCGCGAGGGCGGGCGAAGTTCGGCGAGAGTCTGTTCGGGCTCGCCGCTTAGCGGGAGGTGCCCGAAGCACCTCCCCGCTCGAAATTAATCTGTGCGACGCATCCCAACTTGAACACCGGACGGACTCAGGGCTGGAAGCCGCCGTCCATCCAGGCCCGGAACTTGTCTATCTTGTCCTGCGACCACGGCCCATCGGCCTCGGGCGGGGGCGGCGGCATCCTCCCCTTCGAGACCGCGTCGTAGATGTCGGCGGCGTTAACCTTCACGTCGTCGTAAGACCACAGGTCAAACATGAATGACATATGGTCGCGATCCAGCCCCGTGAATAGGGGCTTGATGTCGTTCTCGAACCCGATGGTTTGCTCGTCCATTGCCTCCTCCCGTCTCCCAAGGCCGGTACATTACTGTTGCCGCTGAACTTCGTCACGCAGGTTCCGCAGCGTCGGACTTCGGCTCATCCGGTCCTCGGTGATTCGCCGCAGCCGCTCGGCGACGTTCATGCTGAGCGGGAGCGGCGGCGACGGCCTGAAGGCCCTCTCGGAGAGGAGAAAGGAGAAGTCGTCCTGCGACGCGTTGTAATGACAGCGCATGCAACTCTGCCCCTTCTGGAAGTAGGTCTCCATAGTCACGTTCGCGACGTTTTCCGCCGGGAACGGGAGTCCGCTGTCCTGCGGGAAGACGCCAGACGAGCCGGGCTGTATGGACGACCTTTTCACCTTAAAGCTCGCCCCGTCCGAGACGGTCGGCCACTGGGTCGAGACGAGCTTGTAGAACCGCCAGATGGTGCCGGAGAGTGCCTGCTGCCATTGCGCGTTAATCTCGTCAGTGGTCGGCGTCACCTGCCCGGCGGGGGAGACCGGCGTGAAGCGTGTGACCTGCACGGGCTCTCTGCGCGGGTCGTTCGGCTGGGGCAGCGGCTCCGCGTCGCTCAGCTTGGCGGGCCTGTGGTCAAAGCCGTTCGGCGAGGCGGGCGTGGCGGTGCCGTTGTTGAACGAGTATTTATCTCCCGGCACGGGGGCGCCTTCGGGGACGTTGTCAACGTGCTCGAACGTAGACCAGACCCACTCGCGCAGGTGTACGACCTTGTTCGCGATGTGGAAGCCGACCAGGCCCATCCTCGCCGGGCGGCAGACGCGCGGCGTGCCCGGCTCCACTATCAGGGCGTCAACCGTGTAGTAACGATTCGGGTCGTCTCGGCCCTCGACCAGCTCCTTCCACGCGGCCTTAATCTCGATGACGCCGTCCGGGAACACGTTGGGGCGGTTAGGGTCTCTGGACTGACGGTCGAATAAGTACCACTTGACGTTCGGGTCGGCGACCTTTTCGTAGTAAGCCTTGTTGACGTGAATCTCGTAGCGCACGTAGTTCCGGCTCTGGTCGATGAGCGGCCCGGAGAACGCCTGGTTGATGCCGTCGATTACCGAATCCATCTTGGTGATCATGGCGAGCATCTTCGAGTCGCCGACGTTCCCGCACGGGTTCTCGGCCGTCGCGCGCGGATTCAGGTCGTAAGAAGACCACGCCGTGGGCTCGGCCCCGCCGGGCCGGAATAACTCCCAGTCGGCCTTATAACTTTCCCAGACGCGCTTGCCTGCGTCGCCGACGCCCGCGCCCGTGTTCGGCACGCCGCGCACGGGCCTGCCGTCCGCCCCGACGGCCGACGGCCAGTTGAGCGCGACGAAAGACTGCCACGAGAAGTAGTCGAAGAAGGGTCGCGCCGTCTCGGGGCTTGTCACGCCGGCCCCGAACTCGACCTCCGGCGGTATGTCGTGGCTCAGGCGCGGCGGCGGCAACTGCACCCGCGCGGCCGATGGGGTTAAGACGCGCCCCGTACTGACCTGCGCGGCGATTAAAGAACACAGCGAGGCGGTCAACAGAAGGAGTTTGAGGTTACGCATTTTTCTCATCATCGGCTTCCTATGTTCCGGGAGAGTTTGTCGGCGGGCGGCCGGTAAGGCTGACGGCCGCCCGCATTCAGTTGAGGACGACGACACCGCCCGCGCCCGTCAAACGTCCGTGTAGTCGCGGACACTGGAGAGGACGACGCCTCCCGAGGCGAAGTCAGACCCTTCGGCAAGGCCCTCGACGGCGGCGGCGAATTGGTCGGGCGGCGCTCCCGTCGGCTCGCTCAACTCCCAGTCGGCGTCGAAGATGGCGGCGAAGTAGGAGGCGACCCCCGCGTGCTCGACAAGCAGGCTGGCCTCGCGGTTAGTCAGGACTCCGGTCGTCGACCAGTTTTGCGAGCCGATGAGCACCTTCTCGTCGTCAACGACGATGAGCTTGTTGTGACAATGGACGAAGTGCTTGAGCGACAGGAAGCGGAAGTTGGTGTCGAACTCCATCTCGAAGTCCTCCATCAACCGGAGAAACTTCCGCTTGTCATCGCCGAAGAGGTATTTCGGCGAGACGATGATGCTGACTTCGAGGTCGGGGTTATTGTCGCGCGCCGCCTTGATCTCCTCCATCAGCGCCGTGATGGCCTCCTGCCCCCCGCGGATGTACTGCTGCTCGATGCGGATGCTGCGCGTGGCCGAGCGCAGGAAGGTCTTCGCCGTCTCGTGGAAATTCTCCGGCGTGACGGCGGGCGTGACGCGGACGGGCGTCGTCGGGGTCACGGTGAGACTCGGGAACAGCCTCTCAGGCGCCGCGGGCGGGGCCGCCTCGAAGAAGATGTCGCTGGCTGTCTCGCCGGGCGCGGCGGGCGGGGCGGCGGGCGGGGCCGCGGGCGGCTGCGCGTCCGGCGGCAATCCCTGCGCGAGTCGCATGTCGCGGGCCACCAGTCCGGCGAAGAAGGTTGACAGCTCCCGCGACTGCATGGCGATGCCCATGTCGCGGTTGCCCGCTACGAAGTCACCGACGACCTCGCCGTCTCCCTCGTTGAAGGGGATGCTGTTCTCCGACCAGTTGCCGCTCTGGATCATCACGATTTCGTTGTCAACGACGATGATTTTCTCGTGCGCGTTGCCGAAGTACTGGATGGGGCTGTGTGCCGAGCGGGACGGCGCGCGGACGCAGGTCGCGCCCAGCGCCCGGAGCTCCGGGAACAGGTTCGGGTCGTCGTCGCTGTTGGTGTCCAGCATGAGCGAGACCGTGACGCCGCGCCTCATCGCGCGCTTGAGCAGTTCCTTCATGTAGTCGGCGCGGAAGTCGTAAATGCCGATGACGATGGAGCGGCGGGCGCTGTCGATGAGTTTCTTGGTGACGGCGAAGGTGGAGTCGGGCGAGGCGTAGGCCATGATCTTGCCGGAGACCATGCGCGTCCTGAACTCCTCCGGGGGCAGCCGCGGGTAAGGCAGCAAAGCGGGCGGGGCGGCGGCGGCGGTGGCCTCGACGAGTTCGGCGTCGCGGCGCAAAGCCGCCGGCAGCCGCGCGGCGAGAGTCCTTTCGGCCGCGTCGGCGGACTCCGCCGACAGGGCGTTGGGCGGGGCTGCGGCGGGGGCCGAGGCCGAGTCGCCGCGGCCTCGGGGCGGCAGGTCCGCGAGGGCGGCGAGGGCGTCGGGCGGCGCGGGCGGGGCGGCGGGCGGCTGAGCACCGAACTTGCAATTCTGGAAAGGCGCCGCCGTACTCTGCCCGATGCGGGTAGCCAGCCCTTCGAGCTTGATCGTGATGAAGTCCGCAATCTGGGCGCCGAACTCTATGCGCCGCCCCGCAATCTTGATGTCGCCGACCACGTAGCCTTTGCCGGGCGGCACCTCGTAGACGGCGCGCACGAAGTGGCCGTCCCTGCCGCGTACGAACTTCCAGAACTCGCGCGCGTCGGTGCCGTCGGGCGTCGTCCAGCCCACGGGGTTGAACTCGTGCAGGTAGAGGCCGACGGGGTTGTTGAGGGTGATGTCGGCCTTCTGCCGGGCGAGCGCGTTGACCTGCTCGCCGATATGCGGGTCGCTGTTGCGGCCGGCCTCGCCGTAGCCGGAGCAGTTTATGAGTTCCTGCGCCCCGGTCACCTCCGCCCCGTTGACGACGCGTCGGATGGTCGCCGCGGCGCCGAGCTCTATCTCCGCGCGGAGCGTGTTGGCGGGCTGGATGAGGTGCATAGCCCCGCGCGACGTGCTGTTGTTGAAGCGGTTGAGCGGGTTGTATTCGCCGCCCACGAACAGGTCTTCGCGCCTCACCTCGGGCGAGACGAACTCCCTGTAGAGTTCGAGCACCTTGTCGGGGTTGAGCGCGGCGAGCGCGTCCCAGTATTCCGGCCCCTCGCAGGTGAAGGTGGCGCGCGTTATCTTGCGGGTCACGGGGTCGCGCGTCACGCTCCACTCGCAATACTCGTCCTGAAAGTTCCGGTCCGAGTCGGCCGTGCGCCAGCGTTGCCTGTCGCTCAGAGAAGAACTCCTCACCTGTCGCGGGAAGGCGTTCCAGGCGATGACGGCGACCTGCTGGTCCGCGCCCGGGGCGTTGGTCAGCGGGTTGAAGAACTGCGCGCGGGGGCCGTCGTTGATGTCGGGCCTGCCGGCGCGCGCCCTGTCGAGCCAGCCGGAGACGAGTCGGCTCCATTGCCCCTTCTGCGGGTCGGTCAGGTCATCGAGAAAGCCGGGCGGGTCAAAGCGGTCCATGATGTCTCTCCTCTGAGAAAATTTGGAAGCGTGCCGGTGAACGTCGTCGAGTCGGCGCCGGGTGGCGGCTTCAGGTGATAGGTTCGGCCCTGCCGCGTGTGTTCATCCGCAAGGGGGGGGCGTCCTCGGGGATGTTGGTGCGCGGGGTCGTCAGTGAGAACTCGGCCAGCGGCCGCCTGCGGAAGCGGCGCCTCCGGTGCTCCATCAGGCGGAACCAGCCGTCCACCACGTCGGGGTCGGCCATGCCCGCCTTGAGGGCGAGGAAGTATTCGGTGATGCGGCTAATAAACGCGGCCTCGAAATCTTCCGTCTCCCAGTTGGAGAGGAACTCCCGCTCGGGGCTGTCGGCGCGGCCCGCGCCGCCGTCGCCGCCGGCCTCGACGGCCTCGCGCAGAGCCTCGACGAAGCGCGTCTCCAGCGTCGCGGCCACGTCGGCGCCGCCCACCTCTTCAGGGACGTAACGCAGCAGGGCCGCGCGCCTTTCGGAGAAGACCGGGTTGGTGAAGTCGGTCATTGAGAGGCAGGCGACGAAGCGGGGCGTGAGAAGACCGGCCTGGAGGCAAGCTTCTATGAGGTGCGTGTCCTCGAAGGCGGGCTCGGGCGTGAGGAAAGGGAAGTGGGAGTCGCCTTCGACGCGGATGGAGCCGTCGGAGCGGTGCACGTCGTAGCGTTCGAGGCACCCGAGGTAGAGTCTGCCCGAGATGTTGACGGCCGCGACGGCCGGGTCGTCCGGCACGAGCCCGAGCGTGTCGAAGAGCGTGTCGCGGTTCAGGAAGAAGGAGAGCGGTGGGCGCAGGACGGAATCGTCGGTCAGCAGCCGGCTCGCCGTGTCGGCCGACGCGAGGTTGACGGTCGTGTCCGTCACGGCTTGACGCATGACGTGCGGCACGCGCCGCCAGACGCCGTCCGCCCCGACGGCCTTACGCACGCGGGCCTCGTTCCAGCGGCGGATGCCGGGCCTCACGACCTCCGTCTCCAGCCGCTCGGCGGTCACGCGGCTCCTGAAGATGGGCTCGTCGCGGAGGCGGTCATCGGGGGCGAGCGCCTCCTCGTTGATGCCGGCCTGCGGCGCGTGCCAGTGAATCCAGGGCGCGCGCAACTCCTTCATGACCAGCGAGCCGTTCACGTGGCTGTCGAACGGCCCCTGCCCGCGTGTGCCGTCTTCGAGCGCGTGTTGCGACATGCCGGCCCAGAAGAAGGTTCCGTCAAGGCGCTCGTAGTAGTGAAAGACTTCGTTGGTGGCGTCCCACCCGATGACCTGAAGAAACGCGCCGTTGGCATCCGAATCGAGGGCGGTGCTGCCGGAGACCAGCAGCGGGAAGTCGCCGCTGCCGCGCGCGACGGCGAAGCGAAAGAAGCGTTCGAGCTCGTCCGTCTCCTGACTCCAGGGGATGTGGCCTCCGTCGGCGGCCAGAAAGACCAGTTGGTTCGCGAGGGCTTCGGGCGTGCCGCCGAGCGCGTCCACGGCCGCCAACAGTTGCCGCAGGGTGAGCGGGAACGGCGCGCCGGAACGGAGCAGGCGTCCGAACGGGTCGTCCAAACCTTTCAACTCGTCCGGCGTCATCGGCCGAGCCTGCGCGTCTAAACCGAGCACGCGACGGTACAGCGTGTTGGCCTGCGGCGGCTCGGCGGAAATCTCGTCGGGCGGCGCGGCATCTGGGCGCGCGTGGTACGGGTAGTTGCGCGTCGGGAATCGCTGTCTCTCTCGGAATGTGCACATGCTAAAGCTCCTCGCTCTCTTTTCACGCCGTCGAAGCGTTTCAGGCCCGACCGCGCCGGGCTACGGCACCCGCCCGCGGTAGAGGGCGACGGGCACCTTGTCCCCGGCGTCGGCGTAGCCGGCGAGCCGCAGCATGGCCCCGCTTCTGATGGTTGGCGTCAGCGTGGCCTCCCCGGCTGCGTCGAGGGTAAGGGTGCGGGACGCCTGCGGGCGGTCGTCGAGGTAAAAGTCCAGCCGCTTGAGGCCGCGCGTCTTAATCTCGACCTGAAGCTTGGAGGGGTCGGCGCTGCTCGGGGCGCGGTGCGTCACACGGATGCTGCGCCGCGGCTCTTGGGCGAGGAACTCGGCGGCGCGCGCGAAGAGCATCCGGTCGCCTTTCGTCACGTCCTCGCGCGTCGGCCGGTGGACGGCGTCGGGCGTGACGCCGAAGTCTTCAAGGAGCGAGCCTGAGCGCAGACCGACGCGGAGGCACTGGCGGATGGCGACGCGCATGCTCGCCTGGTTGGGCAGAGGCTTCAGGCCCCAGCCCGAGGGGAGCGTCTCGTTCAGCAGCCAGTGCTCCCACACGTTGGCGCCGCCGGCGCCCGTGTTGTTGCTGACGCCGAGAATCTTCCCGATGCGGTGGTCCTGAAAACCGGCCGTAAAGATGTCGGTGGCCGAGTAGCAGTTACCGTCCACGATCAGCATCACGGGGCCGTAGTACTTCTGCCCGATTGAGTTGCAGCTCTCCTTCGTGGTCAGCGGGAAGGCGTGCGAGTAGATGGAGCCGGTCTCGACCGCCTCTTCCAGAGAGGGGAGCCAGAGGTCGAGCGGGATTTGCGTGTTCTTCTGGTTGTTCCGCGCGAGGTCGAGCGTGCCCGGCGTGACGATGAACTGCATCCGCTCGGGCTCGATGTCGGACGGGGCAAGCGTCTGGAGGAGCCGCTCCGCCGCCCAGATGCTGCCGCCGCCGTTGCCGCGAACGTCCAGAATCAGCCCCTCCTCGGGCACGAGGCCCAGCAGGCGGATGAACTCCTGCACGAACCCGTCGGCGTCGTTGACGTGGAAGGTGCGAATCTGGATGTGGCCGTAGGTCGTGCCGTTGACGTTGACCGTGCGACATCGGAAGGCCGCGTTCCAGGGAACTTTGACGGGAATCTCGGTCCCGCTCGCGGTGTCATCCACATAGCCGGGCGAGGCGCTGCCGAGCGAAACGGGGACCGCGTCGCCCACGTTCGCGCTCGCGGCCTCCCTCAAATTTGAAGACTCGAAGATGAGCTGGCGTGCCTCGCGCACGGCATCAGTCGCGATGTCGAGGCCGAGCGTCGCGGCCAGGCTCAGGTCGCGCATCGCCGGAGGAATCTCGGCGGGCGCGGTCGGCGGCGCGGCCGCGGGCGGCGCGGGGGCCATCGGCTCGGCGAAGAGCAGGTCGCTCGACCGGGCCGTGCTCTCGCGGCCGAAGTCGATGGAGCTTTGGGCCGCGAAGGTGATGGGTGCGCCGGCCGGGGCCGCTTCATGCACGACAGGCGCGGGCGCGGAGGCCGCGGGGCTGACGCCCCCGACGGTGCTGGGCGCGTACCTGACGAACCAGTGCTGGCGCATGGGTCGCTTCGCCGCCGGGTCGTTCACGTCCGCGTCGCGCGGGACGAACTCAAGGTCTACGAAGTCGGCGTCCGGCGGCAGCACCGTATTCATCGGGCGGATGGTGAGCGCGCTGATGCCGCGGGCGTGGCGGGCCGCTTCGTTGCTGCCCGCCGTCTGGTCGGCGTTCGCCAGCACCGCCCGCTCGATGGTCATCCCGTTCCAGTAGAGCAACTCGGCGCCGGGGCCGAACTCGGGCGAGGCGAACGTGTAGCCGGGCATGACGCGCGTGACGAGATAGCGCCTCTGGCCGTCCTCGTAGAACGGGGCCACCTCGAAGGGGATGTAGGCGATGTAGTCGCGGTATGGGCGCGGGAGCTGGTAGCTGGTGTGGAGGTCGCGCACGGAGTTGAAGATTTGGGTCAGGGTGTTATGAAACGTCAGCTCGTCCAACTCCCCGGCGGGGATGTCCGCCGCCTGCTGAAGCCGTCGCTGGAGGACGCGCAGACGCTGGATGGGCCTGACGGCGTGAATCGCCTCCTTGAGCGGCCGGTGGACGTAGAAGTTGTCGAGCATCTGAATCGCCTGCGTGACGATGAGGGTCCGGTCCTGCTGTGTGAGCGTGCCCTCGACGCTCTCGCGGAAGACGCGCAGCGTCTTGTCGCCCGGCGGGGCCTGCTCGCCGGGGGGGGCCGGCGCCGAAGCGACCGCCTCCTCCTCTTCGGGGTCGGCGTCCCAGGAGATGGGGTCTTCGGTCTCCTGCGGCAGTACCGTCTGACCCTTGCGGCGTCGAATGCCGTGGAGCGAGTTGGGGGCCGGCGCCTCCGTCTCGGGCTGGCCGGGGGCGGTCGTGGTCGTCTCGACCGGCCGGGCTTCGCTGCGCCGCCGCAGCGCCTCGGCCACCGCCGCCTCCGCGTTCAGGAAGACGCCAATCGGCTTGCCCGGGTCTTCGACGACGGGCGAGCCGGTGCCCGCGAGAATGTCCCTGATGTCGTCGTGGGAGAGGTTCGGATTTACGGAGAGCATCAGCGCCACGGTGCCCGCCACTTTGGGCGTCGCGCCGGAAGTCCCGCCGAACTTGTTGACGTAAGCGTTGTCAGCAGTCTGCCCGCAGGTCACGTCGTGGTTCGGGGCGCCCGGCGCGGAGACGACCACGCGGCTCCCGTAGTTGCTGAACCACGCGCGCTTGTTCTGCTTGTCGTCGAAGTCGGTGGCCCCGACCAGGATGGAGCCGGTGGGGTCGAACGGGTCGCCCGCGTCGGTGCGGTCGGCGGGGCGGTTCCCGTTGCCGGCCGCGACGCAGACCACGCAGCCGTCGGCGATGGCGGCGCGGATGGCGCGGTGCACCGAAGGCACCTGCTCGTAGTTGCCCAGCACCGGAGTCGTCTGGACTTCAAAGATGATTACCTTGCGCCTGCCGCCCGAGTCCGTGCGCCGCACAAAGTCGATGGCCTCGGCCCAAGGCTCGGTGAAGGCGCGCGGCCCCGTACCGCTGTCGCCCTGTATCGCCCAGAGGGCCGCCTCCGGCGCGTAGCCGGCGATGCCCTTACCGTCAGAGCGCGCTCCGGCGATTCCCAGCACGGCCGTCCCGTGCGAGAGGCTGACGCCGTGCGTGACATCGGCCGTCCCGTCGAAGGCGTTGTAGGTGTGCTCGATGGCGTTCTCGAACTCTTGATGTGAGGTGCGGAAGCCCCAGTCGATGTCGGCCAGCACGACGTTAGCCCCGCGCGCGAAGCGCCACGCCTGCGGGACGCGCGTGCGGTGGAGATACCACTGGGATTCGATTCCGGTGGCGGGGTCGGTGGTGATGGGGCCGCCGCCGACGAGTGGGTCGGTCGGCGCGGGGCCGACGGCGGCGAGTATGGCGCGTGCCACCAGCGACAGGGCGTCGAGCCAGAGGGCGGGGGGCGCGGCGCGGGGCACGACCACCGCGCGCGCGACTTCCGGCAGGCGCTTGAGTGCCGCCGTGACCTCGGCCGCGGGCGTGCCCGGCGGGAAACGGAAGCGGACGAAGTTCGTGAGCGGGGGCAGCCTCTCCAGCGCGCTCAACTGGTCGGGCGGGGCCGCGCCGACGGCCGCCGCGTCGCGCAGCGTCCGGGTGCGCTCCTCATCATTGTTGACCTGCTCGCGCGTGAAGACGGGGCGCGCTTCGAGGAGGCCGTACTCGCGCAGGACGGCACCAAATCTCGCCTCGGCGGGGGAAGCGGATTCGCCGGCCGCGCCGAGAATTGCGGCCGCGTTCGACGCCAGCGCCGAGCCGATGTTGCCCGCGTCGCGGGTGAGTTCGACCTCGACCATCAACTCCTCGTCCGGCTGGACGGCGCCGTCGGCGATTCCCAACATGCCGAGCGGCCCGCCGGCCTGCTCCCCCGTCGGGAATAGAGGCCCCCCGGCGCCCGGCTCTTCGAGCACGGCCGAGAGGGCGGTCGCCGACGGCGGCTGCGCGGCTTTCGGCGCTTCGGCCCCGCCGCCTTTCGCGGCGCCCTTCTTCGCGGACCGGCTTGAGTCGTTCTTCTTCGACGCTTTCTTTTCCTTGGACGAACTCGGCATGACCTCAGTCCTCCGATTCTTCGACGGCGGGCGCCGTGCGGCTACTGGTTGTTGTTCGAGCTTGAGTTCGAGTTGGAGTCCGAGTTTTCCAAAGCCTTCCGCTTTTCCCTGTTATCCTTCTTGGCGTCGAGCAGGTCGTTCTCACGCTTTAGGCGCTTGAGCGGGTCGGCCGCGTCGATGATCGAGTCGGAAGCCTCCTTGGCGTCGTCGAGGAGCGTCTTCTGTAGCAGGGCGTCGGAGGAGACTTTGAAGTTGAGCAGCGCGCCGGTGGCCTCATCGAGCACGACGCTCGACTGCGTCGTGCGCCCGCCCGAACTGGCGGGCACGGAGGCGATGACGCCGAGCTGCGCCACGGCCATTTCGCCGCGCCCGGCCTCCCTGGCCTTGGCCCCGCCTTCGGTCGAGTCCACCGACGCGGCGGCCGTCTCGGCGAGTTTGTCGATGTAGGACGGGTTGAGCGTGCCCGTCTTGAGCACGACGGTCCCCGGCGCGGGGATGCGGTAGTACCAGCCGCGCTCCTTCTCCTTCTCGTTGTAGCTGTCGTTAACAAAGCCGAGGTTGGAACGCAGGTTCGCGTCCTCGTTGCTCTTGCGGTCGAGCCTGAGCCAGACCGCGACGCGGTCCTTCTGGTCGGCGTCGTGCGTCGAGCAGTCGCCGTCAACGAACTTGCCGGAGACGCGCACGCCCTGCTCCTTGATTAGCCCCCGCTCGGTGCAGATGCCCTTGGTCGGCGAGAGGAGGAAGAGGACGGGGGAGAGTTGTGCCGGCTCGTTCTTCCTCGGCCTGAAGTTGAAGCTGCCCTCCCAGCTCTCTTCCGTCACTTCGCCGAGGAATGCTTCGCGGTAGGCGCCGATGGCGGCGTCCGTTTTCTCCAGTTCGAGCTTGAAGGTGTCGGGCGGGATGTTGCTCGTGCTGCTCCGGAGCTGGTCCTGCCTCGTCAGCAATTCTTCCAGCTTGCCGAAGGTGCGCTCGGCGCGGTCGTAGTCGTCGATTAACGACTGGCGCGAGTAGCTCACGCCGCCGGGAGACGGCGCGCGCGGTCTGACGTAGCTCGGGAACGCCTGCTCCAGCAGCAGGCGGTTGAGCTGCACCAGCCTGTCGCCCTGCGGGTTCTCGGCGATGAGGGCCAACGTCTCGGTGCTCAGGCTCACGTCGGGCAGGTCGGCAGGCGAGTAAATCATCCGCCCCGTCAGCGCGGCGTTGAGGGCGTCGAGGAGCGCCTGCGTGCCCTTCTCCTCTTCCAACTTTTTCCTCCTCACCTCGGCGGGGATGCTCGCGGCGAGTATGGATAGCGCCCTGTCGTCGGACGTGTCGCGGTCTGACCTGCGTTTTTTGAGAATCGCCTGCGCAAAGTCATATGCATCAGGATTAGTTTCCCGAAGGCTACCCGCGTCGAGCAGTAGCGGGGAGGTAGAGCTTTGGGCGCCGCCCGCCCCGGAGGCCGCGCCGCCGCCGGTCGTCGAGCCGGTGCCGCCGCCCGTGCCGCCTGTGCCGCCGCCTCCTCCTCCTCCTCCGCGATTGGTCTGAGCCTTGGTACTGTTCGCGGCGCCCGTGCGCACGGACTCTTCGCGCAGGGCCTTCGCCATCTCCTCGGCATCCTTGGCGGCCCGCTCCTGTAGCTTCTTGGCCTGCTCCTTTTTCTCCGCCGCGGCCTTCTTCTTCTTCTCGGCCTTGTCCTTCTTCTGCTGGGCCAACTGCTTTTGGGCCGGGGTGGTGGCGCTAGCCAACTCGGCGTCGGCGTCCCTCACCTCCCTCTCGGCCTTGGTCAGTTCGTCGGCCGCTTCGGCGTAGAACTCGTCCTGGTAGCTCTTGATGAGGTCGTAGCACTTCTTGGCGCGCGCGGCCGTGGCGAACCGGGTCGCGGCGAGCGTGGCTGCGTCGGGCGGCGAGTCGGAGAAGGCGAGGACGGAGGCGGCCCGGGCGGCGATGCCGATGCCCGTCTTGGCGGCCTTCCCGATGAACTCCAGAGCCTCGTTCTTAGACTCGGCCTCGCCCTTCTTGAGCCGCAGGTCGGGCGTGTAGTCCATCAACAGCGTCTTGCTCTCGAAGAAGCCGCCGCGCGTCAGGACGACGTAGGTCTCGTCCGGGTCCGGCTCGCCGGTCGAGCCGAAGGTGACGCGCTGAAGTGCGAAGTCCACCGCCTTCGAGGTCGTGCGGTCGTCGGCCTCGCCCTTGGAAAAGAAGCAGGGGGCGAACTTCTCGAAGGCGCCCGGCTCCTTGGTCGTCTTCTTCACGGGCACGGTCGCGATGACGACGGTCCGCGGGAGGCGGTAGAGCGCACCGTCGCGCTTCCTGAACTCTTGCAGGAGTTTTGCTCTTTCGGAGGAGTCGAGCCTCTCCAGTTCCTTCGTCCTCAGCTTGAAGACTTTAGTCTTGCTCTTGAAGCAGGCGGACGAGAGCAGCGAGAGGGCGAACAACACGGCGGCAATTTTTTTTGAATGTGGAGACATGGCCTTATTGGTCGTAGCGAATTGGGTTTAAGAGAGACGGCGGGCCCCGCGAATGACTTGAGCGTAAGCCCGGCCTTCGTGCGTATCGGGTTCGCCGCGCGGGCCGTCTGCGGGGGGATTGACCGCGCGGCCTCTTTACTGGGCGTGACGCGTTGACATATCGAGCCGCGTGCCAGAACCGCGCGCCGCGCCGGGGGCACGAGCGACCCCGGCTTAAAAGCTTTTTCGACAGCAGATATGTTAGGCCGCGGGGTGCCGGGCGGAAGGGAGGCGCGCGGTCGCGCTCGGGCGGCCGGACTATCAGTTCTGATAGTCGCGAATATCAGGTCTGATAGCCGCGGTAGCGGCGCGGGCGCTTTCGACGCGGCAGTCGGGGCGTGGCACGCGAGTGGCAGGCGCAACCCCCGACGAGGGAGACAAAACAGTAAGGGTTAGAAAGGAAGCCTGAGGATGCAGGACAAACATTACATCCCGACGAAGGCGGGACTTAAGCAGGGCGACGCGGGCGAGGACGTGCAGCGCCTCCAGAACTACCTGAGTAAGTTCGGCTACATCGAATCGCCGAACGACGCCATCTTCGGCACCACGTCCGAGCGCACGGCGGCGTCCGCGCCCGAAGCGCCGGGGGCGTTCGACGACAACACGCGGCGGGCCTTAGAGAGCTTTCAGCGGTTCGCCGGGGTCGAGGTGACCGGGCGGCTCGACGAGCCGACGCTGCGGATGATGCAGGCGCCGCGCTGCGGCGTCCCCGACAGCGCGGCCTTCGTCATCGACGGGAGGAAGTGGGACCACACCGACCTCACCTACACCTTCGCCGAGCTGACTGAGGACCTGACGCCGGACGAGATTCGGGACGCCATCCGCCAGGCGTTAGACCTTTGGGAAGGGGTAACGGTGCTGAGGTTCAGAGAGGTCGGCGCGGGCCAGAACCCCGACATCATCATCCGCTTCGTGTCGCGCGACCACGGCGACTTTGACGGCTTTGACGGCGCGGGCGGCACTCTGGCGCACGCCTTCTTCCCGCCGCCCAACGCGGGCGACCTCGCCGGGGACGCGCACTTCGACGACGACGAGACGTGGAGCGTTGACCTGCCCGCCTCCGGCACAGACCTCGTGACCGTCGCCGCGCACGAGCTGGGCCACTCGCTCGGGCTGGCGCACTCGCAGTTCCGGAGCGCCCTGATGTTTCCGTTCTACGACGGGCCGAACCGCCGGCTCGGGCAGGACGACATCGACGGCATCAGACAGCTTTACGACGAGTGAGAGGGCTTCGAAGAAGAGGGGGCGGGTCGTCCCCTCCCGCCCGCGCGGAGGCCGATGATGACCCTGAAGGGACTGATACAACTGATCCTCATCATATGGTTCGTCGCCGTCAACGCCGCCATATTGATCCCGAGCTACACGCTGCTGTTCGGCCCCGGCGACGGGCCTGACTCATCCGCGCAGGCGCCCGCGCCGCCGACGCCGCCCGCCATCGGGCCGCTCGACCCGGCGCTGAGCCTCGACGCACAGAAGCAGCAGGTGGAGGCTTACAAGCAGCAGGTCGCGGGCTTCACCGAGCAGGTGAAGTCTTACACGGAGCAGGTGTCCGCCTACAAGGTCAGTACGGAGGCGAGGAACAAAAGTAAGCGCGTCGCGGTCTACGAGACCGTGGTGAAGGGCACGCTCGTAGGTCTCATCGGCAGCCTCACCACCGCCCTTATCAGTTACGTCTTCGCGAGCCTGGGCGCGGGCGTGGCCGACAACTTCGTTAGGATGAGGAACAACGCTCCACCCCAGCCCCTCACCCTCCTCTGAAGAGGCCGCGGGGTGATGCGCACCCGCTCACCCCGCGCCCCTTCGACGCCGGAGCAGTAAAGGCCCGCAAGGGGGAGGTCACCCGTTCAACCCCGACTTCAGGTCCATGTTCCGCAGCAGCCGGTGGAGGTTGTTCGGGTGTATGCCCAGGAGCTTCGCGGCCTCAATGTAGTTGCCGCCGGCCTGCTCAATCGCGCTCAGCAGCATCTTCTTTTTAGTCTCGCGCAGGGCTTCGTAGAACTTGGTCACCGGCGCCCCGGCCGAGGCGGTTTCGAGCAGCTCTTCCGGCAGGTCTTCCGGGAGGATGATGTCGGTCGAGCCGAGGACGGCGGCGCGCTCGATGACGTTCTCAAGCTCGCGCACGTTGCCCGGCCAGTCGTAGCCGGTCAGGTAGGAGCGCGCCTCCGTCGAGACTCGCAGCGGCTTGTGCCGGACGCGCTTGCCGCACTCGGCGGCGAAGTAGTTGGCGAGAAGCGGGATGTCCTCCCGACGTTCGCGCAGCGGCGGGAGGACGAACGAAATCACGTTCAGCCGGTAATATAAATCCCGCCGGAAGGCCCCGGCCTGTACGGCCCCTTCGAGGTCTCTGTTGGTGGCGGCCACGACGCGGACGTTAACTTTGATGGGGCGGGTTCCGCCGACGCGCTCGAACTCGCGCTCCTGCAAGACGCGCAGGAACTTCGCCTGAATGTTCGAGGCCATCTCGCCCACTTCGTCGAGGAAGAGCGTGCCTCCGTCGGCCACCTCCAACTTGCCGCGCTTCTGCGCGACGGCGCCCGTGAACGCCCCCTTCTCGTGGCCGAACAGCTCCGACTCCAGCAGCGTCTCCGACAGGGTGGCGCAGTTGATGGCGACGAAGGGGCGGCGCTCACGCGCGCTGTTGGAGTGGATGGCGCGCGCGGCGAGTTCCTTGCCCGTCCCCGACTCGCCGCGCAGCAGGATGGTCGAATCGCTCGGAGCCGCCTTGGCGATGAACCTGTACAGCTCCCGCATCCGGGCGCTTTCCCCGATCATGTTGTGCTTGAGGTTGATTTCCTCTATCAGCCTGCGGTTCTCGCCCTCCACGCGCTCGGCGTGCTGGACGTTCTCGATGGCGGTGGCGGCTATCCCGGCGATGGCCGTCGCCAACTGAAGGTGGTGCTCGTCGAAGGCCGCCGCGCCGCTGGAGGCGTCGAGGTAGATGACGCCGATTGTCTTCTCCAGCGCCATGAGGGGGACGCACATCAGGGCGCTCACCCGCGACGTGATGAGGCTCTCGGCCGGCGCAATATCTCCGGCCGACGCGACTTCGTTGCTGAGGATGGCCGCGCCTTCACGAAGCGCCTGGAGGGCCACCGTTCGGCTGACGCGGACCTCCTCGTCGCCTTCCGCCCGCCTGCTGAACGAGACGGTGGGGACAAGGTCTTCGGGGCCTCCGGCCAGCAGCAAGATGGCGCCGCGCTCGGCCGGCACCACCTCCGTGATGAGTTCGAGCAGGCGGCGCTGCAAGTCCTCCAAACGGTGTACGGAGTTGATGAGGGTACTTATCTTGAGCAGCGTGTTGAGGTCGCGGGCCACGCGGGCCGTCGGCGGGAGCACGGAGAGCACCTTCTCCGGCTGGAGATAGAAGGCGTCCTGCCTCCGCAGCCGCATCGTTGATTGCGTGACCAGCTCACCCTCGTCCAGAAGGATGGGGGCCGGCGCGGCGTCCTCCGCCTCGTGCAACAGGAAGAGGAGGAGGAGGTCGCCGATGTTGACGTGGTCGCCGTGTTCGAGGAACTGCTCCGCGACGGGCACGCCGTTGACAAACGTGCCGTTGAAGCTATCGAGGTCCACGACCTTGAAACGGTCGCCCTCTTTGCGCAGTAGACAGTGGCGACGCGACACCGACGTGTGTGCGAGGCGCACGCCGCTCGCCGCCTCCCGACCGATTGACAGTTCATCCCCCTCCAGGTCGAAAACCCTGCCCTGCAAGGGGCCGGCGATGACGATGAGCTTAGGGGTCATATCAGCAGGGACGACGGCGCGGCGCGCGGCCGCGTCAGGTCGTGGCGACGCCAAGCATACGTGAGACCGCCGCCGCACGACAAGAAGCTCCCCCGTATGCCTCGCGCACGGGCAGGCCATACGGGACCGGCTCACACGCCTTCCGGGGGAACTGAAGAGTGGAACTTATCCTGCCCGAAGAGTTGGTGGCGGCGTTGGCCCACCGCCGTCGGCGCCTTCATCTCTACACATGGCACAGGCTGCGCCACTCGTGGCTGCGGCTCGGCGACCGGGAGCGGCGGGGCGTGGAAGAGATTGACCCCTCATGGGTGCCTCCCAGGGCGGCGCTCGACCCGCGGGGCCACCCCATTCATGACAACGACTCCGGCGTGGATTTTCTCCACATGAACCGGCGGCTTATGGAATGGGTGAACCGGACTTTGGCGGCGGCCGGGGGAGACACAGCGCGCGTGGCGGGGTGGCGGCGCACGCCGCCGCCCGGCGACCCGGACTATCCCGTCCCGGCCTTTTCGGACTCGGGGCTGGAAAGGCTGAAGTCCGACGGCTATTACGAGCGGCACCTGACCGCGTGGGAGAGGAGGTTTACGGACGCCGACTACCTGAGGCGGGTGTCGCTCGGCCGGCTCGGCTCGGAAATTGAATTCACGATTTGTAACGACATGCACCTGCGCTGGGCGGCGCCGTCTCCGGTCGGCTACCGGCCCTCGACGGCCTTCGCCAAAAACATAGACCCGCGCTGGGATGACCCCGCGTATAACTACCTCGGCGACCTCTACGCCAGTCACGTCAACCCGCTGTTCTGGAAACTGCGCGGCTGGGTGGACGACCGGGTCGAGGACTGGAAACTCGCCCGCGGCGTCGTCGGCGACATCGAGTGGGAGGGGGCGTGGGCAGGGCCGGAGTGTGGCGACGACGGCGAGGCGGCGGTCGAGGCCATGGAGCGCATCGACAGGGTCATCTCAGGCTCCGCCGCGGGCACGGCGGACGGATACCTGAGGCCGGACCCGACCCGACTGTGAGGCGTCGCCGACGCGCCGGGAAAATTTGTCTGTACGTCCTCGGTTCGGGAGAGTAAAATGCGGCGCTGCTATTCAGGATTTTATTCGACCGGGCGCTGCCGCGCGTCAGCCCCAACTGCCTGTTCACACGCCCATTCGGAGCCTGACACTTTTGCCCCGCGGAGCCAGAGCCGCGACCCGCTCCGGGAATTACTCACATGAGCACCGAAGACATTTCGGCGGGCCAGACCGTCTCCCACTACCGGCTTTTAAGTAAGCTCGGCGAGGGCGGGATGGGCGTTGTTTTCTCCGCGGAGGACGTGCGGTTGGGGCGGGAGGTCGCCGTCAAGTTCCTCGGAGGCGTGCGCAACAGGCGCATGTCGCGCGCGAGGTTCGCCCGCGAGGCGCGCTCGGCCTCCCTCCTGAACCACCCCAACGTCGCCACCGTGTACGACTACGGCGAAACCGAGCAGGGCCGCCCGTTCATCGTGATGGAGCTGCTGCGCGGGCAGACCCTCGCCGACGCGCTGGACAGCGGAGGCTTGACCGTCGGGAAGGCGGTCGAGGTCATCCGGGGCGTTCTTGAGGCGCTCGGGGAGGCGCACCGTAACGGAATCATTCACCGCGACGTGAAGCCCTCGAACGTCGTCCTCGGCGAGAAGGGGATGGTCAAGGTGCTCGACTTCGGTCTGGCGAAGTCGTTGTCTGACGAAGAGGCGGTCAGCATCACCGCCGCGACTGCCCCCGCAGGGGCGGACCATTCAGCCGGGGACGCTCTCGCCGACCTGCCGACCTGTACGCTCGACGGGGCCGTGCTCGGGACGCCCCTCTATGTATCACCCGAGCAGGCGACGGGGTCTCCGGTGGATGAGCGCGGCGACTTATTCTCGGTCGGAGCGGTCCTATACGAATGTCTTGCCGGGAGGCCGGCCTTCGCCGCGCCCAGCGTGGTCGAAATCTTCGCGAACATCATCAGCCCCGCTCAGCCCAAAGCCCCTTCCACTTATAACCCCGCCGTGCCGCACTCGCTCGACCGCATCACGCTGAAGGCTTTAGCCAAGCGACCGGGCGACCGCTACCAGTCCGCACAAGAGTTCCTCGACGAGCTGCACGGAGTTGATTTAGGCGACGGCGGCGCCACCTCGCAGAACAAGCGACAACTCTGGGGCTCCAGCCTCGACGCCCTCTACCGGAAGCTCGTTAGCGGCGACGAGTTGGGCAACTACTCACGCGGCGCCTCGGCTGCCGCCAACGCCCATGCTAGCGTGAAGCGCCGGCCTCGCATGCTGGCGGCGCTGGCACTCACGGTTCCCCTCCTCATTCTAGGCTCGCTGCTGGGGGCCCCGCGCGGCTGGTGGGGACGCCCGCCCATAAACTCCGTCGCCGTGCTCCCCTTCGTGAACGACACCGAGGACGAGGGCGTGGACTATCTGAGCGAGGGCTTGACGGACGCGTTAATCGGGCGCCTCGGCAAATTGCCGGGCGTTAAAGTTATCTCGCGCAACTCCGTCGCCAAGTATCGGGGGCAGGATGTAGACGCCGCATCCGTGGGCGCGGCCCTCGGCGTGGAGGCCGTCCTGACGGGGAGCGTCGTGAAGGCCGGCGGGGACATGCGCGTGACAGTCGAACTAATCGACTCGCGCGACCGCAGCCTAATTTGGGGGACCCAAATCGTCACGAGCCACGCCGAGTTCCTCGCCTCGGAGGATGCCATTTCCCGCGAGGTCGCCAAGAATCTGCGGGGCGACCCGGTCGGCGGGGCCAAAGCCATGACGACTAACCGGCGGGAGGTTAACCCGATTGCCTACGACCATTACTTGAAGGGCCGGCGCGATTGGAGTAAGAGGACGGGCGACGCACTCCGGCAGGCCATCGAACACTTCCAGCAGGCCATCGACATAGACCCCGATTTCGCCCTCGCGTATTCGGGTCTGGCCGACGCCTACGTCCTGGCCGGGGGCATCAGGCCCAAGGAGTCGTACATGAGGGCCAGGGCGGCGGCCGCCAAGGCGCTCGAATTGGACGCGTCGCTCGGCGAGGCTTACGCCACACTCGGGTTCATAAAGACGCACGCCGGGCACGATTGGGCGGGCGGCGAGGCGGACCTGCGGCGTGCCATCGAACTAAGCCCCAACCACGCGACGGCACACCACTGGTATTCGGCACTCCTGCTGGCGCAGGGGAGATTTGACGAGTGCCAACGCGAGTTGAAGAAAGCGCAGGAGCTGGACCCGCTCTCGCCCATCATCAACACTGATGTCGCGCTGTTCCCTCTCTACCTGCGTCGCTACGACGAGGCCGTCGCCCTGCTCGAAAAGAATCGTGACCTGTTCCCCAATTCCTTCCCCGCACACTATTACCTCGGCTGGGCCTACACGCAGACGGGGCGCTACGAGGAGGCGGCCGCGAGTTATGAAAAGGCGATGGCGCTCTCCAACCGACACTCCATGGCGCTGACCATGCTCGGCTACACGCGCGCGGCGCAAGGGAGGCGGGACGAGGCGCGCGCCGTGTTGGCCGAGCTGCAAGAGCTGACGAAGCGACAATTCGTCTCATCTTACCGATTCGCGGTCCTGTACACGGCGCTCGGCGACAAGGACGCGGCGTTCGAATGGGCCAACAGGGCTTACGAGGAGCAGGACATCCTGCTCGTCTACGTGAACGTAAGTCCCTTCTCCGACGCGCTCAGGCAAGACCCGAGGTTCGGGGAACTGCTGCGCCGCATGGGCCTCGGGGAGAGCCCAGCCACTCCGCCCGAGGGGGCCGCGCCTGACCGTTGACCAGTTCAATCATCCCGGACCGATGCGCGGAGCCGGGACACACACACTCTGAGGAGGAAACGATGCCGAAACGGATAAAGGTTCGTGTGGAGATACCGGAGGGGATGACTCTCAGCAAGGAGCAGAAAGACGCGGTAAAGGATAGGTTTCGGGCCGAGTTGGCGGGCATCGTGGGGGGCGGGGTGAACGCCAAACAACCGCCGCCGCTGCACGAATCGAACATCGTACTGAGCCGCCCGGCCGGGTCCAGCAAGAAGGCCGGCGCGAAGAAGGCCGGCAAGTCCTCGAAGAAAAAAGGGTGACAGCCTGTCCGCCGCGTCGGGGCGGGCCGCGAGAACCTCGCCCCGACGCGGCGGAGCCACCTCCAGTTGAGGGCCACGATGAGAGTTTGTCTAATCAGCCCGCCGACGGTGACTGAATTCAGCGAGCGGCAGGTGGCCGAGTCCGACGCCCTCCGCCTGATCGCCGAGCACGCCCCGCTCGGCGTGCTGAGCCTGGCGGCCGTGCTCGAAGCGCGGGGCATCACCCCGCAGGTCATCGACCTCAACCAGCTCTATTACGATTACCTCGGCTCGGGCGCTTCGGCCGGGGCGGGCGGCGACTTCGCCTCGTACGCCACCCAACACATCTTAGAGGGCGAGTTTGATGTCTTCGGTTTCAGCACGATTTGCAGCACCTACCCGCTGACGCTGCGCCTCGCCGACGGCGTGAAGGCCCGGCGTAGGGGGGCGGCGGTGATTCTTGGCGGGCCGCAGGCTTCGGTGGTGGACGTTGCCACGATGAAGGCATACCCCTTTGTGGACTACGTCCTGCGCGGGGAAGCGGAGGTTACGCTGCCGCTCCTGCTCGACGCGCTGTGGCGGGGCGGCGATGGGCTTGAGCGTGTCGGCGGCCTCACTTACCGAGCGGGCGGGGAAGTCTTACGCAACCCGAACGCCCCCGTCATCGAAGACCTCGACGGCCTGCCGATGCCCGCCTTTCATCTGTACCCGCAGATGGAGCGGAGCAGCTATGCCGCGCTCGAAGCCGGACGCGGGTGCCCGTTCGCGTGTAGCTTCTGCTCGACGAACGACTTCTTTCGCCGCCGGTTTCGCATGAAGTCGCCCGGCGTCCTCGTGGGTCAGATGGTCGCGGTCAAGAGACGCTACGGTATCAACTCCTTCACACTGGCGCACGACATGTTTACGGTGGACCGGAAGAAGGTGTTGGCCTTCTGCGACGCCGTCGAGCAGTCGGGTGAGACGCTGATCTGGAGTTGCAGCGCCCGCACCGACTGTCTGGACGAGGAACTCATCCTCCGCATGTCGCGGGCCGGCTGCTACGGCCTCTTCATCGGGGTTGACTCCGGCTCCGAACGGGTGCAGGGGGACATAAATAAGCGGCTCGACATACCCGAGGCTTTGGCGCGCGTCCGGCGGGCTTGCGGGCGGGGCATCAACACCACCGTCTCCCTCATCATGGGATTCCCCGAAGAGACGAAGGACGACCTGCGCGCGACCGTCCGATTTCTCGCCGAGGTCGCCCGCCATCGGCAGGCCGACTTACAGCTCCACCTTCTCGCCCCGCTCGCCGAGACTCCCATCACCACCCGGTACAAGGACGAGCTGATTTACGACGAGATTTTCTCGGACATGTGCTTTCAAGGATGGGAGCAGTCGCCGGAGGACCGCGCGATGATACGCGCGCACAGGGACATCTTCACCAACTTCTATGCGGTCCCGACTCGCTGGCTCGACCGCTATTACCTGAAGGAGTTCAAGGATTTCTTCCGCCACGCCATGTTGAAGCACCGCCTCCTGATGGTGGCGCTCCACCGCGACAGCGGCGACCTGCTGACCGTCTTCGACGCCTGGCGTGAATGGCGGCCGTCTGACGGGAGTGGGGCCGGCGAGGCTCGCGACCGCGCCTACTACGAGGGCGACCGCTTCACGCGAGACCTTCTCGACTTCGTGCGCTCGCACTACATCGGTTTGATGTCGCGGCGTCCCGCCCAGATGATGACGATGGCCGCGGTCGAGGCCGCCTTGTACTCGCTGCGCGAAGACCGCGGGCGGGCACGCCGTCCGTCGCGCGGCGCGGCGGACGAGCCACGCACCTTGGGCGTACACTCCGTGCCGGTGGTGGCGAGCGGCGCGCGGCTAGTCTGTGTGCCGGCCGACTACAAGCACCTAGTGAGATGCCTGCGAAGGGGGCAGAGCCTCGAACGCGTCGCGGAGGGCAACTACACGCTCGTGCTCCTGAAGGCCGGCGGCGACATCAGAATCGTCCAACTCAACCAGCTAACCGGCGACCTGCTGCGCGCGTGCGACGGCACCCGCAATATGCTTGAGGTCGCCTCCGCCTTCTCCCCTGACCGTGAGGTCGCGGGCGTGCCTTCGGTGAAGGCGGGCCTGTACGGGCTGGCGGCCCTGGCCCGACAGGGGTTGATTGAAGGAGGGGCCCTTTCTTCTTAGCGCGCGTGCGCTGCTTTACGGGACTCGCCCCTGACCACTCACTTTCAGACCCCGCGGTGACACCTTATGAGCACGTTCAAGACGACGAAAAAGAGGGAGGTTCCCCACTGTCACGTGGGCGACCCCGCGCCGTGCAACAAGTTGCCGGTGGTGTCGGATGCGAAAGCACAGGAAGCGTCCGCATGGATCGAGGAGAACTTCCCGCGCGCCGTCGAGGTCCGGCGGGCGACCTATGACTACAACTGCTTCGGGCGGGCCTTCACGCGCTCACACGGCTGGTTCGAGATTGCGGAGACATTCCTCGAAGACGACTTCGAGCAGAAGTCGCTGAGCGCGCCGCGCGTCGGGGACGTGGTGATATACAAAGTGGATGAGGAAATCTCCCACGCCGCGGTCGTGACCCGTGTTGAGCACGGCGAGATTACACAACTCATCAGCAAGTGGGGCGGGATGCCGGAGGTCTTACACAGCCTGGAAGAAGTCCCGGACTCATACGGCGAAGCGGTCGAGCTGTACCGGCCGCTGCCGACCGGCTTAAACTTTACTGCGGCGACAGAGGTGACCGAGGGGGCCGAGATGAGTGAGAACGTGTTGAGCGCGGCATTAAAGCAGTTGACGAGCCGTGACGTGCAATTCAGGCTCATGTTGGCAAGCACGGACGAGGCGAGGGAGCGCATTATAGCTTCGCTGCCTGAAGTACGGATGCTCCTTGAGCGGAAGTCGGAGGCCGCCGACGCCTTGGTCGAGTTCTTCCAACAGGACGAGATACAGAACAACCCCGACGCATCCGGTATCGCGCTTTACCTTCTGCGGTTCATGCCGTCGGAAGCCGCCGCGCGCGTCGTCGCTCACCACATCGATGACAGTAAGGTCAGCGCCATCAACCAACGACTGGCTGCGCAGGCTTTTCTAGCCTCGGCCCAAGTACAGCACGACGACAAAGAAGACCCGTTCGAGGTCGCCAGCCGCGGTGCCAAAGCGTTCCTCGGAAGAGGGTGAGATACCGGGAGGCAGTGTTACAAGAAATATTTTGAGGCGAGAAGAGGCGCTGTGATGGTTCCATTAAGCGGCGGTCCCGAACAGAATCTCGACAAACTTCGCCTGCCGCCGCGCAGCCCATCCGGCTAATCTTTTGACCTGCGCCTTCCTCATCATGTTTATCGATTCAATGCCCTCAATGGTTCGCCCCGCCGTCTGGAACCTCTTGAAGCATTCGGACCCAACGGAACACGGCCGGGTGCATGCCGTTGGTAGGCGCGGCATACAGTTCGTACTTAGGGATGAATCGGTACCGACGCGTCGCCGCAAAGGTGATTGAATGGTATGGAGTCTGGGTGAACTTACGTTCAGCAGTCTTCGCGCCCACAGTTATTGAGGCAAGCTGATTGCGAGTCCGGTTGAATGAGTTGTTAGGCTGCGCGTCGCCAGAAGAATGCCCGCGGCAATCGTACATCTGGACGCATCATTCTGCTTTCGATCTGACGCTTCAGCTTTGCGTCTTCAAGGGCTCCAATTATCTCACTCGCCAATCCCGCCTCCTCCTTCCGGAGCATTAAGACAGCGTCCCTCAGATTGCGCCGCTGCCTCCAGTTTATCAAAGGGGAAGAAGCTTTAAGCAACCCTTGAAAGACAATGAGCCATCTTTCGCGCCCTGCCGGGAATATGGCCTGGAATAATAAGAACAAAGCTTCCGAACGGCTTGCGAGAAGTTCGATCTGCTCAGCCCGAGTCAACAATTCGGGGATAATAGAATCCAGCATCTCGGAGCGGTTACGCTCTACAATCGCCCTAATCGGCCAGGCTGCGGAGGCCACCGTCTTAAAGGGGTCATCTGCCGAATAGCTCATCCGGAGGGATTCTTCGATAATGCGCTTGAACTTATTTTCAGGCGAGAACCTCGCCACATGGGCTAACGCCTGACAGGCGAACCAGGGGTCACTAATGCCACGCGCCACAGCGAGCGCGCGGTCTGAATCCTCAGGAGCGATTTTTGCCGCAAGCTCTCTTCGTTCTGTTGGAGTCATGTTATTAATTCAGCAGCCTAACGCCCGGCATCACCCGCGCACCCTTATGAACGTACACGAGAGGCAGGCTGAAGGGGCATCGGGGGCCTGCCGTTGTTAGGCTTCCCCTAGCCCCTCAAGATTCGATAACCAGTTTCCCAACATATTTACCTTTCCATTTACCTCGAACTTTAGAATATTCGTATTTGAAGGATTCGCCATAAATGTATGTGGGTCTTCTCAGATACTTGCCGAAATGAACCATAACCTTTGCGCCTACAACCTCGAACCTGCCAAACTCAAAATAACATTCACCATCCTCGGCTCTTATTTGAGCATTTATTTCATCCGGGGTCATAAACACGAAATGCACGCCCGGAAGCTTTGGAAAAAAGCTCGACTTTATACCCTTCGTAGAAATGAAGGCGACTTCCTCGTCATTGAGAATCGGCGTTAGACAGTTGTTCAGGATGTTCGGCTTCTCAAGCTTGTGGTGTAGCTCCGCGAACCCGTCAGCCACAACGGACTCGACGATAGCCCTCCTATCCTCATCGGTAAGACGCAACGCAGCTTTCTGGCTATGCGTTACAGGCGAGGAGCACAGAGCCAAGATGAGAATTGCCGCGAACTGTCCCCAATGCCTGACGCTCATAAAATTCCCCGTGAGCAAGAAGCCTAACGCCGGCAATCAACCGCCCGCGCGGGCGCCTTCAATTTACACCGCCAGGAATCATCATGAAAGCCGTGCAATCGCGGGGCGTGTGCTGCGGCTGTGGGTAATATTGCTGCCGTCTTTTCTAGAGACTTCGTAGACGCCCTCCTCTCTGATATCTTCTCCAAGATTTCCAAACTCGCTGGGCGGCGTGTTACGGCTCGCCTTGTCGTAAACCAGCAGCCGCGGACTGACTTCCCTAATCCCGCTCCACAAGCAGGCCCTTTAATGAGAATTTTGATCGGCACTCTGTTAATTCTTTTATGTTTAGCTGTTCCCATGTGCGCTCAGGATTGGGGCGTCTCCGATTACCTAAAGAATCTGCCGGAGAAATTCATAACCTTTGAAGGCGATTTTACTCCGCCTTCCAAAGAGACGACCGTCATCGATGAGAAGAACGGATACGCGGGTTATCTCAAAGTGCACGGCGGGACTGACATGTCTTTTGAAATGGCTCTCTTCAGAAGTCAGAACGCGTGGCCGCTCGTCGTCGTCTCCAACGAGCGTAGCGACATGCAATGCAGTTCTTACGACACCTTCTTCTTGCGGCGCGTCGGAAACAAATGGGTGGAGGTGAAAGACGAAGTTCTCCCGCCGCTCGACCCGAGCATGTTCTGGGACGACCCGCGAGCGGCTCGTCGGCTCGCGAAAATCATTTCCGTGACTCCGACCTCTGACTATCATTTCGAGCCGCCGCGCCGCGGAACGCGAATGAAAGTGAGCTTGGAAATCTGCGACCAGTTCGACGAAGACCCGCCCGAAGCGACGCTCAAAGAGTTCGTCAAGTTGAAGGAAACCGCCAGACCCATACGTCTGGATTGGGATTCACGGAGCGGAAAATTCAGGTTAGCGAAACCATGACGACTCCCGCGGCTGTGAACGGAAGCAAATAATTTCAAGGAGACACTCGTGAAAATCCTGGCGGCGAGTTTTGTAATCATACTGGGTTGCGTCCTCCACGGCGCGGGTTCTTCGGCTCATGCGCAAGGCATCTCGAAGTGTTTCCGCGCCGACTGGCTACAGGGGGAGCGCGTCGTTAACTTCAGGATTAACGGGGTCAGGGTGACTGGGACATTCGTAGTGAGGAGCGGCGGCGACACTCCACCTGATGCGACATACGAGTTCAACGGGACGCTCAGAGGCGACACGTTGACCGTCAAGTTTGCCGACGGCAAGCTGCCCGATGTCTCGCCCTCCGAGATGAAGAGTTTGGCCTGGTCACTGGTGAGGTCCGGCGGCACGGAGGCGCTGCGTATCAAATTCCGCGGCAAGAACTACAACACGAATAAGTATGAGGATAGCTTCGCCGATTTTGAGCCGTGTGAAGAAGGCTACGCGGCGCTGGCGAAGAGGGCGGAAAGAGTGCGATTCGCGAGGGGCGCAAATTCGGCGAGTTTCCCGGTAGTGTTTAAAACAAAGGCTGAAAGAAAACCCTTTCTGCTGAACATGAAGGCGGGCCAGCGGGTAGAAGTCGAAGCCGCCGGATGCACCATCTCATTTTATTACCCGGACAAAAGAGAAGGCGGAGAACCGGCGATTGACGCCTTCAGCCCCGACCGCTTGACGCAGAGCGGGGATTATCTTTTCGTCATAAGTCCCGCGCCGTCTCCGGGCAAGTATTCGGTGAAATTCAAAGTTACAAATTAGACCCGCGACCAGGTTGGCAGGAGCGAAAGCAGTTATCACCGAGATGAGCGTGTCGCCGCCGCCGAGGCGAGGCCGAAAAGCAACTTATGAAGAGAGCTTTAATAATTACCGTCGCGTCACTTTTCGTCTTATCCGGCCGGGCGGGTGTCGCAGGCCGGGCGCCGACGAATAATCCTCAGGAGAAAGAGTCAATCTCCTCCATACGCGAGCGGTACGCGGCCATCAATAAGAACCTGGCAAAGTACAGGGTGGCGAAAAAAGAGTTGTCGGGCTTCTCGACCGAGGGCGGCGAGTTGGTCGCTTATTTCGACGGGGCGTCGGTGGTGAAGATGGCGGCGACTCATTTGGGGGAGACGGGCCGCTCGCTGGAGGAGTTTTACTACCGGGGCGGGGAATTGGTCTTCGTCTTCTACCGGCGTGAGACGTATGACAGGCCGATGTCCGGCAGGGTGTCGAAGACGGCGGAGGAGCGCTTCTACTTTGCCGACGGCCGGTTAATCAGGTGGCTCGACAGTCGCGGGCGGGCGGTCGCACCGGGGCGCGGCGATTACCGCGAGGCGCAAGCCCGATACCTCGACAGCTCAAGACGGTTCGTCGAGGGTGCGCTCTCATCAAACTCTACAATCGAAGCGCCGGAGCCCGCGCCGTGAATCGGCCCGACCCGTCGCGGAGTGGCGAACACACTCCGGCGGGCGGCGCCGAAGGCCCACTCGATGTGCCGGTGCGGCGCTCGCGCTGGGTGAGCTTCTGGGTCGGCGCCGGGACGGCCGCCGTCTCTCTGTTGACCGCCGCCGCGCTCACGGGCCTCTTGCTGCTGTTGCCGCCCTTCATCGACGGGGCGTGGGTCGTCTTCGCCTTCGCGGTCATCCTGTTCGGCCTCTTCTTCCTCAGCCTCCCATGGCAAAAGAGCTACTCGCGCTCGTTCGACCTGCGCCGGCCGGGCGCGCGCCTCGACGGAGGGTTGCTGACCGTCGCTGAGGACGACGACGCCGCAATCTGTTTCGACCTCAACGCGCCACATGAGTTGACCTACGGCTGGTTCGAGGTCATCAACCGCGGCGGCGGTAGCGGACCGACGACCAACACGCGCGGCGTGCTGACCTACGCCATCCTGTCACAGGCCGGGCAGGAACTGTTCCTGCAAGCCGAGGACTCGGTCCGGGAAGCGCAGTCCGCCGGATGGCCGAACAGGACGAGTGCGAACACACCACGGCGAAGCGTGCGCCTCTGGGCGAGCGACCTCGTGACGCTCGTCGAGGCCGTCCGCCTACGCGTCGCGGCGGCCCCGACGGAGGTTCAGACTGACGTGCCCACGAGCGACACAGACGCGCCCGAAGAACGTATCAGGGAGTGGCCCGGCAACCCCTTGCCAGCGCGCAACCGCCACGAGGTCTCGCTCTTTCTCGAATGGATGAAGGTCGAATTGATTTCGCGCGCGCCAACCGGGGGCGGGGAAGTGTGCGTGGGCCGGATACGCGGCGCCGACCCTTCGGCCGCGCCCGACACATACCGGCTCGTCTTCACCCTGCTCGAAGCCGATCCGGAGGATGAGAACGACTTCGGCAGCGGCGCCAGCAAAATCTTCAGCCCGGCCGAGCTGATGCTCCTGCTGTCGAGGATGGAGCGCGAAGGCGTCTTCGCCGCAGGGGCAAAGGACGTGCGGAACGGCCCTGGGCTCCTGCTGACGTACAAGACGACGCGCGAGATAGAGGCACTCAGGCGGGCGAACGCGCGAGGCATCGCGCTCATTGAACAGTTGATGCGTTTCGCCGGGAGCGACGGCAACATCTCGGAAGACTCGCTCGGAAGCTCCGCCACGCGCACGTGGTTCCGGCGCTCGCCTGAACGCTTCGACGCGAACTCTCTGAAGGCCAAGCGGCAGATGCTCAGGGAGAACCTCGACCTTCTACAACTGCCGATCACCGAAACCGAGAGCGCACGCAGGCAGGCTGCGCTCGTGCGCGAACTGCGCGAGCGTTGCCCCGAATACCTCGACGAACTCGGCCGCGCAGGCTTCGAGGGCGACCACGTCCTGCACCCCTGGTTCTCGCACGGCCACCATTTATCGCGCTTCGCCGCCCGCGCGCTCCTTGAGGAGAAGCCGGAGACGGCGCGGGCGGCCTTCGCCGCGTGGGCAGCCGCAGAGCCCACGGACGTGCTCTTCCCCACACGCGAATTCGCCGACGCTGCCTACGAACTGAATCTGGAACCTGAAAAGGCGGCTCCCCTCATCCCCGAAATCAACCGCCACGCCTTCTTTACCTACTACCAGGCCCGCGTCGACCCCGGTTATAACCCTTGGTCATACTGACAAAAGGGCCGACCCTAATCCTGTGAGTTACCGCAGGCTCGGCCGGGGAAGTTTTACTTCAACGGACAGCCATTGGCGTGGGTAAGATGATAGCCTCCCGAGTCCGATAATCTAATTTACGTTCAAATTGAGATGGGCATGTGGTTCGTACGTTACGTCAAGGGGCAGTTCTTTGTGTTATGCCTTGATGAGTTTAGAGCTTATCAGACCCGTATGGGGGCGCGGGTTCGACTACACTCGATGTATCACAGTGGCGGCAGCCATTCGACGCAGGGTCCGTCAATCCCCGGCCAGTGCCCGATAATTTGGAGCAGAAATCCCAGGGTCATAACGATGACGCCGACCAACGCGAAGCCCGCTTCGCGCAGGCGATCACGCACCGAGGGCAGACACACATTCTGCTCGTCGCTCTCCGACGCCATGCGCGGCAGGCTGACTTCAAGAGCGCGCCTGCGCGGCACGATGAGGCCCAAGGCCAGGATGAGGGCGCCGACCAAACACAAGAGGAGGCCGAACAGGTTATACAACTGTGGGTCCATTATTAAGCTCTCCAGCAGGCGACGGCCCCTTCTTCGCGCGTCAGAGATGGGCTTCTATCAGCAGCTCCCCTTTGAGGCCGCCGAGGCTCGCGACGATGGAGCCTTGCCCCGGCTTGACCGCGCGGAAGTTGTGCAGCCCGAAGCAGGTGTCGCAGAGGCCGAACTCGCCGGCCGACGGGTCGTTGGCGGGCTCCAGACCCTCCGACGGCGTCCACTCGAAGTGTGTGAACTTCCCGACCTCCAGCTCCCTCCCCTGCGCGTCGTAGAGCATGGCTTGCACCTTGAAGGGCTTTTGGACGGGGATGCCGGTCGGCGCGCCTCCGTCCGGCAGCTTGATTTCGAGGCGCGCGGGGGGCAACGCTTTCAGCGCGAACTTCTCGTCGCCGCACGTCACCTCCGCGTCGCCTTCGCGCGCGGCTTCGAGGGCCAGCGCGTCGGGCCACCCGAGGTCTTTCAAGGCCCCTTCGGGCTCGGCGCGCGCGAGCCTGCACGGTCCCCCGCTCTCGAAGACGTGTATGCCGCCGACCGCGAGCAGTCGCGGCCCCGAGTCGCCCGCACAGTTGCTTAAGAGAAAGCTCGCCATCAACACACCCCACACGCCCGGACGGGAAATTCTTATCTCCGAAGTCTCGTCAGAAGGCCCTACCCGCCCTACGCCTTCCTCAGCTTCTTGCGGGCCACCAGCTCGGCGATTATCAGCGGATAGTTAGCCTGAATCAGATTCACCACCGCCTGCCTCAGCTCGGGGCTGGAAACGTCGGTCCCCTTCCTGACCTCCTCGACCAGCAGCGCGAGGCCGGCGGCGCTCGGCCGGGGCGTGTAGTCCCAGACCCGGCTGAACAAGGAAGGGGTGTCGAGAGGCCCCGTCATTTTGTAGACGGAGAGGACGTTGAGCTGGGACTGTGCGACCGCCTTGCGCGCGACGTTCCGGGTCTCGTCGTTCAGCGTCACGTCGCCCGACAGCCTCCAGGGCGGGTCGCCTCTGGCGTTCTCGACGGGGAGGCCGCCGGGGAAGGTGTTGAGCCGGTCGTGGGCGCCCTTGGCGACGGCGTTGGCGAGCAGGTCGGGCTGCTCCTTGTGGATGCCTTGCAGCAGCGCCGAGAAGACCCACGCCTTGTCGATGTTGAAGTGGCTCCACATAAAGGAGGTGTCGTAGGTTTCGTATTTCGAGAACTCGGTCTTGACGGCGCCGGTGAAGGCGGCGGCGGCGACGGCGTCGAAGAACTTCTTCGACTCTTTGGTGAACTCCTCGCCCTTGGCGTCGAGCTTGAGCTGGCTCTTGAACTGCTCCATCACGTCGGGCTTATTAATCAGGTGGCCGGCGGAGAAGGCGTCCGTCAGGAAGTGGTCGGCGAAGGCGTTGAGCATCAGCGCCCGGTCCTTGTCGCCCGCGACCGACGCCGAGAGCGCCGCCGCGTGGTGCTTCTCCCACTCGTTTCTGTGATTGGGCGCCGCCGCCCCCGCCGCCGAAGCCTTGACCCGGCTGGGGTCGGGCGGCGCGAAGTGCTCCACGTTCTTCTCGGCCAGCTTGAGATACCTGCCGCCTGTGGCTCGCTGCCATTCCTCGGTGGACACTGGTTTGCCGGTGGTCCTCTCCAGCTCGATGAGCCTCTTCAACTCCTTCAACTCGGCGGCCGGGGCTTTCGCCAACTGCTCCGGGGTCTCGTAGAGGTCGCCCATCGCGATGACGGTGCCGTAGTCGAGCTCCTCGCCGTTGACGATGAACTTAACAGACTTATCCTTGGTCGCCGCCTTCTGAAGCTCGTTGAGCTGCTGCGGAATCGAAATCGTCTCGCCTTCGTCGAAGCCTTCGACTGTGCGTCCGCTGCCGTCGGCGGCGGGCCATGTCCTCACCTTGTCCTTGTTGGCGGCCTTCAACTCGGCGGCCGTGAGCCCGAACTTGCTCGCGATGGCGGTGAGCCTCTCGCCCTTCCGCACGACGTAGGCGGTCGGGGCGAAGGCTTGCGTTAGCTCGGCCTGCGTCTCGCCGAGCTGGGCGTGCTCGCCGGCCTCGTAACGCTGCACGCGCTCGCCCGCCGCGCCCTGCTGCGCCACGTGCGTCAGTTCGTGCGCCAGCAGCCGTCGCCCCTCGGAGGTCTCCGGCGCGTATTCGCCCGCGCCGAAGACCACGTCGGACCCCAACGTGTAAGCCCTCGCGTTAACCGCTTCGGCGGCCTGCTCGGCCCGCGCGCCGGTGTGCACGCGCACCTGACTGAAGTCCTGCCCGAGCCGTGCCTCCATGTCGGCGCGCACGCCCCCCGGCAACTGCTCGCCGCCGCCGCGCAGGCTGGCGACCTGGGCCTCGACATCGGGGCCGTCCGCCGCAGGACCGCCCGCCGCCGCCTTGGGCTGAATCTCCTCGGGGCGCTTCCTCGGGTCCTGCTCGGGGTTCATCATATCGCGGCGGAGCGGGCCCTCGCCGCCGGCACGTTTCAACTGCACGGGCGCCGCTTCGTCGGGACGCCTGCGCCGCTCTTCTTCGTCGGCCGTCCGGCGTTGGACTTCCAGTTCGGGTCCGGGCCGGCGCATGACCTGTTCGGCCACATGGTCGGCCTCTCGCTCGTACTCGTCGCCCGGCGGGCCGACCTTGAGCTTGGCCTGAATGAGCCTGCCCACGGCCCTGTTGCCGACGGTGCGCTGTAAGCGAAGGACGTTGTCTTGGGTGAGAGGGATGTCGGCGAGTGAGGCCGCCCCCGGCGGGCTCAACCCCTCCGGCGAGGGGTGGCCCGCCGGGCCGGAGCTTTTCTTTTCCGATGCGTGCGTGTTCTCCGGCCGCGCGAAGTCGGAGTCGTCTTTCTGCTGCGCCTGTGCCCGCTCGTCGCCCATACAAGCTCCTGTTACCCGCGCCGACTAATCCAGTCCAGCCATTGGTCGGCGGCGCGCTCGCGCTCCGGCGCGGCACCGTGCGGGTCGTAACTGCCGAGCGACCGCGAGAGCCCGTCCAGGTCTTTGCCCTCCGGCAGCTTCGAGACGATGGACGTGACGACCAGAAAGGCGTGCTCTCGCGTCAACGGGTCGTCGGACTTGAGGAGGGGCGCGACGGCCGGCAGGGCAGGCGGCCCCATCCGAATCAGGCCGTAGGTCGAGAGCGTGTGGTCAACGTGCAGGATGTCCTCGGCGTCGTCGATGGTGCGCACGAGCGCGTCCAGCGCGCGGGGGTCATTCATCAGGGCGAGCCCTTGCGCGGCGCGGGCGCGTATCAAGCCGTTCTCGTCGTCCAGAAGACCGGCCAGCGTGTCTGCACTTGCCGGGTCCGCGATTTCCGCCAACCCCTGCGCCGCCTTCGTGCGCAAATCCTCGTCCGGGCTTTCGAGCAGTTCCGTCAGGGCGGGGGTCGCCGCATTACCCTTCATGATGAGCCGGGCGAGCGCCAACGCCCTCTCGTTGAAATCGGGCGAGCTTAGTTGCCGTACGAGGTCTGCTACAGATGTTGACATGACACACTCTCCACGTCCTTTCGACTTCCGAGGTGGCGCCCGCCTCACGGGCCGCCGGGGGCCGCCGCCGGGACGTGCGTGAAGGTGAGCACCACGCGCCGGTTGAACTGGCGGTTAGCCTCGCGGGTCTGGTCGGCGCCGACGGCCGGGTTGCCGCCCTGGTCGCCGGTCCCGGCGTCCGTAGTTGCCGCCGTGGAGGCGCCGCTGCCGATGGTGATGGCGTTGATTCTGCTTTCGGGGATGCCCCTCGCCAGCAGGGCCGCGTGCACCGCCTCGGCCCGCCGCAGCGAGAGGTCGAGGTTGTACTGGCTGGCGCCGCCGCGGATGTCGGCGAAGCCTTCCAGCGACAGCTCCACGTCGGTGTTGCGGGTCAGGTAGTCGAGGAACTCGCCGATCTTGGCCTCCTCGCCGGGCGGAAGGACATCGCTGTCGAAGGGGAAGTAGAAGGTGACGGGCTCGTGCACGTAGAACTCGCGGTGGCGTGCGAGGGCTTCGTCGAAGGTCGCGGTTTGCGTGTCTTCGGGGCTGAGGCGTTCGTTGACGACCACCCCGGCCCTCAACCCGAACCCCCACTTGAGCCCGCCGTAAACGATGGAGGTGTCTTCGCCCCTCGCGACGGTCTCGAAACTAAAATCAAAGTTGGCGCCCGTGCCCGTCGCTCCGGGGAAGTCGAAGAGGATGGAAGAGCGAACGTCCACGGGGTCGTTCGAGCGTTTGAAGCCGGGCGTCTGCGCGGCCCCTCCCGCCGTGCCGAAGGGATAGCGCAGGGAGAGGGGCGACCCGAAAGGCACGGCCGCCCCCCCGGCGAGGGGCTGGTGTTCAACGTCTGTGGCGAAGCCGCCTTCGATGCCCCGCAAGGGGTCGTCCTCGGTTCGCACCCCCGATTGCCCCACCGCGCCGCGCGGCGCCTGAAGGCCCGGCATGGTGGAGGGATTCACGTCCGCGCCGCCGAGGTCGGTTATCTTGAAGATTTGCACCAGCACGATGGAGTTGGAGTTAGGCGCGTCGAGGTTGGGGATAAAGCGAATGGTCCCACTCATCCCGCTCTTGGTCGGCGGCACGCTAGCGGCCCCCTGTCGCGTCTGCATGTCAACTTCAAAGACGCCCTGACCGGCCGGCTGTGACATGGCGAGGTGGCGTTGAATGAGTTTCCTGCCGACCTGGCCGACGGGGCTTGAGATTTGTTGAGTCCGCGCGCCGCCGGTCTGCTGGATGACGTGGGTCAGCTCGTGGGCGGTCACGTCGTCGATGCCGGGGGTTTTGCCTTCGCCGAAGTAGATGTCCTGCCCGCTGGTGAAAGCCTGAGCGTTTAAGTCCTGATTCATTTGGGCGGCGTCGCCGCCGGTGTGGACGCGCACGCGGCTGAAGTCGGCCCCGAACTGCGGCTCCATGAAGGCGCGAACGTGGTCGGGCAGCGGGCCGCCGCCGCCGATGGAGTTCAGCCGAGTCTCAAGGTAGTTGTCCGCGTCGAAGTCTTCGCCGCCCGCGGACTGTTCGGCGCCCTGCTCGGATTGCCCTTCCCCCGGCGCGGCGTCGCGCTGGACGAGCGGCGTCACGACGGTCAGCGTCTCGGTCCGGGGCGCGCGTTGGGCGGCGGCGGGGTTGGGCTTCGTCATCACCCGCTCCGCCACGCGGTCCGCCTCCTGCTCGTACGCGTCGCCGGGCTGACTTAACTTCCCCTTCCGCTGTAAGAGCCGGACGACGGCGCGGTTGCCGAGCGTGCGTTGGAGGTACAGGACGTTGCGTTGCGTGAGGGGGATGTCGTCCGCCGAACTTCCCCCGGACCTGTCGAGCCCCTGCGAGGTGGGGTCGTTCGAAGGTGAGGCGGTCTTCGTCTGCGGCGAGCCCTTTGCGTCGTCGGCAGGTTCGTGAGTGCCATGCTGTGGGGCCTGTGTGCGTTCGTTGCCCATCGCTCTCTACCTCCGAAGGGTTCAGCCTTTGGGGACGAGGGCGGGTCTCGACTTCGAGACGACGACCTTGTAATTCGTGTGAAGGTCGCGCAGCGTCTTGTCGCGCAGCCCTCTCGTGAGGGCGATGCAGGCCGACGCCTTGCCTTCGGCGAGGTTCGTCGGGGCCTGCCCGACATCGACGCCGGAATCTTCGAGCACTTCGTGGGAGGCGAGGATGCGGCCGTCGCTCGGGTCGAATTCGAAAATCACGCACCGCCGCGGCCCGGCCTCATCCTCGGCCTCCTCCGGTTCGTCGAGCGCCGCGTCGTCGGCCGCGGCCTCTTCGGCCGCTTCCGGCCCGGCGCCCTCCTTCGTCGTGTCCCTGATCCACGAGTGAGGGTCTTTGCTACGCGGTTTTTTCTTCGACATTCTTCGGCCCCCTCCCCAGAATCTCTTCGCATAAGGCCCTGTAGTCTTCGGCGCCCTTGCTGTGCGGCGCGTATTCAAAGATGGACTGGCCGAAGCTCGTGGCTTCCGCGAGGGCGACGTTCCTCCTGATGACGGTCTCGAACAGTTCGTCGCCGATTTGTGCGCGCAGGCTTTCGAGGACTTCCTGATAGAGCTTCAACCTCTGGTCGAAAAGCGTGACGAGGACGCCCGTTATCTCCAGCCCGGCGTTGAGCCGTTCTTTGACCTTGCCGGCCATCTCGCGCAGGTTGTTCAAGCCTTTGATCGCCAGATACTCCGCCTGCAAGGGGACGAACACCTCCTTCGCCGCCGTCAGCGCGTTCAGCGTGAGTAGCCCGAGGTTCGGCGGGCAGTCCAAAAGGATAAAGTCGTAACCGCTGATGCCCGCGAGGACGTTCTTCAGCAGCGCCTCCCTGCCGGCCACGCCGGAGAGCTCGAATTCGGCGCCCGTCAGGCTGACGGAGGAAGGGATTACCGCCACCCCGCCTTTTTCAATCAGCACCTCTTCGACCGCGGCCTCTTCGTTGAGCAGGTCGTAGACCGTCGCTTCCAGTTCGTCGGCCTTGATGCCGAGCGAGTAAGTCAGGTGGGCCTGTGCGTCGAGGTCCACGAGCAGGACTTTCCGGCCGCGGAGGGCGAGGCCCGCCCCGATGTTGACGACGGAAGTGGTCTTACCCACGCCCCCTTTCTGGTTGACCACGGCGATGATTCTGGCGTCCTTCGACGCCGCCCTGTCCGCCGACGCATCAGTGCTCATGGTGTACCCGCAACGTCAGACTTCCGCCGGGCCGGCCCTCAGTTGAAAGCGATGACCCTCACATGGAAACTGAGTACCTCGCCGGCCGGGTTCGGGTCCGGGTTCGTGACCCTGACATTGTAAATCTGATTGTTGCTGTTGGGCTCGCGTTTCACGACGTAAGTCCACGACAGTAGGCCCGGCTCATTCAGGATGACATTCGCGATTGCGTTCGGCGGAATCGGGACATCGGTGGATTGGCCCGGACTTAACAGGCGCTCGGCCGGGTCCGTGGTTGTCAGATTCAGCTTCCCGCTGGTCACGGCCCCGGCCAGGATGGTGTTCTCGGTGACGGCGTTGGGGGCGATGTTGCCGGGCAGCACCGCGTTGTTGGCGATGTTGTTCGGGAGCACCGCCCCGTTAGCAAGATTGTTCGGCAGCACCGCCGCGTTGGCGATGTTGTTCGCCAGCACGGCTCCGTTGGCGATGTTGCCGGGGAGCACCGCGTCGTTGGCGATGTTATTCGGGAGGACGGCGCCGTTAGCGATGTTGTTCGGGAGCACGGCCCCATTCGCAAGGTTGTTAGGGAGCACGGCCCCGTTGGCGATGTTATTCGGGAGTACGGACCCGTTGGCAAGATTGTTCGGGAGCACGGCCCCGTCGGCGATGTTGCCGGGGAGCACCGCGTCGTTGGCGATGTTATTCGGTAGCACCGCCGCGTTAGCGATGTTGCCGGGGAGCACAGCGCCGTTGGCGATGTTGTTGGGGAGAACAGCCCCGTCAGCCAGATTTTGGGGGAGCACCGCGCCGTTCGCGATGTTGCCGGGGAGCACCGAGTCGTCGGCAAGGTTGTTCGGCAAGACGGCCCCGTCGGCGATGTTGCCGGGCAGCACGGCGTCGTTGGCGATGTCGTTCGGGAGCACGGCGCCGGCTTCGAGGTTGCCCGCGGCCACGGCCGCGGGGCCGATCTTGCCCTTGACGACGGCCGCGGGGCCTATCTTGTCCTTCGTGACCGAGTCTTTGGCGAGCTTCTGCTCGACGACGGCGCCGTCGTCGAGCTTATCCGTCGTGACGGCCCTGTTCTTAATCTTCGGCGCGGTCACGGCGCCGTCCGTGATTTGGTCCGTGTCCACCACGCGGGCGTTGACGCGGACGGGCGGCTCGCCGATGTCGAGCTGCGGGTTCATCGGGTTCCTGAACTCGGCGCAGATGGTCCCGGCGCTGGTCTCGTCAATCAACTGGATTTTCGCGACGGTGACGTGCGGGGGCAGTCGCGAGTCGGGGTCGTCCATGTTCGGGGCCGGGTCCCACCTCACCACGACCTTCTCGACCGTCCGGTTGTTTTTTTGGGCGCCGCCGCACGCGTCGCTCCCGACCACCTCGTCGGTCTCGACGTAGGCGAGGCTCAGGTAAGGCGTGGCGGCCTTGAAATTGGAGACGGGCTCTTTGATGCCGGCCTCGGGCACGACAAGCTCGTTACCCCGCGGGTCTACCGCCAGCCCTTCACCAATCCGGAACCCGTCGAAATCGCTCGCGTCGGCGCCCTTCGCCTCGCATATGACGTTCAGCCCGTCGATGATGCCCGGCGGGAACCGCCGCAGGAACAACCTCTGTTTCCGGCGGTGATATTCCTGCTGGTCTGCAAAATCCCGCGCCGTCAACATCTGGCCCCGGTAGTATTTGAGCCTTGCCAGGTCTCCGTTGTTCATGGCGTCTCCATCCTGCTCGCTGCGGAATTACTTCAGACGTTATCGGCCGGGGGGTTGACCAGAAGGAAGAGGATGCAGTTGCTGCCGGGGCCGCCGGTGACGAGGTCCACGGTCGAGCCCGGCTCGGCCCAGTGTTGGGCGTCCCTGGCCCGCACCATGAAGGCCCGCACGTCCGCGATGTTGCCGGGCACGATGGTCTGCCCCGGCGTCAGCCCCCGGTGCTGCAACCACTGTTTCACGTCGGCCGCCTCCCTCCCGACGACCGGGGAGACATCGACCCAGTCGCTCTGCCTGAAGACGGCCCGCAGCGCCTTCTCGCGCTGCACGTCCCAGCGCGCCCAGATGGACTCGGCCGTGGAGACGAGCCGGGCGTCGTTGTGGTCGGCGGCCTCGTCGTCTGAGGCGTTGTAGTCTTCGACGTAGCCGAGGACGACGAGCAGCTCGTCTTCGCGGCACGCGTGGAGCCCCGCGCACGCGGGGCAGTAGTGATTGCCCCCGCCGGCGCCCTGCCACTTCGTCAGCTCCTCCTCGGTGAAGACGTGCACCTCGAACCCCTCGCGGACGCGCGAGTATTGCGGGCGCAGCCTGTCGTCGGCGCACTCGGAGGTGTACTGCTCGCTCGGCTGCGACTTGCACTCGCAGAAGCCGATGCCGACGTACAGCCTCGGGCCTTTGTAGGTCGGCGGCTCGCACTCCTCCAGCCTCTTGAGGCGGCCGAGCTGGCGCAGCTCCTTTATCTTCTCGTCGAGGGGGACGAGGTACTTCTCGCAGACCACGATCTCGTTGCCCGCGCAGTCGAGCGCGAGGCCGCCCCCGATGAAGACCTTGGTGATTTGCTCGACGGAGCCTTCGACGCTGACCTCGACGCAGTCCTTCACCAGCCCCAGCCCCCAGACGACGCCCGCGCCGTGGAGGCGGCCGTGGAGTGCCGTCTTCTCGCGGAAGTAGGTCTGCTCGTCCACGAAATCCTCTTCGGTGAGGAGCATCCCGTGGAAATAGTTCACCCGCTTAAATCTGCCGGAGATGCACCTCTGCGTCACGCCGCAGCCGCACGTCCCGCCACAGTGGCATTGCTCGTGGGTGATGTTCTTAGACATGCTCGTGTTCTCCTATGGCAACAGCCGGTGAATGACGCCCCGGTTCCCCTCACCTTCTGTGCGGTAATAGGCGACGTAGAGGTAGGTGCCGTCGAATTGCATATCCGTGACCTCGAACGTGGTCTGCGGGTCCACCTCGATGAACTCGATGCGCTGCCCCTCGGCCTCGGAGAAGATGTCAATCCAGGTGAGAGAGGCTTCGTTCTTCCCCGGCACGACGGCCCAGAGCAGGGGGCCGCCGGTGTAGGCCAGCGCGGTGTGCGCCAGGTCGGTGTTGACCTCCTCCGCCTCGCCGCTCTCGATGTCGAGGACCGAGACCCCGTCGTTGTGGCTGACCCACACCCGCGTCCCGTCGAAGGCGATGTGCTCGGGGGTTTCGCCCCCCAGGCGGTAGGGCTCGCTGACGACGGTCGCGCCGTCCTGCCGCGTGATTCTCCTCGCCACGGCGCGCTCGCCTTTCTTGTCCATCGAAGATGCCCGGTAAGTGATCCACAGCGCGTCGCCGTCGGACGCCATCGCCACAATCCCCGACAGGGGCACGCGCCCGTCCGACTCCGGCACGTCGATGACATCGACGATGCAGCCCCTCGCCGGGTCAATCCGGGTCAGGGAAAGCTCGTACTGTTGCCGGTACTGCCCCCCGTAACCGCCTTTTTCCTGCCGGCTTCCCTTCGGCACGTCGTGGGCGACGTAGATGTCGCCGCCGTGCAGGACGACCTCCCCGGCGTAAGGGCGCAGCCGGACGGTTTCGGGGGCGCCGCCCGGCTCGGGGAACCTGTAACACTTGGGCAGCGTGTGGCACACCGGCAGCCCGTCTATCGTCCAACGCTCCAGCGTGCAAACGTCAACGCGCGTCAGCTTCCCGTAGTCCTGCACGTAGTCCTGCGCCTCGGACGACTCCTTCGCGTCGAAAATCTGGTTCTGCTTCGAGTACGCCGCCGGCTCGTCGCGGAAGGAGTCGTGGTGGCTGAGCCACATGTACCGGCCGTCGAAGGCGATGCCCCAGGTGGGGTCGTCGAGGTCGAGCCTGTCGTCGCTGACGGCGTCGTTGGTCGCGCGGTCAACCCGCCAGACCTTGGTGGACTCGCGGTCCGTGACCCAGATGTAATCGCCGTCCGAAGTGAGCCGGTGGGGGTGGACGCCCTCATAGCCGTTGCCGGAGTCGAGCGTGGCGTTGCGGCCGTCGCGGTACTTCAGGCCCCGGATGGTGCTGGCGAGCAGAGGCACGTGCTGCTGCCGGTTGTGCCGCGCGCCCCAGCCCTGCCCGGCCCCTTCGCGCAGGCACGAGACCAGCTCGAAGAGGAGCTGGTTGCTGAAGGCCAGCTTGCGGTAGTTCATGCTCTGGTCGATGTCCATGACGGTAGTGTCCGTCATCTCGTTGTAGCAGATGGCGGCCAGCGGGACGGGCTCGCACTCGGGGCGCTCCGGGCAGCAGCCGGTGACGCCCGGCGAAGGGTCTTGCAGGAGCCGGTGGCAGCGGGCATCGCACTCGTGGTCGTGCTCGGCGAGGGAGTCGGGCTTTTGGAGGCTGACGATGAAGCGGTAGCCCTCCCGCGTGCGGTTGTAGACGCACTCCTCCTTGTAGCCTTCGCAGCTGTCAATCATGACGGGCGAGGGGTTGACGCCGCACTCCTCGTACTTGATGGAGAGGTAGTACAGGTACGACGCCCCCTCGGGCGGGGGAGGCGGGCAGTCGTCCTGCTCGACGGGGAGGAGGTCTACGGCCTCCTCGCGGCAGACCAGAACTTCGTGGCCGTAGGGGTCGATGGCGAAGCCGGGCTCGACGACCACCTTCCGCCTGTCGTGGGCATGCGGGCGGACCTTCAGCCCGCAGAGCACCCCCCAGCCCAGCCCGAGGCGGTTCACCATCCAGCGTTTCTCGTTCAGGTATCTTTGCTCGTCGGTGAAGTCGCGAGCCGTCATCAGCTTGCCGAAGTAATAGTTATTCCGCTCGGAAAAGCCGTGCTGACAGAGCGCCGATTCTTTACCCTTTTCCTGCATAGCCGTCATCCTCCGTGGCCGCATTCAATGTAGGACTGCGTCAACCGTGATTGTCGAACGCGTGCCGATCACGCCCCGACGGCGGAACTTCTTGCCCAAGAACGTCCCCGTCCCGACCCGCGAGGTCAGGCCCAGCCGCGCCGTCTCGAAACCCTTCGAGAGTCTCGTGTCCACCTGCAACAAGGCGCCCTGGCCGAGCCGCATCACCCCGCCGCCGGTCCGCAGAAAGAATCGCGTGTGCGACGGCTTCTCCTCCTCGACCAGCCGACGCAGGGCCCTCTCCTGCGCCTCGTCGGCGAGCCCCGACGTGTCGGCCACGAGCGTGAAGTCGAAGGCGCCGGCCTCGAACGGCCTCTCGGGCGGCTCGTCGGCTTCGATTAAGGAGAACTCGCCGATGCGCGAAGACTCTTCGAGGACGAGCCGCTTAGCCGACGCCCTGCCGACGACGGTTGACAGGCCGAGGGTCGGGTCCGCGCCGAGGACTATCGGCGTCCGCAGCCGGTGGTGTTCGACGACGGAGGCCCGGCCGCCCGTCAACAGCTCGACCAACTGGACGAGGCCGCGCGCCGTGCCGCGCGCCGAGTAGAGCCGGAAGGCCCTTCGCAGGAGTTCCCGCCTCTTCTCTTCGGGCCAGTTGTAGTCGCGCAGGACCGCGAGCCAGGTGCCGAGCCAATCCAGAAACTCGCCGTCCACCGCCCGCGGGTCGAAGTACTTCGCGACCCCGTCTATCTCCTGCTCGACTTCGAGCGACATGGACTCGAAGATGGAAAGGAACCGCTCAAGGAAGTCCCTCCCTTCCTCGCTCTCCTGATAGGTCGCGGGCAGGTAGCGCAGGTAAGAGTTGCGCTCGAAATAGATTCTGGCCTGCTTCACCCGGTGCGTGTGGAACGCGTCGCCGTCGAAGACGAGCTTCAGTTGCAGGTAGCGGCCGACGGCGTTCTTGAAGAGGGCGTCCTCGACGGCGACGGAGCCCTGCGGGGTCTCGAACAGGGGCAGCCAGGGGAGCAGGGTGGTCTCCTTCTCGTCGCGGTCGAAGGGCGTGTCCGAGGCGCGGAAGAAGGACTTGAGTGAAGACTTCTCCGCCGTTTGAACGTCGAGGTCGAGGCGGTGCCAGGCGCAGGCTTCGACGGTGCAGTCGAAGACCTTCGAGTAGTAAGTCCCCTGCCTCTGGAAACCCCCTTCGCCGCCGAAGAGCAGAACCCCGCTCTCTCGGCAACTGGCGTAGATGTGCCCGTCGCGGCCGATGACGAGCTTGAAGCACCCGCCCGCGTATTCGCCGAGGCGGCCGAGGTATCTGAGGTATCTGTCCGGGTACTTGCGGGCCGGGTCCAGCTTCGGGTCGAACAGGTGAATGCTCAGGACGCCCTCGCCCCTCTCGCCGACGTAGACGATGCCCTGTTCGTCAACGGCGACGGCCGAAGGCTTTGTCGGCCGCGCGGCGTCGCGGAACTGTTCGGGGATGTCGTCCGGCCACTTCACCGCCGTCTCCTGCCACGCGCCGTCGGGGCCGAACCTCTCCACCGTCGCCCTGCCGCCGTCAACGACGTAAAGGGAACCGTCTTTGCCGACGGCGAAGCCCTCGGGCTCTTCCAGCCGGTGCTCGCCGACGGCCCCGACGTAGCGCACGAACCGGCCGAGCCGGTTGAATTTCTGAATCCGCCGGTTCCCGTAATCGAGGACGTAAAGGTTCTCTTTGCCGTCGGCGACAACGTCCTTCGGCCGGTCGAACTCGCCCTTGCCCGTGCCGCTCACGTAGCCGCAGGGGCCGCGCCTGCCGAGCACCAGACGGAGCTGGAACTCCGGGAGGCTGAAGCCCTGCACGCGGTGGTTGAACGGGTCGGCGACGTAGAGCGTCTCCCGCCCGAAGGCCAGTCCGCCGGAAGCCTCTTCCCCGCTCGTGAACTCGAATTGGCCGCTGTCGCCGCCGCAGCCGAAGAGGCCCCTGTCCCGCGGCGACTGACGGCACGAGTCGTCGCGGCACGCGAACGCCTGACACCCGAAGGCATCGAGACATCCCAGCCGTCGCGGAGTCCCGCCCTCCGGCGCGAGCTTGTATATCTGACAATCCTCCGCGTCGATGATGAAGAGGTCGCCTTTGCCGTCAACGGCGATGCCCGTCGGGCGGCCGAGTTCCGACTGGCCGACCGGCGACACGGGCGCGAGTGAGAGGTGGCCCGCGCGGTCAACGAAGACGGACTCGCCCCAGCCCTCGCGCCACCCGCCCGGCGTGTGAATCGTGAAGTACTTGAACTCTTCTAAAGTCTTACAACGCATCAGACGACCTCTGTGTCAGCAGACGGCGATTCGGTGCTCGCCGGAGTAGACCAGTCCGATTTTGCGCAGCGTGATGCGGTCGGTCCGCGCTTCGTCGCAGCTCTCGCCGGAGAGCGAAATCCCCTCCACGCAGACCACGCCTTCGACGCCGTCGATGAGCTGGTAGATTTCCGTCTTGTAGACCGGCCGCCCGAAGGGCCAGCCCGCGCCGTCGTGCCCGCCGGTCAAAGGGTTCAGGAACCTGCGAAGCTCATCTATCACCCGCGTCCGAACCGTCTCGGCGCCCGCGCGCGGGTCAACGCGGACGGACGCCGCGACCGTCACCTCGACGAACTTCGGGCCGACGACGGACAGGTTAGTCGCGACGAGCGACTTCGCCTTCAGGTGTTTCTCCACGCTCTTTAAAAAGCCGCCGCTCGGCACGGGCAGCTTGCCCTCCGAGCCCGGCAGCGTTTGCGGCACGACGACGACCGTGACTGCGCCGGGCATCTGTATGGCGGGGAACTTCGGGTGGTATTGCGTCAGCACCTTCACCCTCGCGACGCGCAGCCCCGGAGCATTCAGCGTGAGCGTCTCGAAGTCGCCGGTCGTGACGCCCCTCGTCACTTCCTTGAGACTCCTGCGGGCGCGGCTCTTGGCCTCGCCAAGCGGCTCGGCCTCGGCGCCGCCGGCCGACGGCCTCGGGTTGTTGACCTTCAACGTCTCCTTCAGCCCCGGCGCCAGCGTTTCGTTCGGCAGGATTTCTTTAATCGCGCGCGCCCCGACGTTGCCCTTCACGCCGCCGCCGACGCGGTACCTGACGACGTGGATGTTGCCCTCGTCGTCTTCGACCGCTGGAGGGATGCGGCCCCGGACGCCGTCGCCGAATTTGATGAGGCCGTCCTTGAGGTTGACGGTGAAGTGGCGGTCGTCGGGGCCGGAGGCGTCGAAGTCTTCCACCTCCGTCCACTCGTGCCACGTCTCCTGCCCCCCGACGCTCTTCGCCTCGTCCTCCTCCTTGACCTTCAACTCCACCGTCCCGTGCAGCACCGGCCTGTGCCTGAGCTTGACCTGCTGGAAGGGCAACCCGTCGGCCGCGGCGTGCTCGTCCTGAACGCCCTCGATGGTCTTCCCGTGTGTGGCCGCCACGGTGTTGAGCGCGACGGTGTCGAGGCCGGGCGGGATTTCGTAGCCGGGCTCTTTGACGGAAGCGCGCAGCCAGTACAGAGGGGGGTCTTCGGCCGGGGCGTTGCGGAAGCCCTTCGCCATGTCCTGAAGGCGGGTCGGCGCGATGTCGTCGGGCGCCGCGAAGCCGAGACTCCCGCTCCTGCTCAAAGCGGCGGTGCCGTCCTCCACCTTCAACTCCTTCCAGCCGACGCCGCCCCGGTAATGCCATTCGAGTTCGGCCGACGGCACGAGGCCGGATGTCGAGTCGGGCTGTGCGCCGGCGCCCGCAGGCGGCAGGTCCGTGTCGAAGACGTTGACGACGAGTTTGATTTTTCCTTCGGGGAGGGCGCGACTCGCGTCCAGTCCGAAGTACAACTGGTCGCCGCGCTCGGGCTCATCTCCGAAGGCAAAATAAGAGACGCCGACCGCCGCGTTCGACGCGGTGTTATCGAACCATTGGCCGCCCGCGCGCGTCAGCACCCGCCGCACCACGCCGGAATGAATCACGACATCTTCGACGGTCTCGAAGATGACGCGCTCGGCGCTCACAGGGTCGCTCGCGGCGACCTGAAAACCCTTCGGGACGGTGACGGGGGGCGAGTCCGGCTTGGAAAACTCGAACGTGACGTGGGCCGCGGCGGGGCGCGCGGGCAGCGGCGTCCCGCCGAGCAGCCTGAGGAACTTCAGGAAGTTCTTTTCGGTGACGCGGTCGAGGAAGTAAAGCTGCATCTCGGCGAGCCAGGCGAACAGGTCGATGAGGGTGATGCCGGGGTCGCTGAGGTTATGGTCGGTCCACTCCGGCGCGTAGCGCGGGATGAGTCCCCTCGCCTCGTCGAAGAGTTCGTTGAAAGTCTTGTCGTCGAGATTCGGTATCGGTAGCGGCATGCGACGACCTTCCTCTATTAAAGCTCTCCCCTCCGCGAACGCTCTCTCCTCTGCTTGCGCTCGGCCCTCTGCTTCTTGGCCTTCTCAGCCTCCTCGCGCGGCGGGCACTTGACGGTCTTCAACTCCTGCCTCGGGGGGCACTCCGTCATCGACGAGCGGCACGGGTCGGGGCCGGTCAGCAGGCCGTCGAGCGCGACGCTTATCCTGTGCTCGCCCGAGACCGGCAGCGTGTACCTGTCGAGCGGCACGTCGCCCTCGAAAGCCGCGCCGCCCGCCCACAAGACCAACTGCTCGACGTGGTCCACCTCTTCGACGCCCTCCGCGATGGCGATGACCTCCGACAGACAGATGTCGCGGCCGAACTCCCACCCGGTCGCGCACGGCCCGCCCGTCAGCGGGTGGATGTAGCGGTTCAGCTTCTCGCGCAGCGACGCCTCGGCCGCCGCCGCCTTCTCCAAGCTCACCGGGACGACGGTGACTTCGACGACCACCTCGGTGTAATCCGGCCCGGTCACGTTGATGTGGCCGGGCGAGGAGACGACGTTGGCGGCATGCTTCTCAAGCCCGTCGCCTACCACCTTGACGAGTTGCTGGGTGGGCCGGGGCTGCGGCTCGTCGCTGTCGGGCACGATCATCACCGTCACCCAGCCCGGCGCCTCGTTCCGTTCGTCGTCGGTGTTGGGCAGGCACTTGGCCCGCGCGACCTTGCGCGAGGCGCCGCGGGCCAGCGCCTCGAAGTCTTCAGGCGTCACGGCGCGGTTGCGGTTCTTCAGCAGCAGCGGGCCTCGCGCGCGCACGTCGTCGAGCGTCTCGGTCTCGGAGCCGCCGTCGGCGGCGAGCGGGTTGGTGACGGCGTTGACGAAGGGCACCGCGCTCTTGAGGCCCGAGATGGCGCCCGCGGCCACGTTGCCGCCCTTGCCGCCGCCGAAGGTGTAGCTGGCGACGATGTTGTCGGCGCCGACCGGCGGGACCATGCCGCGCGTGCCGTCGCCGAACTTCACGCGGCCGAGCCGCTGGTCAATCGTGTAGTGGCGGCTCTGCGGGCCGGAGTCGTCGAAGTCTTCGACCGCGTGCCACCGCACGAGGATTTCCGTCGTCTCGCCCAGCTCGTTCGTCGCGACGCTTATCGCGTCGCGGCCTTCCTCTTTGAAGAGGGCCTTCTGCTCGTCCTCGGTCGGCATGATGGGCTCTCTCACGTAGACCTGCTGTGAGATGACGAGCGGGTGCTGGAGGGCGAACTCCTGACCGGCCGTGCCGTTGCTCGAACCCGCCAGCTCCTTGTTCGCCACGTCGGCCTGGAGCGCGGAGGTCGTGTTCGGGTGGAGGCTCTTGACGCGCAGCGGGTCGGGGTGCTCGCCCTCAACGAAGCTGCCCCTCATCCAGAAGAGCTCTTCGCCGAAGAGCGTCCGGCGCGCGAAGTCCCTGCCGACGAGGAATTGGAGGACGCCGATTTTCGTGAGGCTGTCGGTCTCGTCGAGGGCGTTGATGGGCACCCACGCGTCGCCGTTCCAGTAGGACCACAGCACCTTCACGCGCTCGTCGTGTTCGAGGAACTGCTCCTCGACGTTGAAGAGGATGCCGAGCGGGCCGCCCTTCAAGGCCCGGTCGAAGCCAAGGAAGAGGCCCGGCGACTCTTCCGGCATGGCCTCGAAGGGCGCGAACGACCTGTTGAGGTCGATGCTGTCGGCGGTGTGGTCTTCGGGGTTCAGGTTGTTGAGCGTCACGCACCTCTGCGGACGCGCGCCCACGCCCTCGTAGCTAATGCGGAGGTTGCTGACGATGGGGAAGTGGATTTTGCCCGCCACGATGTTAACGCTGGCGCCGTTCTGGGGTTGGAGGATGATCTCCCGGCCGTAGTCGCCGTCGATGAGCCGCACCCTTATCCAGTACTTCTCTTCGCCGTTGACTTCGACCTTCTCGATGTCCTCGGGGCAGGTGAAAATCACGTCCGTGCCCGGACCCTTAAACCTGTCCGTCGTGTCAGTCACGCGGATGCCGCGCCAGCTCTTGCCGTTCCAGTACTCCCACGACAAGACCGGGTTGGGGGTGAGGTTAGGGTCGGCCTGCTGCGGGTCGAAGTCGTTCCACTTGGCGTCGAGCGTCAGCGTGATTCGCGCGCCTTTCTTCGAGAACGCTTCGTCGCTGGCGACGTAGAAGGTGTCGAAGATGACCGGGAGCTTCCCGAACGGGTGGATGCGCGGGATGATTTCGAGGACATCGCCTTCGACGTAAAACGGCTTGGAGGGCGCCGTCCTGTTCCCGAGCTTTAGCCTGACGGCCTGCACCGGCGTGCCCGTGCCGATGCTGACGGCCGTGACCTCGACGACCTTGTCGGCCTCGACGGTGGCGGTCTCAATCAACGCGCTCTCGCTCTGCCGGCGGTGGAAGAGTGTCGCCCCGCTGCCATCGTGCGCCTTCAGGTCTTCGACCGACTTGACCCACACCTCGTCCTCGTCGGGTCTGAGGGCGGTGAAGAGGACCACCGTCGAGGACGAGAAGTAAGCGAAGCGCAGGTCTTCCTTCAGCGCGACTTCTTCGTCGCCGACTGTAGCGACCTCGCGAATCTCGACCGGGTCGAACCCGTTATGGAACGCGAGGAAGTCGCCCTGCGTCAGTTGGCCGACGTGATTTTCTAATTTAATGACCGACTTGTTATCGTCGGCCGGCTGGGCCTCCTCCGGCTTGGTCAAATCCGGCGGAATCCGCATGAAGTTGAAGTCCGAGCCCTTCGCCAGCATCTTGACGCGGAGCCCCGTCAGGTTCAGCGGGATGTCGTTATTGAACGCGAGGTCGGGCGCGAAGGGGCTCGTCGGCTCGACGCTGACGCGGACGGTGTTGACGGTCGGCAGCCGGATGGGCGCGCCCCCCGACAGCTTCCTGATGAGCCGGCAGCGAATCCAGCGGTTCGTCATGCCGAACACTTCGGCCTCGGCGATCTCCGCCGCCTGCCCCTTGACGAGCGTCATGGTGCCGCTCCTCGTGAAGAGCCGGGTGCCGTCGTTTTCGTCGAGCGCGCCCGTCTGCCGGTTGCGCTCGAAGCGGGTGATCTCGGCCCAGCGCGTGCCGTCGAAGTATTCCCACACGACCGAGAGGTCGCTGCCCTCGCTGGCCGGCGCGGCGAGCAGGAACTCGACGATTATCTTCGACGGCCTCTTCTGGTTCAGCAGGTCGGCGTGGCCGAGGTAGAGGCTGTGCTCCTGACGGTTGAGGCCGTCGAAGACGGTGAACGGCTGCGGCGCCGCGGGGCTCTGCGTGTGCTCGTAGACGGCGTCTTCCGACACGTCGAAGCTGAAGACGCGCCGCAGGCTCGCCGGGGTGACGAGGAGGTCTTGCTGCGTCTGGAAGATGACGGAGCCGCTGCCGTCGGCCGCCTCGCCCGACGTGAGCGTCCCGCGCGGGACCAGCACGTGCTCGGCGGCGCCCGTGGCGAGCGTGAAGGAGACGCGCGCCTGCGCGGACTGGGCCGGCAGCAGCTTGAGGCCCATCATGTCGAGGAAGACGACGAAGTTCTTGTCCGGCACCCGGTTGAGCCGGCTGAGGACCTGCTCCTGTAGGTGGAGGTAGATGTTCAGGAGCGCCTGGCCCGGCTCGCCCCGCTGCCCGGTCGCCCACTCCGGCGTGTAGAACGGCGCGAGGGCTTGCGACTGCCGGAGCAAGTCCTTGAAAGTCCGCTTATCGATCTTCGGTGTCGCGAGCTTCATCTGTCTCTGACGCCCCTAGACCTGGCCGACGTAAAACGGGAAGACGAGGTTGAACTGCGTGTTGGTCGCCCGCACCTCGTAGTCGATGTTGATGAGCAGCTTGCCGACCTCGCCGGGGTCGGCCTCGACGCTCACGGCCAACACCTCGATGCGCGGCTCCCACTCGATGAGGCCGTTCTGGATGGCCGCCTGGATGGTGCCGATGTTGGTGACGCTCATGGTCTCGAAGACGAAGTTGTGGAGGCCGGTGCCGAACTCCGGGCGCATCACGCGCTCGCCCTTGGCGGTCAGCAGGATGATGCGCACGGCCTCGCGGATGTCCTCCTCGAACTCCGAGAGCACGACGCGCCCGGCGCCGTCCACCTTGACGGGGAACCTCCACCCCTTACCGAGAAAGTCTCTGGACACGGCTCACACCTGCCTGGTCTTTCGTCAACCGCCGATAATCACGGTCGGCTCGCCCATCGCGATGGAGTTGGGCGGCCCGGCCTCCACGATTTGGTCGCCCTGCCGGGCCGCCGGGAGGTTGTTGATGAGCACCGTCGTGCTGCCCATGAGCACCACCCCGCCGACGTGCGGCACCACGCCCGTCACCAGCGGGCAGACGTGGGTGTCGGCCGTCGCCCGCCACGCCGGCTTGCCGCCGATGAGGACGTTCGCGCTCCCCGTGCCCGGAGCGAGCGGCGTCCCGTGACTCGTCACGTCGCCCAACCTTGCAGCCATCGGCATCTCTCACCTCCCCGCCCCGGCCGGTTCAGTTAATCATCACGACGGCGCCCTTGATGGTCAGGGTGCCGCCGGCTTCGATCTTCATCGAGGCGCCGGCCTTGATCTCGACGACCTGCGACTCGATGGTCAGCTTCAGTCCGCTCTTGACGGCGATGGAGTTCCGGCCGGAGTCGATTTCGACGCTGTTGCCGCTCTTATCGACGATGCTTATCTTCTCGCTGCCGGCCGAGTCGTCGAGCGTGATGGTCTGGTTCTTCTTGGTGTGGATGACGACCTTCCCCTGTTGCGCGTTGTCGTCGAAGACCAGCTCGTGCCCGCTGCGCGAGGTGATGACCCTCTTGTCGTTGCTGCCGTCGGCGTTGTCGTAGCGCGGCGCGTCCTTGCCGTTCCAGAGCGTGCCGACGACGTAGGGGAAGCGCACGTCGCCGTGCTCGAAGGCGACCAGCACCTCGTCGTCCACTTCCGGCAGGAAGAAGCTGCCGCGGTCCTTGCCGGCCATCAGGGTCGCGACGCGGGCCCAGTGGCTCTCCTCCGATTCCGAGAGCCATGGGTAGAGGACTTTCACCCGCCCCAGCTTCTCGGGGTCCTGATTGTTGGTCACGACGCCGACCACCACGCCGTAGACCTTGCCGGTGACGGCGTAGGCGTCCTCTTTCGAGTTGAGCAGTTCGAGTAGGTTCATGTCGCGTTGCGCTCCACCGTGAACGTCGTCGTGTAGCCCTTGGGGTCGATGGTGTGCTTGGCCGAGGTGACGTAGTAGAGGCCGCTGAAGCGTTGGCCCAGCTTCGTCAGCTCGACGACGGAGCCAGCCTGTATGTCGCCGTTGCCGATGGCCGTCCCCTCGCCGGTGATGAACTCCACCGCCATGTCGTTGAATTTCCCGCGGGCCATCTGGTTGGCCTCGCCTTCGGAGAAGACGGGCTGGTCGGTGATGACGTTCTTGGTCGGGAAGAAGGCGCTCTCGGCGACGGCGGCGCCGAGCCGACGGCCGCCCATCTTCGAGACCTCGTCGCCCGCGCGCGCGCGCCCGGTGATGGCCTGCTTCTTCTTCGGGTCCCAGCCCTGCACCAGCACCTCGCTCACCTGCGAGGCGGTGCTCAGCCGCGGGTAGAAGGAGCGCAGCGTGAAGCCGAACTCCAGCGTGACGACGCGCCCCCTGTCGTTGGCGGCCTTGCGGAACTTCAGCTTGCCGTCTTCGACGAGCAGCTCGTAGCGGATGCGCCGGGCGCGCTCCAACAGGAAGTCGATGTCGGTCAGGTTGTCCTGCAACAGATACTCGTGCGTGACCTCTGTGTCGTCCACCTCGGCGGTCAGGCCGAGGCCGGAGGCGATTTGCCGGGCGATGTCGCTGTCCTTCAGTTGCGTGTAGGACTTCGTCTTGCGCCCGCGCCGGAAGCGGTGCAGCAGGTCGTAGCCGTGCACTCTCAGGGTCGGCGCCTCGTCCTGATTGAACTCGGGTTCGAGCGCCGTCACCTCGCCCCTGATGAGGTTGACGGTGATGGCGTCGTAGCCGAGCGTGACATCCAGCTTCACGCCCTCCCTGATGCGCGGGCCGTCGCTGTACTTGTATTCCTGCTCGTCGGAGTGCCAGTTGTTCATCGTCACGCAGAACCAGCTCGCGCCCGTCGCGTAACTACAGACCGTCACGTCGAGGACATCGACCGCCACCTCGGTGGGCAGCTCGCGCCCGTCGAGGAAGATTTTGTAGTCCGGCGAGACGCGGACTTGTTCCAGTGCCGGCTCTCTCATAGTCGCCGCCGCCCCCGGTTATTCAATCGCGGGTATTAACAACGTCTGTCCCGGCTCCAACAGCCTCGGGTTATCGACGGGGTTGCTGTCGGCAATCTCCCGCCAGCGGGTCGGGTCTTTCCAGTGCTTGGCGGCGATGCCGCTGAGCGTGTCGCCGGAGCGGACCGTGTAGACCCGCTGCGGGAAGGACTTGCGCTGCGGGTTGCGCTTCAGCTCCTCCTCGGGCAGCCGGAACTGCTTGAACGTGACGTTGGCCGTGGCCCTGACCGGCGTCCCCGTCTCGTTGAAGAGCGTGAACTTCTGCGTCAGCTTTTCCAGCACGCACACGAAGGGGAAGTAGGCGCTGGCGATACTCGGGTCGGCCTGCCCCCAGCTCAGCTCAAGCACCGGCGGGCGTTTGCCGTCGCCGAACTTCGGCACGAGGAGGTTGGCGAGCTTCGAGGTGTGCGCCCTCACGTCCTCGCCCGTCTCGTAGGTGTCGAAGAACAGTTCCATCGTCAGCTTGACGCGCTCGCCGCCGGTGTATTGCAGCTCGGGCTTTTGCCGGTTCCTCTCCTGGTCCTGCCACGTGCTGCCGTCCTCGAAGCTGTACTCGGTCGGGTTGAAGAGCACGTCGAAGCTGTTCTGGGGCTTATCGACGTTCTTGATTTTCAGTTTCTCTAACGCCATGCCGTTCGTCCTTTGGCCCTCAGCGGCGGAGCCCGCCCCTTTCCTTGTCTATCAGGAGTTGCCGCACGAGCGAGGAGTAGACGTGGTCGGCGATGCGCGAATAGTCCGACCGGGTCAGGCTGTCGATGAGCGACCGCGACTGCATGGCGGTCGCAACCTCCTTCCTGACGACCTCCTCGACTTCCATCTCCCGCACGCGAAGGACCGCCGGCTCTTCCGAAGGGGCGGGGTGCACGGGCCGGGCGAAGGCGTAGCTCTGCGCCGGAGGCCGCATCTGCTCTTCACGGCGCAGGAAAGTCAGTCCGCCGCCGGGGCCGTCGCGGCGGCCTGCGGCCGTCGGCTCGTAAGCACGTATGGTCCTGACGGCCAGCGCGGTCCTCGCGGCCAGGTCGCGGTTGAGCGGCGGCGCGACCGCGTCATCTCCGTCATCCGCCGACGCCCCGCGCCCGAACACGACACTGACCGTCGGGCTGACGAAAGCCGTCTCGGCCTTGAGGAAGTGAGGCCGGGCGGCGCGTCTCTGCTCGAACCAACCTGTGAGCCGTCCCGGCACGACCGCCGGGCTCAGGAAGACCATGCCGTAGCCCCGCCGGCCTGCTGCCGCCTCGCGCGCCGCGACCTCCGCCGGAAGAACACCCCGCGAGGGGACGACCGTGCCGGGCGGGCGCGAGACGAACCCTTCTACGCCGCCGCCTCGTTCGGCGCGCGACTCCGGCGAGGCGACGTACACTTCTCTCGTCTTCCACGTCGGAGGAGGCGGAGCCGTCAACCTGTTAAAGACTCGAATTTCAAACCGGCGCGCGGCTTCGGCCATGCGCGTGACGGCGTCAACGTGCAGACTCGTCGCATCAACACTCGCGGCGACTCGGCGGACGGTCCTGACGCTGCTCTCAAACGCGCGCAGGGTGCTTATGAGATAGGTCGCCGACGGGTGAGAAAACGGTGTGCCGGGCCGGGCCGCATCTTTGACGTAAACCGTCGGCAGGCTCCGCAGGCCCCTTTCAATGATGCTTGGGGCCGCTCCGCTTCCCCGCGTCGCGCCGCCGCCCGGCGCGGGTTGATACAGGAAAACTTCCCGGCCCGTGTCACGCCGGTGGGCCTGCGCCGCGGGGGAAGGCTTGCGCTCATGGCTGAGGAGCGTCTGTGCCGTGGGAGTCTGGTTCAGCCATATCCCGAACCGCTGCTCCAGCCTGTTGACCGTGAGAGAGAGCACGGAGTTAATAATCCATGTGTAGAACGATTTATGCAGCGCATGTCCCGGTCTTGTATAGACCCTGTCTCCTCGCATTCCCGGCAGCTCGGAACCGGCCCGCCTCCCGCTGATATGGCGGAGGAAGGCGAACGGATCGGTCACTAACGGCCGGTTATATTTGCCGCTTAGCGAGCGAACAAAACCTGATACGGAGGGCAAGCCCCGGCCAACCCGGCCCACGGCGTACTCTCCATCAACGGCTTTGTGCCCTTTTTTTATCGAAGCCTTTTTCACGGCATCCTCGAACGTCAGCTCAAACTTTTTTGACCTTCTGACGGCTCGACCCTCGGGTATTTGTATTACTCATTTGGGACCCACTTTCGCCCCTCCGATGCCGCCGCCGAAAGCCCGGCTCCGGCTTTCTCGGACTTCCTCGGCCTTTCGCTTTGCCATCTCGATGGCCTCGTTCTCGTCTTCGTCAGACGTGTACCGACCGAAGTCCACGAGGCCGAGCGCGGTCAGGTGGTCTTCAATCGCGTCGATGTCGAGGATGTTGCTGTCCTTCTTAAGCGTGCTCATCCACAGAATCCAGATGTCCTTCTCCATCTGCTCGACGCTGTAGTCCGGCATGCCGGCTATGCCGGATTTCAAAGCCGCGATTTTCTCGCTCGCGGTATCGAGCGCCGCATCAAGGGTTTTTAATCCCTGATCGGCCCTGATGACGGCCAGGACCAGTTCGACATCCTCGTCCACACTCATGTCGGGATTCCCGTCCGGTTGCGCTTTGATCTCGCCGATGGCGTACTCGGCGGAGCCCATCAGCAGGGCTTGATCGAGGATGCCTTTCCTCAGGTTTAAAGTGGCCGCGTAAAGCCTGGACAACGCTCTCCAGATTTCCATCTGGAGGACTTCGGGCTTGAGCCCTTCGGGTTGAAGGTCCTTTCCCGCGATCTCTGTCAACCCGGTCTTCTCGCCCGCCGCCGCGCCCCCCGCTTCTACACCTTCACCGACCGCCTCGGTGGCGGCTTTTTTGCCCCACTTTTTAAGGCCCGACACCACAACTTGCCCGGCGGCTTCGGCGGTCAGGTACACGGCCGCCACTTCGAAGGCCAACCCGACTAACACCCCGATGGCGATTCCTACGACGAGGTCAAGCGTCTCCTGCTGGTCGCGAGCCTCTTGCTTGGCGGCGGCGATGACCGCGGCGTATTGTTTATAGGCTTGGTTGTAACGTTCGGAGAGTTGCATCAGTCGCATCTTCATCGAACCGATGGCGCTGCTGCCCTCCTGTTGAAGCAGCGTGATCTTTCCAATCCTCACGAGAGCGTTCGCCCGCGCCGTCTCGACGCCCGGACGATTCATCTCAAGGAGGGCCACACCCACTTCGGCGACCTGTCCGGGTTGGGCGTATGCGGGTTTAGCGTCTCCGGTTTGGGCGTCATCCCGCTGGATCGAGACATGCGAAGCGGCTTCATTCTTCGTAGACCTCTCCTGCCGCTGCAAAGCCGTGGGGCCGGAGGTGTCGGCCCTTTCCGGCGACCCCGCCATCATCCCGTCGGCGACCCGTTCCGCTTCCAGCTCGAAACTATCCGAGGGGCTACTGATTGAAACGCCGCCCGGCACGGGCGTGCCCGATACCGGCCCGGCCGTCTGCTGGACGGTGTGCGCCGCCTCATGCGCCAGCAGGTGCATCCCGTCCGCCGAGGCCGGCGTGTATTCACCGGCTTGAAAGAAAATATCCTGCCCCGTGGTGAAGGCTCGGGCGTTGACCGAGCGGGCAAGGTGGTCCGCCTCGGTATTTGTATGGACGCGCACGTTCGACAAGTCCGCGCCTAAACCATCTTCGAGCCGCGCCTGGGTGCCCGACTCCAACCTGTCGCCGCCCGATGTCGCTCTCTGTATGCGACTCAACAGATTGTCGCCGCCCGTAACTTCGGCTTGCGCTTCCTTCCGTTGAAGCTGAACGGATGACTGCGGCGCCGAAACACTCGCCCTGAGCGCACGCTGCGCGTAGCGGTTGCCGTACTGCCGCTGCATGGTCAGGAGAATGCGAGCCTTCTGGGCGTCGTTGACGGGGTGCGAGTATTCGGGGTTGCCGAGGAGAGACGAGAACCGCTCCGGCGGCGGTTCCTGCCCGCCGCCGCCGGACACAGTTTGCCTGAGGAGCGCATCTGCGCCGCCCGCGGCCCGGCGCCGCGCGACCGGCGCCGGTTGCGCGACCGTCGTTGACGGCTGCGACCCTTGCGCTTGGGGCGTTGCAGTATGTTCCTGCGATGCGTCAGGCATTCTTCATCCCCGGCGTTTTAGTTTGCACTCCGCTCATCGATGGGCGACGGGTTGGCGTTGCAATCACGCGCCCCCAACCTCTCAATCAGGTTCTCAAGTTCGGGGCTCACCTGCCGCTGCTCGAAGTCCTCCCAGATGCGCTTGTCCCCGCGGCAGTCGTAGGCGCGGCAGACGAAGGGGCGTTCTTCGTAGATGCCGCAGCGTTGGCTCGGGCGGTCGAGGTGGTGGCAGTAGCCGTCGTCGCCCTGTCGAATCATGTAGGGCTGACCGAGGTTCCACTTGACCCGGCCCTCTTCCACGTCCCGCGCGGTGAGCGCGAAGCGCAGCCGGCAGCAGGCGGCGTGGCACAGGTGCAGGCGGGCCTCGCAGTCAATCTCGGCGTTGAGCGGGGCGCCGTCGGCGTCCTTCTCTTCCGCCGTCAGCGCCACGCCCATGCCGCGCTCGGCGAACTTCTCGGCGAGCCGTCTGGAGACCTCGGCCTTCCTCTCGTCAAGCTCCTCGACGGTGATGAGGCCGCGCTCGGCGAGCAGCTCGATGAGGGCGTAGGAGAAGGCGGAGACCTCAAGGAGCTTGCTTGAGTTGACGTTGGCCCGGCTGTGCGCGTAGAGGAAGCCGCGCGCCACCTCCTCGCGCAGCTCTTCGACCTGGGAGGGCGGCGCCTCCCCGCCCTGCCCCGCCCCGGCGACCGAGCGGCCTCGGATTTGAATGAGCCTCGGGCGCGCTTCCGTCGCCTCTTTGATTGCCGTAGACATCTCAACGGTCCTCTAATCGTTTTCGAGCAGGTGGTAGTACTCGCCGAAGTCAGACTTCACGAACATGCGGCCCATCTTCTGGAACTCGCGCCGGGTCGCGCGGACGATGTGCTTCATGCTCACGACCCCGGAGTTTTCGGCCGCGAGGAAGGCGGCGTTGAGGGCGATGTTCTTGATGTTGCCGCCGGAGATTTCAAACTTGCCGGCGAGGAAGTCGAACTCGATGTCGGCGGAGCGCGGCGTCTCGGCCGGAAAGATGTGGCGCCAAATCCGGGCCCGGTAGTTGCGGTCGGGGAACGGAATCTCGACGATGAAGCGCAGCCGCCGGGTGAAGGCTTCGTCGATGTTCTTCTGGAAGTTGCTCGCCATGATGACGATGCCTTCGTACTCCTCCATCTTTTGCAGGAGGTAGTTGATCTCGATGTTGGCGTAGCGGTCGTGGGCGTCCTTGACTTCGCTGCGCTTGCCGAAGAGCGCGTCTGCCTCGTCGAAGAAGAGGATGGCGTTCGACTGCTCGGCCTCCTGGAAGATGCGCGAGAGGTTCTTCTCCGTCTCGCCGATGTACTTGCTGACGACGGTCGAGAGGTCGATCTTGTACATGTCGAGGCCGAGGTCGTTGGCGATGATTTCGGCCGCCATCGTCTTGCCGGTGCCGGAGGGGCCGGAGAAGAGGGCGCTGGTGCCTTTGCCGAGCGAGATGCGCCGGTCGAAGTTCCAGTCGGCGAAGACCCGCCGCCGGTGCCTGACGTGGAGGCATATCTCCTTGAGGTGTTGCAGCGTGTCTTTCGACAACACGAGGTCGTCCCACGTGTAGAGCGGCTTTATCTTCTGCGCCAGCTCGCCGAGCTTCGTCGCCGACTGCGAGCGGCAGGCGCGGTAGAGGTCGGCCGTCGCGGCCTCGGGCGAAGGCTCGGTGCGCGCGCGGGCGCTGTGGCCGGCCTCGGCGGCGGCCCGCCGGATGGCGCCCGCGGTGAAGCGGAACTTGTCGGCGACGGTGTCAACTTCGGCCTCCGGGATGTCGCCGAGGCCGGGCGAGTCGGCGACGATGTCGCGCCACAGCTTCCGGCGCGAGTCGAAGTCCGGCCACGGGAATTCGACGTTGACGAGGTGTTGCGCCTCGGCGAGCGTGGCCGCCTGCCAGCGCCGTTCGCTGCCGAGGAAGGTGACGCCGGGGAACGTCTCCAGCGCCCGCATCAGGGCCAGCCTGAGCTGCCGCGCCGGCTCCTGTTCCGCCGTCAGGGAGGCCGCGGAGTCGAGGTAGATTGCGGCGTCACAGAGCCGCGCCTCGCGGAAGAGACGCGCCAGCAGCGCGGCGGCGGCCGGCCCATGGGCCGGGAGCAGCGACGCGTCCGCGACGATGAGGCCGAGCCCGACCGAGCCGCACAGGGCTTCGGCCGCGTACTTCCTTCCCACCTCGGGCGGCCCGTGAAAGACCAGCGCCTTCGCGCCGCCATCCCCGCTCAAGGCCGACGCGAAGAGGCCCGCCAGCCTCGCCTTCTCTTCCGGCGGCAGCGCCACCCCGCCGAAGGGGGCGGCGGGCCTGACGGTCCGGCTGAAGGGCGCGAGGACTTCGTCCGGCCCGTCTATTTCGAGGAGGTATCTGACGACGCGCTCGTCGAGCTTGAGCGCGCGCGACAGGAAGGAGCGCGCGTCGCGGTCTTCGTCGCCGAAGCGGACGAGTTGGTGTTTGAAGAGCGGGGCCTCGTCGGTGAAGCGCGCCCGCGCCTCGACGCGCTCGTCCGCCGTGTCGCAGAAGAGGCGGAAGGCGAGGTCCACGGTCGGCCTTTTACTCGTCACGTCGTTTTGCAGGTAGGCGTAGAGCCTCTCGTAACTGAGGTCCAGTTCGGGCGCCAAACACATCGCCAGCACGGCGGCGTCGAACCGCGTCAGGCCGAAACGTCTCTCTATCTCGTGCAGCGTGAGCCTGACGCCTTGGGCCAACGACTCTTCGAGCCGGGCCGCGATTTCGGCCTCGACCTTCCCTATCTCGGCGAGCCCCGCCGCCTGCGTGTCCTCGCCGGGGCCGCCCACCATGTTCTGGAGGAGCCCCAGAATCTCGTCTTCGGTGAGGACGAGGCCGCGATACTCGTTGAACGCGCCCCGCGCCTGCTCGGCTTTCTCCCGCTCGACGCGGGCCTTCAAGCGCAGATAGAGCAGGAGCAGGGCGTCGGATATGTGTTCGCGGCTGTTCTGGTAAGCCTGCATGTCTCCCCGTCAAGGCGCGGCCGTAGCGTGGTCGTCAACGACTATTTCGTCTCGTGCTGGTTTTCCTTGTCCGTCACCCTCACGACCTTCCTGTCAACCTCCGAGTCAATAAAGACGATGCGCGCCTGGTAGCAGACCGAGAGCCGGTACGCCTGGTTGAAGGCGTTCCAGACCCGCGTCAGGTCTTCCAGGTTGAACGAGCACAGGTCGAGCTTCAGCGGGTCGGACGTGTGCTGCAAAGGCTCGCCGAGCAGGGCCGGGTCGAGGATGGCGTGGTCGTAGAAGATGCGCATCGCCTGCCCGAGAATGCGGTGGCCGTCGGCCTGCTCCTTGGCGTAGGGCGTGACGACGTAGAAGAGGTTGAGCGAGAGCGGCGTCCGGTGCAGGGTGTCGTCGCCGACCGGCTGCCAGCCCCGGTTCTTCGCGAAGGGGTTCTCCTCGATGCGGAACAGGTAGAGGTTGATGGTCGGGTTGTTCACGTCTATCTCTTCGTCGGCCGGCGACTTCAGGGACACCAAGAAAGAGCCGGGCGGGTCCTGCTCGTTCGTGAGCAGGTCGGCCAGCGACTTGGTAACGTCGCCGATGGCGGTCGAGGTACTCATCGCGCTTCACCTCACAAGGATGCCCTCGTGGGCAATCTCCAGACTCTCGACGGCCATCTCGCCCGCGCCGGCCTTCAGGTCGGGGCCGGTCCACTTGACGGGGAAGGCCCGGATGAGATTCCACTGTTTGACGCGCTGGCCCTGCTCGTTGCGGAGGACGATGGCGAAGTTGATGCCCTGGCTCGACTGCCGCCGGAACCGCCCGGCCGCCGCGTCGAGCTGCCAGTTGAGCAGCTCGTTCGAGTTCGTCACGCCGCGCTTGAGCGTGACGTTGCCGAAGCTGGCGTGCTCGGGAAATTTCAGGGTCGTGTGGTTGCGCCCGCCCTCCTTGTAGTCGAAGGTCTTGACCTCGACTTGCAGGCCCGTGCACTCGGAAAAGCCCCCCGCCTGCACGTTGTCGATGACGAGCAGGTAGTTGAAGCTGGCGTAAGGGTCGGCGGGTCTCCTCGCCATGACACTCCTCCGGCCGAGCGGCCTCACCGCTCCAGAACGGAGAGGGCGCCGGGGCTGCGTTTGATGGTGACGAGGACGAATTCGGCGGGGCGCTCGGGCGCGAAGCCGACCTCCGTGATGACCTGCCCGAGATCGACCGTCTGGGGCGGGTTGTTCTCCTCGTCGCACTTGACGAAGAAGGCTTCCTTCGGGCTCGCGCCCGCCAGCGCGCCCGCCTCGAACAGCCCTTGCAGGAACAGGTTCAGCGCCCCCGCTATCTTGTCCCGCAACTGCTGGTCGTTCGGCTCGAAGACCGTCCAGCGCAGGTTCACCAGAATGTTCTTGAGGACGGAGAGCACGACGCGGCGGACGTTGACGTAGATGGAGAGCGGGTCGGGGCTGAGCGTGCGCGCGCCCCAGATGCGCAGGCCGCGGCCGGGGAAGATGCGGAGGCAGTTGACCCCCTTGGGGTTGAGGACGCCCTGCTGCTCGTCGTCGAGGCAGAACTCCAGCTCGACCGCGCCGCGCAGGATTTCGTTGGCCGGCGCTTTCCCGACGCCGCGCTCCTGCTCGGAGCGGGAGTAGACGCCGGCCACCGCCCCGCACGGCGGGATGAACAGCTCGCGCCCGGCGAAGTCGGCCGCCTGCTGCCCGACCCAAGGGTAGTAGAGCGCGCCGTACCTCGCGCCCGTCAGCAGTTGAAAGTTACTCGGCCACTCCTCAATCTTGTTCCCGCCCCGGCCGATTTCGGCGCCGCGGGGCGAGTCCAGAAGCGCGAACCGCTCCCCCATCCTCTGACAGTGGAGGAGCATGGCCGCCTGCCCCTCTTTCAGCTTCCCGAACCCGTTCGCGGGCCGCAGGCCCTCGGCGAAGATGACGCCCTGCTCGGGCAACCGGATGGTCTTCGTGGTCTTCGCGGCCTCGTAGAAGTCGGGGAGGCCGAGGTCCGGTATCGCCACGAGCCCGATCTCTTCGACGGCCTCGAAAGCCGCGAGGCCGAATAACTCCCGCGACGGCTGGTTGGCCTGAGGGTCGTCCTCAGGGCCGATGAAGTGTTTGATTCCGACTTGCGCCGGGTCGCCGTCGTCACCGCCGGAGAGGTAGCGGGACTGGTCCGGTATGCGCGGGCCGGGCGCCGCGCCGCCCGCCCGCAGGTCGGTGACGCGGACGAGGATGGAAGAGCCCGCGCGGACCCTTTTTATGTAGTCCGGCTCTGCCGGGTCGCCGTTGATGACGCGGACGAAGTAACGCTCGTGGGCGGGGTCCGCGGAGAGGTTGTCGAAGACCTCGCCGCGCGTCAGCCGCCCGTCGCGCGTGTACCTGAAGGTGAGCTTGAAACCTTTCCCGAGGACGCGGGTGCCGGGCGGGAACGTCCTGCTCACGGAGTTCTCGAAGACTACGGTGCCCTGAGCGGGGTCCACCTTCTCGACGGTGGTCTGCTCCTGCTGCGTCGGGAGTCCGGGGTGGAGGAGCTTGACCTGGTCGCCCTTGACCTTTTCGGCGACTCTCCCGCGGAGCCCGGCGACGGACTTGAGCTTCACGCTCGACTCCTTCTCGGGAAGCCGGTCGGCGAATTCGGTCAGGACTAGGTCGTCGGTCGAGTAGCTTTCGGCGACCACCTCGACGCCGTCCCGGCCGGGGCCCGCCTCGGCGCCGTTCGCCCACGCGCCTTCGTTGATGGCTTCGACGCGGATGAGCGGCATGCCTTCATGTTTGAGTACGACGGCGGCTTTGGCGGCCTTCTCGTGCGCGACGCGCACCACGTAGCACTTCTCGCCCCCGTTGCCGAAGAAGGTGAAGACGCAGTAAGGCAGGTAGCCGTAGCCGACGAAGCCGCCGAAGATGTCGAGGTACTCGCCCCAGCTCGTGAGCGGCTGGGGGAAGTCGAGCGGCCCGCGCTCGGCCTGTCCCACAAAGCCGGTGATGTCCATCCGCACGCGCGGCGGCGGCTTGACCTCCACGTCGCGGATGTACACGCCCGGTGTGCGGAAATTCCTCATGGCGTCCCTTCCGGCTATCGGCCTTTCGCGGCATCGTTGATCTCCTGGTTGATGCTTGAGATCTCCTTTGCCCAGCGGTGCCGCTCAAGGTGGGGCATGTCCATAATCTCGTCTTTCGGCCAGTGAAAATGGTACGCGACGTACGCTACCTCTCTGGTCATCTGGTCCAAAGGGTAGCGGACTACCCCCCCAGGCCGTTCCCCCCGTTGAGCAGCGTCTCGTCCACCTCGAACAGGTGCTCGCAGCTCGGGCACATGATTTTGGTGTGCGAGTGGCCGTTGCTGTTGATGCGCCGGTAGAAGTCCTGGAGGTAGGCGAGGTCGGCCGAGAAGAGGTTCTCGACGACGGCCGGGTTGATGTCTTTGAGGTCGCCGAGTTTGGTGACGACCCGCGAGAGCAGGATGACGACGAGGTAGGCCGAGTTGTGCTGCACGCGCGGGTCTTGCAGCGGCGCGATCTCGTCCTTGGCGTTGGCGAGCCGCATGACGCCCTGCTTGTGCAGGTCGCCGTTCTTGTCGATGTAGCCCTGGGGCAGCGTGAACTCGAATTCCGTTTGCAGCATCACTGTCTCACCAGCCCTTCGTGGCAGATTTCGAGCGTCTCGATGGCGATCTCACTGGCGTTGGCCTTGAGGTCGGGGCCGGTCCACTTGCAGGCCCACGCCTCGCGCAGGTTCCAGCGGACGGCCGGCTGGTGCAGCTCGTCCTGCAAGATGATGGAGACCTGCCGCCGCTCCACGTCGCCGTCGGAGACGGTCTTGAGCCAGGCGACCAGCTCCGGGTTCTTGGTGACGCCGCGCTTGAGGGTGATGTTGCCGTACTTCATCAGGCCGGGCTGCTTGTGCGGAGTGAGGTCGTCGTTGCCCTCGCGGTACTCGATGGGCGTGTTCTCGACGTTGAGGCCCGAGCACTCCGAGAAGCCGGCGTTGGTGATGCCGCCGATCTCCAGCAGGTAATTGAAGTTGGCGTAGGGGTCGAAGTCTCTTCTTGGCATCGTCGCTCTCCTTGGTGGGTGGTCCTCTTACCCGTTCGCGCCGGGCCGCTTCTGGCTGATGCGGAAGATGACGAACTCGGCCGGCTTCGACGGCGCGACGCCGATGACCGTGACGACCCGGCCGAGGTCCACGGACTCCGGCGGGTTGGTCTCCTCGTCGCACTTGACGAAGAACGCCTCCTCCTCCTTGAGCCCGACCAGCTTGCCTTCGAGCCACTGGATGCGCAGGAAGGCGCTGACGTTCTGCACGATGCGCGCCCACAGGACGGGGTCGTTCGGCTCGAAGACGACCCACTGAGTGCCCTCGTCGATGGACTCCTCAAGGAACAGGAACAGCCGCCGCACGTTGACGTACCTCCACTCGGGGTCGGCCGAGACGGTGCGCGCGCCCCAGACGACGAGGCCGGAGTCGGGGAAGTTGCGGATGACGTTAATGCCGTTGGGGTTGAGGATGTCCTGCTCGCCTTTGGTCACGTCGCGTTCGAGCCCGACGGCCGTCTTCAGGCGCCCCTCGACGATGCCGGCCGGCGCCTTGTGCACGCCGCGGCTCACGTCGGTGGCGGAATAAATCCCGGCGACCGAGCACGAGGGCGGGAAGGGGACGACTTTGCCTTGCAGCGGGTCGAAAATCTTAATCCACGGGTAGTAGAGGGCGCCGAAACTGGAGTTGAACGCGGAGCCCGCGTCCTGCGCGAATTTTTCCTTCGCCTGCTTGTAGTCGCGCACCTCGGTCGCGTTTAGCTTCGGCGCGCTGTCGGCGACGAAGAAGCAGTCCTTGCGGGCCGAGCTCTCGCAGTAGGCGATGGCCTCCTGCGTCGCTATCCTCGCGTTTTTGACGCTCAGGGTATTGAAGAGGTCCGGGATGGCGACGATGTTGATGTCGTCTATGGGGTTGAACGCCTGCAACCCGACATGACCGAGTTTCTCGTCGCCCGCCTTGCCGGTGTAGTCGGTCGGCTCGTCGAGGTCGCCGCCTTCTGACCCGTCCTTTAGCTGCTCCTCCGAGTTGGCCGGCGCGCTCGTCTCGGCCGTCACGTCAATCACTTCGATGTACGCCGACGTGCCGTTGACCTGAAGCTCGACGTGTAAGGGGTTGGGCAAGTTGTCCCCGGTCAGCTCGCGCATCGAAACCCGTTCGAAGGTTTCGACCAAGTCTGCATTCTCGTCTAAATCCGCGTTAGGGTTTTTCTTGAAGTAAACCTTGAGCCCGAAGTGGTCGTCCTGGTTGTCGGGGTGGAAGGCGGGGTCCACCACGCGGACGACGATGTTGTTGCCCCACTCGCCCTCGTTGAGCGCCAACACCGTGAGCTTTCCGTCAATCTCGACCTTCGCCCTGTCCGAGTGCTCCGCATTCTCATCCGAGAGCTTAAAGACGCGGACGACGTAACACTTCGTCCCGCCCTCGCCGAAGAAGTTCGAGACCCCGTAGCCGAGGTAGTACTTCGGGTGCAGGCCGCCGAAGACGGTCGTGAACTGCGTGGGGTTCGTAATCAGTTGCGGCCGGTTGACCGGCCCTTTCCGAGCCCTCCCGACGAAGGCTCCCGTCGAAGTGCCGACGCCTTCTATCGGTTTGATACCCGAAGAAACCTCTTCCACGTAAACGCCGGGTGCCAAGTATTCAGGCATACTTTTTCTCCTTCTGTGCCGTCGCCGACTTTGCCTTCTAAAACCTCAGCCGACCGCCGCGGTCAAGGCCGGGCGCGCGCCTACTGCGGCTCGGCGCTCTCGCCTTCCGACGGCGGGCTGCCTGCCGCGGGCGGACTCGCCGCGCCCCCCTCGCCGGCCCGGCCCGGCTCGCCCCCTTTGTCGGCCGTCTTCTTCTCGCCCCCCGGCAGGACGGCGATGTCCCCCGACTTCGCGAGGCGCTGCAACTCCGCGCCTTGGTAGTCTTCGTCGCTAATCTCCCCGATACCCCTGCCGGGCAGGGTCAGGGATTTCCCGCCCTGCAAAGTGATGACCCGCGGGCTCCAGGACCTATTCTTGATTCTCATCCGCCGTACCTCCTGTGGGTTGAGTTCGGAGTCCCGCCTCACGACTTCCGCCCCGCGAGTATCTGGACCGACGCGTCGGCGGGCGGGTCTATGTCATTCTTGAAGACGAATTCCTTCTGGGTCTGATTCAGCAGGCGGACGGCGCCGTCGCCCACCAGCAGTTGAGGCTCGTCCAGTTTGACCTCGCTGCCGCCGTCCACCTTGAAGGTCAACTTGTCGTCGTAAACGGACGAGGTGATGAGGAGGAACTGCACCTTACCTTCACCGCCCGGCTGGACCCCGACGGTCGCGGCCCCGGCCCCGCCCTCACCTTTCTTGGGGACGAGCGCGTCAACCTTGTCGTACGCGTCCACCTGAATGGACCGGGACGCGGAGAACTTCGGGCCGCCCGCGACCACCACGTTGAAACTCCAATCAATCTTTCCGGCCATGCTGAGCCTCCTTTGCGGCTGGTGTTGGATTAGGACTTGGTCAGCTCAAAATTAACGACCTTCCTCTCGGCCGTGCTGATGGATGCCGATACGGAAGCGGGCTCGAAGCCGGCGAGAGTCGCCTCCAGAGTCAGCTTGCGGACGAAGCCTTCCGAATGCTCCAGAATCAACGGCTGAAACTTGAGCAGGACCTCGTGGCCGAGTTTCTTCCGGCCCGACGCCTCCCTGAGCGCCGCCAGGAACCTGTCGCGCCCCCTGAACACCTTGTCCTTCAAGGCCCCGTCTTCAAGGACATCCAGCACCTTCTGCGGGGCGTTGGCGTTGTCCAAGGCTTGCACGGTCCCGTCGGTAATCTTGTGGCTCGCCAGCGTCTCGTTGCTGAAGTAGAGGTTGTAATCGCCCCTCTCGTTCGTCAGGGCCGAGATGTCTTTTTCGGTGCCGAGGACGATTGCACCCCCGGCCACGTCCTGACCCGTGAAGACCCTCAGCCCGTGCACGTCCGTCTCGTTGACGGGGGCGTCGTTGACTTCCGTCAGGCGGACCCGCGCCCCGGCCAGCGGTCGCTCGGCGTTCTGTTGCGAGACCACCTTGCCGGCGACCCGCGTGATGGGCGACTCGAAAATGTAGTAAGGGTCGAGGCGCATGCGGACGGACTTGTCTCGTATGAAACGGACGACGGAGTCCGCGGCGAGGCCGTCGGCGTTCATGACTCTGGCCGACGAGACCTCGCCCGCCTCCAGCGTGGCCGCCAGCGTCGCCGCGGGGTCGGCGTCGGGCGGCAGGCTGTCGGAGACCACCCGCGAGCCGGCGCGAATCTGCCGGGTCAGAATCACCGGGTCGAAGGTGAGCTTTTTGCCGCCGACGTTTTCGGCGTCGTCCTCGACCGTGCGGGCGATGACGATTAGCTCGCTGTCACCGGCGGGTTCGAGGAAGACGTGCCTCTCGGGGGGGATCGCGGGTATCTCCACCTCGAACGTGGCGGGCTGTAGCCTCTCGCCGGTAATCTTCAACGTGTAGCCGCCTTCGCGGAGGTTCGAGAAGACGAAGAAGCCTTCGTCTTTGTACTGGGGCGCGTCGCCCCGGCCGATAAGCTCGGCCCGGAATCTGGACGGGTTCACGTTCGCGAAGCTCAGGTCTTCGACGACGTGGCCGACGAGCGACGCCCTTTGGAAAATTTTTTCGATGGCGGTGTTCCTCACTCGGACGGCGACCCGCGTGAGTCAATTCGAGTGCTGGTCGCCGTCGCCGCCGTGGCCGGCGATGACCTCGAATTCCAGCTCGTAGTTGTCTATGCAGTCCTGAAGGAACTTCAGGAGCCCCTTCGCGTAGCTCGGGCCGGTGACGATTCGGGTGTGAAGCTGCGCCCCCTCGTCCTCCGCGTAGCACTGGCCGAAGTCCAGCACGAACTCGAAGGCGTTGTAACCGACCTTGAAATAGTTCGCGTAGCGCCCCTCCAGGTCAGGCGCGCCCTCCGAGTCTTCGTGTCCTTTCTTCCTTGTCACTTCGGTATGCGAGTCGGGCCGCCGGAAAGGTTGGCCGCCGGCCAGGCGCGTGCGTGCATGAACCACTCGTCTCGGGCCGGCGGGTTCGACAAGGTAAGGCTCAACCGGCGGCAGGGCACACGGGGCTTTGTCACCGGGCGCTTACGAAAGACGCAGCACACCCCGCCCATACAAGCGGGGTGCCATCTGTCGCCAATCTTTTTTTTCGGCGATTACCGGCGGGGTTAGTGGATTCTCCGCCCGAGGATTGTTCCGGCGGCCGGAGCAGACGCGGGAAGTGTCACAGGTTGGTGTTACTCCGCTGTTACAGCGGCCGGGAGTTTGTCACACCGGCCGCCCGTAATCTTGCTCCTCGGCGGCTTCGGCCCTGAGCGGCTTCCTGATGTGATACTTCTCAAGCTTGCGGTAGACCGTGATGCGCGACCAGTTGAGCTTCCGGGCGGCCTTGCTGACGTTCCAGTTCGTCGTGAAGAGGGCCGAGAGCAGCCGCTCCCGCTCGCTCTGGGGCAGCGCCTCAACCTCTTTGAGCCGCTTCTGGTACAGGTCGGGCAGGTCGAGGAATGAAATCTTCCGCGCCGGCAGGTTGATGAAAATCGCTTCGCAGAGGTTTTTCAACTCCCTGACGTTGCCCGGCCAGTCGTAGCGCATCAGGTATTCCAGCGCCTCGTCGGCGAACCCGACGACCGAACGGCCGAAACGCTGATTCAACTCGCGTATGTAATGATTGAACAGCTCAAGGATGTCGTCCTTCCGCTCCCGCAGCGGGGGCAGATGGACGCGGGCGACGTTGAGCCTGTAGTAAAGGTCCAGCCGAAACCTCTTCTCCGTCAGCAGACGTTCGAGGTCCTGGTTGGTGGCCGCGATGAACCTGACGTTGAGGGGCGTGGACTTGTGACCGCCGAGGCGGCAAATCTCTTTGCTCTCGATGGCCCTCAGGATTTTCGCCTGCGCGTGCAGGTCCATGTCGCCTATCTCGTCGAGCAGGACCGTGCCGCCGTTGGCCTGCTCGAACTTCCCCCTTTGCGGGGCGGACGCGCCCGTGAAGGCCCCGCGCTCGTAGCCGAACAGCTCGCTCTCAAGCAGGCTGTCGGGCAGGGCGGCGCAGTTGACGCAGACGAGCGGCTTCTCCCGCCGGAGGCTGCTCCTGTGTATCAGCTCGGCCGCCAGTTCCTTGCCGGTCCCGCTCTCGCCCGTGATGAGGACGGTGCTGTCCGTGACGGCGGCCCGCAGGATGTATGACTTGACCAGCCGCATCGCCGCGCTGTCGCCGATGAGCGCGCCGCAGGCGTCCGCCTCACAGTCGGGGCTCTTACTCTTGGGTGGGGGGGCCGGACAAGACCTGCCGGCGAGGCAATGATTGATGCGGGCCAGCAACTCCTCGAACGAAAAGGGGCTCTTCACGTAATCGTTAATCCCGGCGCGCAGGGCGGCGAAAGCGATGTCTTCGGTACTCTGCGAAACAATCAGGATGAGCAACACGTCTCTGTTACAGGCGTGGATGTCGCGCGCCGCCTGTATGACTTCCCCGTCGCCGTGGCTCCATGAGCCGAGGATGGCGAGGTCGGGGCTAAAGTCCCGAACCGCCTCGAAGGCGGCGGACCTGTCGCCGGCCTCGATGAGTTGGAAGGGCTGGCTCAGCAGGCGTCGTCTTAAATCTTGGCGGAGGGCCGCGTCGCCCGCGGCCAGCAGAATGGTTGGGTAAGGCATGATTGTCGGCCCTCAAATTTGGAGTAGCCCCCTGATTTGAGACAGCAATTCGGGCGACGGTTAATCGGCCGCGTCGCTGTTCGGTCTCTGCCGGCGGCACAGACCATAGGCAGAATTCAACTGCCGTAAAGCGTTTGTTAAGAGGTCGTCGAGGCTAGGCAGGCGGTCGTGAGTTCGAGTCGGGGACGGCTTCCCGCCTAGTTTATGGGAGCAAGGTCGGGCTAACAGTCGAGGTCGTATTTAATGAACCCTTCACGCCCCTGGTGACTTGGGGCCGTTGACTAAAACAAGATTCGTGCCGCTCGCGCTGCTGTGAAATTTGTTACTCGGGAGGTTGTTTACGCAGGCTCAGTGTCCACAACTGTACACAAGCCCGCCTCCGCACATGTATACCTTAAAGGACAACCGGCCGGACCCTTCCGGGGCAGTTCGTCCGACGACATGAGATTTCATCCCGCCGCACTTCCCTAACCCGTCGGTTCGTATCAACGCCAAAATTTTTCTGTTGACAAAGGTAGGCGTCGCGTCTACTCTCCGCCCTCATGGAGCCAAACGAGCTAAAACGGAGGCGCAAGGCGCTCGGCCTGTCCCAGGAGCAGTTGGCGGTGCTGCTCGACGTGGACGAAATGACCGTGTCCCGATGGGAGCGCGGGGTGCACCCGATACCCAAGTACATCGAGCTCGCCGTCGAGGCGCTTGAGTGGCGGAGGAGGGAGGCCGCATGAAGACGATCGCCATCGCGAACCAGAAGGGCGGGGTCGGCAAGACCACGACGGCGGTAAACCTCGGGGCCGGGCTCGCCATCGAGGGCTTCAGCGTCCTGATGATTGACCTCGACTCCCAGTGCAACCTGACCCGCACCTTCTTGACGCCCGACATCATCAAGAACACGCTGGCTAACGTCCTCGTCGATAACAAGGGCGACGGCCTTCCCTTCTCCGCGGCCGTCTACGAGACTCACATCGAGCGGCTGGACCTGGCGGCCGCACATATCCGCCTGGCGAGGCTGGAGAAGAGCGGTCAGTTCGAGGAGCTTTTCCGCCTGAAGGACGCGCTCGGGTCGCTCCCCGAGGACTACGACTTCGTCCTCATCGACTGCCCCCCTTCCCTGGGCACGCTCGTCACGCAGGCGCTCCTCGCCTCCGACTACGTCCTCATCCCCGTCGCGGCCGAGTATTACGCCTTCGAGGGCACGCAGGACCTCGAAGAGACGGTCAAGAGCGTGAAGCGATCCAACCCGAACCTCTCGATTCTCGGCTACGTGATGACGCGCTTCGACGCGCGCACGACCGCCTCGGCCGACGCGCTCGCGCAGGCGCAGACGATGTTCGGAGACAAGCTCTTCGAGACGCTCATCAGGAGCAACACGCACCTGATAGCCGCCCCCGCCTACCGCCAGTCCATCTTCGAGTACGCGCAGGCGTCGCGCGGCAGCGAGGACTACCTGAATCTGACGAAGGAATTCCTCGCGCGCATGGAGGTGACATCGAAGGTTCGCCTGCTGAAGGAAAAGCGTAAATGACGAAGCGAGAGCCCAAAGAGAAGGTGCGCGTCCCCACGCGGTCGGTGAAGCCGAAGGGGAACATGTTCCAGAACCTGCGCCGGCCCGAGGAGGTCGAGGCCATTAGCATCGAGGAGCTGGTGGCTCCGTCCGTCCCGGCTGCGACCACCCCGGCTTCGGAGGTGGCCTTAGACCACCTTAGACCACCCGAGGCCACCCAAGGGACCCTTAGACCACCTAAGGCCGAAACGGTGGCGCCGGTCAGGGATTTCAACAAGCGCGCCAACGTGCTCGACCGCGACGCCCTTCCGTCCGGCCTCTTCCCCGGCTCCAGTAAGAAGCTCTACGACGCGCTCTACATTCGCACGCTGGGCGCCGTCGTGCCCTCCAAGACGATTCAGGCGACCCGGCGCGAGCTGGGCGAGTGGTCGGGCATCAGGAACGTCAAAACCATTGCCGCCCACCTGCGCCACCTTGAGACGGTGGGCCTCGTTCTGCGCGGTTGGGACCGCGGCGACAACGAAGGCTCCGTCTACGAGGTCCGGCTCCCCGATGGCCTTAGACCACCTAAGACCACCCAAGGGGACCTTAGACCACCTGAGGTGGCTTTAGACCAAAATTCGGTCCTACCCTTAGGCCAGATTTCGGCCTTAGGTGGTCTAAGTCAACCTATTGAAAATCAAAGTACTTCCGGCGACGACAAGACTTCTTTTAAGACAAATACTGAGAAAACTGATGATGAGGCTTTCGCCGACCTGGTCGCGCTCCTCGGCCAAGCCAGCAGGGAAGTGACCGGCAGGGAGAGCACCGCGTCGGAGGCCGGGCGCTGGAAGGAGGTCGCCGAGCTTCTGGCGACCGAGTTGAAGGTGGCGGCCTCGCGCACATCCGTCACGTCTGCGCCCGCCTTCTTGGCCGAGCACCTGCGCCGCCGTCTTCGCAAATCGGACGCCCGGCAGATCGAAAAGGAAGTCGGCGAGGCCAGCTCCAGGCAGCCCGCCGGCACGTCAAAGCCGGAACTAAGCCCCGAGCAGATTCAGGAGCAGGTCAACCTGATGGTCGGGCTGATAACGGGCGGCGCCGAGATGAGGGAACTCGAAGAGCAATTCTCGGCCAACTTCCGTCCCGCACAGTGGCACATGATCCGCAGTATCGCACTCGCTCAAGCGGACTCGCCGACCGCAAAGCCTCACGACTCCGAGAAATAAGTCCCCGCGTGCCCCGTGTAACTACCCCTCGGCATCTCTGATAATCACGATTCAAGGATTCACAATAACCTACCTGCCGGGCAATTTAATTCGAGGGGCGGCCCAACGCCTCTGCTAGTTTGCCCATGTGCGCCAACTCCCGCCATTGCTGTCGCAGTCACAAAGCGTCTGTACCGTCGGCTCCGCCGTAAGCACTACACCTCAGACCGGCGGTAGTGATGGGCCGGTTAGTCACTAAACTTCTACCCCTCAATTTCTCATCTTTCGGCGCTCAGGGAAGGGCGCCTATGCACGAGGAGGCGTAAAACTGCGGTCGTAATGTCTGAGTATTGACGCCTTTGACACTTGCTCGGGTGGGCATTAACAAGGGATCGCAACCAGGCAGAAATGAGTAAGAGCGGGTTCAGGTGTGAAACATGAGAGCACAGGAAAATTGTCATGCAATGGTAAGAAACTGAAATGCTGTATTACTTGTTTCCGCTACTGCGCCAGTTGTGGAAACTTGTCCTTTGCTGGGGGAGTTAGCCGACGAACTGGATACGCACGACGACGACTCTATGGTCGGGGAGTTGACGAAGAACTCCGCCGTCCACGGCCTGGACCGGCTCCGGCTCGGGTTCGACGTGGAGGAGGTCGTGGCGGAATACAACGCCCTGCGCGGCGTCATTCAAGACCTCATCGAAAGGCACGACCTGAGCCTGCGCGGGCCGGTGAACCGCACCATCAACCGCGTCATCGACATGTCCATCGGCCTCGCGGTGAAGACCTACGCCGCGCAAAAGGCGCTGGAGATACGACAGCGGCGTGAAGAGCATCTGGCCTTCGTCGCCCACGACCTCAGATCCACGCTCGCGGCCATCGCGATAGCGGCCGATCTGCTCAAGGTTACGGCCCCCGACGTGGTGAAGGACGAGCGCGCCGCCGCCCTGCTGGAAACGATGCGCCGCAACGTCGGCCGCTTAAATTCGCTCGTCGTCAGAGTAGTCCAGGAAGAAGTGAACCTGAAGACGCAGGTGAACGAGAGGGTAAAGCGGCGTGACGTGAACCTGAGGGAACTGGTCGAGGCGCTCGTCAATGACCTGCGCCCGCTGGCCGACGCCTCGAACCTGACTCTGATTAACGCCATACCCGAAGGGCTGGCGGCGTTCGCCGACGCCGCATGTTGTCTCTTATCTTCCAGAACCTTATCTCCAACGCCATCGACTACACCCCGGACGGGAATGTGATCGTCGGGGCGGGGGCGGTCGAAGGGCGGGCCGCCGTCGAATGTTGGGTGAGCGACAACGGCGCGGGGATCCCGGCGGACCGGCTGGAGAAGGTGTTCGACAAACTGGAGAGCGACCCGGACAGGAGAAGCGGGATGGGGCTCGGCCTCGCCATCGTCAAACAGTTCGCTGAAGCGCACGGCGGCCGGGTGTGGGTCGAGAGTGAAGTCGGTCAAGGGTCGACGTTTCGATTCACCATTCCTTACGGAGCGGTAGAGTAATGTAAGGGCTTCCGCGGTTACGTGGGACAAACTAATCAATCACGCCCGACGCCCCTTCCCATCCTTCCTCTCGCTCGTGCCGTGCGCGCCACGCCGGCGTAGGCCGCACTATTCACCCTCAGGACGGCCCTGGCATACCCGGATTCAACACGGGGAAGATGAGCAAGGTTGTGCGCTCGGGTGCATACGGCTGGCGGACGGCTTCGGTATTTTATCGAGGACGAGCCGGGGTCTAACGCGGCCCACCTTTCCGGGAGGTCAGGGTTCAAACGCCGACTCGCCCGCCTTTCTTTCTCCCACCGCCCCGGGATCAGCTGGTTGTGAGGCTTTACACGTGAGAGGCGTGGCCGTTCGCGCCGACGAGGCGTGCGAACTCCTTCTTGACCAGCGGGTAGCACTCGCACGACAGCCGCTCCAGCCCCTCGCGGTCGCTGATGGTGACATGCCCACGCCTGTAACTGATCAGCCCCGCCTCTTTGAGCTGGCAAGCGGCCTCGGTCACCCCCGCCCGCCGCGTCCCCAGCATCGTGGCGATGAACTCGTGCGTCAGCGCCAACTCCTTGGAGTGAGCCCTATCGGCGCACATCAGCAGCCACTTCGCCAGCCTCCCGTCAAGGGGGTGGGCGCGGTTGCAGGCCGCCGTCTGCGCGATCTGCGTGATGAAGGCCTGCGTATACCGCAGCAGCAGGTCCTGGAGCTGCCCGCCCTTCTGGAACTCTCGCTTCAGCACGTCGGCCCGCATACGCAGGCCGTCCCCCGGTAGCTGCACCTGCGCCAGGAGCGGCGTACTGACGCTGCCGAGGAAGGCGCAGACGCCGAACACGCCCTCGTTGCCGACCATCCCCACCTCGACGTTCGTTCCGTCCTCAAAGACTGTAACAAGGGACACCGTCCCCCTGACGGGGAAGTAGACGTGCGTGACAGGCTGATCGGGGCGGCAGAGGACTTCGCCGGAGGAGAGGTTGATGGGGTCGAGGTGCGGAGAAAGGCTCTCGAACTCGGACGGGGTAAGTGCGTTAAGGATGCGGTTGGTGGTCTGCGGGCGTGATTCTGTGTGTGCGTACATCGGGGTCCCCTCGTGGTTGCGGTCGCGTCATAAAAGACAGCACGCGGCACAAGGAGAAGGCTGCTAGGCTCGACCCGATGACGTATGGTGAATTGCTAAAGAACTGTTCGGACTGGGGAAGAGTATAGCACGTTTCGTCCGAATCAGACAGTCCTGAGTACGCGCGCGACACAATGTCATACGTCTGTCGGAATCTGGACAGACTCTCCTCGCCGGAGGAGTGATAGTTATGATTTTCGGTAAGGGGGTAGTGATGAACGACGGACTGAAGAAGCAGCCGACCATCTTCCTCATCGAGGAGGACGAGGAGACGCGCAGGCCGCTGGTGAGTAACCTCCGCGGCTACGGCTACCGCGTGGTCGTGGCGGTGGACGAAGAGGATGCGCTGGAGAGGGTCGGCGGCGGGGGCATCGACGCCGACCTCGTGCTGGTGAACCTCGTCGGGAAGACGGCCGACGAAGTCCTCGGCGTCGGGAGGCGCGTGCGCAAGCACGCGAGGTACGACGGTCACACGCCGCTCGTCGTCATGCCCGAGAGGTACGACGAAGAACTGGAGGACACGGAGGTCAACGTCGAAGGCAACGATTGGATTTTCTACCTCGGCGAGGAGCCGTACCGCCTGCGCGACCTGCTGGCGCGACTCACGGGTGAGTTGCGAAAAATGAGTTGAGGCGTGAAGCTGCTGGGCCACAGCCCCCACCAAGCGGCGACGCCGAAGATGCTCTCGACGAACTTCACCTCCCCTACCGAATCTCCAGGGAAGCCAGGTACCAGAACTTCCGCCCGCGCCGCCCGCGCCGACCGGGCGGCGCGACCTGCCGCTCTCAGCCCCCCTCATCGGCGAGGCTATGGCCGCCAAGCTACTCTCAGAGATCATGGACGTAAGACCCTACGGCAGCGCGCAAGGCTCGGCTCTCGAAGACGGCGACGCCGCTATTCAGCGGCCGGGTGCATGCCGGCGTTAGGTTGTGCCGTCTACATTCGATGCCTATTATTTATGATCCCAGGGATTGTAGCAGCGCCACACTAGTTTAGACGCTTGAATCGGCGAGACGTTCGCTTCCGCATGGGTCCTGGTCACCACGCCCGCAGGGTATGAAAGCCCTGCGGCTTCATTCCAGAAGGCAGTAGCACTCACCGACGAGTGGGGAGCTAAAATAGGAGATGAAACCTCGCGACGGTTCCTAGGGCGCATCTCGATTGCCTGGCGGAGCACGCCGGCAAGTGAAGGATATCGTGGGGCAAAAAAAGAAACATAAGAAGGCTCCTCGGGGCATGACAAAGGTCGCTAAGGCGGCCCCGGTAGCTCCCTTGCGGAAACGCCTTCTCAAAGCCATCTTTTTCATACTCCTCGCGGGTCTTTTCACCTTCGTCTTAAATCGCGCAGGGTTGCTCAGTCAGTTAGAAACGACCTTCCTCGACGCGCAAATGAGACTTGACGTGCCGGACGAAGAGAGTCAAGTCATCATCGTCGACATCACCCAGAGCGACTTCGAGCAAATCTTTCAGGGGCAGACTCGCCCGCTCAAGCCGGACGCCCTGCGGACGTTGATTAGGGCTGTCGCCAAAGGTCGGCCGTGTGTCATCGGCATCGACATCGACACCCATTTTGCGCAGTTCAAGAACTTCACCTTAAGCGACGACTGGCCGCCCATTATCTGGGCGAGGGAGGTCGCCGAACTCCCCGCCGACGTTAACCAAAAGCCTGCCCCTCTGGACGTGCTAGGCGGGCAGAGTCCGGCTCTCAACGAGAAGTCCGGCATCGCCCTGCTGATTGATGACGCGGTAAGTAAGACGACTCGCCGCTACGTTCGGCTGATTGAAACCACCGTCGGGAAGCAGCCGTCGTTCGCCTGGGCCGTTTACAGAGAGCGCCAAAGACAGGACTGTAGCGGTGTTAGACTTCCGCCACTGGATGAAAGCGCCGGTCCTTTATTAATCAGATATTCCAGGGGTATTGAGGGAATCGGGCGTACCAGACTCACAGCCTCTAACGTAATCTCGTTCGCCGAGGATGCGAACTGGCCGAACAACGAGCTGGTGAAAGACAAGATCGTCCTTATCGGCGGCTCATACCTCGACGAGGACAAGCACGACACCCCCATAGGGCGGATGACGGGGGTTGAGGTGATGGCTAACGTCGTCGAGAGTGAACTCCGCGGCGGCGGCATCGAGCCCCCGAACAATTTAACGGTAGGTCTACTTCTGATATTCGACGGCTTGCTGCTGATCGCGTTATTCCAGATGCTACCACTTCGGAAAGCACTGCTGTTCAGCCTCCCGATTATCATAATCCTCTCCCTGGCCTGTAGCTTCCTGTCGTACCGCTCGTTCTCGCGCTGGGCGTTCTTCGCCCCGATGATGGTCGGAGTGCTGCTGGCCGAACTTCTCGACATGGCAAAAGATGTCTATAAGGATTGGATCAGGCGGCTAAAAGGGGAATCACAAACGGAGAAGCCAACTGCACCGCCGCGGAAATAGGCGACCCCTCTAACCACTCTTAGGACCTTATTCTGTGAGCGGGTGCCACGGGTTTTGTGTGACCGCTAGCAGCTACCTTGGGGAAGGTCTCGGCCGAGTTATACCTCTCCAGTCGCCCGACTGTCGCCGTCGGCTTCATGGTGGGGGACCTTTATACGCAGGGTAATGGCGTAAACCAGAGAGTAAAAGATAACCGGCGTCATAAATATCTTCCACTGTCAGAAAGGTGTTTGAGATACGCGCGCAGGAAACTGATTCCCGCCTCCGGCGAGACCTGCTTACCCCATCTCTGCCTGAGGGCCTTGGCCTGCCCGAACGAGGTGAGAGCCCTTCGGTACGCGGGGCCGCGGGCGACGAGGACCCACGCGTAATCGTCTTCGGCAAGGGAGCGCGCCCCTTCGGCGTCCGTTACATCAACTTCGTACAAGCCGGGGCGGAGGTCGCGCGAGGTGATGAGGCCGCGCCCGCCGGGGCTCCAATTGAGCGACAGGGGGCCGACCCAGTCCCGTGTGCCCCTTCGTGCGCTGCCACCCGCCGGGCGCAGCCTCACGTAGTAAGTGCCTTTGTCTCTGCCCTCGAAGAGTGGTCCGAGTTCGAGCCCGCCCGGCCCGAGTTGAGCGACGCCGTCGGGCACGGGGCTGAGCCCGCCGCGGGTCCCGTGCCGTGAAAACCTGTCGGGCTCGCCGAGCAGCAGCCGCATGCCCGTCTCCAGAATCACGCCGAAGACAGAAGGGCGGACGCGCGGCGGACTCGGCAGGTTCAGGGGCTGGTCGCACTCACTGAGATTGCCGCAACGCCTGCTAGCCATCACGTCGCCGTTGAGGTTGGCGATGATGATGTAATCGTACCGCGTCGGCGAGACCACGCTGATGCTGCCCCCTGCCGGCACCTTCTGTCCGCGGGAGATGTCCCGCGTGCCGCCGAGTATCCAGCGGCCTTCAACGTCAATCACAACGCCCGCGGCCTGCTGTGCAGACGCGGCGGGAGGCAGGCAGAGCGCGGCCAGCAGCGCCAGGGCGGCCATGCAGGGACTCTTGATGAAGCGGCGTGACATCGGGTTCTTCCTCAGACCGTCCGAGATAAAAAGAATGCTGATGGGCAGGCGCTATTTCTCCGCGAGCGGCCTCCAGTCGCCGATGGGGATGAAGCCTGCCCAGAAATGGGGGTGGCTTCTGCCCTTGCGTTGCAGCATCCACAGTTGCACGTTTCGCAGCGCCTCGGTCCGGCCTTCGCCGACCCGGAGATGTTTGTAATACTCGGCCATCAGCTCGCGGGTCGCGCGGTCGTTAACCTGCCACAGACTCATCAATTCGCTTTCGGCCCCGGCGAGCACGAGTGACCTGCGGAGGCCGTAGACCCCTTCGCCGTTCCTGACGGCACCGACGCCCGTCTCGCAGGCAGACAGGACGACCAGCTTGGTTCCGTGGAGGTCGAGCCCTGCGGCTTCCAGCGCCGTGAGCACGCCGTCCTCGCCAGCCCCGCCTTGCCTATTGTTGGCGCCGGCCAGCACGAGGCCCGAGCGCAACAGCGGGTTCTCGGCGGCCCCGGCCCCCACCCCCTGACCGGAGCGCGCAGCGGCCGAATCCTGTGGCCGGTCGTCAAGGAAGAAGCCGTGCGTGGCGATGTGGAGGATACGCGGGCCGCTCACCTGTTTCAGAGCGTATTCCGTCGCGTCGGCTTGCGTTAGGACTTTCGCGTCGGGCAGCGCCTCCTTCAACTCCTTCGCTTCCTCGGCCGTGTACGGCAGACGCTCCCAGAGCGTCTGCCGCAAATCGGTCGAGCGCAGGCCCCTTCTGCCGCCATCGGTCGGCTGCGAAGTGGCGGCCGTCGCGAGGGCTGCATCGTATGAAGGGTCCGCGAAGACGAGCGGCGGCTGCCTGCTCTGCGCGCGCACTTCAAGGCGCACGAGGTCGCGCCCGCTCGTGAGGTAGTCGAACGTGTAGTCCTCGACCAAGTAGCGCCCGCGCTCGTCCGTGAGGGCCGCGAACGGGACGAGGTTCAGCGGCCCGTCCGGCGAGAGCAGCACCGTCTTCGTGTCCCCGAGCAGCTTGCGCAAGGGGCGCATGACCAACTCATCGAGGGCGCGGCCGGCAGTCTTCTCGTTGACCCCATCGGGCCGGGACACGAGTTCGGTGAAGCGCGCCGCCTCGCGGTTGATGGGCGCGGCCTCGCCCAAGTCGAGCGAGCGCGGCGGGCCTTCCCTCTTCAGCACGAACGCGGCGTAGCGCTCGGGGCCGAAGCGATCCTCCAGGCGGCGGGCCTTCGGGTCGAGTGGGCGGTAGAGGGCGATTTCGACGAGCGCCGCGCCGGGCGGGATTCGCGCCTGCACCTGCTCGAAGGAGACGGGCTGCGCGCCGACGCTGAACTGTAGTGCCGAGCCTCTGGCGGCGATCTGTGCCTCGACGCCCTCCAACTCCGCTTCGAGCTTCACCTGCGCCGCGCGGCGCGCGGCCGCGCCGCCCTGTTCCGTCCTGGCGGCGAAGAGGTTGGCGAGTCGCGTGCGCACCTCCAACAGCCTGTCCAACAGCACGCGGTCCTGCGGGTCGAGCCGGCCGCGCAGCGTGGACATCTGTTGCGTCATGGCGTCGAGCGTCCGCCCCTTGCGGCGCAGGAGAGTGGCGGTGGCGACGCGCGCGGCCTGCGGGTCAGCGGGCGCGAAACGAAGGTTCAGGGAGATGGTGCTGTAGGTCTCGCTCGTGAGAGTCTGAAGGTAGAGCTGCTTCTCCCTCTCGGTGCCGGTCGTGAGAATCAGGGACAGGTTGTGCTCGCGAATTTCCGCGGCGCGGTCGAGGGCGCCGACGGCGCGCGCCGCGTCGCCCTTCTCCCAGTAGAGCATGGCGAGGTTGTTCAGCGTGGCGGCCACGTCCGGGTGTTTGTCCCCGAGGGCCTTCCGGCGGATTGAGAGCGCCTGCTGATAGAGTTCTTCGGCGCGCACGAAGTCGCCCGCGGCCTCGGCCAGCGCGGCGAGGTTGTTCAGCGGGAGGGCGGCGTCCGGGTGCTCGCGCTCGCCGCGTTTTTCGTAGAGTGCTGACGCGCGCCGGAAGAACTCGCCGGCCGCGGCGGCGTTGCCTTTCTCGACGAGGAGCGTCCCGAGGTTGTTGAGCGAGACGGCGACGGCCGGGTGCTCCGACCCGAGCAGCCTCTCGCGAATTTCAAGCGCCCTGCGCAGCCGTTTCTCGGCCTCGGGGTAATCGCCCCTGTCCGCGCGCAGGGAGGCGAGGTTGTTCAGAAGGGTTGCCACGTCCGGATGCAAGGCGCCGAACTTCTTTTCGAGCTTGCCGAGGGCCCGCAGGTATAGCTCTTCGGCCCGCGCTGCGTCGCCCTTGGCCTGATAGAGCGAGCCCAGATTGGCGAGCGACGCGGCGATGTCGGGGTGGTCCTCGGATAAAATCTTCTCGCGTACACGAAGAGCCTCTTGGAAGGCGGACTCCGCGCGCAAGTAGTCGCCCGTATCCATGTAGAGCGAGGCGAGGTTGTTGAGCGTCAGGGCCACATCAGGGTGCAGATCGCCGAAAACCTTCTTGCGTATCGAGAGGGCCCGGAGGGCGTGTTTCTCCGCTTCGGCGTAAGCCCCCATATCTTGATAGAGAGACGCCAAATTGCCCTCGGTCAGCGCAGTGTCGGTGCTCTCCGCCCCGGTCTGTTTCTCAAAAATCGAGAGCGCCCGTCGGAGCTGCGCGACTGCCCCGGTGTAGTCCCCTTTGTCACGATAGACGACCGCCAAACTGTTCAGGGAGGCCGCCACTATCAGGCCCTCCGGCCCCGCGAAAGCTTCACGGATTCTCAAAGCCTCTAGCAGCATGGGCTCGGCACGCGCGAGGTCGCCCTGCGACCTGTAGACGGCGGCGAGTTGGTTGAGCGAGTGGGCCACCATAAGATTGTCCGGCCCCAATTCCCTCTTCCTGATGGCGAGAGCGCGCTCGGCCAGCGGCAGCGCCTCGGCGTACTTGCCCTGCCGGACCAGTTCGAAGACCCGCTGGTGTAGGGCGGTCGCTTCGGCCAACGTCCCTTCAGACGTGGCGGGCGTGTCCTGCGCGGCGACGGCGTGACAGCAGACTATGACGGCGAGGAGTAATGCGAGTGCGTGAGGGCTGCGGGACCGATGACTCATAAGAACCCCTTCCATAGAGAGGAGATGAGGGGCCGCGCGGTGGGGAGACGCGCTGCGCGGCAGCTCACTTCGAAGCGGGTTTGGCGAACTTCGCGTCCTCGACGGGGACGTTATGCACTACGGAGTCGTACCTGATGACGGCCTCGAAGTCCGAGGTCGTGTGGCGCTCGACGAACGGCAGCTTGACCTTGTCCACCTCCCGGTAGTCGTCGAAGTAGACGGCGAACGGGACGGCGCCCTGTGGCGACTCGCGCACCACGTCCATCCGCACAAGCAGGCCCGTCTGCTTATCGAAGTAAAGTTTCTCGGGCTGACTGCCGGCGGGGGTCGCGACGATGAGGTAAGCGTCGCGGCCGTTCACCTTCACTACCCCGCCCGCCGCCAACTTCTGGTAGAGCTGTTTGATCCTGACCTCGCGGTTGAATTCGGCGTCGAGGACGGCGGCGGCCAGCTCGCTACCAGACCTCTCACGCAGTCCGTTGTTTGGGTCACGCGTCCAGCCGACCTTCCCGTCGTATCCTTCCTCGATGAGCCCCAGGCCAGGCAGACGCGTGATGGTCACTCTCATGTTGGGCGCCTTGGCGTAGTCTTCGGCCTCGCCTTTGACGGGCGCGCCCACGATTTCGAACTTACCCTTCCTCACGCGCGTCTTCAGCTTGCCGAACGCCTCGGGCGAACCGACGGCTTGGACGTATCTGTCTAGGATTTGATCCACCGTCGGCTGGGCGGGGGCATCCGGGCCACCTTGGGGCGGGGCAGCCGAAGTCGTCTGCCCGCCGCCGCCCGCCGCCTCTCCGACCAACGACGCCCCGAGAAGTAACAACGAAGCAAGCGCTCTCGTCGCCTTAGACATTTTTGCCTTACCTTTCTCAGCCCTATGTGTTCGGGCCTCGCGGCCGCGGTTGGAATACTTTTGGAAGCCGCCCGAGAAGAAATCCGGTCTGGCCGAGGCGACCTGTTCTAGCACAGCGACTTTCTAAATCTGGAATGTGAGGCTAGCGCGCATAAACGCGTTAGCGTGATCGGAAAATTCAGCGGCGGATTCTAACACTCGCTGTGGAAAAAGCAAGGTTTTCTCAAAAGGTGAGTGTCTAAATCATAGCTGTGTCGAATAGGAGACGAAACAGACGTGAGGTTATTTTCAGAAGCTTTGATTTACATCTTCATCAGCGGGCGTATGCTCCTCCCGCGCCGTCTGCGTCTAAGAGGTCGCGGCATCTTGGTACCGCTTCGAGTCCGCTGAGCAGCTTGACCCGGCAGAGACTTCGAGGACTTACGGACTGTCGCCGCTCTCTTTGAGAGCCAGCACGCATAAGAGATTCTTCCTTCCGGCAAGGCTCTCACACCGACGGCTCATCCTTGAGTTGGAGGGAGCGCCGATGCAAGTCCTTTACCCGTGCTGCTGCGGCCTCGACGTCCACGTCAGGACGGTCGTTGCCTGCCTCATCAAACACGGCGAGCGCCAGAGCCGCACCTTCTCGACGATGCCCGACGACCTGCTGCGCCTCTCCGACTGGCTGACGACTTAAGGCTGCACGCACGTCGCCATTGAATCGACGGGCATCTACTGGAGGTCCGTCTTCAACCTCCTCGAAGGCCCGCTCTCGGTCATCCTCGTCAACGCCTGCGACGTGAAAGCCGTGCCTGGCAGGAAGACCGACGTGCGCGACTGCGAGTGGCCCGCCCACCTCCTGCGCCACGGGCTGCTACGCGCTAGTTTCATCTCGCTCCTGCAGATCCGCGAGTTGCGCGAACTGACCCGCTACCGCCTGTCCCTGATCAAAGAGCACACGGCCGTAGCCAACCGCATCCAGAAGCTGATCGAGTCGGCCAACATCAAGTTGGGGGCAGGTCGCTACGGACGTGCTCGGCGTCTCCGGCCGCCGGATGCTACACGCCTTGGCCGACGGCGAGGTGGATGTCGAGCGGCTGGTGGCGCTGGCGCGCGCCTCATTCAAGGGTAAGGCCCCCGAACTGCGCCGCGCCCTGACCAGCCGCCTAACGCTGGCGCAGCGCTTCGTGCTGTGCGAGCTGCTCCAACGACTCGCCGAGCTGGAAGCGGCGACGGCGACTGATTACCATGAACCGGGCGGCGACTACTTCGACCGCCAGCATCGGCAGACACGCCAGCAGCGACTAATCATGAAACTGGAAGCGCTAGGGCTGAAGATAACGGTCGAAGCGCTCCCAAAGGCGGCTTGAGTAAGCTGTCACCGGCCGATTTTCATAAGAGTTACCCGAATGGCAAGATAGGCACACAACTGACGAGTTTGTGAACCTTACGTTGGAAATTACTTAACTTCTTTCCTTACGATTGATAAAATCTCTGCCATTTAGCACTTCCGTGAAACGTTCCTGAGAGGTACTAAGCTACGATTGCACATCACCCTTCAGCATCGGCATAGCCCCAATCTGGTCGCTCGTCTGTGGCCATCAACTCCATACCCTATTACCAGGTTTGAGCATGCGTAGAATTCTCTTCCTGTTTGTGCTTCCCCTCCCTCTCCTGAATTCCCTTTATCGGGATCGCCGTAATCTAGCAGCAATAACGTTTATTAATTTGCCGAGTAGTTTAACTACCGGACGTGAAACGTCTGTATAACCTTACCGTGAATGGCTGCCTTCGTTTTGGACGGGGACAGAAATCTAGCTAGTTGGTCATCAAAAAGCTACTGTGTCAGGTGGTCGTGGTCCAGACAATGGTGGGTGGTAAATGCTGCGCAGTGAGCCGAGGAGTAAAGTTATTGACCACCTAGACCAGCGTCGCCTGAGGCGGGGAGATGGGGTGCTATTGTTATGGCGCGGGTGGGATCTAACCTCAGGCTCTTTAACACGAATGCTTCGATGAGCCACGTCGGTAGCCAATCAACTGTTGCCTACTATCCACAGCATTGAGTTGGGGCTCCGTCGGAGACCGATCAAGAAAATGCCCATTTAAGAGGGGAGCTTCAAAATTTCACCCTGAAAAATAAATTTCAGGGTGAAGAAATTACTTCAGGGTGAAATCTTTTTTTCAGGGTGAAATTTTCATTAATCAAGATGAATTTGACTATGAAAACTGGCGGGGACCGTTGGGTTTAAGCGGGGGGAAGACTGATCCGGAACTGAATCCCGAGGCGGTCGGCTGGATCGTAGTCCCTGAGTCGGGCAATGAACCCGCGGGACTCCAAGTTTCGCAGCGCGAACTGGCACCCGCGGTGTGTCATCTCGCAGACTTCGGCGAGTTGAGGGATCTTGGCGTAGCACTCGGACCCACCGTTATCGCGGGCTCTGTCGATGAGGCATCGCAGAACGGCCGCCTCGCCCTTGCTGAGGCGGTACTGCCGCTTGAGGGCGTCGACGTGCGCGGACGTGTCCGCTGCGGGCGAGAGGTTCGGGAGCGGGCGCGCGATTGGGCTGACGATGGCTCTCGGCTGCGGTCGCTTTTCGCGGCGAGGGGCCGGGGGCGCCTTAACCTCGGGCGCGGGACGGGCAGTCCCCTCCCCCACCTCCGGCACCGCCTCTTCGGCCGCCTCCGGAGGTTCCGGGTCGTGCTGGGTTCTTTTGAAAAAGCGGTCGAAGACGGCGTCGTTCTGTTCAGCGTCTATCTGAACGTCCTTCCACGCGTCTCCGTACCTGCGTCTCTTCGCCATTCAGCAGCTCCTTAGCCACCCTCAGGTAGTCCATCGCGCCCGAGGCCGCCGGGTCGTACTGGATGATCGGTTGACGGGCCGCGAAGGCCTCAGCCAGCTTCACGTTCTTGTGGACCGGGCTCAGCGCGAAAGACTCGAAATGCTCCTTGATCTCGTCGTAAATGTCCTTGGCGAGGTTAGTGCGCTCTAGGAACGTCGGGAGCGCGTAGATGCGTAACGGCCGCTGAAACTCTTTGACGATCTTCCGCAGCGTCTGCATCAGCCTCGGCACCGCCTCCCAGGCCTCCGGCTTACACTCAATCGGAATCAGCACCACCTGCGCGGCCGCGAAGGCATTGATCGTGACGAAGCCGAGGTTCGGCGGGCAGTCGACGATCACATAATCGTAGGCGTTCTCGCCCAGCTCCTGGAGCGCCATCTCCAGACGGTGCTCGCGGTTGAACTCGCTGAGGAGGTCGACGTCGAGCGAGGCGAGCCCGAGGTTGCTTGGCACTACCGAGAGGCCGAAGGAGGTTTCCTTGACGCAGTCGCGCAGCTTCACCCGCTTCATCAGCACGTCGTACATGACGTGCCCGTCCTCGCCGTAGGAGCCGAGCAGGTAGCGAGAGGCTGTGGCCTGCGCGTCTAGGTCGAGCAGCAGGCACCTGCGGCCGCTGTGGACGAGCGCGGCCGCTAGGTTGACCGCCGTAGTCGTCTTGCCGACTCCGCCCTTCTGGTTGGCGACGGCGATCGTCTTCATCAGTCCTCAGCCCTCCCGTCTACATTTAATGGCGCCGCCCGGCGCGTCAGGACGCGCGCCTCTCGAAGGCCTCGGGGGTGGAAGGGACCTCGCCTTCGCGCACGCGGCGCGCGAAGGCGAGAAGCCTGTCAACGTCCTCGCGGCGGATCAGTTTCACGCGCCGGTCGAGCACGTCCTCGAAGGTCGTGATCTGGTAACGCTTGACTAGGCGCCAGAAGGTGGCGCGGCTCACCCCCACCAGTTTAATCGCTTCAGTCGTTGAAACCGTCTTGGACTTTGGCATAAGGGCTCCGACTTCACGGGAAATCCTTGTTGAAGTGGCGACAACTACTTAGAGCAGATCACCTCACAATGTCAACAGATATATTTAATTATGTTTCACCGGGAAGGGGTCGGCGCAAAGCGCAACCCTGAAGAATTCTCTTCAGGGTGAAATAAATTTTTCAGGGTGAAGAAAATTTTTCACCCTTACGGCTAGCTATTTAAGTAGAGATATTTCGGTAAGAATTCGCTACCGAAAGATTACTTCGGCCTCACAAGTTTCTTATAAGTTCTGCCGGTGGGTGTTGAAAAAGAGCTTGTTTATCTGGGGATTTCTCAGTTCCCTGACTGAGCGCCCTGAGCACTCAACCAGTAGCCAAGTGACGGAACTCGATTCATACGCGCCTCACGACGCCGTCGAGGACGGCGTCATGATGCTTGTGCCCACAGTTCATGCGCATGAATTTTTCAGGGTGAAAAAAACTCTTCACCCTGAAATCTAAGCTTCACCGTGAAGAAAATTTTTCATCCTGAAATTTTCTCTTCAGGATGAAAAGTTTTCTTCACGGTGAAGAAAATTGTTCGCCCTGAAAAAAAAATTTCAGGCTTCTCAAGGGGGCGAAAGTGCTGTAGGTATCTGATACTGAGGAAGAAGGGGCGAAGAGATAGTAGCCCCCGAAACACCTTGACCCGCAGCACCTGAGTTTGGCGACCGAGTGCTACGGGTCAACCGAAAACTCGCCCTCGGCGAGCCGGCGGAAGTGTGTCTGACGGACGAATTATAGACCGCCGGTGCGTCAGTGTCGAGAAGATTTCAGGAGATGAGCACATGACACTTCAGTCACTGCCGGCGCCACGCTTCATCCGCAGGACGCGGCTCGGGCCGAACGAATACCGGAAGAATTTTCACCAGATCGACCGCGACATAATGGCGGCCGTCACGTCTCACGAGGCCGACCTGGTCACGCCCCTGATGAGCAAGATCTACCTGCGCCTGGTGAACGCGCCCGACGGGTTCTGGGAGCGCGAGGGCGTGCTGCGCATCGAGGCCGAGGAGAGGGGCAAAGCGCTGGTGAAGGCGTGGGTCGTGTTGTGTGACTTGGTGGGCGTCGCATCGGCAACGGCGAGCAAAGCGCTGCGGTGGATGCACGAGCAGGGGATTATCGGCTACTTCGCGGGGAAGAACGGCGTCGGCATCCGCATCTTCCTCAACCGCGCAGTCTCCTCTATCGGCGTCAGACAGGCCCAGGCGGGCAAAAAAATTTTGGCCTTTGCGCCTGGTTCACCTGGCAGGGCTCCTGCTTCGGCGAATGAAGCAGCCTTTATGGACAGCTTCGCTGTATCAGAAGTTTTAGAAACAGATTTAAATCCGCGCGCGCCAAAAAACGGCGCGGATACAGAACCGGTGGTTAAAACGTCCTCAGCCCAGCCCCGGTCGCAGTCGCTCGCCGCACGCGCTTCCCGCGACCCCGAGGGAAGGGAACAGGCGCTCCCGCCGCCCCCCGCGTATCCCCTGCCCGTCGGGGAGATTGTCGAACGACTGAAGAGCGAGCTGGAACCCTGTGTGAGGGATGTCGCGACGCGCGCCGCCGCACAGTCTGCCGCGCGGGAGATGGAGCGCACGCGAGAGTGGTTCGAGGCGAAGGCGCTGCCGAAGGCCGTGCGCGTGGCGCAGCGCGAGACCTACGAACTACTGCGCAAGCACGGGGGAGTCGCGGGGCGATGCGGGCAGGGAAGCGCCGGACTGGAGGTTGGGCGCGGGGCGGGCGATCACACCGCGGTCGCCGCACGCCCCCTGACGGCCGAGGAGGTTCGCGAGACGGCCGAGGTCTGCGTCGCGCTCCTTGAGACGCAGGGTAAATCCATCGAGGTGACGCTCTCCGAAATCAGCTCGATGGGCGGCGGGTGGCTACTCCCGGAGGACGCGCCTCGCGTGCGCGAGGCCGCGCGGGAGTTATCGCTCTCGTGGGGCAAAGGCGGTTAGGTTTGAGGGCCGCGCTCAAGGCGGTATGGTGCAAGTCTCGTCGGCACTCGTCGGAGCGGAGCGTGTACTTGGCCGTGCCGGCGAAGCCGAGACCGCGCGGCATCGACCGCGCGCACCGCCTCGGTGCCGAACAAGGGGCTACAGTCGCACAGCTCGCGCAGGCGCTCCTCCGTGAAGTCGAGGCCGAAACAGGCTCACTAATGAAATATTCAAGTTCAAAAATAACATTTTGACGCACGTTGTGGCGACGTTGCCGGGTGACGGAGCGCGGCGTCTGCTTGAGGGCTAGATTGGAGAGCTTCTTCTCGCCTCAAAGTAATTCGTGCAACGCAACCGATTCGGTCACTCCCTAGCTCGTCGGGTAGGATTGCTCAACAACTCATCTCCCTGACGCGCATCTCGCGCACCGGCGGACCCAGCGCCGCCGGCTACTCGGCGAGCGCCGCCGCGGCGGCCTCGTGGAGCGTCATCGCTCGACCGCGCGCCCACTCGCGTTCGAGCGTCGCCGGGTCGAGTGTCGCGCGGAGTGCCGCCACGTAGCGGTCGCGGAGCGACTGTTCCCACGCTTCGAGCGGGTCGCCCGCCGCTTCGCAGAGGGCCTCGGCCGCCCCCGCGAGCAGCGCGGCCTTCTCGGCTTCCCCCGAGTCGAGCGCCACGGCCGCCAGCCCGTCGAGGGCGATGGCGGTCGAGGAGCTGTCATCAAGCTCGGCCGTAATCGAGAGCGACTCGCGGTAGAAGCCCGCCGCCGCCGCGTAGTCGCCCTCTTCGAGCGACAGGCCCCCGAGGTTCGCCAGCGGGATGGCGTTCGTCACCGAGCGGACGCGCCTGCCCCGCGCCTCTATCGCCTGCTCGTAGTAGGCTCGCGCCGCCCGAAAGTCGCCCATCAGGCGTGCCACTTCGCCCAGCCCCGTGAGGCTGGCCGACAGGCTGTGGCGGTGACCGCTCGCGCGGGCGTTAGCGGCTGCCTCCTCAAACGCCTCGCGCGTCGCGCTCAGGTCGCCGGCAGCCATCAGCGCCCCCGCGAGACCGGTGAGGGCGACGCCGAGCGCGACACGGTCGCCGGAGGCACGGGCCGCCTCCACCGCTTCGCGCGCGTACGCGGCCGCCGCGTCCAAGCGGCCGATTCGGGTCTCAGACGCACTCAGACCGCCCAAGAGTCGCGCCCGGACGGCCGGCGGTAGCTCCCCCGCCTCCAGCGCCTTCGCGTACCAGGCCCGCTGCTCTGAGAAGCTGTAGTTCTGTTGTGCTATCCAGAACGACCTGATGCTGGCGACGAACGCCGCGCCCTCGTCGGGCTCCGCGGACAGCAGCAGCGCCATCGCCGCCTTCATGTTGTCGTGCTCGCGGCTCAGGCGCCGCACCCACTCGACCTGATTCGCGCTCCGTATCTGCGGCTCGGCCTCCTCGGCCATCCGCTTGAAGTAGCGCGCGAACTCAAGCCGCACCGCCTCCGCCTCGCCGCTCGACGCGAGCTGTTCGAGCGCGTACTCGCGCACGACCTCCAGCATCGAGAAGCGCGGCTCGCCGTCGTCCTGCTCCCGCTGCCTGACCAGACTTTCCTCCACGAGTGAGCCGAGCGCGTCGAGCACGTCCTCGCCGCCGGTGCCGCACACGGCCTCGACAGCCTCCAGCGTGCACCCGCCGACGAAGACCGCCAGCCGCCTGAGCACCGCGCGCTCCTCCTCCCCCAGCAGGTCGTAGCTCCACCCCACCGCCCCCCGCATCGTCTGTTGACGGGTCGGCAGGTCGCGCGCCCCGCCCGTCAAAAGCCTCAGGCTGTGGTCGAGGCGGTCGAGCATTGCCCGAGGCGTCAGCAGCTTCACGCGCGCCGCGGCGAGTTCCAGCGCCAGCGGCAGCCCGTCGAGCTTCCTGCACACCTCGGCCACCGCCCGCGCGTTCTCCGCCGTCAGCGAGAACGAAGGCTTCGCCTGCCGCGCGCGCTCCACGAACAGCGCCACGGCCGGGACGCGTGACAACTCGTCGGGCGGCGGCAGGCTCGTGAAGACCGGCACTTCGAGCGGCTCGACGGCGTACTCCCGCTCCGCGCTCAGCCGGAGCGGCGCGCGGCTCGTCGCCAGCACCTTCAGCCCCGCCGAGGCCGCCAGCAGCGTCGAGACGAGCGGCGCCCCTCCGAGCAGGTGCTCGAAGTTGTCGAGCACGAGCAGCAGACGCTTGTCCGAGAGGTGACGCGCGAGCGCGTCGGCGAGCGAACAGGCCGGTGTCTCCACCACGCCGAGCGCCTGCGCCACGGGAGAGGCGATAAGTTCCGGGTCCGAGAGCGGCGAGAGGTCTACGACGAAGACGCCGTCAGGGAAGTCGCCGAGCAGGACGCGGCCGACCTCGACCGCGAGCCGCGTCTTGCCCGTCCCGCCGGGGCCGGTCAGCGTCAGCAGCCGCGCTTCGTGCGAACGCAGCGCCGAAGTTACCTCGGCCAGCTCGCGCCCGCGTCCTATCAGCGCCGACGTGCGCGGCGGAAGGTTCGTCGGCGGCGCGGCAGTAGGCCCGGACTCGCCGCCTACCCCCGCGCTGCGGCTCGGCGACATCGGCACGGTGAGATCGGCCCGGCTCGACTGCCCGAGCGGCGGCATCGCGGCCCCGCTCAAAGGTTCAAACGCGCGCACGGCCGCCTCAAGCGCCTCGGCCATCTCTGCGGCCGTCGGGAACCGCTCAGCGCGCCGCTTGCGCATCGCCCGCTCGACGGCGCGGCACAACTGCTCGGGCGCGTGCGGGACAAGACTCGACAGCGGCGCCGGGTCGTGCGTCATGATGGCGACGAGCGTCGCCCCTATGCTCGAATGGTCGAACGGGGAACGGCCCGAGGCCAACTCGTAAAGCACGACGCCGAGGCTCCAGACATCCGTCCGCGCGTCGAGCGCCTCGCCGCCAGCCTGCTCCGGCGACATGTAGCGGACGGTGCCGAGTAACATCCCGGACTGCGTCACCGCGAGCCGGTCTGCGGTCAAGCCCGCCGGGTCGGGCGGCGCGAGCGCCTTGGCGATGCCGAAGTCGAGCACCTTGACGATGCCGTCGCGGCGCCGCATCAGGTTCTCAGGCTTCACGTCGCGGTGAACGATGCCGGCCCGGTGCGCCGCGGCGAGCGCGAGGGCGGCCTGCCGGACGGCGTCACACAACTCGGCCAGCGGGGGGCGCTCGTCGCGCACCCAGTCGCGCAGGGTGAGTCCGTCAACCAGTTCGGTGACGATGAAGTGTGTGCCCGACTGTTCGCCCACGTCGTAGACGGTGAGGACGTTGGGGTGGTTGAGGGCGGAGGCGGCGCGGGCCTCGCGCACGAAGCGGGCGAGGCGTTCCGGCTCGGAGGCGAACTGAGGCGGGAGAACCTTGAGGGCGACGGCGCGGCCGAGCAGAGAGTCCGAGGCGAGGTAGACCTCGCCCATGCCGCCGACACCGACCTGCGAGCGGACCTCGTAGCGTCCGAGACGTGTGCCTTCTGGCAAGGCCATGCGGTTGGATGCCGGGGAGGCCCATTCTAGCCGGGTTCGGCGGGGCGCGCTAGATATTCGGAGGGCAAGGCGTCTGGTTCAGGCGTCCGACAGCGACGGGCGGGGTACGGACCTCAGAATTTGGAGCGAGGGCAGGGGGCCGTTCTTCGTGCGGCTCAAGCTCGTCAACCGCGGGCTGAAGTGTATGTCCCGCCCCGTGCGCCGCCCTCTCCGGTTTAACCTCGCCGCTTACTCGAACGCCGAGGCTTCACCCTCGCCCTGCCCGAGCAAGAGCCTAATCGTTTTCAGCAGGGCCGTGGGTTCGACGGGCTTGGCGATGAATCCGCTGCACCCGGCGGCGACGGCCTCGGTCCGGTACTCCAGCCGGTCGTAGGCCGAGATGATGAGGATTTCCGTCTCGGGGGCCGGGACGTGCCGCCTTATCTCGGCCACCGCCGAGAGCCCGTCCATGTCGGGCATCCCCAGGTCCATGATGACGAGGGCGGGCCGCTCTCGGACGGCCGTCTCCGCCGCCTCGCGCCCGTCGGCGGCCTCCAGCACGCGGTAGCCTTGAGACTCAAGGAACTGCCTCAGCATGTCCCGCAGGTCTTCGTTATCGTCGGCGATGAGGATGGTCGTCAATCTCACACCCCTTGTTCCGGCCCGGCGGGAGCTTATGCGTCGCGCTTGGCGATGCTCGCCACGACCGCGGCCAGCTCAGCCAGCTCGACCGGCTTCGGCACGTGCATCTGGTACCCGACACGCAGCGCGTGCATGCGGTCTTCGGCCCTGGCGTAAGCCGTCAGCGCGATGGCGGGCACCCGCCCCCCGCCCCCGGCCGGGAGCGCCCTGACCTTTCGTATCAGGTCGTAGCCGTCCTCCTCAGGCATCCCGATGTCGCTGATGAGCACGTCGGGCGTCGCCCCCTGTATTTCGGCGACGGCCTCGGCCGCCGACCCCGCGGTCGTCACCACGGCGCCGCAATGCATCAGCCCCGCCTTGAGCATCTCGCGCGTGTCCGGCTCGTCGTCAACGATGAGTATCCGCAGCCCGTCGAGCCGGTCGGGGCACTCGAAAGCCGGCAGCGTGTCGCGGGCCGCCGGGTGGACGCGCGTCTCCGTGGGCTCGGCCGAGTTGATGGGCGCGACCGGCAGCAGCACCGTGAAGGTCGAGCCGTGACCTTCGCCCTCCGACTCGGCGCGCACAGTGCCGCCGTGCAGCTCGACGAGGTGGCGGACGATTGCAAGGCCGAGGCCGAGGCCGCCGTGGCGGCGCGTCGTCTTCTGGTCGGCCTGACGGAAGCGGTCGAAGACGTGCGGCAAAAACTCCGGCGAGATGCCGGCGCCCGTGTCCGAGACCGTAATCTCGACGTGCGAGTTGACGCGCTCAAGCCTCACCTGCACGCGCCCGCCCCGCGGGGTGAACTTGAGGGCGTTCGACAGCAGGTTCCAGACCACCTGCTGGAGTCGGACCGGGTCGCCGGAGACTGAGACGATGCCGGTGTCCAAAACTCTCTGCAAGCGAACTCCCTTAGCCTCGGCCGCCGGGCGAACGGCCTCGACCGCCGCGTCGATGAAGGAGTTCGGGTCTATGGGGCGCACGTCGATGCGGAGCTTCCCCGTGATGATGCGCGACACGTCGAGCAGGTCTTCTATCAACTGCGACTGCGCGCGGGCGTTGCGCTCGATGGTCTCGAAGGCGCCCGCGGCCGACTCGCCCTTGAACTGCCCGGTCCTCAGCATGTGGGCCCAGCCGAGGATGGCCGTCAGCGGCGTGCGCAGCTCGTGCGAAACTGTCGCAAGGAACTCGTCCTTGAGGCGGCTGGCCTCACGCGCCTCCCGATACAGGCGCTCATTCTCGGCGGCCGACGCTTCGGCCTGTGCGCGCGCCCTCTTGGCAGCCTCGAAGAGCCTGGCGTTGTCCATCGCGACCGCGGCCTGCGCCGCCAGCCCCTCGACGATGCGCGCGGCCCGCCCGGTGAAAACGTCCGGCCGGGGGTGGCCGAAGAAGAGGCCGCCGTAGACTTCGCCCGAGCGGGAGATGACCGGCACGGCGAGGTAACTCGTCACGGGCAGGTGGCCCTCGGGCATCCCGTAGAAGGGCGAATTCTTCCCGAACCGCGGGTCGAGCTTCACGTCTCCGATGAGGATGGTGCCGTCGCCGCGGAAGGTGGGGCCGAAGAGGTCCGTGGCGCGCGGCATCGGGAAGTGCGCGAAGGCTTCGCGCGGCACGCCCGACATCGTGTAGAGCATGTAGGAGGCGCCCTCTTCGTTCAGCACGTTATAGAAGAAGGAGCCGAAGTGGGCGCCGGTCAGCTCGGTCGCGGCGTCCGTCACGGCCTGCACCAGCTTGTGCAGGTCGAGCTCGGCCGAGAGCACCTGCCCCAGCCGGTAGAGCGTCTCGGCCTCCTCGCGCGCCTCCTGCTCAAGCCGGAGTAGATGCTCGCGCTCGGCCGCGGCGCGTTTCTCCTCGGTGGTGTCGCGGACTTCGATGACGGTGCCGACGGGGCGGCCGTTCTCGCGCAGGGGGCTCGCCGTGAAGGCGACGGGGAAGAAGCTGCCGTCTTTATGGACGAAGGCGTCCTCGCCCTGCTCCTGGTTGTTCTGCGGGAAGGCTTGATCGATGGGGCACTCTTCGAGGGGGTAGGGCGTGCCGTCCGGGTGCGTGTGGTGGATGAAATAATGTAACGGGCGGCCCTGCACCTCTTCGAGCGTGTAACCCGTCAGCTTTTCCGCCGCGGGGTTCATGTAGATGCAGTGCTGGCGGTCGTCCATCACGAAAAGGCCAACCGTGGCGTTCTCGAAGACGGTCTGGAGTTGCGCCCTCGACTGGCTCAGCTCGGCCTCGGCGCGTTTCCGCTCGGTGATGTCGCGGGCGATTTTCGACGCTCCGACGACGCGCCCGGTGCTGTCCCTCACCGGCGAGACCGTCAGGGACACGTCGAGGACGCGGCCGTCCTTCGTCACGCGCACCGTCTCGTAGTGGTCCACGCGCTCGCCCCGCCGGATGCGGGCGAGGATGCTGGGCTCCTCGTCGGGGCGGTCGTCGGGGATGAGCATCGTGACGGGTTGGCCGACGGCCTCCTCCGGCGTGTAGCCGTAAAGCCGCTCGGCGCCGGGGTTCCAGCTCTGAATGATTCCGTCGAGGTCTTTGCTGATGATGGCGTCGTCGGAGTTCTCGACGATGGCCGCGGCGTGTCGCAGCCTGACCTCGGAGCGCCTGCGCTCGGTCACGTCGCGCGTGATTTCCAGAATCGACGTGGTCTGGCCGCGCTCGTCGCGCACGGTCGCCCAGCGGGTCTCGACGACGATCTGCTCCCCGTCCTTGCGCGTGTGGAGGAGTTCGCCCTCCCAGAAGCCCTCGCGCCGCAGGCTCTCGTAAATCTCTTCGAGCGGGACGGGCGGCACGGTCTTCAGGAGTTCGTGGGGCGAGCGCCCGAGCGCCTCCTCCGGCGTGTAGCCGTAGGTGCGCTCGGCGCCGCGGTTCCAGAGCGTGATGGCGTTTGAGGAGTCGCGCAGGAAGATGGCGTCGTAAGCCTGGGCGATGACTGCGGCCTGCGCCCGCAGCGTCTCCTCCGCGCCCCTCAGCCCGGTGATGTCTCGCGCGATCTTCGAGGCGCCGATGATAGTGCCGTCCGGCTTGCGGATGGGCGAGACTGTGAGCGAGATGTGGAGGAGCGTGCCGTCCTTGCGGCGGCGCACAGTCTCGTAGTGCTCGATGCGCTCGCCCGCGCGGATACGGGCGAGGATGGCGGGCTCTTCGTCGAGGTGGTCCTCGGGGATGAGCATCGTGACGGGCCGGCCGATGGCCTCCTCCGGCGTGTAGCCGAAGAGCTTTTGCGCGCCGGGGTTCCAGCTCGTGATGACGCCGTCCAGCGTCTTGGTGATGATGGCGTCGTCGGCGGACTCGATCACCGCGGCCAGCCAGTAGGCGGCCACGTCCGGCCTCAGCGGGTGCTGAATCGGGTTGCCGGGCTCGTCGTCGGGCAGATGACCTTCGGGCGTATCCTTGGGCATAGACGGACTGAACGACACTCGTCTTCCTGACTTCTGCACTTCTGCGAAGAATGATGGGGGCTTACGAGTATAAACTGTAATGCCGTGAATGCCTACGCGACTGTTTGTCGCCGCAGGGGCGGCGGGCTCTGGCCCACGCTCGTCTGCCGGAGGCGAGATGTCGGCGAGACGGGGCGGCGCTGCTCGCGCCCGCCGTGCTGGAAGGGGATGGGAACATCTTCGGCGGGGATGCGCCGGGGCAGGTGAGTTCCTCGTCTGCGTCGAGATTGCCGAGACGGATACGCGGGAGGCCGGGCGCGGGGCGACACAAATCCTCACACGGCGTTCGTCTTCTAACGCCCGACACCACCCGCCTCGTATTCAATTACGGGGGCGGCGAGTTCTCGATGAGAGGCCCGTCGGCTCACGGTCGGGCGCGCGTCGGCGTCGGATTTCTTCCCCGCCGGAAAAGTGGTGAAGGGCACGAAGAAACTAGCGCCACTCCCTTGATACTCGGCATACGCCTCTCCGTATGCTTCTCTGAGCCGCGCTTCCTCGTGCAGAGACCCGACCGAAAGATAAATCGTTACCACCACGTTGAAGGCCGCCAGTTTTGCCGTCATTCGCGGCATCAGCCATAGGAGCGGTAACATCCAAAAGTTTAGAGGGTGGCGGCTCCAGCGGAAAGGTCCGGTGTCCTTTATGCGTCCGTCGGCGTCCAAGGCAGGCCCTTGCCCTTCGGGCTCGGCCGCGATGTATCGCCCCCCGGCTAGAAACTTGCCGAGGTTGTTTACGCCGCTGAACTGTAGAAACCCAATCTGCCGCACGCCCCAAGCCAGGCAGAGTAAAGATATGACCTGCCCCACGACCATCAATTCAGATAGCGGCCTGCGAACCCGGTAGAGGGTACGGTCGGGAAGCTTAAAGAGGTAGACGGCCAATGCCGCGACGCTGATGAGCGCGGTGGCGTTATAGAAGGGGCGGTAGAGAGCATTCCTCCGCCGCTCGCCGACTAACGTCACGGCGACCGCTTTAGCCCGGCGAGAGGCCAGTAGACTATGAAGGCCGGCAAACAGCGCGGTCGCGGCAATCACCTTGAAGATTGTTCTTCGCATGAGCACTGCATACCACGCTTTTCTGTAGAAATCTAACGCCCGAAATTAACCGGCGCGGGAGACAACTGCGAAACCACCCGAGCTCACGAAAGTCCGATAGTATCCATTACGTTAACTCGACAGGCCACGTCTGCCCGGCCTTGGACACCCGCCTATCTTTAAGGATAGTTAACTATCCTTAAAGATAGAATCCCGTCTGCTCATAGACGCCGGGGCGCGGCCATCTCAGGCGGCTGCAAGCGCCCTTACTCCGCGCCCGCCGAATGTCCCGCGCGTCACACCAGATTACGCCGCGTACCTTCACGCGGCGGCACACCCCTTGCCCTCCCTCATGCGCGTCAGTTGCCAGTACGTAGGGCCGGTGCTCTACGACCGACGACAAGGCTTCTCCACCTTGTCGTCATCACTGGGATTCCACACCCGTCAGTCACCCACGGCGGCCTCGGCGTCGCGGTGGTTTGAGGCCCGGCCTGACAGTGTGGGGCTCCCACCTCTGGAGAGAAGGAGACTTTCATGGTTCGCAACGCTGTTCGCAACTCACGGCAGAATTCGGAGAGGTCTTACGCCACTAAACTGTTCCTCGTGCTCCTCTCGTGCTTCGCGTGCGCGGCGCTGTCGGGCGCCGAGGCGCGCGCCCAAGGGTGCACGTACATCCCCTTCACCGGCAGCGAGAGCATCGACGCGTGGATTACTAACGCAGACACCGGCGAGGCCGTTGAGGACGGCGCGGTGGTGCCTTCGGGTACGAGACTCCGCTTCGACTCCGTAGCCACGGCGGACGGCTATTGCGTGTGTGAGCAGACGGGCGTCACCTACTATCGCACGGTCAACCACACTAACGTGTTCGCCGACATCTCGGCGGGCGCGCTCCAGGGGAGGTACACGTTCGGTTACGTCTGGGGCAAGAATCCCGGCGGCACCACCGCCTTCTGGCAAGTGCTGGACACGGCCTCACCCGACACGACGGGCCCGATCTACAAAAGGCTCTTCGAGCGGGGCACCTACGTCATCCACACCAACGCCATCATCAACACCACCCCTTGCAAGATAAAGCCCGACAGGACGGATACGAAAACAATCACGATTGAAGTGAACTGAGCCGCGTCCCCACTGTCTTCCACTCACCGGCCGGCGCCCGCGTCGGGGGCCTGAAATGACCTCGGCGGGCGGTTAGTCAGGGACGGCGCGCTGCCGCACCGGAGGTCGCGGGGGCTGTACTTACGCCAGTCTTGAGGTTTTACCGACAAGACGAAGCGACGGTACCGCCCCCGCGACCGGCACGTCTATAACTCATCCCCGGCCCGGCGCGGCGGGTGGCGGTGACGGCTTCGCCACTCTGCCTCAAACCCCCTCTACCGTCCGCTCGGCGGTGTGAAACGAGCGGACGCAGTTAATCGCCCTCCACCTCCAGCCAAGACTTGATTTTCCACACCTTTTAACGTATGTTGCGGGCTCGAACAAAGTTAGGCTGGCTGTCAAAGTCTGCGTTCGTCCGCAATCTTCTTCCCAGCCTCCTCAAGCGACCTAAAACTAAAGAAGATAACGCGATACCGTGGCTTCGGCCTCCTCCGGGCGGGCGGCCACTCTACCTCAAGGAGTCCTGCATGTCGTTCCCCAAATCCCTACGCCTCTATCTGTCCCTCGGGCTTTTCGGCCTGGCGGCCTGCGCCCTGCTGTTGCCATTCAGGTTCCCCACCGCTAGCGCGTCGCACACGCCCAACCCGACGAGCGTGACCGTCGCCGGCACTCTCCAGAGCGAGCTAGGCTGCTCCGGCGACTGGCAGCCGGAATGCGGCTCGACGCATTTGGGCTACGACTCCGGAGACGACGTTTGGCAACGCTCCTTCTTCGTGCCCGCCGGCAACTGGGAATACAAAGCGCCGCTCAACGACAACTGGGGCGAGAACTACGGCCTGAACGCGCAGCAGAACGGCTCAAACATCACCCTCTCGCTCGGCTCAAGCCAGAACGTCAAATTCTATTACGACCACAAGTCGCACTGGATTACGAGCAACCGCAACTCCGTCATCGCCGTCGCGCCCGGCAGCTTCCAGTCCGAACTCGGCTGCGCGGGCGACTGGGACCCTTCCTGCCTCCGCTCATGGTTGCAGGACACGGACGGCGACGGCACCTACACCTTCAAGACCACGGCGCTGCCCGCCGGCAACTACGAGGGCAAGGTCGCCATCAACGAAAGTTGGGACGAGAACTACGGCGCGGGCGGAGCGCCGAACGGGTCGAACATCTCCTTCAACGTCCCGGCCGACAACGCGCAAGTCACCTTCAGCTATAACTCGGCGACACACGTCCTGACGATTGAGACAGTCAACACGCCGCCGCCCGCGGGCGACGTTCAGTGGGACGGCCTGCGCCACGACACCTTCGACCCCTACTACCGCAGCCCCTTCGGCGCCGTCCCGGCCGGAAGCCCTGTGACGCTGCGTTTCCGCACCGCGCACTTCGACGTGACGGGCGTTGACGTGCGCGTCTACACCTTCGACCCGGCGACCGGCGCCACCGCCGGCCCCGTCGATCACCCGATGTCCTTCCTTGAGAACCGGACCGAAGGCGGCACCGAGTACGACATCTGGACGCGCACTATCACGACGCCCGCCTCGCCCGCGATTCTTTACTACAAGTTCCGCGTCACGGATCAGGCGGACGAAGACTTCTACAGCGACTCTTACAGCGACGACCACGACAACCTCAATCAGGGCGGCGCGGGCGCGGCCTCGGACGGCGAGCCCTTCCCGGCCTTCCAGATAACGGCCTACGACCCGAGCTTCCAGACGCCCGCCTGGCTCCACAGCGCGAACGTCTACCAAATCTTCCCCGACCGCTTCCGCAACGGCGACCCGTCGAACGACTACTGCCGCCCCGGCTCGACCGCCGGCTGCCCCACGTTCTACGGCGACCAGACGCCGCTCCTGCGCGAGCCCTGGAACACGGCCATCGGCGACCCGCGCCAGCCGGGCGAGTTCCAGAACCAGTACGGCACGCAGTTCTACGACGGCGACCTCAAAGGCATCGAGCAGCGGCTCGACTACCTGCAATCAATCGGCGTGGACACGCTCTACCTCAACCCCATCTTCAAGGCGCGCTCTAACCACCGCTACGACACGGACGACTTCCTCGAAGTTGACCCGGCGCTCGGCGGCGACGCCGCCCTCGCCTCGCTCAAGACGGAGATGGAGCGGCGCGGCATGCGCCTCATCCTCGACGGCGTCTTCAACCACTCGTCTTCGGACAGCGTCTACTTCGACCTCTACCAACGCTACGCCGCAGACGGCGGCTGCGAGAGCGCGGCCTCGCCTTACCGCGGCTGGTTCAACTTCTTCAACGCGAACGCGCCTTGCGCCTTCGGCGACTACGAGGCTTGGTTCGGCTTCGGCAGCCTGCCCGTCTTCCGCGACGACTCGCCCGGCGTGCGCGACTTCTTCTACCGCGCGCCCGGCGCCAACGTCACGCAGTACTGGTACGAGCGCGGCGCGTCGGGCTGGCGCTTCGACGTGGCGAACGAAATCTCTCACGGCTGGTGGAACGAGTACCGCCCGCTGGCGAAGGGATATAAGTCGGACGGGCCGCTCGTCGGAGAAATCTGGCCGGACGCCAGCCAGTGGCTCGCGGGCGACCAGCTCGATTCGGTGATGAACTACCGCTTCCGCAAGAACGTCCTCGGGTTCGCGCGGGGTCAGTTCAACTGGAGCGACAACGACAACTCCGACGGCAACCAGATCGTCGCGCTCACCCCGAGCCAGTTCGACCGCGCGCTCCGCTCCGTGCGCGAGGACTACCCCGAGCAGGCGACCGCCGCGATGCTCAACCTCGTCGGCTCGCACGACACCAACCGCTCGCTCTACGTCCTGACCGTCGGCGGCGACAACGGGCTCGCCGAAGCCAAGCAGCGTCTCAAGCTCTCGGCGCTCTTCCAGTTCACGTACCCCGGCGCGCCGATGGTCTACTACGGCGACGAGGCGGCCGTGAACGCGCCCTCGCTCGCCAACGGCCCGAACGGGCCGGAGGACGACCCCTACAACCGTGCGCCCTACCCTTGGGCCGACGAGCCGGGCGACGCGGGCGCCTACGGCCCCGCCGACCAGTCAATCGTCGGCTACTACACGACACTCGCGCACATGCGTAAGCAGCACGCGGCTCTCCGCACCGGCTCCTTCGAGACGCTGCTCACGGGCGACACGACGCCCTCGACGACCGACGACAATACGTACGCCTTCGCCCGCGTCGGCGGCGGCGAGACCGCCGTCGTCGCGCTCAATAACGGCACGGGCGACAACACGGCGAGTGTCCCCGTCGCCTCCTACTTCGCGGACGGCACGCAACTCCGCGACGCCCTGAGCGGCGCGACCTACGGCGTCACCGGCGGTCGCGTTAACCTCACGCTCGCCGCCCGCGGCGGCGCCGTGCTCTTCGACGCTTCGTCGGCGCCCGTTGACACGACCGCCCCCGTCGCCTCCGCTTCCGCCGCCCCGCCCGCCAACGCCGCCGGCTGGCACAACTCGGCGCCCGTGACGGTCAACCTCTCGGCCACCGACGCCGGCAGCGGCGTCAGGGAACTGCGCTACTGGATTAACGGCGGCGGCGTCACAGTCGTCGAGGGCGGCGCGGCCAGCGTCCAGGTCAGCGCCGAAGGCGTCACGACCGTCAGCGTGCGCGCCGTAGACAACGCCGGGAACGTCAGCAGCGTCGCCACCCTAACTATAAAGCTCGACCTCACGCCCCCGTCCGTCGGCGGCGCGACGGCGGACCCCTCGGTCCTTTCGTCACCCAATCACAAGATGCGAGACGTGACCGTCAGCTATAGCGCGTCCGACAACTTCGGCCCCGCGACATGCACGCTCGGCGTCGCGAGCAACGAGCCCGTTATCGGCACGGGCGACGGCGACACCGCGCCTGACTGGGAAGTCCTGGACCCGCACCGCTTGAGGCTCAGGGCCGAGCGGTCCGGCGGCGGCTCGGGCCGCGTCTACACCATCACCGTCACCTGCGCGGACGCCGCCGGCAACACGTCTGACCGCGCTCTGACGGTCACAGTCCCGCAGGGCCAACAGCGGCCGTAAAGGCACACGCCCGGCTGGCATCGGTGAAAAGGGAAGGGCTCTGACTCATCTAGAGTCAGAGCCCTTCTTTACGTGTAAGCCCCGGAATGTTGACCTGACTAGGAACTACGCCCAGGTTAATCCGCTGTCATAACTAAATGGGGGAACCGCATCCCCGCGGTCATCAACGCCGAAAGAATGTGGGCCGCGAGTGTTGGGAATGTCGGCGGCGGCTGGGCCGTGAATCTAACGGCCGTCGCCACCAAGGCTGAACGCCTCACGTAAGCCCGAGCCCGTTTAGTTCTCGGAAGCGTCGATTGCCGCTTTCCAGAAGCGGTCGTCGTAGAGACAGTTCGCGCAGGGATTAACGAGCTGGTTAACATCGCCTAGAGGTGCGCCGAAGCCCCCGAATTCATGCCGCAGGAGGATGGTGCCGACGAGGGCCTGCCTGTCGAGTTTGGCCTTGTGATTCTCCCCCGTCCCGCGGTCGAGCGAAGCTTCGAGCTCGCGCTCGGCGACCTCGGCCGAGACGCCCAACTCGGCAGCGATGTGGGCGACCACCGTCGCGCGGTTGCGCGGACGGCGGGCGAACTCGCCGCCCGCAATGATGGCGCGCAGGAACCGTGTAATCGTGTCGGGGTGCCCGGCCGAGTAGTCGTGTCGGACGGCGAAAGCGCCGCCCTGATAGGGGAAGACGTAGTCCTCGGCGCGCGCGAGCACCGCCACGGGCTCTTGCAGTCGCGCCGCGAACGGGTAGTTGATCATCGAGGCGTAGACGGGTCGCCCGCCCGCGGTCTGCCCTGCCTGGAGCGCCGCGTAGCGGAGGGCGACGCCGCCGACGGGTTGTAAAGAGTAGTCGCCGTTCTCAAGGCGCAGCCCATGCTCGGCGAGAATCTTCCGCAGGAGGAAGGAGAAGCCCGTGTCGGGGGCGTCCACGGCGATGGGCTTGCCGCGCAGGTCCTCGAAGGTGTGGATGCCGCGCGCCGTGTTGACGGCTAAGACCTGATCGTTGTTCATCTCCAGCCCGGCGACGATGGAGACGGGCAGGCCGAAGTTGACGACGCGCGTGATGGTCGTGTCGGAGGCCGCGGAAATGATGTCGTAGCGGTTCGCAAAGAGGTCGGCCCACTGCTGGTCGGAAGACCTCACCTGGTTGTAGCAGACCGTCAGGCCCTCGCGCTCGAAGAAGCCCTCGTAGGCAAACAGGAACTCCGGCTGGTGGTTGACGGCCTGAGCGACATCTACTGGGACCACGCCGACCGGGCCGGCGCCCGCCTCGTGCGTTGAAGCTCAGCCGATTTGAGGGGCCCCATAAAACTGAGGCGGCGAGCCGGCAACGCCCGTCATGCCGCCGCCCTGTGAGGCAAGTGAGGCCGCCGCACAACTCGTGCGGCGACCTCGATGTTTGTGTCCTGACCGGTGAGATGCATACGCTAGTCCGGCCGCGCGACTACTCCGCAGCACGAGGTCGAGGGATGATCGTGGCGAGCATCGTCGAAATCAGCTTCGATTGGCCGTCAGCCAGGGCCAGTACATCACCACGCACCACAATGAGCGTCCGCCCCGGCTTGAGCACTCGGCCCTGGGCTACGAACCTCTCGCCGACAGCGGGCCTCAGTAAATTCACTTTGAACTCAACTGACAGGACCTCGCTGCCTGCGGGCGTGAGCGACAGCGCCGCGTAGCCGCACGCGCTGTCGACGATCGCCGTCGTCACCGCCGCGTGGAGGTAGCCGTGCTGTTGCGTCAGGTCCTCTCGGTATTCTAAGGAGATATCGACGGCCCCCGCCTCGACGCGCCCGAGTGTCGCGCCAATCAGCCTCATGAGCGCCTGCCGATTGAAACTCGCCCGCACGCGCTCTGCGAAATCGGGGTCCTCCGGCGCGAATGTAATGTGTGTCAAAGCGGTCCCTCCTCGTGCGCGACTGCGCGACCGGCTCCATCACGCCGCCCCCTGATAGATTAACTGCAACCCGGTCAAGAGCAGCCCGACTTGGGCGATCCTGTAGAACCAGTCATGATTCACACGCTTCTGCATCCACAGGCCGAGCCACACGCCTGCGGGCGCCAGCGGCGACAGGAGCAGGCTCGTCAGCAGATTGGCCGAAGACAGTTGCCCGAGCCACGCGTAAGGCAGCAGCTTGACGGCGTTCACAATCATGAAGAACAGGTTAACGGTCGCCACGAAGGTGACTTTATCCAGCCGCTGCGGGAGCATGTAGACCATGACGGGCGGGCCGCCCGCGTGCGCGACGAAGCTGGTGAACCCGGACACGCCAGACCAGAAAGTCCCCTTGACCGCCGGCCTGCCCCCCGGCTCCTGCTTCCTCGCGAAACCGAACCAGCCGTTAAGAGTGAACAGCACTGAGATGGCGCCGAGCAGGATTCGTATGCCGTCCTCACTGAACACGCCGAACAGCACTGCCGGGATGGCGACGAGGTAAAAGAAGGGATCGAGGACGATCATCAACACTCTCTTCGCCGGGGCGACGGGCTTTAAATCGGGAAGGAAATCTTAACGTCATCACCGCCGCTTCGTCTCGCCGGGCGGCGGCGCCGTGCGGACTAGGCTTTCGAGGACTGACGCGGCGCGAGAGACTCGAATGCCGCGACGATGACCCCTTCCGTGATCAGCTCCGGGGTCAGAAACCGGAGGGTGAACAGGCCCTCCGTCAGCGCGTGAAGTATGCGGACGAACTGCGGCGGCGGCACGGGCAGCTCGCCGGCTGGGATAAACTTCTTCAACTCCCTCTCAGCCCAGCGATACACTTCCGCGTTCGCCTGCGCCAGCCGGGCCCGCATCTCCTCGTGCGTCAGCGCGTAGAGCTGGAACGAGAGAGCGCCGACGGCCCCGGCCCTGCGCTCTTCGGCCGCCGCCGCGACTGTCTTTCCGAGGATGCGCATCTGTTCCCGCAGCGTAGCGCCTTCCTTCAGGGGAGGCGCGACCGGCTTCCAACGGGTCTCTGCGACGGCGAGGAACAGCTCTTCCTTGTCCCTGAAGTTGCCGTAGATGGCGCCCCGCGTCATGCCCGCCCTCTTGGCGACCTCTTCGAGCGAAGTCCGGTCGTAGCCCTTCTCGTTGATGCTCGCGATAAGAGTCATAATGGTTGGGGCAGGCGCAGCCGCGCTGCCCGAACCACATTGCGCCGATGTCGTCGGGCAAAATCACAGAGCAAACAGGTTCGGGTGTGCGGCGGAGGCGGGGTTAGTTAACAGGCGGGGGGATTCGCAAGTCGCGCACGACCCCCACCCACGAGAGCGCCCGGAGGACATAATGCGAGATGTCAATCTCCCACCAGTAGAAGCCCTGTCGCTCCGACGAAGGGTAATGGTGGTGATTGTTGTGCCAGCCTTCACCGAGCGTAATCAGCGCGATGAGGAGGTTGTTCCGGCTGTTGTCCCCTGTCTCGTAGCGGCGACTTCCGAAGAGGTGGGCTATCGAGTTGACCGTGAAGGTGCCGTGGTAAAGCAGCACCGTGCTGATGAAGAAGCCCCAGATGAGCATCTGCAAGCCCGACGTGCCGAGGCCGGGGTAGTATCGGCCGAGCAGGAGCCCGAGCAGGAACGTCGAGGCGGCCAGCATTATCGGGGGTAGCTGGTAATACTTATCCAGCCAGCGCAGCTCCGGGTGCTTGAGCAGGTTGGGGATGAGCCTCAGGTCGGTCATCTGGCTGTCGTGACTCAAGAACCATCCGACGTGCGACTGCCAGAGGGTGCGCGTAATCGGCGAGTGCAGGTCTTCCTCAGTATCGACGTGAAGGTGATGATGCCGGTGGTGAGCCGCCCACCAGAGCGGCCCCTTCTGGTAGCTCGCCGTGCCCAAGAACGCGAGCAGGAACTGGAAGAGCCTGCCGGTCTTGTACGAGCGGTGTGAGAAGAGGCGATGAAACCCCGCGGTGATGGCGAACATGCGCACCACGTAGAGCACGAGGCAGGTGATGACCGCCGCGGCGCTCACGCCCGTCCATAAGGCGAGCAGGCACGCGAGATGCATTAAGAGGAATTGAACGCAGACGGCGTAACTCAGCCCCTGCCGCCCCGTCGGGCTAAGTTCTGCGCGTAAAGTTTCGGAAGTCAAGAAGCCTCATCTTTCGTAAGACACAACCGGCAAAAACACCCCCGTTCGATGCCGCAGACGGGCAGACGGTTGGGCCCCCGCGGGAGGGGCACGTCGGCAAGGGACAGTATCTCGCCAACGACTACACAGTAACAATGAAGCACCATACATTTCAAGAAGGTGTCACAGTGTCCGAAGTCCAATAACGTCCATTACGTAAACCTCAAGCCGAGAATCACGGGCGGGTGCGGCCTCACGCTCGAATCCGTAATCCCTCACACTCCCGGCGGCGCCTGTGAACGTTATTGACGGCTGCCGTAAATGGCGTAGAAGGGACGGTCGTCACATGCCTATCATGCCCTCACACCTGAAGTTGATTTTCGTGACCCCCCTACCCGTCACTTCTGCCCGGCACAGGCATGAGCAGTCACAAACCTCATGCGGACTTCATAACCGGCCTCGAATTGGAAGTTTTGCCCTATTCTTTGTTTGTCAAACTTAGTTGATGTCGGCACGCCGGCTCGTCTGATACAATACGGGTCGAGCGAATCGCTCCCAGCCTCAGGAAAACTTCACACAAAGGAACTACAATGTATAGATCAACTCGTGCAGGACGAAAGTGTCTCCGCGGCGCAAACCCTTCATCGGCGACAAGGCTTGAATGGGCGAGGGGGTGTGGCCCCTTTCTCGGTATGGCCGTAATGTTAACAGCCTTGATGCTGGCGCCGGGTGTAAGTACAAGGGCCGCCGTGGGAGAATTGGACGCGTCCTTCGGGACGGCCGGTGTGGCGAGCTACGAATTCGGCGGAAGTGATAACACCGTCAACTGCGTCGCCCTCCAACGGGACGGGAAGATCGTGGTGGGCGGCGGGATAGCTAACGGCTTCGGGCTGGCGCGATTCCAAAGTGACGGCAGTTTAGACACGACCTTCGGCAGCGGCGGCGTCGTGACCACCCGGCTACCAGGGCCGCTGGGTTACAACGTCGGGGCCGTCGAGGCGGTGGCGTTGCTGCCGGACGGCAAAATCGTCGTCGCCGGGACTTCGATCTCCAATTACGCGTACAACACCGACTTCGTCGTGGCCCGCTATAACGTTGACGGGAGCCCGGACGCCACCTTCGGGGACGGCGGGATAACTGTAACCGATTTCTTCGGCGAGTATGACCTGGCGCACGCCGTCGCCGTACAGGGTGACGGGAAGATAATTGTCGCCGGGGCCGCCAACAGGGACGGCGGCACGAGGGCGTCTTTCGCCGTCGCCCGCTACGGCGTTGACGGGAGCCTGGACGCAGGCTTCGGCGTCGGGGGAAAGGTGGTCGCCGACTCCTTCGACACTTTGAAATGGGCCAACGCCGTCGGCGTTCAGCCGGACGGCAAGATAGTGGTGGCGGGTTACGGGGAGTTTAATCAGGCGGGGGGCTTCGCCCTGGCGCGGCTCGGCCCCGACGGCTCTCCCGACCTCACCTTCGGACTCGGGGGCGTGACGCTGACCGAGTTCCATGAAGGCAGCGCCGAGGCGACTGCTCTGACCCTGCAACCCGACGGGCGGATTGTCGCCGCCGGGTACGTCAATAACCGACCGGGCACGAGTTCCGACTTCGCGGTGGCACGGTATGACGGGCGCGGGCTTCTCGACGGCTCCTTCGGTAAAGCCGGGAGGGCTACGATTGACTTCCGGGGCGACTTCGACTTGGCCTTTGCGGTCGCCGCCCTGCCCGACGGCGGGGTGGTCCTGGCCGGTTACGCGCAGATGGGCGTTGACGACTCGGACTTCGCGGTCGCCAAGGTTGACAGGGATGGCAAGTGGGACAGGGACTTCGGTAACGGCGGCCGGGTGATGACGGATTTCTACGGCCTTCCGGATGTGGCGCGCGCGGTCGCCGTCCGGCCTGACGGGCGCATCGTCGCGGCCGGTTACACCTCCACGGGGGGGACTATAGACTTCGCCCTGGCATGCTACGTGGGCGCGTCGAAGTAAAAGACCGGAGTTACTCCCGCCTCAGTAAACCCTCTCAACCCCCTTCGAAGGAGATTCCACATGCACCCCCTCGCGAAATGCCTCGGCGCGCTCTCGATTGCTCTGCTGCTCGCCGCCTGCCCCTCTTTCGCCACTGTCAACGCGCGGCCCGGTCAGAGAGCCGCACGTCCCGGCGTCCATTTCAGACCCGCCGTAAACCTCCTCTCGCCCTCGGGCGAGCTGCTCAGCGAGTTCAAGCTGTTGGCCGACAATCCGTCCGAGGTTGGTTACTTCGGCTGGGTCGTGGACATCGACGGCGACACGGCGGTGGTGAGTGCGCTCGGCAACAGGTTCGCAGGCCACCCGGACAACATAGTCAACGTCTACGTGCGTCAGGAAACCGGCTGGGTTCTACAGCAGACGCTCAGCGCGCACGACGACGACCCGACGGCCGATGACGCCTTCGCCTACTCGCTGGCCGTGGACGGCGACACCCTCGTGGTGGGCGCCATCGGAGACAGCGACGGCGCCTTCGTCGCGGGTGCCGCCTACGTCTACGCGCGCAGCGGCTCTTCCTGGTCGCTCCAGCAGAAGCTAGTCGCGAGCGACGCCGTGAGCTTCGCTGCGTACGGCATTTCCGTGGCCGTCGAGGGGGACGCCGTCGTCGTCGGGGCACACGGCGACGACGACTTCGGCTACATGACGGGCGCGGCTTACGTCTACAGGCGACAGGGGGCCGTCTGGACCGAGGAGCAGAAGCTCCTCGCCTCCGACCCCGCGCCCGAAAACGCTTTCGGGCTGGACGTGGCTATCGACGGTCGGACGATTGCGGTGGGCGCGCCGAACGTCTCCTCCGGCGGGTCAAGCTACTCCGGCGCGGTCTACACGTTCGTGCGTGACGAGGCGGGCTGGACGCAGGAAGCGAAGCTCACGGCCCGCGACGCGGCGGAGAATCAGGTATTTGGTACCGGCGTCTCCGTGAGCGGCGACACGATGGTCGTGGCCGCGCCGGGCGACAAGGTCGGCACGCACACGTACGGCGCGGCCTACGTCTACGGGCGGGACGGGTCAGGCTGGACCCAGCAGAGGAAACTCATAGACACGGACGTGAAGCGGTTCGAAGGCTTCGCCTGGAGCGTCGCCGTCGACGGCGACACCATCGCCGTCGGCAACATTTGCAGCAACGAGGCCGCGGGCTTCGGCGGCGCGGTCCATCTCTACGCGCGCAACGGGAACTCCGGCTGGTCTTTGACCGAGAAGCTGACGGCCGGCGACGCCGCCTACCTCGACCTGCTCGGCGGCAGCGTCGCGGTCAGCGGCGGCACCGTCATCGCCGGCGTCCCGTCGAAGGATGGCCTCACGACCGAGTCCGGTGCCGCCTACATCTTCCGTTGAGATTAAAGGCGCGGCAGCGTTGCAGGAATTACTCTCACTAAATTCTTACGGTCTGAGCCAAGCAAGTTCTCCGTGAGGGCCGCGCTATTAGCGGTCGGGTGCATGCCGTTGTTAGATTGCGCCGCCGATTGGAAGATAACCTTCCTGACTTTGCGAGCTAAGATGTTACTTCCTGGCGCTCCTGAGAAACGGTATCACTTGCTCCGAGTAGTATGGCTCTTGGGTGCCCCAAAAGATATAGTCCACCTTCAAATAATCGTTCGCAAATTTGATGAGTTCGGTAACTGTTACGCGCTTCCCGGTAGCCGGGTTTACGTCCTCGAAGTTACCATCTTGAACCGCAATGCCGACGGGGACGATTCCCGCCGACTCCCTAATCAAAGGATAGGAGCTTTTCAGATGGCCGGGCCGATAGGGTAAAAGGTCGGGGCCGCCCACGCCCACCTTCAACTCTCTCGCGGCCCGGTAGATTGCTTGTAGATAGCCCTTGTCGTTAGTCGGACGCCACTCTCCCGGCATGAAATTGGCATACTGCATCGTGACAGATTTCGGGAAGGCCCGTTTCAAAGCCTTCATGTTTGTGATTATCGCCTCGCGGTAGATTTCGAACGAGAAACCTTTCGGAAATAGCCGCCCGCTCTCGCCGAAAGTGACAGACGTTTCGGCAAAGTTGATGCCTTCGACACGCCCGTCAAACTCTTTACCTAAGGCGAAGAGCAGCCTGTGAAATCGCTCTTGCACCGCCGGATCCCAGCGCCTCGCGGACCAGCCCGCGACGGCCGCCTTCTCTTCGTCGTCGCCTTTGATCTCGTATTGCTTGTCCGCCCCCCCGTTATAGACGGGGTCACTCAGTAGGTAGCGTGGCACGTTGATGCGCGCCTCGCTGAAAGTAACGTCCTGGAGCTGGATGAATAATCTCTTCCCCTTCGAGGCAAGGAGTGCGCGGTCTTCTCGAATGTAACTGAAATCGTATTCATCCTTTCGCGGCTCTAGTTGTCGCCACGAATATGCCACCTGCGCCCCTTCCAACGCCGTCGTCTCAAAAAGAGGCGACGCCTCTTTAATCTTCTCCCTGTCTTGGCCGAAGAAGACGTAGTGATGCACCGTCTTGGCGTTGACACCGGCGCAGCAGAGCCAAATGACCGACGCGCACAGAACAATTATTTGAGAGTTCATTCTGCACCTCAACCTCAGCATGGCGAAGCAATCTAACGCCCGGCATCACCCGCGCCCCAATTCTACTTTCATGAGAGAGGCGCTACGGCGCGAGCCCGCTGCATGACGTTGTTAGGCGGCGCGGATTCATAAATTAAGTGCAACATGCTTCCTCGAAGTGAGGGGGCGGCGATATTGGCGAAGACTCTCAACCGCCAAGAAGAGGTCTTAGTCGTGACATACCGCTAGGACTCCCCCGAGGAGAAGTATATTTCCTAGAGGCTGGACCGCCAACGCGCGGCTCGTGATGGGGAGAGGGCTGCGGCCGACTCCTTCCGCACCGGCGTCGAGGCCCCTAACTCTTAACAATACGGATGCCGGAGGCGCAAGAAGACGGGGTAGGGGAGCCGCGTCTTTCCCGTTGAACATTCCTATGTCTTTTTACGGATAAGCGTCATCACCCCGCGGCGTAGACCGCCGCCGATGAATTTCAGGAAGTCGCACGTCAGGTCGGGGTCGAGTTCGCGCCCGGCCATGGCCTCCATCTCGGCCACGGCCTCGCGCTTCGTGAGCGCCGGCTTATACGACCTCCGCGCACGCAGCGAGGTGTAAACGTCGGCGACCGAAACCAGTCGCGCCGCTAGGGGGATGCGAGTCCCTTGGAGCCCTTCCGGGTACCCGGCGCCGTCCCAGCGTTCGTGGTGATGGAGCACGAGCCGCAGCACGGTCGCGGTCACGCCCGGCAGGCCGGAGAGGATGTTCGCCCCGTAGACTGGGTGCAAAGAGATGACCTCCCGCTCGGCTTCGGTGAGTGGGCCGGGCTTGAGGAGCAGCGACTTGGGGACGAGGTACTTGCCGAAGTCGTGCAGGTGCGCGCCGAGTTCTATCTCGTCGAGCGCGGGGTCGCCGTCCCCTTGCAAAGCGGCGGCGAAGGAGCGCGCGAGGATGGCCGTCGCCCGCCCGTGCGGGTGGACGTGGCGGTATATCTCGGGCTGCTCTGCCTCTCCCAACGCCGCCGCCGCTTGGAGGAGGAACTGAGTCACACAACGACGGGCCGTGGCGACACCACGGCCGGAACGAACATAGGGGAACATAAAGGGTCTGCCTTTCGTCGAAGACTGCCCTACGACGCTTGCTCTGTATTTCGCCGCACGCGGATGACGGGGAAGTAGGTGGACCCTCCTTGGCTACTCCTTCTGGAGAGAAAAAGCGAAGGGGAGAAGTAGCCGCAGAATAACTACTTCACGGTGCGGGTAACATAAGTCCGGCGGGACAAACGAGTGTTGGGATTAGGTTATACTCACGTTACCGGGCAGTTATAATTCTTTACACCACAGTCTTTCGGAGACAGGCGGAATCAGCCTCGGCCTTGGGCTACTCTCTACTTCCTCACAACTTCGACGCAGTTAAAGCCCGAGCCCGATTCATGCCTAGGGCGGTTCTTAGGTGACGCGTCCCCTGTATCGGATGTCGGCTCAGAACTCCCGCAGTAATCTTCCCCCGCCCGCCAGAGCCCCGTCGAACCCGTTCTCCCGCAGCGCGTACCAGAACGTCACCGCGTTAATCCCGAGAATCGGAATCCCGACGACCGGCTCCAGCCTCTCCGTAACGTCTACCAAGCTCATGTTCGTCCCGCACTGAACGACCGCGTCAAGGTTGTTTTTGTCAGTCGCCAGCAACTCCAGGATGGCCTTCTCCTTGGCCCAGTCGGGGACGTGCGCGATGTGGAGGGCGTTGGCGCAGGAGAAGCCGACGCTCGACACCACCTCGAAGCCCAGCTCTTCGAACATCCGCGCCGCGGACTCGTTCCCCTTCATGTCGAAGGGGGTCAGGAGGCCAATCCTCCTCGCGCCGTACTTCCGCAGCGCCGCCTTGGCGGCGTCGTGCCAGGTGGCCCAAGACAGGCCGGAGTAAGCCTCGATCTCCGTCACCGGCTCCCTTATCTCTTTAATGCCCAGAGGATGTGCTCCAGGCTCATGCCCATGATCATGTACTGGGGCTGCGCCAGAGAGGCCGCGTCCGCCGCCGCCCGCAAGCCCCCGAGGAACTGTCTCTTGTATTCGACGAGGTCCGCCGCGGTCTCCAGCTTCGGCGTGATGACGTTGGCGGTGTGGAGGCCGACGCCTCGTAGCCCGCCCGGCCCCTGGTTCCTGAAGATGATGGACCAGAGCTCGTTCTCCATGCTGGTGTTCGTGGCGGGGATGACCAGCCCGAACTTCCTCCTGAAACTCCTCACGTCGGGGTACCCCTCGGACGGGTCTATCACGTCGAAGTTCTCGGCCCCCTGCCGTCGTGGATGACTCCCGGCGGGGCCAGGGCGGGCATCGGCGGGGCGTCCTCCCCTTGCAACGGCCCCTGTCGCATGAACCGCCGCGTGGTTATAATCCGCCCGTCAGGCGTGCCCGACTAATCTGATCAAGTCGGTGTATCGTGCGGCTCGAAATTCTCAGGCGAGGTCTCCCATGCGCGCTGCATACTACGAGCGGACCGGGCCGGCCCGCGAGGTGCTGATCCTCGGCGAACTCCCCGATCCGGAGCCCGGCCCGGGCGAGGTCCGCGTCCGCGTGGCGTGGTCGGGCGTCAACCCTTCGGATGTCAAGTCGCGAGCCGGCCTCCGCACCAAGACGCTGCCTTTCCCGCGCGTCGTGCCCCACAGCGACGGCAGCGGCACGATTGACCGCATCGGCGAGGGCGTCGACCCGGCGCGCGTAGGCGAGCGGGTCTGGGTATGGAACGCGGCGTGGGGGCGCGCCGGGGGGACTGCCGCCGGGTACGTCGCCCTGCCGTCCGTGCAGGCCGTCCCGCTCCCAGAAGATACAGACCTGGCCGTCGGCGCCTGTTTAGGGATACCGGCGCTCACCGCCTACCACGCCGTCATGGTCGACGGTGGCGTCGAAGGCAAAAGCGTCCTGGTGGCGGGCGGCGCCGGGGCCGTCGGCCACTACGCCGTACAGTTGGCTAAACTGAAGGGTGCGCGTCAGGTCATCGCGACGGTCAGCTCCGGGGCGAAGGCCGAGCTCGCACTGGCGGCCGGGGCCGACCTCGTCGTCAACTACAGGGAGGAGGAGTTCGCGGCGAGGTGCCGTGAAGCCACCGGCGGGCGCGGGCTCGACCGCATCATCGAAGTAGACTTCGCCGCTAACGTCGAAGCCGACCTCCGGGCGCTGCGGCACGAGGGCGAGGTCGTCGTCTACGGCAGCGGCGCCTCGGAGATTCCGGTCCCCTTCGCCCCGGCCATCCTTAAGAACGTGCTCGTCCGCTTCTTCATCGTCTACAACCTGACGCCGGAAGACCGCGCGCGGGCAGTCACGGACCTGACCCGCCTGCTCGAAGAGAACGCCCTGACACACAACATAGCCGCGCGGCTGCCGCTTGAGCGGGTCGCGGAGGCGCATGAGATGGTCGAAAGCGGGCGTGCGACGGGGAATGTCGTCCTTCAGGTCGGGTGAGCGCGGGGAGACCTACTTAAACTCGACCACAACTTTGCCGAAGTGCTTCCCGCTTTCGAGCCGGGCGAAGGCCGCGCGGGCCTCGTCGAAGCCGAAAGTCCTATCAATCACCGGCCTCAGGCCGTGGGCTTCGACGAAGCCGTTCATCTCCTCGAACATCTCGCGCGACCCGGTCTCGATGCCGTGGAGCCGCACGTTCTTGGCGACGAACTGGAAGGTATTGATGGGCGCGCTCATCCCCGCCAGCAGGCCGATGAAGCTGATCGTGCCGCTCAGCTTCACGGCGTTCAGCGAGCGGTTCAGGTTCTCGCCGCCTGCCACCTCGATCACATGATTGACGCCCTCGCCGCCGGTCAACTCCAGGACCTGCTCGTCCCAGGCCGGGAACCTTTTGTAGTTGACCGTGGCCCAAGCGCCCAACCTCCCCGCCGCTTCGAGCTTCTCGTCGCTGCTCGAAATGACCAGGGGCCGCCCGCCGAGCGCGCCGACGAATTGCAGCGCGAAGAGCGACACGCCGCCCGTCCCCTGAATCAGAACCGTATCCCCTTTACCGACCCCGCTGCGACGCGCCACCGCGTGCCAGGCGGTCAGCGCCGCGACGGGCAGCGTCGCCGCCTCGGCGTCGGAGAGGCCGTCCGGGGTTCTGACGAGGGCCTGCTCGTTGAAAGCGACGTACTCGGCGAGCACGCCGTCGGCCGCCGCCCCGCCCAGCGGCGACGAGTCCTTCTCGGCCCTCAACTCGCCGTCGAGCCACTTCGGCATGAAAACGCCCGTCACGCGGTCGCCGACCTTCCACCGCGTGACGCTGTCGCCTGTAGAGACCACCACGCCCGCGCCGTCTGAGACCGGGACGCGCGGCTCTGACGGCTTCCAGCGCCCGACCCCTTTGACGACCAAGAGGTCACGGTAGTTGAGTGACGCCGCCCTTATGCTGACCAGGACCTCTCCGGCCTTCGGCTCCGGCACGGGCCGTTCCACCCGCCTGAGTTTTTCAATCCCGTCGCCGAGCGTCGTGTATGCCTTCATGATTCGTCTCCGTTCAACGGCCCGCCCGTCCGGGCTGGCGAAGTCTCCGTCTCCCCGGGAGACGTGTGGGCCGATGAAGCGCGCTTCATCGGCCCACACGCCCATCCGGCGTCTCAGGCCGGGACTGCGCTCCCGACTATCTCGACTTCGTGGCCGGCGCCCTTCCACTCCTCCAGCCCGCCCTCGTAGGCGCGGACGTTCGCGTAGCCGAGCGCCCGGAGCTTCTCGGCCGCGTAGCCGCTCTGCGGGCACTTCGGGCCGGCGCAGTAGACGACGACCTCGGCCGTCTTCGGCAGCCCCGCCTCGTGCGCCTCGCGCCCGACGCGGTCGAGCGGCACGCGCCGCGAGCCGGGGATCATCTCGCCGTTGAAGTACTCGTCCGTCAGCACGTTCCAGAACTCGAACGTCTCGCCGGCCCGCAGCCGCTCTTCGATCTCCGTCGTCGAACTCATCTTGATGTCACTCATGTCAGTTCCTCCTTCGTTGTTGCTTGCTGGGATAGTCCTTGTAAGGACTATCCGGCCAAAATTTTTACGACGCCTTCTCCCGCGCCGCCTCCAGCAGAGAGTTCAGATTCTTGAGCCGGCGCTCGCCGAGGTGCCCCAGCAGCCCGGAGGTCAACTCCAGGACGGGGCGGTCGATCTCCGCCAGCGTCTTCAGCGCCTCGTCGGTGATGCGGATGACAATCACGCGCCTGTCCTTCTCCTGGCGCTCGCGCGTCACGAAGCCGCGGCCTTCCAGGCGGTCGATCAGTTTCGTGACATCAGGGTCGCGCGCGATCATGCGCTCGCCGATCTCGCGGCAGATGAGCCCGTCGGCCCCGGCTCCGCGCAGTATCCGCAGCACGTTGTACTGCGAGGGCGTCAGCTCGTACGGCTTCAGGAGTTCCGCCTCCCTGCGCAGAAAGTCCTCTGCCGTCTTGAGCACGTTGACGAAGACCTCGTCTTCGAGCGTCGCGAACGGCTTCTTCTGACCTAGTTCCTCCAGAAGCTTGCTCATAACGGGACGGAGGATACTCCTTATAAGGAATATCTGTCAAGAGTTTTTTTACTCGTGATTGCCCTACCTACCGTACAGGTTAATCGGCTACGGGGTCGTCGCCGTACGGGTGGTCGAGGATGTAGAGCCAGCTCCCATCCGGTTGGCGGCCTCAGGATTGCCACCTGTTGCGCCGCCACACGCCGGGCGCCAGCGCCCGTTACTCGTGACCCTTTCGATAGTCTGTCGTCAGCATCCCGGCGAAACCCCAGTTCTCGGGCTCCACCTCGTCGATGACGACGTGGGTGTGCTCCGGCCTCTTGCCGAGCACCCTGACCGGGGTGTCGGTGATCTCCTCGACGATCTGCCTCTTCTGGTCGGCAGTAACCCCGTCTCTGGTGATGCGGACGTTGACGTACGGCATACAAGACCTCTCAAAAGGGCGCAGCGTTGCGAAATTATATAATGCCTCAGGGTAGGCCGCGTTCTTAGCATCCTAATGATTCGCCGTCAATCGAAGTCGAGCAGCCACACGTCGGCCTCCTTGACGGCCAGGCCGTAGTAGAGTGTGCGGCCGTCGGGCGTGAGGCCGTAGCCCGAGACGCGGTGCGGCGACGGCGGCAGCAGCTCGTGGAATTTTTTCGTCTCGCTGTTGACGATGTAGAGTCTTTGCAGGTAGTTGAACAGCAGCCTCCGGTTGTCGCTCAGCCAGACCGGGCTGTTGCCGAAGTCCGTAATCCGCTCGTAGCCGCCGGTCTCGAAATCGTAAACGGCCATGCCGGGGGTCTCGCTTTCGGGGCTCACCCACCCGCCTAGCTTGCGCCCGTCGGGCGACCACGAGGTCGCCCAGAAAATCTCCATGCGGCGGTCGGGCGGGTCGGGCAGGCGGTGCGGCGTCTGCCCCTGCCAGGACTTTCCGACCTCGATGATCGAGCACGACTCGGCGGAACGGTTGTAAGCGACGCGCGAGCCGTCAGGCGACCAGAAAGGGTAGGCGACGCTCGGGCCTTCGGTGAAGGTTAACTGCCGGAGCCCGCCGCCGTCGGCATTGATGGTCCACGCCTCATACCTGCCGCTGCGGTCGGAGTAGAAGGCGATGCTCTTCCCGTCGGGCGACCAGCGCGGGCCGCGATCCTTGAACGCGTCGTCGGTGAGTTTGCGCGGGGGCGAGGTCCCGTCCCTGCTGACGAGGTAAAGGTCTTCCTGCCTCTCGCCCTGCGAGCTGTAGACGAACCACCCGCCGTCCGGCGACAGGTGCGGCCCCGAAGCGTGCCTGGACCCTTGCGTGACCGCGACCGGCTGCCCCGTTATCCGCTCCTTGTAAGGGTTAAAGTCTACCGTGAAGATGTTGGTGCTGCTGACCTGGTTGACGTAGACCGCGCGCCGCCCGTCGCGCGAGAAGGCGACGTGTTGCGCGTAAGACGAGGGCGCTGTTAGTGGCTCCGGCGGTCCCGTCGGGCGGCCCGTTTGCGCCTCCAGGGGGACTCGCCAGAGGTTCATGCTGCCGCCCCGGTCACTGGCGAAGTAGAGAAACTTGCCGTCGGGAGACCAGACCGGGTTCCAGTCGAAGGCCGCGTCGTCGGTGACCGGCGCCGGCTCGCCCCCCCGCGACGGGATGGTCCAGATGTCACGCTGCCCGCCCTTGTGTTTCCCCCAGTAGGCGATGCGCGCGCCGTCGGGAGACCAGGCGGGCTGCGCGCCGTCGCCCGTCTTCGCGTCCGTCAGTTGCCGCCTCTCGCCCGTCGAGACGTTGACCACCCAGACCGCGCTCGGGCTGGGGCGGCGCGAGCCGGGGTCGGAAAAACCCTCCGTGGAGAAGGCGACCTCGCGTCCGTCGGGCGACCACGCGGGGTGGAAGCCAAAGTCGGTCAGGCGCCTCACGGACTCGCCCGTCGCGCCCATGACGAAGAGCCCGCCCTTCTCACGTTCGGAACGGAAGACGATGTATTCGCCGTCGGGCGAGAAGGCGGGCTGGATGTCGTCGGCGGGTGAGTTCTCGGTCAGGTTGCGCGGGTTCCGCCCCCCGACCCTCTGCCAGTAGATGTCCCAACCGTCGGACGCGCCGCGCGCGGCGTAAACGAGCGCCTTCCCGTCGGGCGAGAGGCTCGGGTAGAGCTCCTGTCCGGGCTGGTCTGTGAGCTGTGTGAAGTTCAGGCTGGGCGCGGACGGCGCGGCCTGACTCGCGGCCGACCCGGCCGGGCGTAACGCTAAATAAACAACAAACGCCGCGAGGGCCAACAGGGTTGACGAGAGCGCGGCCACGGTCGTGAGTCTGAGCGGACGGCGCGCCCGACTCTGATGCGCCGCGGCCATGTTGCCTTCGCCGGAAGCGGACGGCGACGTGTCGAGCGCGCGTTGCAGCGCCTTAAGCTCCGAGCGCAACTCGTCGGCCGTCTGGTAACGTAATTCACGGTCCTTCTCAAGCGCGCGGCGGATGACGAGTCCCAGTTCCGTGTCGTTCACGGGGCCGCCGACATTCGGCGTCGGCGGCCGGTGGTTGAGGATGCGGTCGAAGGTGGCCGCGGTCGTCGCCCCGCGGAAGGGGTGCTCGCCGGTCAACATCTCGTAGAGGACGACGCCGAGGCTGAACACGTCAGTCCGCCGGTCCAACCTCTCGCCGAGGGCCTGCTCCGGCGACATGTATGCGACGGTGCCCACGACGACGCCCGCCCCCGTCCGCGCCTCCTCAGACGGGGCCTGCCGGGCGCCGGGCGGCGGGGCATCGCGCCCGGTCAGCTTCGCGACGCCGAAGTCGAGCACCTTCGCGTAACCGTCGGGGCGCAGCATGATGTTCTCGGGCTTGATGTCCCGGTGGATGACCCCCGCCCGGTGCGCGGCGGCGAGCGCCTCGGCGACCTGTGCGGCGACACTCAGCGCGTCCCCAACCTCCAGACGCTTCTCGGCGATGAGGTCGCGGAGCGTCCGCCCTTCGACGAACTCGGTGGCGATGAAGTGGTCGCCATCATCCCGGCCGACCTCGTGGATGGTGACGATGTTGGGGTGGTTCAAGGCGGAGGCGGCGTGCGCCTCCCGCTCGAAGCGGCGGACGCGCTCCGGGTCATCCGTGAAGGCGGCGGGGAGGAGTTTGAGGGCGACGCGGCGGTTGAGCCTCAAGTCTTCGGCCAGGTAGACCTCGCCCATCCCGCCGACGCCGAGGAGCGATATGATTTTGTAGGGGCCGAGGCTGCTCCCGACTCTGTCGTTATCGACCTGCCGCGCCGCCGCCCGCGCCACGACCTCCATGGCGCTCGACTCGATGAAGTTCGCGGCACGGCCGTGGGCCGCGAGCAGCGACTCGACTTCGGAGCGCAGTTCGTCGTCGCCCGCACAGGCCGAGTCCAGAAAGGACGCGCGCTCCCCTTCTTCCTTTTCGAGCGCCGCTCCGAGAATCCCGTCCACCTGGCGGAAGCGTTCAGCCCGCATCGCCGCTCTCTTTTTCCGCGCTCAGCTCGCGGTAGAGCCACGCCTTGGCCTTCGCCCACTCGCGCATCACCGTCACGGCGGAGATGTCCAGAAACTCTGCGGTCTCTTCAACAGTGAGGCCGCCGAAGAAACGCAACTCCACGATTCGGCTCTTGCGCGGATCGAGGTCCGCCAACGCCTCCAGCGCCTCGTCGAGCGCGACTACGTCCGCACCCCGCTCGTCGCAGGCGACCGGCAGCGCCACGTCTATAGAGACACGGCGGGCCGGCCCTTCGGCGGCGCGCCGGCGGCTGCGGGCGAAGTCCACGAGGATGCGGCGCATCAACTGCGCCGAGACGCCGAAGAAGTGCGCGCGATTCTCGAAGCGCGCGTCCTCCCAGCGGATGAGGCGCGCGTAGGCTTCGTTGACGAGCGCCGATGTCTGGAGCGTGTGGCCCGCGCGCTCCCGCCCCATGTAGCGGTGTGCGAGGCGGCGCAACTCGGCGTGAACGAGTGGTATGAGTTGTTCGAGTGCTGTCTTGTCGCCGCCCCTCCAGGCTGCCAGCAACTCCGTTACTTCGTGCGTCGAAGGGTCGGTCATAGCGGGAATGACGGCAAGAAGACGAAACGGTGTCGCGCGTCGGGGAATGGAATTTATCACACATCCCGGCGCGGCCCGTAACAATCGCGCCCGTCGGAAAATATTTTACGGCCGGATGATAGTTTTCGCGCCCGCCGAGCGCACTGGCTTATGAGAGGAGAAACCTAGACGTGAAAAAAGACCGAATCATAAAGGCTTTGGCCGCGACACTCATGCTGGGCGCGCTCGTCGGCGCATCGGCGGCCGTTGACTTCACCAGGCACGCCGCCGCGCAGCCGGGACAGGCCGCGCAGAAGGAGCGGGCTAAATTCCGCCGCGTGCGCGTCACGGCCGGCGACATCGCGCGACTGCCGGCCGGGAAGAACTACGTCGTGAACGTCGGCGCCGG
>DASZEK010000053.1:0-38773 GCA_035941045.1 Pyrinomonadaceae bacterium | reverse complement strand
CGGCGTGTTCAGCGTCGTGATGTCCACGACCCTGATGCGCATCCTCGTCACCGGCGTCGCCGTGTTGTTGGTGATGGTGCGGCGGAAGCGCAGCGTGCCGTTCTGCCCGTTCGGGACGACGACCGAGCTGCGCTCGCGGTTCGGGGCCGTGGACGCGCCGACGTTCGGGTCGAAGAGCGTCACCAGCTGCTGGCCGAGCCTCACGCGCGGGCTGGTGAGGTTCTGCGGGCCGGGCATGCCGAGCACCGACTGCGGGTCACAGCACACGTCGAGGCGCGAGTTGACGCTGATGAAGTCGGCCGAGTTGCTCTCGGTGTCCGACTCGTAGCCGTTGTACTGCGTGCGCGGGTAGCTGTGCGGCAGGTTGACGACGACCGCGACCGGGTAGCCCGTGCCCTCGCGGTAGAGCGCGGGCGAGCTGGCGTAGCCGAAGGCGTCGAGGCGCGTCGCCAACGAGCGGTTGGTGGTGGAGGTGAACAGACCCACGCCCTGCGAGTCGTCGATGTCGCCGAGGTTGGGCGCCGAGAAGTCGAAGTTGGCGTCCTGCGGCGTCAGGCCGGCGTAGGCGTACTGGGCGCCCGCGCACAGGAAGTGGCCGCGGGCCGGGATGACCGTGCCGTTCGGGATGGTGCAGCGCAGGACGCCGTCCTGGGCCACGATGCCGTAGCCCGGCGAGGCGTCCGAGGCCGCGACGGTGTGGTTGGAGTCGGTGTTGTTGAAGACCTCGACGAACTCGTCGTACGGCCCGAACAGGCCGCGCGGGCTCATCTCGGAGATGAGGAGCTGGCCGGGCGTGGCCGTCCCGCCGACCGCCGCCAGGCTGACGGCGCTGAAGGCGCCCCAGGCGGTGCCCCACCGGCCGTCCTCGTGCGGGCCGACCTGCGCCAGAACAGTGCCGCGCTGGAGCGCGTGCTCGTTGTAGACGTAGAAGTCAGTCTCGTTCGACGGGTCGAGCCAGATGCCGGAGTAGTCGCCCCAGCGGCTCGTGACGGCCGGCGAGGTCGAGGTGGAGAAGGCGCGGACGTAGTAGTCAACGCCCTGACGCAGAGCGCGCGGGGGCCGGGTCGTGCCGGGCGCGTCGGCGACCAGCCGCCCCGTGTAGTAGGAGCCGGGGTAGATGGTCGGGCCGGAGGCGGCGAAGCCGACGGCCAGGTCGCCCAGCGCGTCAACGGCCACGGCCGGGAAGAAGGTGTGCGTGCCGGCCCCGATGCTCTCGCCGCCGATGTTGCCCTGGTCCTGCGGCGGCGGGTCGGAGGCGGCGGTGTCGATGGTCACGGGGTTGATGATGAAGTAGTGCGCCGTCGCCTGGTTGGCGTCGGGGCCTGTGGGCGGACGGTAGGGCGCGGCGCAGTGGATGAGGCCGTTGCGGTAGACGCCGTTCTGCGAGAAGCGGCGGTCGTTGGTCGCAATCGTCCTGTTGGTGCCCTTCTGCGGGGCGGGCGGCAGGGCGAGGTTGGTGGCGTCGTCGGCCGCGCGCGTGCCCACGATGCTGAAGCGCACCGTGAAGGTGGGCGTCGGCGCCAGCGGGTTATCGACGCGGATGACCTGGACGTAGTTGTTGACGCCGTCGCTCAGGCCGCCGTAGGCGAGCAGGAAGGTGCCGAGGCCGCCGGGCGTGTCGCCGTACATGTGCGTCGGCTGCATCGTGGTCGCGACCGCGCCCTCGGTGCCCGGCTGGGCGTTCGCCAGGGCCGTCGGGTTGTAGCGCGTGTTGACGGGCGCGCCGCCCGCGTACCACGGCGCCTTGGCTATGATCCAGAGCCGCTGCCCCTGGAAGGTCGTCTGCGTCTGGTTGTTGTGGCCGAACTGGTTGGTCGTGAAGTAGACGGCCTCGGAGTCCGTGGCGAGGCCGGGGAAGTCCGCCCAGGTCTCGCGCGTGTTGATGACTTCCTCGGTGACGAGCGTGTTCATGAACCACGTGCCGTTCGGGTTGCTGTCATCGGAGACGGCGAGGTAGACGCGGGACTGGTTCGGGGTGGCGCCCGCCGCCTCGATCCTCTCCATCGTCAGCACGATGAAGCGGTTGGCGTACTGGTCGTAGATGACCTTCGGGTCGAAGGTGTTGGTCTGCGGCGGCGACGGGGCGCTGGCGAAGAAGTTCTTGAGCGACTGGCGCAACGTCCGCACGCCGGTCTTCGTGTAAATCTCAATCGAAGAGTTGACGACGTTGACGAGGTGCGTCGGGCCGACGGCGCCGGCCGAGTCGGGCGGAATCTGGAAGAAGCCCGTCAGGTTGGTGTTCTCGTCGAAGTTGATGGCGTCGAACGCGGCGCTGTCGCCGGGAGCCCCCGCCCCCGGCTCCTCGCCGCTGATGGTGTCGTCCGGGCCGACCGGCACGACCGCCTCGGTCCCTTCGGAGGTGGTCTGCTTGCCGTTCTGAGCGTTCTGAATCTGCTGGTCTATGAGCGCGCCGTTGGAGATGGTCGTCTCTTCGACTTCCAGGCTGCGCGGCCCCGACGACTGGACCGCGGGCGCGGCGAGTATGCGGGCCGGGGCGATGATGAAGCCCTGGCAGAGCAGCGCCAAGCACAGGGACAGCCTGCACGCCTGCTTGAGGGACTTGAGAGACGGTGTAAAACGGTGCCCACGAAGGTTCCGCGGACGGGGATTGGTGGTTCTCATCGGATTTACCTCTTCCTCCTAAGATCGGTGGCGGTTGGAGCGGTGGTCGCCACGGGGTCGCATGCGTGCCGCCTGGCGAGGGTTGGAGTTCGACGCCGTCAGACGTGCCCCTCCGAGAAATGCTGTAGAACTGTTCGAGCCGTTTAAGCGAGATGGCCTCGGGATCGGTCGTTGGAAAGAATAGGAACTTACGCTGAAGGCTGGAGTCGGGGCCAGGAGGCTAAATAAGGACCGGCCGCGCTGACCCGGATTCTCCGGGAGCAATCTGACTTCACCTAGAGCGGACGAATAATAAAGCAGGCGCGGCTTTTCGCCAACAAAGATTTTTCCCGCCCGGCGCCCCGGCTAGTAACACTTCTCCAGTCGGGGCTCCTGCCCGTGCGTGAGCGTGAGCGCGCCGTCGCCGCCCACCGTCTCGGGGAGCTTCACGTCCAGCGTCATCTTCCTCCCCTCGACTCGGCCGATGTAACGGGCCTTGATGTTCTTCTCTTTGGCGGGGCCGTCGGCGGGAACGCTGGTCGGGCCGCCCTCCGGCACGAAGGTCCCGGCCACCTCGAAGCGGCCGTCGGCGTCCAACTCGATGCGCCCCTCAATGGTCCCGTGGGCGCAGTCGAACTCGACGCTGGCGCCCTCGTCCGTGACGACGAGCACGACCCCGCGCCCGCCCCACGTCCCCGTCGGCAGGCCGCTCATTCGTTCCCCCCCCGCGCGCGCCGGTGACGAGGCGGCACGCGCCGCCGACTCGGCGGGCGCGGGCCGCGCCGCGTGGTCGCAACGCTGCTGCGCGGCGCCGAACAGCGGCGCTGTGATGAAAAGGATTGCAAGAGTCTTAAGGAAACTGGCGATGGTGCCTCCCCGCCGCCCGTCCGCCCGGCCCGGCGGGCGCCAACCCGAGTCGCGGCTCAACTGCTGTTGGGGCTGCTCGTGTGGGCGTGGATTCTACACGCGGGCGCGGGCGAGCGTCAACGTGAATGGGTTTAAGACGGTCAAGAATGTCGCCCGCCGGCCCCCCGCTTGACAGTCGGCGCCCCCGCCGCTTAGGTTCTAGACTCCTCCTCGCGGAAGTGGAGGCGCATCCGTTCTGGTGAACGGCGCGGTCTTCAAAACCGTCAGCGCGACTGTGAGAGCAGGCGCGGGTGGGTTCGATTCCCACACGCCTCCGCCAAAAAGAAGTGACGAGTGATGAGTGACGAGTGACAAGCTGCTCGCCCGTCCTCCCTCGTCCTCCGACTCCCACCCGAACGCCATCCCACCCGCTTTTTCTTGTCGCCCGTCACCTGTCACTCGTCACTTCCTATGCGTGAGTGGATAGCTCTGAACATGACGCCGGGCGTCGGCCCGCGCGCGGCCGCGCGGCTGCTCGAACGCTTCGGCTCGGCCGAGGGCGTCTACGGCGCCCTGAGGTCGGAACTGGAGCGACTGAGGCTGCGGCCCGAGGCCGTCGAGTCCATCGCCCTGCGCGACCGCCACGAGGAGGCCGCCCGCGAGCTGGAGCGCGTGCGCGCGATGGAGGGCGCCGACATCCTCGTCTTAGACGACGGCTCGTACCCGCAACTCCTGCGCGAGATTGCGGACCCGCCCATCACGCTCTACGTGCGGGGCCGCTGGGCCGAGTGCCTTGAGGCGCCGTGCGTCGGCGTCGTCGGCTCGCGCCGCTGCTCGACATACGGGCAGAACGTGGCCTCGATGCTGGCGCGCGACCTCGCCTCGCGCGGCGTGACCGTCGTCTCCGGCCTCGCGCGAGGCATAGACGCCGCCGCGCACCGAGGCGCCCTCGAAGCCGGGGGCCGCACCGTCGCCGTCCTCGGCACCGGGCTCGACGAAATCTACCCGCGCGACCACGCGAAGCTGGCCGCCGAGATTCTTGAGAAGGGCGGCGCCCTCGTCACGCAGTTCCCGCTGGGGACGCCGCCCGTCGCCGAGAACTTCCCCTACCGCAACCGCATCATCAGCGGCCTCTCGCTCGGCGTCGTCGTGGTCGAGGCCGCCGAGAACAGCGGCTCGCTCATCACCGCCCGCCTCGCGATGGAGCAGAACCGCGAGGTCTTCGCCGTCCCCGGCAACATCACCTCCCGCAACTCCTTCGGCACCAACTTCCTCATCAAAGGGGCCGGCGCCAAGCTCGTCCAACAGTGGCAGGACGTGGCCGCAGAGTTCCCGCCCGACATCGCCGCCTGCCTCCTCCCGCCCGAGCTCAAGAATGACGAGCCCGCCCCGCCGACCCCGCAGGCGTCGCCTGAATTGTCCGAACAGGAGCGGGCCGTCTACGAACTGCTCTCGACGGACGAGCCCGCCCACATCGACGCGCTCTCCGAGCGGAGCGGAGCGCCCGTGCAGGAACTGGCCGGCGTGCTGCTCGTCCTTGAGATGCGCGACCTCGTGAGGCAGCTCCCCGGCCGGTGCTTCGTCAAAAAACTGTAGCGCGAGAACTTTTTCCGAGTCGCGACGTATACCTTGTGCTTCTACATGTGACGGTGTTATATGTCGAAGGAGGAGGTATCCCAGTTGACTCAGACAAAATCAGACCTGCCTCAAGGAACCCTTGACTTACTCATCCTGAAAATCGTCGCCCTCGGCCCCGTCCACGGCTACGCCATCGCGCAGCGTCTCGACCAGGCGTCCCGCGGAGTGGTCCAGGTCCCGCAGGGCTCGCTCTACCCGGCGCTGCACCGGCTGGAGAACCGCGGGTTGCTGGCGGCCGACTGGAAGGCGACCGAGACGGGGCGCGAGGCCAAGTTCTACAAGCTGACGCGCAAAGGGCGGTCGCAGCTCGAAACCGAGACGGCGGGCTGGCTCCGTCTGGCCGAGGCCGTCGGCCTCATCCTCAAGCTGTCCGAAGGAGGTGCGTGATGGGCTGGTGGCGACGCCTGCTTCGGCGCAGCAAGCTCGACGAGGAGCTTGAGAAGGAGCTGAGCTTTCACCTGGAAGCGCATACGAGCGACCTCATCGCGCAGGGCCACAGTCCCGCGGAGGCGAGGCGGCGGGCGCGGCTCGCGCTCGGCGGCCCCGAGCAGGTGAAGGAGATGTGCCGCGACGCGCGCGGAACGCGGTGGGCGAATGACCTGATGCGCGACCTGCGCTACGGCGTGCGCGTGCTGGCGAAGCGGCCCGGCTTCACGGCGGTCGCCGCGCTGACGCTGGCGCTCGGCATCGGCGTGAACACCTCCATCCTGAGCGTCGTGAACGGCTTCGTCCTGCGCCCGCTGCAGGTGGAGAAGCCGGACGAGTTGGTCGCCCCGTACTGGGGTCGGAAGAAGGACGCGCGGGTGTGGGGCGAGTTCTCCTACACGAACTATCTGGACTTGCGCGGGCAGAACAAGAGCTTCTCGGACCTCTGCGCGTGGCGCGAGACTTCGGCCGGCATCAGCTCCAGCGAGAGCCGCGACGCGGGCGACAACACGCGCGCCGAGATCATCTGGGGCGAGCTGGTGAGCGGCAATTATTTCGACGTGATGGGCGTCAAGCCGGCGCTCGGGCGCGGCTTCCTGCCGGAAGAGGATAGCACGCCGAACACGCACCCCGTCACCGTCATCGGCCACACGCTCTGGCAGCGGCGCTTCGGCGCGGACCCTTCGATTGTGGGCAAGACCGTCTACCTGAACGGGCAGGCGTTCACGGTCGTCGGCGTCATGCCGGAGTCGTTCCTCGGCGGGGAATACTATCTGCGCAAGGGGTTCTGGGTGCCCTTGATGATGGCGCAGAAGTTCGGCCGGCGCGCGGAGTGGAGGACGGACCGCGGCTACACGCTGTGGAAGCTGTACGGGCGTCTGAAGCCCGGCGTGACGATGGAGCAGGCGGAGACGGATTTGAACCTCGTGGCCGGCGACCTCGCGAAGCTTTACCCCGGCGAGAACGCGGACACCAAAATCCAGCTCACCACCGAACTCGACGGCCGTTATGAGGGCGCGACGGCCGTCATCAGGTACGGCGGGTTTCTGGCCCTGTGCGTCTCGGGGCTGGTGCTGCTGCTGGCCTGCTTCAACGTGGCGAACCTGATGCTGGCGCGGGCCACGACGCGCGCGAGGGAGATAGGGATTCGGCTGGCGATTGGCGCGAGCCGCGGTCGCATCGTGCGTCAACTGTTGACGGAGAGCGTGCTGTTGGCGCTCCTCGGCGGCGCGCTCGGGCTGGCGTTCGCGTATTGGAGTTCGGGCGCCGTGTGGGCGACCTTCCCGCCGGTACCTTACCCCATCAGCCTCGACTTCGCGCCGGACGGCTACGTGTTGAGATGGATGATGGCAATCTCGCTGACGACGGGCGTGCTGTTCGGGCTGGCCCCGGCCGTGCTGGCGTCGCGGACCGACCTCGTAAACGTCATCAAGGGAGGCGCCCCGCAGAGGACCCACGGCCGTCGCCGCTTGAACCTGCGCGGCGTGCTCGTGGTCGCGCAGGTCACCATCTCCATCGTCGTGCTGATTTGCGCGGGGCTCTTCATCAGGAGTCTGCGGCAGGTCCGCCAGATCGACCCCGGCTTCGAGGCCGAGAATCTGGTCACGATGATGGTTAACCCGAGGAACCTCGCGTACGACGAGCAGGATGCCACGAAGCGTTTCTTCCCTGAATTGCTTCGCCGCATCGAGGCGCAGCCCGCCGTGCGCGCGGCGGCGCTGATTGACGAGATGCCGCTCGCCGTCGGCCACACCACGCGCGGCCCCGTCGTGAAGGAGGGCGAGCTGGACCCGCCGCCGAATCAGGGCTTCAACTGCGACGTGAGTCAGGTGACGCCGAGGTATTTCGACGCGATGCGGATACCGCTCGTCGAGGGGCGCGACTTCAACGACCGCGACGACGTGGACGCGCCCCGCGTCGTCATCGTCAATCAGGAGTTCGCGCGCCGCTTCTACGGCGGCGAGCGGGACGCGATAGGCAGGCGCTTCAACTTCGGGCAGGGGACGCCCTTGATGCAAATCGTCGGCGTCGCCGGAGACGGGCGCTACCGCTCCTTGTACGAAGACAACCTGCCCTTCATCTTCCTGCCCGTCTACCAGCACCCGCGGACGGGGATGACGCTGCTGGTGAGCGCGCAGTCGGCGGGCGACGTGCAGGCGGCGGTGGAGGTCGCGCGCCGCGAGATAGCGCAGATGGACGCGCGGCTGCCCGTCTACGGCGTCATGGTGGGCGAAGACAATCTGAAGATGGCCTACTGGGGGCCGAACGTGGCGGCGGGGATGGCGACGACGTTCGGGCTGCTGGCGCTGGTGCTGGCGACGATGGGGCTCTACAGCGTGATGACGTACGCCGTCAGCCAGAGGACGCGCGAGATAGGCATCCGCATGGCCTTGGGCGCGGCCCTGCGCGACGTGGTGCGGCTCGTGGTCGGTCAGGGGATGCGGATGGCGCTCGTCGGCATCGCGCTCGGATTGGTGGGCGCGTTCGCGCTGACGCGCGTGCTGGCGAGCCTGCTCCTGGGCGTCGGCACGACCGACTCCGTCACCTTCCTCGGCGTGCCGCTCCTGCTCGTCGCCGTCGCCCTGCTGGCCTGCTACATCCCCGCGCGCCGCGCCGCGCGCGTCAACCCGCTCAACGCCCTGCGCCACGAATAAGGAGAAGACATGAAGACACGATTTCCATTCAACGCCGCGGCCCTCTGTTTGTGCTTCTTAATCTTGTCCGTCTCGCCCGCCGTGGCTTCCGACTGGCCTCAGTGGCGCGGCCCCGTGCGCGACGGGACTTCGCGCGAGGGCGGCCTCCTCAAACAATGGCCGGCGGGTGGGCCGAAGCTGCTCTGGCAGGTGGACGACATCGGCGACGGCTACTCGACGCCGGTCGTCGTCGGCTCGCGCGTCTACCTGATGAGCAACCGAGGCATGGACAACGAGTTCGTGCAGGCGCTCTCGATTCAAGACGGGAAGCCCGTCTGGACGACGCGCGTCGGCAACGTCGGCAACCCGGACCAGAACCCGCCCTACGCGAAGGCGCGCTCCACGCCGACCGTTGACGGCGACTTAATCTACGCGCTCGGGTCGGACGGCGACCTCGTCTGCCTCGAAGCGAAGGGCGGCAAGATTCGCTGGCAGAAGAACGTCCGCCGCGAGTTCGGCGGCCAGCCGGGCGAGTGGGCCTACGCGGAGTCGCCGCTGGTCGACGGCGACCTCGTCGTCGTCACGCCCGGCGGCCCGCGGGCGACGATGGTCGCGCTCAACAAGAAGACGGGCGCGCTCGTCTGGGAGTCGGCGATACCGGGCGGCGACGTGGCCGGCTACGCGTCGGCGATTGCCGTTCAGGGCGGGGGCCGCAGGCAGTACGTGCAACTCTTGAGCAAGGGGCTGGTCGGCGTTGACGCGAAGACGGGACAGTTCCTCTGGCGTTACAAGGATGCGGCCAAGGGGCCGGCGCAGTACTTCACGCCCGTCGGCCGCGAGGGGCACGTCTACTGCGGGGCGCTCGGGGTCGGCGGCGCGCTCGTGCGGTTGAAGCCGGAGGGCGAAGGGGTCGCCGCCGAGCAGGTCTACTTCGCGCGCGGGCTCCCGAACGGCATCGGCGGGGCGGTGCTGGTCGGCGACTACCTCTACGGCACGGAGCCGATGCAGCAGTTGCTCGCCGTCGAGTTCGCGACGGGGAAGGTGATGTGGAAGGCGGAGAAGTTCGGCTGGGCTTCGGTGGCCTCCGCCGACGGGCTCCTGTACCTCCACCTCGTCAACGGGGACTTCGTGCTGGCGGAGGCGAGCCCCGCGGGCTTCCGCGAGCGCGGCCGCTTCACCCCGCCCAACCAGCCGAAGAAAAAACAGGCCGGGCAATTCGCCGAGATGGCCTTCGCCTACCCGGTCATCGCCAACGGCCGACTCTACGTCCGCGACCTCGGCACGCTCTGGGCTTACGACATCAAGGCCCGCCGTTAAGTTATTCGTTAGACGTTGGGGACCCAGAACTCGCCGTCGCGGCCGGTGAGTTTGACGAGGCCGTGGGCGGGCAGGTCGCGCTCGGGGCGGCCGAGGTAGGTGAAGTGCGGGTGGTCGTTGCGGACGGTGCGAAACCAGCCGTGGCGGGCGAGGATGCGGCGCACTTCCTCGTCGGCGTACTCGTTGGCGTCGAAGGCGAGCAGCGAGAGGTGCTGCGAGGTGCCGGGCGCGGCGACCGAGTGGAGGATGGATTTGGTGAAGCCCTTCGCGAAGTAGATGCCGCGCTGCTCGCACTCCAAGACGGCGCCCACCTGCTCGCGGACCGGCAGCGAGAGGAGGCGGTCGGCGTCGGCCGGCGTCAGGCGCCCGCGCTCCTGCCAGTAGTCGAGGGCGGGGAGGAAGCGCGAGTTCCAGAGGCGGACGGTGTCGGCGTAGACGCGGCGGCCCGCCTCCGAGCCGTCGCGCGGCGTGATGTCGAGGCCGACTTTCAAAGCCTCCTCACGCGCGGCGAGCAGGGCGCGCATCGCGGCGGGCTGTAGCTCGACGGTCGCGCCGCCGACGACGGCCGCGGCGACGCGCGACGGGTGCTGGAAGGATTCGACCTGCTCGGCGCTCGTGAACATGCAGACGGGCGGCGTCGTGACCTGCTCGGAGGCCACGAAGACGGCGCCGTACTCGCGCAGGATGCGCCTCTCGACGGCGTCGCCCACGCACGCGGGGCCCGCGCCGAGGCCGCGGCGGGCCAACGCGTTCTTGAGAGCGTCGCCGAAGCGGGCGGCGACGATGCTGTCAGTTTCCATCCTCTTCACAACTCCGCCGTTGGCGAGGCAGGTCGAGCCCGCCGCCGCCGTCAGCAGTAAGACGTAAACCAATCTCTTCGCCGCCCCCGTCAACATGGTCACTGTGCCTCCACACAGCAACGCGTGACCGGGCGGGCAAAAGCATCACGAAAGACTCAGCTCTTATTTCGCCGACGTGTCGGGGAGTCGGGGCAGGAGTTGATAGACGGCTTCGAGCATCCGGCGCTGCCGCTCGGCGCCGCCCAAGTTGTCGGCTTCGAGGCAGACGTAGAGGATGTCCTGCTGCGCTGCTTAGACGGAGAAGGAGCCGTCGTCCACGCTGCACCTCTCGTCGCGCAGGTCGGCCGCGGGCCTTTGAACGACGACGTTGAAGCCGAGCCCGGCGAAGTGCGGCATCAGGCTCGCCGCCGAGACGATGACGAAGTTGTCCGCGTCGCCTTCCGCGTTCGACAGGTAGACGCCCGCGGCCGACTCGTGAAAGCCGCCGGGCGGGGCCGCTTCGAGCCGCGCCGTCCTCGCGTAAGCGGCGGCCGTCAAATCGCCGGCCCGGTCCTTCGGTGCCTTCGAGTCGAAGTCGATGTTGTTGTGGACGGCGACGACGAAGCGCGGCCCGCGCGCGTCGGGCGGGAGGATGATTTTGAGCAGGGCGTCGGCGAAGCTTTTAACTGCCGCGTCGGCTTCGGGGCCTTGCGAGGCGCAGCGGCGGCCGTTGTCGGTGTAAATCCGGTTGGGGTCGACGCTGTAGGGCTTGCCGCCGGCCGTGAATCGAAGGCGGCGGGCGGGTCGGCCCGCGTCGTCGAAGGATTCGATTTCGACGAGTCGGCCGCCGCGACGCTCGACGACTTCGCGCGCCGTCAGGCCGGCGGTCCGCTCGTCGTGGTGCGGCGCAAAAAAGGTGACGGACGCGCCGCCCGCCTTCTCGTAAACGTTGACTTTAATGACCGTCTCGCCGAGCCGAAGCTCGCGCACAGTCTTATTAGAAGTCCCCTGCGCGACGGCCGCCGACGACAGCACACAGATTAAAAAAAGGACGGACGCCGGGCGTCGGGAAAGGCTTTTTGCCAAGTTTTTCATAGGTTTCGGGCGTGTGGACTGCGTGCCCTAACTTTGAACGCGAGAAAGCCGGGCGGAAGGGATCAAAAAAAAATCTCCGGGCGGTGATCCCTCCGGCCGCGGGCTTACGCGTTAGCTGTCGGAGGGGTAAAGTCGGGCCGGTTTTATCTAACCTTCATACTTTTCATAAGGGCGGCCCGCGCCCCGTAAATTTCTCAGGACGCTCGACTTAGACAAACGGCGTCCGACCAGATCGCCGGCGTCTGTGCCCTTAAGCCGCGCCACTCCCCCACGGTAGGGCGCGTCGGGGAGACGGCCCGAAGCGGCCCCTTCGACGGAAGGGTGTGGCACGACGCCGGCGAACCCTTCTTTTATCAGGAATTAATGGAAAAGATTTTAGTGGCGGGTGCGAGCGGGCGCCTCGGGTCGATGGTCTTGAAGGAACTGGGCCGCCGGGGCTTGCGCTCGCGCTCTCTCGTGCGCGACAGGGCGCGTCTGGACGCGGCCGGAGTCCGGCCGGGCGAGGTCTTCGTCGCCGACGCGCGGGACCGAAAAGCCCTCCAAGGCTCCTGCGACGGCGTGGAGGCGGTCGTCTCGGCCCTCGGCGCGAGCCTCGCACTCGGGCGCACGCGCGGCGGCGCCTCCTACCGCGCGGTTGACCTCGGCGCGAACCTGAATCTGCTGGAGGAGGCGCGCGCGGCCGGCGTCCGCAAGTTCGTCTACGTCTCGCTTTTCGGGGCCGAGCGCCTGCGCGGGCTCGCCTACGTCGAGGCGCACGAGGAGTTTGTCGCGGCCCTTCGGTCGAGCGGGCTCGACTACGCGGTGGTGCGTCCGACCGGCTTCTTCTACGTTTTCGGGGAGATTTTCAAGATGGCGAGGGACCGCGGCCGCGCCCTCGTCATCGGGCCGGGCGACGCGCGCACGAACCCCGTCCACGAGGAGGACGTGGCGCGCGCCTGCGCCGACGCCGCGGGCAAGGACGACCGACGCGAGATTCCCCTCGGCGGCCCGGAAACCTACACGCGGCGAGAGATAGCCGAACTGGCCTTCGAAGCCCTCGGGACACGGCCGAAAATCACGAGCGTCCCGGCCGGCCTCATGGTCGCCGCCGCCGCGCCCGTCAAACTCTTCGACCGCCGCCTCGCCGACCTCCTCGAATTCGGCGTCGCCGCCTCCCTCAATGACCTCGTCGCCCCCGCCTCGGGCACACGCAGCCTCCGAGAATACTTCCGCCAACTCGCCTCGAAATAGCCCGCCGCCGCCCGTCCGATTTGACTTCGACCGGCCGGTGGTGCATTTTCTTGCCCGCCCGAATTTCCTCGCCGTCAACCAGCTTGTTCCCGTAAACGGCTGAAATTTCAGGGTTAAACGGGACAGGGCCCGGCGAGCCGGACGGCCCTCGGGCGCATCTAAGGCGTGCGAGGGGTTTGCATCCGATTGGGAAATAGAGAATATTAGAAAAAGGAGACGGCCGGCCGCCGCCGGCCCGCTTCATTTATAGAGGACGAATAATGACGAAGAATTTAGTCGTTGTCGAATCGCCCGCCAAGGCGAAGACCATAAGCAAATATCTGGGGCCGGACTACCGCGTCATGGCCTCGCTCGGCCACATCAAGGACCTGCCGTCGAAGGGCCTCGGCGTGGACGTGGCGAATAATTTCGAGCCGACCTACGAGGTCATCCCCGACACGAAGAAGCGGAATAACAAGAGGACCGTCAGCGAGCTGAAGCAGGCCGCGAAGGAGGCCGAGGCCATCTACCTCGCGGCCGACCCCGACCGCGAAGGCGAGGCCATCTGCCAGCACTTGGCCGAAGAGATTGTCCCCAAGCGGCCGAAGAAGCCCCACTTCCGCGTGATGTTCAACGAAATCACGAAGCGGGCCGTGCAGGACGCCTTCAAGGAGCCGAAGCAGATTGACCAGCACCTCGTCAACGCGCAGCAGGCCCGCCGCGTGCTCGACCGACTCGTCGGCTACAAAGTCTCGCCGCTGCTGTGCCGCACCATCGGCGGGCGCCTCTCCGCCGGGCGCGTCCAGTCGGTCGCGCTGCGGATGGTCGTCGAGCGCGAGCGCGAGATAGAGCGTTTCGTCAAGACCGAATATTGGACCGTCGCCGCCAACCTCTCGGCCAAGCTGCCGCCCGCCTTCGACGCGCGGCTCTGGAAGATTGACGAGCAGAATGTCAAGACCTCCGGCTTCGACCAGGAAGTTAAGAAGTCGGAAATCCTCATCGGCAACGAGGAGCAGGCGCGCGCCGTCGTCGCGGAGGCCGAGCGGGAGCGTTTCGTCGTCTCGGAAGTCGCAACCAAGGAGCGCAGGCGCAACCCCGTGCCGCCCTTCATCACGTCGAAGCTTCAACAGGAGGCCGCGCGCAAGCTCGGCTTCGCGGTGAAGAAGACGATGATGGTGGCGCAGAAGCTCTACGAGGGCGTCGAACTCGGCTCCGAAGGCTCGGTCGGCCTCATCACCTACATGCGCACCGACTCGACGCGCGTCTCCGAGGCGGCACTCACTGAGGCGCGCGACTTCATCTCGACTCAGTACGGCGCGCCCTACCTCCCCGAGAAGGCCGTCCACTATCGCTCCAAGAAGGATGCGCAGGACGCCCACGAGGCCATCCGCCCGACCGACGTGACGCGCACGCCCGAGAAGCTGGCGCACGTCCTCGGCAAAGATGAATTAAAGCTCTACCGCCTCATCTGGCAGCGGTTCGTCGCCTCGCAGATGAACCCGGCCGTCTTCGACCAGACGACGATTGACATCGCCGCCGGCCGCTTCCTCTTCCGCGCGACGGGCTCCGTGCTCAAGTTCGACGGCTTCCTCAAGGTCTACGAGGAGGGGCGCGACGAGAAGACGGACGAGGACGAGGAGGCCGCGCGCAAGCTCCCCCTGGTCGAGAAGGGCGAAGAGTTGAAGCTCAACGCCGTCACGCCCGAGCAGCACTTCACGGAGCCGCCGCCGCGCTACACCGAGGCGACGCTCGTCAAGGCGCTCGAAGAGAAGGGCATCGGACGGCCCTCGACCTACGCGGCCATCATGACGACCATTCAGGACCGCGAGTACGTCGAGCGCCTCGAAGGCCGCTTCCACCCGACCGCGTTGGGGACGACCGTCAACGACCTTTTAGTCGAAGGCGGCTTCGCCGACCTCTTCAACGAGTCGTACACGGCGCGGATGGAGCAGGAGCTTGACGAGATCGAGGAAGGGAAGCTCGCCTGGACCGACGCGCTGCAAGAGTTCTACGGGAAGTTCGACCGCGACATCAAGGCGTTCGAGACTTACGTCAAGGGGCGCAAGCGCGAGGCCATCCCGACGAAGGAAGTCTGCGAGAACTGCGGCTCGCCGATGGTCATCAAGCTCGGCCGCTTCGGTCAGTTCCTCGCCTGCACCAACTACCCCGAGTGCCGCACCACGCGCGAAGTCTCGAAGCCGCAGGCCGCCTCGGAAGACGGTGCGTCGGCTTCCGCTTCGACGGCCGGCGGCGACGGCGCGACGGCCGAGACGCCCGAAGAGACGTGCGAGCTGTGCGGCAAGCCGATGGCCCTGAAGCGCGGGCGCTTCGGCCAGTTCCTCGGCTGCACGGGCTACCCCGACTGCCGCAACATCCGCAAGATAAGCAAGAAGACCGGCGCCGCCGCCCCCGCCCCCGTGCCGATTGAGGGGGAGACGTGCCCGGTTGACGGCGCCGGCCTCGTCCGCCGCCACGGCCCTTACGGCGAGTTCGTCTCGTGCGCCAACTACCCGGCGTGCAAGTACATCAAGCGCGAGACGACCGGCGTCATGTGCACGAAGGCGGGCTGCCGCGGCGAGATAGTCGTCAAGAAGTCGAAGCGCGGTAAATACTTCTACGGCTGCTCGGAGTATCCGAAGTGCGACGCCGTCTACTGGGACAAGCCGGTGGCCGAGCCCTGCCCGAAGTGCAACTCGCCCTTCGTCCTTGAGAAGACGACGAAGAAGGGCACGACCCGCTCCTGCGCCGCCGAAGGCTGCGGCTACACGGAAGACGTGACGGACGCCTCCGCCGGCACTCAGCCGCCGACCGCCAGCACGGGCCGCAACGCCGGCCGCCTCGCGAGTTAATCGGAACGGAGAACGTCAAAGAGGACGGAGGGTGAGCACGCCGCTCACCCTCCGTTTGTCTTTTGCCCCCCGACACTTTAAATTTCAACTGCCCACTTTAAATCAGGAGAGCCACCGACATGTTCAGACGTTGCACGGCAGCCGCCCTGCTCTGGGCGCTGCTCCTCGCACATTCACCCGTCACGGCGCAGCAGCCCGCGCAGCCGCAGCCGACGCCGCAGCCGACGCCGCAGGCGGAGCCGACGCCCGACCCGAACCACCCCCTCCGGCGCATCCGCGACGAGGGCCTCAACCGCTCGCAGGTCATGCAGACGCTCTCTTATTTGACGGATGTCATCGGGCCGCGCCTGACGGGCTCGCCCGGCATGAAGCGAGCCAACGAGTGGACGCGCGACAAGATGACGGCGTGGGGACTCCAGAACGCGCGCCTCGAAGCGTGGGGGCCGTTCGGCCGCGGCTGGACGCTGCGCCGCTTCTCGGCCGAGGTCGTCGAGCCGCAGGCCATCCCGCTCGTCGCCTTCCCCAAGGCGTGGTCGCCGGGCACCGAAGGGCCGCTCGTCGCCGAGGTCGTCTACGTGGACGCGAAGAACGAGCAGGAGCTTGAGAGGTTCCGGGGGACGCTGCGCGGACGGGTCGTCCTGAACGGCCCCACGCGCGAGGTCAAGGCGCACTTCACGCCCGAGGCCGAGCGGGTGACGGAGAAAGACCTGCTCGACCTCGCCAACGCGCCCGACCCCGCGACCCGGCCGCCGCGCCAGTCGCGCAACACGGAGCAGTACCGACAGCAGTTCGCCTTCAACGCGCGCAAGCTGGCCTTCTTCCAGGAGGAGGGCGCCGCGCTCGTCGTCGACCCGAGCCGCGCGGGCGACGGCGGCAACGTCTTCGTCCAGCAGGCGACGGTGCCGCAGCAGCCGGCACGCCCCGCCGCCTCGTCGCCCGCCCCGGCCGCGGAGCCCTGGGAGCGCGGCCCGCGCCCGTGGGACCGGGACGCGCCGAAGTTCGCACCGCAACTCGTCCTCTCGATTGAGCAGTACAACCGCCTCGCGCGCATGATTCAGGCCGGCGAGCGCGTGCGCGTCTCCGTCAACCTCGAAGTGCAGTTCCACGGCGAGGACTTGATGGCCTACAACACGGTCGCCGAGATACCGGGCACGGATTTGAAGGACGAGGTCGTAATGCTCGGCGGACACCTCGACTCGTGGCACGGCGGGACGGGCGCGACCGACAACGGCGCGGGCGTCGCCGTCGCGATGGAGGCCGTGCGCATCATCAAGGCTTTGGGCCTTCAGCCGCGCCGCACCATCCGCGTCGCCCTCTGGAGCGGCGAGGAGCAGGGCATCTACGGCTCGAAGGCTTACGTCGAGCAGCACTTCGGCAAGCTCGTCACGCCCTCGCCGACCCCGCCGCCGACGCCCGGCCCGCCCGAGGCCGCCGCCGACAAGCCCGTCACCCCGCAGCCGACCCCGGCGCCCGCGCAAGGAACAATCGTCACCAAGCCCGAGTACGAACGCTTCAGCGTCTACTTCAACCTCGACAACGGGACGGGCAAAATTCGCGGCGTCTACATGCAGGGCAACGAGGCCGCCCGCCCGCTCTTCCGCCGGTGGCTTGAGCCCTTCGCCGACACGGGCGCGCTGACGCTCACGCTCTCCAACACGGGCGGCACCGACCACCTGTCCTTCGACGCCATCGGCCTGCCCGGCTTCCAATTCATCCAGGACGACATCGAGTACGACACGCGCACCCACCACTCGACGCAGGACGTGTTCGACCGCATCCAGTCCGACGACATGAAGCAGGCCGCCTCCGTCATGGCCGCCTTCGTCTACCAGGCCGCCATGCTCGACACGAAGTTCCCGCGCAAGCCCGTCAAGGCCCTCATCAAATCCGAGGCCGACCTGCGCGCCGAGGAGGAGACTTCGGCCGCCCCGCCCGCCGTCAAAAAGCCGAAGACCAAAACCGCCGGCCGGCGTCCGCAAGGTAGGAAGACGGCTAACCCCTAGACTCGCTTTGCCTGACAGGCGCGCCTCACCCGCGCCCCGTATTTAACCGTTGACATCCCTTCCGGCCAACCGTTAACTTGGATTAGGCGCCCTCCGCGCTCTGCTCCCCGCAGACCCGAATCCTCCCGGTAAGCTCTAAGAATCCCACGATGAAAACCTCGCCGACCCGCGCTCTCATATTCCCGTCCCTGCTCCTGCTCGCCTGCCTCGCTTCGACGGCCCGCGCCTCCAACGTCGAAGGCACCGTGCTCGACGCGGCCGACGGCGCGACGCTCGTCGTCTCGACGCGCGACAACACGGCGGCCCGCTTCCGCCTGCGGTCGCTGAAGGTGCCGCCCGCGACTTCGGCCTTCGGCAGCCTCGCGCGCAAACACCTCTCGGACTTGACGAAGGGCAAGAGGGTCCGGCTCAGGGTCACGGCGATAGACCGCGACGGGACGATGGTCGGGCCGGTCTTCGACGGCACGGCCGACGTGGCGATGCAGATGCTCCGCGACGGCGCGGCCCGCCTCGACGAAGCGGACCTCGGCTGGCAGGAGGAGTACGCGCGGAGCCTGTACGTCGAATGCGAGGCGGCGGCGCGCGCCGAAGGCCGGGGCGTCTGGGAGAAGGGAGTCGTCGAAGAGTTGGCGCGGGCCGAGCGCGCTGCCCCCGCCCCCGCCGCGCAGCCGGGCAAGGCCGCGCCCGCGAGCGACAGTCTGGACTGGACCGCGGCGGCCGCCCTGCCTTCCGCGCGCCCGGCGGCGCCGAAGCGGAAGGGCGCGCCGAAGACGCCGGAGGAGAAGGCCGACGGGCTTGGCAACATGGCGGTGGCTCTGCTCAAGCAGGGCCGGCCTGACGCCGCGATGCCCTACGCGCGCGAACTCGTGCAGCTCACCCCGAAGGACCCCAAGGCGCACACGCTCCTCGCCGTGTTGCTCAACCTCACGGGCAGCAGGCAGGAGGCGCTCTCGCAATGCCGCGAGGCGCTCCGCCTCGACCCGCAGTCACCCTTGGCGCACCTCTTCACCGGCAACGTACTGGTCTCGATGCAGCGTTACGAAGAGGGCGTGCGCGAGTACAGGGAGGCCGTCCGCCTTAACCCGCGCCTCGCGAACGCGCATTTCAACCTGGGCGTGGTCCTGATGTTGTTGAACCGTGACAGAGAGGCGCTGGCCTCCTACCGCGAGGTGGATAAGCTCGCGCCCGGACAGGCGGTCGTGAAGAACAACGTCGGGCTCGTCCTGTACAAGCTGGGGAAGGAGGCCGAGGCGCGCGCCCTCTGGCGCGAGGTCCTGAAGTCGGGCGACGCCCAAGCGAGCAAGCTGGCGCAGCACAACCTGGACCACCTGCCCTGAAGCCGTCAGCCGGCCGGAGAAGTTGACTGAAGGCCCGCGCCCTCGTCGAAGGCGATGCCGGCGGCCACCTCGTCGCTGAGGCGTTGCCAGCCGCCGGGCGTATGCATGAAGGTCTCGGCGGGGCCGGGCGCGAAGGTCTTCGACTCGGGCCGCCAGAGCCGCCGCTCGACCTGTATGTGCGGGTGGCGGACGCGGACGAGGTTGAAGGAATTGGACTCGCCGCGCCCGCGCGTCGAGGTGGCGGTGCCGGCCTGCACGACGAGCGCCGAGTGGCCCGCAATCTTGTAACGCTCGGCCGTGTGGCCCGTGTGCCCGACGTGGAGGTGGCCCGCGAGCAGGAGGTCAACGCCGCAGCCGGCCAGCGCCTCCATCGCGAGGCGCGCGCGGCCGACTATCTCGCGCTCGTCGCCGCCCGCCGGGAGGTCGAACGGGTGGTGCGTGACGACGACCTTCGTGACGTGCCCGGCGTAGTTACAGAGGAGCCCCTTGAGCTTGCCTATCTGCCGCTCGTTGATGCGCCCGTACTTCGTCGTCAGCGAGCGCGCCGTGTTGACGCCCGCGACGACCAGCTCGTCGTCCTCGTGGACGGGCTCAACGTCCTCGCTTATGTACCGGCGATACTTGTCGAGCGGGCGGGCGAAGCGCGAGAAGAAGTCCCAGAGCGGCACGTCGTGGTTGCCGGGGACGACGACCTGCGGCTTCGGCAACTGGTCTAAGAATTTGCGCGCCTCGGCGAACTGTTGAGTGCGCGCCCGCTGCGTCAGGTCGCCGGAGACGACCACCACCGACGGCCCGACAGCGCGCACCGCCTCCGCCAGCGGCCCCAACAACGCCGGGTCCACGCGGCCGAAGTGCAGGTCTGAGAGGTGGACAATTTTTTTCATAACGGGTGTCGGGTGCCGGGCGCCGGATGACAGGTCGGAACGGGTTTTATCCCCGACGCCTGTCACCCGGCGCCCGACACCTCTTTCGGGACTATCACCCGCAGCGCCCGCGGCAGCGTGCGGTAGTGGAGCGGCGTCGTCATGAGCGTGACCTCGCCGTCGAGCGCGACGGGCAGTCGGCGCGGGCGGCGCGTCTCGACCCAAATCTCCTCGACCGTGAGCGCGTCGAAATCCTTCGCGCGCCGGAGCCGGCCGAAGAGTGCGCGCAGCGCGAGGGCGAGGAGCCCGAGCCGCCCCGTGCGGTGCGCGACGTAGAGGCTCAGGCGCCCGGCGTCGAGCCGGCGGCGCCCGCCCAAGTTGAAGCCTTCGACCTCGTACTCGTTGTTGCCGACGAGGACGAACGGAGTCAGCCGCACTATCTCGCGGCCGTCGGCGCTCAGGCGCACGCGCATGAACGGGTAGCGCCGCAGCACGGCGAGGGCCGCGCGCGCGAAGGCCGACCACTTGCCGATGCCCTCGCGCGCCTGCATCTTATCGCGCCGCCTCACGATTCGCGGGTACAGGCCGAGGCTCGAATTGTTGACGAAGAGGCGGCCGTTGACCTCCGCCGCATCCACCGCCGCGACCCGCCCCTCGCAGACCGTGCGCGCCGCCTCCGCCAGTTCGAGCGGGATGCTCAAATCCTTCGCGAAGTGGTTGAGCGTCCCGAGCGGCAGCACGCCCAAGGCGCGCCCGGTCCCCGCGACGAGCGAGGCCACGGCGCTCACCGTCCCGTCGCCGCCGCCCGCGACCACGGCCCGCGAGCCGTTGGAGAGCGCGCGCCGCGTCAGGTCTCCCAACTCCGCGCCGTCGCGCGCCACGGAGACGCGGGCCTCGACGCCGCACTCGGCGAAGAACTGCTCCGCCGCGCGCCCCGCCTCTTCGGCCCCTGCGCCGCCCGCCGCCCCGTTGATGACCACTTCGACGGACGAAACCATAAGGCACAAAAAGGCGGGCACGCCTTCGTGGAGGCGGCCCGCCCCGTTCGGACTCTGTTGACTGCTGACGGCCGGCCGCGCCGCTTTAGGAGGCCCCGTAGCCTTCGGTGCCGCCCGGCGTCTGGCCGGTCCCCGCGGCCGCCGTCCGCGACTGCTGCGGCTGCGGGGCCGAGTAAGCCGACCGCGCCTGCTGCTGACCCTGCGAGCCGGGCTGCCCGCCGCTGCCCGAGAGGTCAACGCCGATCAGGTCCTTCAGCTTGCCGAGGAGCGCCGGGACGACCACCGTGCGCGCCGTCTGCGAAAGCTCCTCGATGAACCGCTCGCCGAGCGTCCCGAGTTCGTCCTGAAGCTTGTCGTAAGCCTTCGTCTCCTTGAAGCGGGCGATGAGCCCCGGCCCCTTCTCCTCTTCCGGCTCGGGCGCGGAGGCGAGCGACTGCGAGGCGGCCTGCGGCTGCGGGGCCGTCTGCGCCTGATAGCCGCTGCTGTAGGAGGGACGCGTGCCCGGCCCCACGTCGCCGGCCGACTCGTAGGCGGCCTGCCCCTCGCCGAAGACTTCGGCCGCCTCGGTCGCGGCGTTCGACTCGGGGCGCGAGGTGCGCTGGTAGGCCGCGCCGCCGAGGACGGGCGAGGCGGCGTAGGAGCGCCCGCCGGCCTTGCGCGCCGGCATCTGGTCGAAGCCCTCTTCGATGCGCGAGAAGGCGGCGTCCGTCTCCTCGTCTTCGTAATCGGCCCGGCCGCCCTTGAGGGCGCCCATGACGACGTAGCCGACGAGCGCGCCGCCGACGAAGGCGCCCACCGAGAAGTGGACGGGGCGGCGGCGGTACTGCTCGCGCCAGTCGAGCGAATCGGTGATGGTCTCTCTAACCTGCTGGTACTGGTTCACCACTGTGTCCTTTATCTCCGTGACGGTCTGTGTGATGGATTCGCGCGCCTCTTCCATGCGACGCTGAAGCTCGGCCTTCGTCCGCTCGGGATCGCCGGGGTCGCTGGTCGTTTCGGGCGCGCGCGCCAGCCCTACATTTCGTTCTTCAGCCATTGCTTGTCCTTTCTGATCTCTTCGAGCGAGGTGGTCGGAGCCGGGTTGTAGCCGCTGATGCGGTTCACCATCAGGTAGGCGATGACGCCGCCGATGACGAGGTAGACGAGGCCGGTGATGAGGAAGCCGAGGCCGTAGGCGCTCGGGCCGTACCGCTCCGTGACCACGCCGGGGCCGTCGCTGCCGAAAAAGCTGCTGATGAAAAAGGCTATCGCCACGTTGACGAGCGCGAGGCCCACGAACGCGATGCCGGCGCCGACGGCCGCGACCGCGCCCGACTTGGCGTAGAACGAGGCGTCCTCTTTAAGCTCGACCTTGATGAGGCTGAGCTTGGTGTCAACGAGCTGCATGACGTGGTCGCCGAGGCGGCCGAGCAGCGCGGGCAAGTTCTCGATGTCTGCGGCGGGCTGCGCCGGGGCGGGCTGGGTCGCCGCCCTCCTCTCAACTTCGGCCATCGCAAAACCTCCTTCCGGTCTCGTCCGAGAGTCCAAAGCCGAAGTCTAAAGCCGGGGGCCCGCCCGCGGCGGTCCGGCTTCGGACGTAACGACTTTGGACTCTGGACTCGGGCTGGGTGCCTTACGAGCGGCGTCCGCCGCGCAGCAGCAGGCCGATGACGAAGCCGGCGGCCGCGGAGATCAGGATGGCCTGGCCGGGGTTCTGGCGGGCGTACTGCTTGGCCTCCTCGGCGATCTGGCCGTAGTCCTTGTTGCGCAGGTCCTGGAACTTGTCGCCCACGACCGAAGCCTTGTCCGTCAGATACTCCCGCGCCTGCTGGCCGTACTCGGCGACCTGCTGGCCGTACTCCTTGGCCTTGGCGGTAATGCCCGCGGGGGCCGTGGCCGCGCCCGTGGCGGCGGCGCCGCCGCCGGTCGCGCCGCCGGAGGTGGCGAGGGTGGTCGAGCCCGTGTCGCGGGTGGTGCCGGCGTCGGTCGCGCCGGTGCCGGCGGGGAAAGCGCCGCCCGTGTTGTTAGCCGTGTTGTCGAAATTCTGTGACATGTCCTACTTTTCTCCTTGGTCCTTATTTTTCAAGCCTGACGCCTCAATGAAAGCGCGCGAGTTTCGCTTCCCGGAAAAAGCTTTTCCCGAGGCTTATGAGCAAGAGCCGTGCCGACTCCGCGCGCGCCGCGAGGTGGTTTTAAAGACGGCTGAAACGGCGCCGCCGCGCGCGCCCGGTGTGGCCGCCTGGGAAGTCGCTTTTGCTATGAAAGTGTACGCGCCAAATGTAGCACAAGGCTGGGAACAATACAGCCCCCAAAATACAGGGAACCCGCTTGACACGCCCCGCGTTCTGATGTAAGTAAGTACTTACTTTTATTCCGTCCGGAGACAGGGGAGGCCAGTTTTGAGCAGAGCCACGACCAGAGACGGCGCGAGCGGCGCCGCCGCACAGCCGCCCCCGGCGGCGCAGGCGGCGCCGGCCGGCGGGCGCATGGCGGCCGACGAGCGCCGCCTCCAGATCGTTCGCGTCGCCGTCCGCCTCTTCTCCGAGCGCGGCTTCCGCGGCACCACGACCAAGGAGATAGCGCACGCCGCCGGAGTCTCCGAGGCCATCATCTTCCGCCACTTCGCCACCAAGGACGACCTCTACGCCGCCATCATCGACTACAAGGCGTGCGCGGGGACGGGCGCCTGCCCCTTCGCGCCCGAGACCGAGCAGCCGCCCTTCGTCGAGGCCGTGCGCCGCCCCGTCGAGGAGGCCATGCGCCGCGGCGACGACCGCGCCGTCTTCGAGTCGCTGGCGCTCACCATGATGCAGCACCACCAGGAGGACCCGGAGTTCCTGCGGCTCCTGATGTACTCGGCGCTCGAAGGCCACCAGCTCGCGCAAATCTTCTGGGACAAGAACGCGCGCGTGCTCTACGACTTCCTCGGCGCCTACATCCGCGAGCGCCAGCGCGGCGGCGCCTTCCGCGACGTGGACCCGCTCGTCGTCGTGCGCGCCTTCGCCGGCGCCGTCACGCACCACTCGCTCATCAACAGCCTGTGGGACCGCGACCCCGCGCGCCGCATCCTCCACATCACCAACGAGGAGGCGGCCCGCGAGTTCACCAAGATACTTTTGCGCGGCATCGTCGCCGACGCTCCCGGCGTCAAGCCGGCGCGCGAGCGCAAGCGCAGCGCCCCCGTGAAGAAAGGTAAGAAGAAGTAAACCGTCATGATTCCCCGCTTACACCTGAAGACTCTCATCGCGAGCCTCGCGCTCGCCGCGCTCGCCCTCGTCTCCGCCTCCTGCGGCGGCTCGCGGGCGCAGGCCAACAAGAAGGGCGAGGCCGCGGCGGCGACGCCCGCCGCGCCCGCGGCCGTTGACGTGACGACGGCGCCTGCCATCACGCGCAACCTGCCCCGCTTCATCGAGGCGACGGGCAGCCTCGCCGCCGACGAGCAGACGGACGTGGCGCCGACGGTCGGCGGGCGCGTCGTCGCCGTCGGCGTGGACCTCGGCAGCTTCGTCCAGAAGGGCCAAGTCATCGTCCGCCTCGACGACGCCGACGCGCGCCTCCGCCTCGAACAGTCGCAGGCCGCGCTCGCGCAGGCTCAGTCCTCCATCCGGCAGGCCGAGGAGCGCATCGGGCTGCGCTCGGGCCAGCGTTTCGACGCGACGCGCGTCGCCGAAGTCGGCGCCTCGAAGGCGGCCTTGGACCTCGCCGAGAAGCAGTTGCGCCGTTTCGAAAAACTGCTGGAGTCGGGCGACGTGTCGCGCGCGGCCTACGACCAGCAGCGCGCCCAGCGCGACCAGTTGCGCCAGCAGTACGAGGCGGCGCTGGCGCAGGCGAATCAATCTTACGCGGGCGTGCAGACGGCGCGGGCGGCGGCCGAGGCGGCGCGCGTCGCCGTCGAGCAGGCGCAGAAGGGCGTCCGCGACGTGGTCGTCTACTCGCCCATCAGCGGCTACGTGGCCGACCGCCCGGCCGACCTCGGCGAGTACGTCTCGACCAGCTCGAAGGTCGCCACCATCGTCCGCACGAACCCCTTGCGCGTGCGCATTGACATCCCCGAGCAGTCAATCGGGAGCATCCAGCCCGGCCAGAGCGTCTCGGTCTCGGTGAGCGGGTACACGGACCGCAGCTTCGCCGGCCGCGTCGCGCGCATCTCGCCGAACGTCTCGGCGCAGTCGCGCACGCTGACGGTCGAGGCCGAGATAGAGAACGGCGAGAACCTTCTCAAGCCCGGCCAGTTCGCCACCATCCGCGTGCTTCTGCCGCAGACCGACCCGGCCGTGCTCGTCCCGGCGCGCGCGGTCCGCACGGACGGCGGCACCAGCCGCGTCTTCGTGATTGTTAACGGCGTCGCCTCCGAGCGTCTCGTCACGACGGGCCAGCAGGACGGCGACCTCGTCGAAGTCCGCGGCGCGGTCGCGGCCGACGAACTGGTCGCCACCTCGAACGTCGAGCAGTTGGCCGACGGCGTCCCCGTCAGACAGTAGAGAAGGTGTCGGGTTTCGGGTGCCGGGTGTCAGTAAAACATCTCCGGCACCCGGCGCCTGACACCCGACACCCGAGAGAGTTATGCAGAAACTAGCCGAAATTTGCGTCCGCCGGCCCGTGTTCGCGACGATGTTGATTCTGTCGCTGACGGTCGTGGGCCTCTTCTCGTTCTCGTCGCTCGGCGTTGACCTCTTCCCGAAGATTGACCTGCCGACCATCACGATTACGGTCGTCAACCCCGGCGCCGGGCCGCAGGAGGTGGAGACGGAAATCACCGACAAGGTCGAGGCCGCCGTCAACACCATCAGCGGCATCGACGAGCTGCGCTCGACCTCGGTCGAGGGCGTCTCGCAGGTCTTCGTCACCTTCATCCTCGACAAGAACGTGGACGTGGCCGCGCAGGAGGTGCGCGACAAGGTCGGGCTCATCCGCGGCGACCTGCCCGAGACGGCCGAAGACCCCATCATCCAGAAGCTCGACACCGACGCCGCGCCCGTCGTCCGCATCGCCGTCTCGGCCAACAAGTCGCTGCGCGAGGTCACGGACATCGCCGACAAGGAGATTAAGGAGCGCATCGAGAGCATCAACGGCGTCGGCAACGTCGAGATCGTCGGCGGGGCGATGCGCGAGATACACGTCTGGGTGGACCCGGACAAGATGCGCGCCTACAACGTCACCGTCCCGGAGGTCGTGGCGGCCGTCCGCTCGCAGAACATGGAGGTGCCGGGCGGGCGCGTGGACGAGGGCACGAGGGAGCTGACGGTGCGCACGATGGGGCGCATCACGAACCCGGCCGAGTTCAACAACATCGCCGTCGCCAGCCGCGGCGCCTACTCCGTCAAGATTTCCGACATCGGCTACACGGCCGACGAGTCCGAGGAGCAGCGCACGAGCGCGCGCCTCAACGGCCAGCCGGCCGTGACGCTCGTCGTCTCGAAGCAGTCGGGGCAGAACACCGTGCAGGTCGCCGACGCGGTGAAGGAGCGGCTGGCGGAGCTTGAGCCGTCGCTCCACAAGAAGGGCGTGAGGACGCAGATAGTCGGCGACCAGTCGGTCTTCATCAAGGCGGCGCTCGACTCCATCGAGACGCACTTGGTCGAAGGCGGCCTGCTCGCCGCCCTCGTCGTCTTCCTCTTCCTGTGGAACTTCCGCTCGACGTTCATCGCGGCCATCGCCATCCCGACCTCCATCGTCGCCACCTTCGGCCTGATGGCGGCGATGGGCTACACGCTCAATCAAATCACGATGCTGGCGCTGACGCTGATGGTCGGCATCGTCATCGACGACGCCATCGTCGTCCTTGAGAACATCTACCGCTTCGTCGAGGAGAAGGGCTACGCGCCCTTCGAGGCCGCCATCCAGGGCACGAAGGAGATCGGACTGGCCGTCATGGCGACGACCATGTCGCTGCTCGCCGTCTTCGTCCCCGTCGGCTTCATGGGCGGCATCGTCGGCCGCTTCATGTCCTCCTTCGGCCTGACCTCTTCGTTCGCCATCGCCATCTCGCTCATCGTCTCCTTCACGCTGACTCCCATGCTCGCCGCGCGCCTCATCAAGCGCCACGCGGCGGCCGAGGGGCCGGGCACGGGCGCCGTGCCTTCGGAGGGCGACGCGCCCTCGGCCTTGGCCGACGAGTCGAAGGTCGTGGCGGGCGAGCCGGCGCGGCAGTTCGAGTCGCAGGAGACGGCGGCGCAGGAGATGACGGACGCGCCCGCCTCGGAAGAGGTCGCGGCGGCGGGGGACCGCGCGCACCAGGTCGGCGCCCCGAAGAGCTCGAAGGAGTCGCGCTGGTACCGGCCCATCGACCGCGGCTACACGGCGATGCTCAGGTGGTCGATGGCGCACCGCTGGGTCGTCGTGCTGGCGTGCGTGGTGACCATCATCAGCATCGTGCCGCTCTTCATGCTCGTCGGCAAGAACTTCCTGCCGGTGGACGACCAGTCGCAGTTCGAGGTCAGCGTGCGCGCGCCCGAGGGCTCGACGCTGGCGGCCACCTCCGCGCTCGTCGAGAAGATCGCGACCGACATCCGCCGGCTCCCCGGCGTCACCGACACGCTCGTCACCATCGGCGGCGGGCAGCAGCAGACCGTCAACGCCGCCTCCATCTACGTCAAGCTCACCGACGTGCAGGAGCGCGAGCAGACGCAGAACGACCTGATGCGCGACGCGCGCGAGGTCATGACGCGCTACCCGAAGGAGCTGCGCACGAGCGTCCAGCAGGTCGCGGCCATCTCGGGCGGCGGCTTCCGCAACGCCGACATCATGTACGTCATCGGCGGCCCCGACCTCCAGAAGCTTATCGGCTACTCGCAGCAGCTTCAGGAGAAGATGAAGACCATCCCGGACGTTGTAGACGTGGACTCCACGCTCATCGTCGGAAAGCCCGAAGTGCGCGTTCACATCGACCGCGCGCGGGCGGCCGACCTCGGCGTCCGAGTGGGCGACATCGCGCAGGCTTTGAACGTCCTCGTCGCCGGGCAGGAGGCTTCGACCTTCAACGCGGGCACCGACCAGTACGAGGTGCGCGTGCGCGCCGTCGGGCAGGCGCGGACCAGCCCGCAGTCGCTCGAAAACCTCTTCGTGCAGTCGTCGAAGGCGGGCTGGACGAACCTCTCGAATCTGGTGCGCATCGAGGAGGCGACCGGCCCTTCGGCCATCGACCGCCTGAACCGCCAGCGTCAGGTGACGCTGCTCGGCAACGTCAAGCCGGGCGGCTCGCAGGCGGCCGTCATCGAGCAGATGAACGGGTTCGTCAAGGAGCTTAACGTGGACCCGTCCTACACGACGGGCTTGGCGGGCCGCTCGAAGGAGCTGGGCAAGGCGGGCTACTACTTCATGCTCGCCATCGTCCTCTCCTTCATCTTCATGTACATGATTCTGGCGGCGCAGTTCGAGTCGTTCATCCACCCCGTCACCATCCTGCTGACGCTGCCTCTGTCCATCCCCTTCGGCATCCTGTCGCTGCTCTTGACGGGGCAGACGGTGAACATCTTCTCGGGCCTCGGCCTGCTGCTGCTCTTCGGCGTGGTGAAGAAGAACGCGATTCTACAGATCGACCACACGAACGAGCTGCGCTCGCACGGCATGGAGCGTCTGGAAGCAATCATTCAGGCGAACCGCGACCGCCTGCGGCCCATCCTGATGACGACCATCGCGCTCGTCGCGGGCATGTTGCCGCTGACGCTGTCGAGGGGGCCGGGCGCGGGCACGAACCGCTCCATCGGCGTCCTCGTCGTCGGCGGCCAAAGTTTGTGTCTGCTGCTGACGCTCTTGGCCGTGCCCGTCTTCTACTCGCTCTTCGACGACCTCGGCCGCAGCCGCGTCTGGGGGCGCGCGTGGGCGCTCGCGACGGCGCCCTTCGGTTGGGCGCGTCGGCGCGCGGCCGCCGCGGCGCACTCCCTCTTCGGCATGTTCGGCAGGCATTAAGTTGGAACCCAGGTGGCAAAGGATATGCAGGAACGCATTCATAAATTAACGGGCAGGCTGCTGTTGGCGGCCGTGCTGGTAGGCACGGCGTCGGCGCCCCTGCGCGCGCAGCAGTCGGGGCAGCGGAAGGAAGAGCCGCGGCCGAAGCAAGAGTTTTCGGGCTCGCTGTTCGGCGGCGCGAAGGCGGAGCGGAAGGAAGTCGAGAGCAAGGCTGAAGGGGCCGCGCCGTCTCCTTCGCCGGAAGGCTACGTGATCGTCGTCGCCAAGGTGCGGCCGCGTGACGGGGAAGGGGACGGGCAGCAGACGGCGCCGGCTCAGAACCCTCCCGCTCCTTCGGCCAACAACCCGCCGCCCTCGACGGCGCCCGCGCAGGGGCCGCAGACCGCCTCGCCCACTCAGTCGCAGACGCAGCAGTCAACGAACCCGGCCGCGCCCGCTCAAGGTCAGCAGCCCGCGCAGCCTTCCGTCCCCGCGACCGCCCCGGCCAACCCGCCCGCCGGTCAGCCGTCAACGGGCGTGCGGCCCGCGCAGGGCACGGGGCAGCCCGCGGTCACTCCTTCGGGTCAGGTGTCGGCGCCGCAGGGGCCGCAGGCGCCGGGCACGGAGAGCGTCGTGCCGACCTCGCCGCAGGGGCCGCAGCTCGACGTGCCGCAGGTCGCGCCCGACTTCCGCGCTTCGGAGGGGCCGTTCCCCGTGCTCGACCGCGTCGGCGTTGACATGGGCGAGCAGCGCGCGCTCTCCGTCCGCGAGGCCGTCGAGATGGCGCTCGCCAACAACAAGGACATCGAGGTGGCGCGCGCGAGCGTGCGCGCCGCCGAGTTCGACCTGCGCGCCGCGCGCGGCGTCTACGACCCGCGCTTCCTGACCAGCACCTACTACGAGCGGACCGAGACGCCCGCCGCCAGCTTCCTCTCGGGCAGCGCCTCGGGCGCCGTCACGCAGTCGGGCCTCTTCAGCAGCAGCTCCGTGCAGGGACTCACGCCCCGCGGCGGCGGCGGCTACCGCCTCGACTTCGTCACCAACCGCGTCTCGACCGACAACCAGTTCGCCGCGCTCAACCCGCAGTACCCGACGGCGCTCACCTTCAACTACACGCAGCCGATACTTCGCGGCCGGGCCTTCGACCAGAACCGCCGCCAGATAGAGATTGCCAAGAAGAACCTTTCGTTGACCGACGCGCAGTTCCGCCAGCGCGCCATCGAGACGATTACTTCCGTCCAGCGCGCCTACTGGGATTTGGTCTACGCGCTCCGCAACCTCCAGATTCAGCGCGACGCCGTGCGCGACGCGCGCGCGCAGCTCGAACACAACAAGCGGCTGGTGCGCGAGGGCCAGCTCGCGCCGATAGACATCGTCGCCGCCGAGGCGCAGATTTCCGGCTTCGAGCAGAGCGTCTACACGGCGCTCGACGACGTGGGCCGGACCGAGAACAACCTCAAGAACCTGATTGCCGAGAACCGCGAGTCGCCGCTCTGGCGCGTGGCGCTCGTGCCGGCCGACTCGGTTGACGTGGTGGCGCCGCAGGTGAGTCTGGACGACGCGATGGGCGTGGCCCTCAAGAACCGGCCCGAGCTACAGTCCTCGGACGTGGCGGCGGCCGTCAACGAGATCGAGCAGCGTTTCGCGCGCGAGCAGTCGAAGCCGCAGGTGGACCTCGTCGCCTCCTACGGCGCGGTCGGCCTCGCCGGCCCCGTCAACACGGCGGCGGGCGACAACCCCCTGACGGCTTCGAGCGCCCAGTTGCGCGAACGCATCAACGAGCTGTCGCGCCTGAGCGGGTTGCGGCCCCTCGACCCGCCCGCCGCAGCGTCGCTCCCCGAGGCGCTGGTCGGCGGCTACGGCCAGTCGCTAACGAACCTCGCGGCGAACCGCTTCACGAACTTCCGCGTCGGCCTCGCGGTCAACCTGCCGTTCCGCAACACGACGGCCGAGGCGCAGCTCGGGCGCACGCTCGTCGAGCGCGACCGCATCCGCACGCAGCGCGAGCAGCTCGAACAGCTCATCCAGGTTGACGTGCGCAACGCCATCCAGCTCGTTCGCACGGCCGAGTCGCGGCTGCGGGCCTCGGCCTCGGCGCGCTCGGCCTCCGAGCAGCAGTACGCCTCCGAGCAGCGCAAGCTCGAAGCCGGACAGTCCACGGTCTTCCTCGTCCTCGAACGCCAGACGGCGCTCACCACCGCCCGCGGCAACGAGCTGCGCGCCCAGACCGAACTCAACAAGGCGGTCGCCGACCTCCAGCGCGCCACGGGCAACGCCCTCGAACAGAACCGCGTCGAGATTGTGTTGAAGTAGAAGGATTGGCGAGAGACGTTTGCAAGCCCCGAAGGGGCGGGATGTAAAAGCCAGGGGCAGAGCGAACGCGAGTGAGCGCCGCCCCTGGAAACGATGAGGTAGAAATGTGGAGCCCTGAAAGGGCGGGATAGGTTGTCCCGCCCTTTCAGGGCTCTCGTTATCCGTGGCTTTCCTGGGGCGTTGCCCCAGGCTATAACATTCCGCCCCTTCGGGGCTTTCAACGCTCGTCGGTGTCGGCGGCGGCCGGCTTCGTTTCGAGCTTGACGGTGGCCCAGAGGGGCCAGTGGTCAGAGAACTCCACGTCGCGGTCGATGCCGAAGCTGACCGGCTTCATGCCGCGCAGCCAGAGCCAGTCGAGCTTGAGCTTGACGACGAAGGTCTTCCACGTCGAGCGGTCGTCGGGGAAGGGCGTCTCGAAGCCGGCCTCGGAGAAGAGCCGCCGCGCGGCGCGCACGTCCTTGCCCTTGATGGTGTTGAAGTCGCCCAGGACGACCGTGTGCGCGACCGCCTTATGGTGCGCGAGGTCTTCGATGACGGCCCGCCAGTGGGCGACCTTCTTCTCCAGCGGCATCCGCGTCTCGGCGTGGACCGAGTAGACGCGCACGTCCGTCTCGCCTATCCGCACGGTGGCGCCGAGCGCGACGCGGCGGCGGCTGCCCGGCCCCTCGTGAGGCAGGAGCAGGCGCGTCACGTCGCGCAGGGGGTAAGGGCTGAGGACGGCGACGCCCGTCTCCTCCTCGCCGCCCTCGGCGCTCGGCGGCGCGGCCCACGCGTAGTTCATCCCGAGCGCGTCGGCCAGACGGCGGGCCGTGTTGACGTTGCCCGTGCGCTTGCGGTTGCGGTCAACCTCCTGGAGCCCGATGATGGAGGCGCCGCCTATCTCCGGGTCCGAGCGCAGGAGTCCTATCAACTGCTCAAGCTCCTCGCCGGCCCGGTAGCGGATGTTGTAGGAGACGACCTTAATCTCAGACGGCGTTCGCCCGCCGCCGCCGACCGACTTTGAAGGCGTGCCGACTTCGAGCAGCTTCTCGGGCGCGTCCTTCCTCGTCCGCTCGCGCGGCTGCGCCAGCGCGTAGACGCCGGCCAGCAGCAACACGGCGAGCGCGCCGCCGACGGCCGCCTTCCACTTCCCGCTCCGAAACTCAATCACGTTCATACTCGCATCGGCTATCGTTCAGATTTCCAACCGCAGGCCGTCCTCCGCCGCGATTGTCTCGCCGCCCCAGAGTTTGCCCGCCTCGCCGGGGATGTCAACGCCGTCCCACTCCGGGTAAAGGTGCGCGAGCATGACGCGGCCGGGCGCGGCCAGCTCGGCGAGCCGCATCGCGTCCGACAGCTCAAGGTGCGTCTCAATCGGCTTCGAGCGGAAGAAGGAGCACTCCATCAGGAAGAGCCCCGAGCCGCGCGCGAACTCGGCCAGAGACTCCGTGAAACCCGTGTCGGATGTGTAGACGAGCGACGCGCCGCCCTCCTCCTCGATTCTCAGCGCGAGGCTTTCGCCCGTGTGCGGCGTCGAGAAGGCGCGGGCGCGCAGGCCGTCGAAGATTTCAAACTCCTCGCGCGGCGCGACCTCGCGGACGCGGAAAGGGAAGGGCTGCTCGAAGAGCTTGTAGTCGCCGGCCTCGTCGAACTTCCTTAAAAGCTCTTCGGTGCCGCGCGGGCCGTAGACGGTCAAGGGCTTCGTGCGCCCCTGCATCGTCGGCGCGTACCTGGTGCCGAAGAGGAAGGGCGCGAGGCCGCCGACGTGGTCGAGGTGGAAGTGGCTGACCCAGACGGCGTCGAGCCCGGCCCAGTCGAGCCCTTCTTGCGCCGCGCGGTGGACGGACGGCGCGCTCATGTCCAGCATCAGCGTCCCGCCGCGCGCCTCCAGCCAGTGGGCCGACGACGAGCGCCGCGCGTGCGGCACGCTCGTCCCCGACCCGAGCACCGTCAGCCTCATCTCCGTCTTGAACCTTTCCGGGGGAGCGGTAACGAGGCTACCAACGAAGCCGCGAAAAGGCAACAGCCTCCCAACTTGACCGCGGGCGCCGCTTCGCGCAACATCTTAGGCGAAGTTCTCAAAGAGACTCGGCCGGGGCGAGAGGGGCACTGTCTGTAAGATGCAGGGCGTTGTGACGCTGCTTGACGACCGGCACTACGCGCGGGTCCAGGCCATCTGGGAAGAGCTGGAGCAGAAGTTCGAGGTGCGCGGCATGTTCGTCACGCAGTACCCGCACTTCTCCTACCAGGTGGCCGAAGCTTACGACGACCTGGCCTGCGAGGCCGGCCTGAGGAAGCTGGCCGCGCGCACGCACCCCTTCCGCGTCCGCACCGCCGGCCTCGGCATCTTCACCGTCGCCAACCCGGTCCTCCACGTGCCGCTCGTCCGCGGCCCGCAACTCGCCGAGCTGCACCGCGAGATTTGGGACGGCATCGGGCACCCGACCCTGAGCCCCGTCACGCACTACTACCACCCGGACGAGTGGGCGCCGCACGTCACCATCGCGCAGGGCGACATCGACGCCGACCGCCTGGCCGAAGTCGTCCGCTTCCTCAGCCGCCGCAACTTCCACTGGGAGATAACCGTCAGCAACCTCGCCATCATCTACGACACCGGCCGCGAACAGGGCGTCCGCTGCCGCTTCGACTTCCAAACATGAGCACACAGGACGAGCAACTCGACGTGCTGGCCGTCTTCTCGCACCCCGACGACGCGGAGCTGACGGCCGCGGGCACGCTTCTCAAGATGAAGTCGCTGGGCTACCGGACCGGCGTCCTCGACGTGACGCGCGGCGAGATGGGCACGCGCGGGACGCCCGAGGGCCGCGCGCAGGAGGCCGCGGAGGCCGCGCGCATCATGCGCCTCGACGTGCGGCTCAACCTCGAACAGCCCGACGGCCACGTCTGGCCGACCGAGGAGGCGCGCACCGCGCTCGTCCGCGTCATCCGCCGCTATAAACCTAAAGTCATCCTCACCGCGCACTGGGACGACCCGCACCCGGACCACGCCAACACGGCCCGCATCGTGCGGGAGTCGGCGCGGCTCGCCTCGATGCGCCGCTACGACGAGGCCGCCGCGCAGCCGGCCGTCAAGATGCCGATGCTGGCGCACTCGGCCTACTCGCGCCTCGTCGCCCCCTCCTTCGTCGTGGACATCTCGAACTTCATCGAGGACAAGATGCGCGCCATCCTCGCCCACCGCTCGCAGTTCTACGACCCGTCCTCCGAAGAGCCCATCACGCGCATCAGCGAGAAGGGCTTCCTCCAACAGCTCGAACACCGCTGGCGCTACTACGGCTCACTCATCGGCGTCGCCGCCGGGGAAGCCTACTACGTCCGCGAAGCCCTCAACGTCGAAGACCCCGTCGCCCTCCTCACCCGGCCGATGAACATCTACTCGTGAAGTAGTCACTTCTTTCTGCTCAGGTAGTAATGCCAGAGGATGCGGGCGGCGGCGGCCCGGTGGGGCCGCCACGCTTCGCCGAGGGCTTCCAACTCGGGCGGCGTGGGCCGCGCGGGGAGGCGTTTGACTTCGCGGGCGGCGACGGCGAGGGCGAGGTCTTTGGCGGGCCACGCGTCGGGGCGGCCGAGGGCCATGAGGAGGTAGATGTCGGCCGTCCACTCGCCCACGCCTTTGAGCCGGAGCAGGACGGCTTTCGCCTCGTCGTCGCCGAGGCGCGCGAGCGCGCCGAGGTCGAGCGTGCCCTCGGCGACGGCGCGCGCGAGCCCGCGGGCGTAGGCCGTCTTCTGGCGGCTGAAGCCTGCCCCCTTGAGTTGTTCGTCGCTAAGTGAGAGGAACGTCTCGGGCGTGAGCGGCGAGGCGAGCGCGCCGAGGCGGTCGAAGGCCGCGCGCGCGGACGCCAGAGAGACTTGCTGTTCGAGGATGACGTGGACGAGCGTCGGGAAGCCCTGCCCGCGCGCCCAGAGCGGCGGTGTGCCGTACTCCTCGACGACGCGCGCGAGGTCCGCGTCGCGCCGCGCGAGCAGCCCGACGGCGCGGGCGAGGCTCTTCTCGTCGAGGGGCGCGCGCAAGCGTCAGCCGGGGTACTCGTCCGAGCCTTGGACCCAGATGAATGATTGCAGGTCGATCATGTCGCGCGGCTTCAAGTCCTTGTTGTCGCGCCGCACCTGCTCGGCGAACTCAAGCAGGTTCGAGTAGACCTGCCACGAGGGGCGCGACTTGTAGCGGAAGTCGAACTCGTAGGCGGCGGCGGCGCGGCGCGTGACGTTCGGCTTGAGGAAGAAGTGCGCGTCGGGCCGGGCGATGAAGCCGAAGACGGTGACGAGCGGCCACGTCAGCACGCGCGTCTGGCGGCGCGGCAGCGAGTCAACGGCCTCGACCCAAGCGTTGAACTTGCGCTCGGGCGAGCCGGCGCCGTGCAGGAACTCGTAGAGACCTTCGGCGAAGGTGCGCGCGCCCTCTTCGACTTTGACGGCGTCGCGCAGCGCCATCTTCTCGAAGGAGAAGAGCATGCTGTGGCGGCTGCGCTGCTCGACGCGGACGGCGCGCGCGGCTACCTCGGCGAACTCGCGCGCGCGCAGCAGCCTTCGGAACTCGTCGCGGTCGAGCGACTCCTCCCAACGCTCGTGCGTCTGCCACTTGTAGTCGCGCTCCCAGTCGAGGTACTTCGCGTCGTGGAACCCGCCGGGGAAGTGGCGCAGGAATTTGCGCCGACATCGCGCCGCGCCGTCAGTCGTCGCCATCGCCAACCCTCCTTGTCGTCTTTGCCGTTAGAAGGTGCTCTCGTCGGCCGAGGGGCCGTAGACTGAGGGGACGGGCACGTCGTTGAGGCGCAGGTAGACGCCGAGCTGCGCGCGGTGGTGAATCATGTGGTTCATCACCATGCCGCGCAGGACCCCGGCGCGCGGCTGCGAGAAAATCCGGTTGCCGTTGGCGAAGAGCGTCCACGTCCCCGCCATGTGCGCGTCGTCGGCCCCGGCGATGGCCGAGCGGGCGGCGGCGGCGTTGCGGTCGAAGACTTCGACGGCCTCGGCCGCCGACCGGACCGGCTCGGCGCGGACGGGGACGCCGCCCGGCGCGATGTCAATCGAATCTTTCTCGACGGCGTGGACGGCCCAGCTCAAAATGTTCGAGAGGTGCGTGGTGAGGCCGCCCATCGTCGTGGACTTCGCGTGCGGCCTCCAGTCGAAGCGGTCGTCGGGCACGCGCTCCAGCGTCTTGCGCGTCGCGGCCACCTCGCGGTCGAACTCGGGAAGAAGCATCTCGGCTATCGTCATCTGAAACCTCGCTCACTTGTAGGAAACGATGAGGCGCTGGGGCGACGCGGGCAGCTCGTGCAGCTCGTTGCGCGAGAAGCCGGCGTTTCGGAACATGCGCTCTAACTCGCCGAAGGTGTAGGCGTCGCCGGACTCGGTGCCGCCGAGCATCTGGAGGCTGAAGGAGGCCGGGATGGGCGGCGAGACGCGGTCGTCGTTCGGGACGAACTCAAGCGTCAGGACGCGGCCGTCTTCCTTGAGCGCGGCGCGGACCTTGCGCAAAATCGACTCGCAAGTCTCGGGGTCGAAGTGGTGCAGGAAGTTCGTCAGGAGGATCACGTCGTAGTCGGCGCCGTAGTCGAGTTCGAGGGCGCTGCCTTCGAGCGTCGAGAAGCGTTCGGCGACGCCGGCCTGCCGCGCGTTCTCCTTCGCCACTTCGAGCACGCTCGGCCAGTCGAGCGCGACGACGCGGGCCTGCGGGTTGGCCTGCGCGAAGGCGATGCCGAAGACGCCGTGGCCGGCGGCGATGTCGAGCACCTTCTGCGGGCGGCCGGGCTCAGCCGCCGTCTCGGCCATCGCCTGCGCGGGCATCCTCATCATCGGCGCCATCGCGCGCGCGAACTTCACCCAGACCGGGTTCTCGGGCGAGACGGTCCCGCCCTCCTCGTTCATCACGGTCCCGCCCTTGCGGACGACGGCCGCGAGATCGGAGAAGCCGCCCGTGAGCATGTCGGAGAGGAGGAATTCCGTGGCGCCGCCCATGTAGGCGGGCGAGCGGCGGTCGAGGAAGACGGCCGAGTCGTGCGTCAGCCCGTAGCCGCCTTCGTCTTTGGTCAGGAAGCCGATGACGACGAGGTAGTCGCAGAGGATGCGCAGGCCGCGCTCGGACGCTTGGCAGCGTCGGGCCAAGTCGCGGGGCGCGCGCGCGCCCTCGGCGACGGCGGTGAAGAGGTCGAGTTCTATCGCCGCCTTGATGGCGGCCGTGCGCTGGTAGGCGTTGACGGTCTGGAAGAAGTGTTCGGGGGAAGGCGGCGTCTGTTCGGACACGTTCGGGGGTTCTCCTCGTCGGCGCGGGTCGGTTACAGAGAGCGGCCGAATGATAATCCGAAGGCGCGCGGCAGACAAAGGCCGGGGGCGGCGGCTAGCGGGAGGCGCGGCGCCCGTCCACGCTCTCGCGGAACTCTTTGACGAGGCGGTCGCTGAGGCGCGTGATGGTCGCCAGCTTCAGGGGGCCGGCGATGTAGCGCCCCGAAGCCGAGTCGCGCAGGGCGTCGATGTCGTACTTCTCCTTGTAGTGCGTGCGGTAGGCGTCGAAGGGGATGACGAGACCTTCGATGGAGTTGTCGTCGAGGTTGACGAGGAAGACGAAGTCGGCGTCGCTCGGCTTCTCGGCGATGCGGAAGTAGCGCCACTCCTCCATGCGCTTGCGGACCTTGCGCTCGGCGTCGAGGTTGGTGTCGAAGTACTCGCGGAAGTTGCCGGTGGCCTCGCCCGCGTCGTTGGTGATGGGGATGAGCGCGCGGCGGTAGGCGACGATGTAGAGCGACTGGCCGGGGCGCAGGGCGGCGCGCGCCGTCGCGGTCGAGGCGGCCGGCGTCTGCCCCAAGGCGTGCGGCGCGGACAGGGCGGCGAGCGCCAGCACGAAGGCCGGAAGAAGACGGGAGCGGGGCTGTGCGGGCATGGTTCCTCCTCGGGTGCGTCGGTTTCCTTCGTCCTTTTAAACGCTCGGACGCGCCCGGCGGTTACAGGCGTTGCCTTTTTTTAACGCAGCGCGTCGCGGAGCAGGGCGTTGAAGCGGACGGCGTGCTCCTCCTGCGGCATCTGGCGGCAGCGGTCGAAGACTTCGAGGCGGGCGCGGCGGTTCAACCTCAGAAGGAGTCCGGCCTGCTCGATGGGGTTGGCCTCGTCCTGCTTGCCCCACGCGAGTTGGACGGGCTGTCGCAGGCGCGCGAAGGGCTCGCGGATGTCGGTGTTGAGGTAGCCGGAGAGGAAGGCCGTGGCGGCGTACTGCGCGCCGGGGAGGTGGCTGACGGCGTAGTAGTGGGCGACGAGGCGCGGCGTGGCGAAACGCTTCTCGTAGAAGAGGTGCGTGCGGGCGAAGTCGCGGACGCTGCGCTCGCTCGTCATGGCGTTATAAAAAGATGTCCCGAGGACGGGCGAGTGGAGGAGGCCGTAGAAGGCGGCGCCGGTCACGCCGGGGCGCGCGTTGAGGTGGTCGGCGCCGGTCGGCGAGACGAGGACGAGCGAGCGGACGAGGTCGGGGTGCTCGTCGGCCACGCGGACGGCGAAGGCGGCGCTCAAGGAGTGGGCGACGAGGGCGGCGGGCGGCCCCGTCACGTCTTTGACGAAGTCGGAAAGTAATTCGACGTAGAGGTCGGCCGAGTAGGGGGCGGTCGGCGGCTTGTCGGAGTAGCCGAAGCCGAGCAGGTCGAGGGCGTAGACGCGGAAGTGGTCGGAGAGCGGCTCGAAGTTGCGGCGCCACATGAAGGAGCGCGCCCCGGCGCCGACGCCGTGGACGAAGACGACGGGCGGGGCTTCGGCCGGACCCGCCTGCCGGTAGAAGACGTGGCCGTGCTTCCAAGCGTAGCTGCCGGCCTCGCCGCCCAGAGCGCCCGTCTCGGGCTCCGGCGCGTCGCGCGCCACCGACGCGTTGACGGCCGCCAGCGCCGCCACGCCGGCCGCGCCCCCCGCCAGCACGCCTTTGAAGAGGTTTCGGAGCTTACCCATACGGAAAGCGGGTGCCGGGTGCCGGGCGTCGGGTGTCGGTAAAGAGATTGTCTTCCCCCGACACCTGACGCCCGGCA